>NZRO01000033.1 GCA_002696275.1 Flavobacteriales bacterium
TTAATAATAAAATTTTTCCATGTAAAAGTAATCTCCTTCTGATGGTTGTTTTTTGTCCAAATAAAGATTAACAGCATCACTCCAACTTAATTTTGTTGAACCCTTATTTGTGATAAAGATCACATGATTCTTTTTTACTTTGTTATAATTATATCCTGCTTTTTCAAGTTTTTCTTTCAGTTTTATGCTTCCAGATCTAAAACTCTCTCCATTTTGAATATAATATGTAATTTTTCCTAAACTATTAGATTGTAGAGATTTTTGAGTTTCCTCTATAATTTCTCTGATATTGTTTTCTTCATTACTACTCTTGTTATAAGTAATGTCTCTATTAGAAGTATCCGATATTGTATCTGTATTTTTTTTTATTTTAAAGTTCTTGAAATTTGATATAACCCCATTTTGCTCTCCTCTAAGTTGGTAGGAAATTATATTGTATAAGGTATCTGATTCTTTACTTTTATTATTAAAATAATTTAATGAATAATTGTTAAATTGTTTGTTTTTATAATATGAAAACATCGGATTATTAATTAAAAGGTTGTTTCCGAAAATCTTTCTTAAATGAACACTGTCGGAAGAAAAGATAAAATATTCACCAATATTTATATAATAACTTACATCTTTTAAGAATATTTCAGAAAGTAGAAGAGGAAATAGATGATGAGAACTAACTTTTTTACAATAATTATTTGAAATACTATCGTCGATTAAGTTTAACAGGCTTTCTATATTGTAAGGTTCATCCGACTTTAAATAAAAGTAAGTGAGGCTGTCTAACTTAAATAATCCTATTTCTTCTAGATAACTACTGAATTCTATAATATTAAAATTATATAGTGTTTCTAAGTTTTTATTTAAGGAATCCCAATTATTAAAATTTATAGTGTTTTTTAAATAGTTTTTATAATTATTTAATGTACTGTTGTTGTAAGAAATACTTAAATATTCAGAAGTATAATAAGGTAAAATTTCATCAATAGTAATTGGGTGAGTACTTTGGTTTTTTAGAATATTAGTAAAGTTAGTAGTGTCAGAATAAGAAATATAATCACTAGATAATATAGAATCATAGATTAAGGATGTATCATTTTGTAATAGTTGAAAAATAAGATCAGAATTGTCATCTTTCACAGAACTTTTTAAAATATCATCATTATTATTCTGAAATCCATTATAAACCCAATAACCGATAGTAAGTAAGCACAATATTACAAAGGCGATATTTTGAATTAATTTACTCATCTATCTTCTTTATTCAAGACAAAATTATTAAAATAGTTTCAACTGTTTTGGTAAGAGTTTAAAACTTTTCCTATGGTATTTGTTAGCACCGTGTTTTTGAATGGCTTCTCGATGTTTTTTAGTGGGATATCCTTTGTTTTTTCCCCAATGATATTGAGGAAACTCTAATGAAAGATTTTTCATGATTCTATCTCTCTCGGTTTTGGCAAGTACTGATGCCGCTGCAATGCTTAAGAACTTTCCATCTCCTTTAATAATACACTCATGAGTAATGTTCTTATATGGATTAAAACGATTTCCGTCTATTAATAAGAGTTGATATTCAGAGTTTATTGCGTCTATCGCTCGGTGCATGGCTAAGAAAGATGCCTTAAGTATATTTATTTCATCTATTTCTTTAGGAGATACGATACCAATTCCATAACTAACAGCTTCTTTTTTAATAAATATTTCTAGTTTTTCTCTCTGTTTTTCATTTAATTTTTTGGAGTCGTTTAGCGTTTGGTTTTTAAAATTTTCAGGTAATAAAACCGCTGCAGCTACAACTGGGCCAGCTAAACATCCTCTACCCGCTTCATCACAACCTACTTCTATTTTATTAGAGAATTTTAAATTTAGCATTTTATTTTCTAAAGAGTCCTTTCTCTTCTTTAGTATTAATTTTTTTGTTTGTTTTCTTTTTAATTCTAGCATCAATATTCTCCTGAAAAATCCATTTCCCTTTTTTGTATTGATAACAATCGTAACTCCCATCCGGAACATAAAAAGTTTTTAATCCTTCTTCATTTTCTTTTAAAGCAACTAAATGATCGAATATTATTTTTTTTGTACTTTCATCGTAATTTACAGAAACAGAAGTTTTAGAATTATATTCTAACTCTACTCTTTTAGATTTTTTATTGTTTTTAATAAATATATTTTTTCCAAAGTAAACTTTTTGTTCTTTGATTTCCAGAATATCAATGATTTTTTTTACAGAGTTTTTAGAATTTCCATCCCATGCTAATAAGGTATAATATTTATTGTTTTTCTTTTTTGGACTTATAATCTTATAATATAATGCTCCATACCAGTTATCTTGGTTAAAAATCTGATTTTCAAAATCTAAATGAGAATTAGAATTTTCCTGAATTTGTATGATCAGATTTTTTTTCTTTTGAATTGATGGTAAGACAATATAAGCCTGATATTTTATTCCACCATCATCTTTACGAATAATCCAATTAAATAATCTAAAACTATGATCATCAGGTTGTAATATACTTATACTTTTTAATGAGTCGAATGGATAGGAATAGGAATTCTTGTATTTTAACACTTCTAAAAGTTCAGATATGAAACCTTTGTTTGCTTGTAATCTTATGGTTTCATTTTCACCATACATAATAGTATGAGCTAGAATAGATAACGTGTCCTCATATTCCTGTAATACTTTTTGTGAAAGATCTTGAGAAAAAATATTTTGAGAAAAAAATAGAAGGAAAATGAAGTGTGTTTTTTTCATATAAACAAATATATTAATTAGTTTTTTTATTTACAAGTGTCCCAAATAACATCTTTAGGTGGGTTTGCTTTTAATACTATTTTTTCTTTTTTAATAGGGTGTATAAACTCTAATTTCTGAGCCAATAAATGAATTGACGCGTCTTTATTAGATCGTTTTGCTCCATATTTTATGTCTCCTTTTATAACACATCCAATATTAGCAAGTTGTGCTCGAATTTGATGATGTCTTCCTGTTTTAGGTTTGATTTCTAGAATATAATAATTATTCAACCTGCTAAGAATTTTGTATTCTAAAATCGAATGTTTTCCTTCTTTTCTTACATAGGATTTGTTCTGTTTCTGATTTTTATATAAATAATTTACTAAAATTCCTTTTAATTTTGGTGGAGAATTTTCTACTACCGCCCAATAAGTTTTTTCAATTTCTTTGTTTCGAAATTGTTCGTTCATTCTAATAAGTGCTTTTGAGGTTCTTGCAAATAATACAATACCTGATGTAGGTCTATCTAACCTATGTATAATTCCTAAAAAAACATTTCCTGTTTTATTGTATTTTTTTTTGATATATGATCTTACAAAATCAGAAAGTGGAGTGTCTCCAGTTTTATCTCCTTGTACGATGTCTCCAGATTTTTTATTTACTGCAATAAGGTGGTTATCCTCGTACAATACCTTTAACATTAGTATTGTTCTTTTTCGTTAGGGAAGTCCTTAGATTTTACATCCGAAACATAGTTTTTTACTGCTTCAGTAATATCTTCAAACAGATTTAAATATCTTCTTAAGAATCTTGGATTAAATTCATGTGTCATACCTATCATATCGTGTAATACTAAAACTTGTCCATCTACATCAGGACCTGCTCCAATTCCTATAATAGGAATAGAAACACTTTCTGCAACTTTTTTGGCTAGTATCGCTGGGACTTTTTCTAATACAATAGCAAAGCAACCGGTTTTTTCTAATAATCTTGCGTCTGCAATTAATTTTTCAGCCTCATCCTCTTCTTTAGCCCGAACTGTGTATGTTCCAAATTTATAAATAGATTGTGGAGTAAGCCCAAGATGTCCCATTACAGGAATTCCTGCTGTAAGTATTCTCTCAATAGATTCTATAATTTCAGATCCTCCCTCAAGTTTTACAGAATGTCCTCCGGTTTCTTTCATAATCCTAACCGCATTAGAAAGAGCTTCCTTAGAGTTTCCTTGGTAGGAGCCAAATGGCATATCAACTACTACTAAACATCTATTTATTGCTCTAACTACAGAAGAAGCATGATATATTATTTCATTTAAGGTAATTGGTAGAGTAGTTTCGTGTCCAGCCATTACATTAGATGCAGAATCACCGACTAAAATAATATCAATTCCTGCTCCATCTACAATTTTAGCTAAAGTATAGTCGTATGCTGTAAGCATAGATATTTTCTCTCCATTTTGTTTCATTTCCTGAAGAGAGTTAGTGGTTATTTTTTTGTATTCTTTTTTTGGTAATGACATTCTACCTGTTATTTAATTTTACAACAAATGCTTCCTTAAATCCTAATTTTACTAGTGTGTTTCTATGTTCTATTGCTCCATTTGAATTGTTAAACTTACCAGACATATATAAGAATGTTCCATTTTCAGAATCTATATAAAATACATCTTTCAATCCATTAAACTGATTCATAGTAACTTTTTCTCCATATGTAGCAATCTGAACTGAATATGTTACATTTTTATCGTTATTTTCTTTCCTTTTCTTTTTAGTATTCTGTTTTTTGTTTTCAACTTTAGTAGTTGTGACTTTATCAGATTGTAGTCCCTTTTCTTCAAAACCTTTATAAATAAGAACATTTTTCATATTTTCAACCTTTGTATTCAAATCTTCTAAAGTATTAGTTAATAGAGTAATTTGCTCAGATTTATCAAATTCTGATTTTGTAAGAATACTGTTTTTGTTTTCTAAATCATAAATAAATTTGTTTAACTCAGATATTTTTGAACTTAAATTATTAATTGTAATATCTTTTTCATTTATACTAGTATTAAGATCTTTATTTTTCTCATCTAACATTTCATATGAAGAGTATTTTTTCTGTAATCTAGAAATCTCTTTGTTTAATTTAGTTATTTCACTTGTTTTATTGTTTAATTTATTCTTTAAATCTTTTTCAACTATAGAATAGTTTGATTTTTGTTTATTTAACTTTGAATTTATAGTATTGATATCTGAATTTAAACTTGAAATATTACTATTAAGTGTTGTGACTTTTTCCTGGAGATTAGCAGATTTTTTTTCAGAGTTGTTTAATTCTTCTTTTTTTCGTTGTAATTTTTTATTCAAATTCTGAATTTTATCTTCAGCTTGATTTAGATTTATATTTAAATCAGAAACCTTGTTTTTTAAATTAGCAATCTCAGATTGTAAATTCTTGTTTTTGTCTATCTCGGAATTACTTTTATTTAGTAAAGTAGAATTGTTTTTTTGTAATTCTTCATTTAGTTCAACCTGACTGTCTAATCTGTATTGTTTACTATCTAGCTCTGTTTTTAATTCGGTTGATTTATTGTTTAATTTAATAATATTAGATTCTAAGTTTGATATTTTAGACATAAACTCTTTCTGTTTTAAATTAAATTCAGATATCAATTTATTCCCTTTTTCAACTTCAGCATTAGAATTGTTAAATTTCTTCCTCTCTTCAGACAATAAATTATTGGATACTTCTAAATCATCATTTAATTCCGAAATAATTTTGGATAAACTATCTATTCTATTTTTACTGTTTTCTAACTCTTTTTCTATTTTATTAAAATTATTGTTTTTTAATAATTTAACCTCTTCTTCTAGTCTTGAGTTAGTGTTATTAAGAGTTACTTTTTCAGACTCTAATTGTTTTACTCTATTTGTAAGATTTTCAACATTAAAGTCACTCATATGCTCTTTAATCAGATTGTTCTGTGTATTACTAGGAACATCAAGATGATAGTAAGCAACTCTTGCTTTTGCATCTCTACCAATTAAGATTCCCATTCTTCCACTAGAGTATGTAGATGAAAATAGGTTGGTAATAAAATTATTATTTACATATATATCGTAAACATTATCTTTACATCTTATTTCAATAGCATTAAACTCATCTTGTCCTTTTATCTCTTTATTTTTCACCCATCCTTCATTAGAACTTTTACCCGATAAATATTTATAAGTGTTATTTTGTAGTTCTTTAATACGAAACTCTCCTTTTCTATTAATTTCAAATACTAAAGCTCCACTTCCAGCAACTTGAGCTTTTATCAGTATTCCTGCTGAAGATCTTTTAAAAGATGAAGGTCCTACTTTTATAGCAGTTTTAAGGGTAAAGTCAGTAATCATTTCAGTACTACTAGCAAGAATAGCGTATTCGCTTTCTGTATTATTTCTACTTAAAAGATAATCACCATTGTCGATAATAAAATAATTATCAATGTTAGTTAAAATAGGAAATGAGGATTCAGATTCGTTGAAATTTTCTACAATTATATTTCGTACATTTTCTAATTCCGATATATTTTGAGAGGTTAGTACAGTGTTAAACACTACTGTAAACAAAGCTAAGGAGATGTGTTTTTTCATATTTTCGTTATAATTAATAGATGCAAATCTACAAATATGTTATTAAAATAAGTAAGTTTGCCAACATGAAAAAAATAACTTCAATTTTTTTATTAATTATTTTATCTTTTTCTTCTTGTGAATCTGATTTAGATATTAATTCTGAATGGGAGGAAGTAACCGTTGTGTTTGGACTTTTAGATCAAAGTCAAGAAAAACAATATCTCAGAATCAACAAAGCATTTTTAGGAGATGAAAGTGCTTATGTTATGGCTCAGATCTCTGATTCTTTAAATTTTTTACCTCAAAACTTAGAGGTGAAAATTGAAAGAGTTTCTACATTGGGAAATGTGTTAGACACAAGAATTCTTGTAGATACTGTAATGTTAAAAGATTCTGGAACTTTTGCAAGTGATAATAATATAGTATATACATTCGATACAGATGATTTCTTAAAAGAAGATAAATTATATTATTTAACTATAACTCATAAAAATACTGGAAATATTGTTAGTGCAAGAACAAATCTTATTCATGAATTAGAATTAATGTCTTATTTTAACAACCCAAATTTTAAAATGGGATTTTATGGTATATCTGGTGATTTTACTAGTTCTTCCGTAGAGTGGTCACATTCCAAAAATGCTGAAATGTATCAATTAACAATGATAGTTAATTACACAGAGTATGGTATCACAGATACTGTAATAAAAAGTATACAGAAAGATTTTCCTTTAATAGAGCATGATGGTAGCGATGAATATATACAACAAATAAGTGGTGAAGGATTCTTTAATTTTTTAGCTTATAACATAAAAAAATCTAGTACGGTTAATAGAAGAATTAATGATATAGACTTCTCTTTATCTGCCGGAGGAGGTGATTTACAAACTTATATGAATTTAAATATTCCACCTACAGGAGTTGTTCAAGAAAGACCTATATATTCAGAAATAACAAATGGATATGGTTTATTTTCTTGTAGGATCAATAAGTTACAAGAAAATGTTTCTATTACTACTACTACTAAAGAAGCAATATCTAATCATCTTGATTCATTAAATTTTATCTTTCCATAATCTGACTAACTGTCATGTTTATTTGTTTTGTCACTAGTGAATCTAGTCAATTTTGTCAGTATTTAATAAGTTTTTTTATTTGGCATTATATTTTCATATAATCAAGAATAGAAAGAAATTTTTAATAAACTAAAATAAATAAAAATGAGTAAAATTATTGGAATTGATTTAGGTACAACAAACTCTTGTGTTTCTGTAATGGAAGGAAATGAACCTGTTGTAATCCCAAACGCTGAAGGAAACAGAACAACTCCTTCTATTGTTGCCTTTATTGAAGGTGGAGAAAGAAAAGTAGGAGATGCTGCAAAACGTCAGGCTATTACTAATCCTGAGAAAACTATTTATTCTATAAAGAGATTTATGGGTGAATCTTTCTCTAAAATGGCAAAGGAAATAAAGAATGTTCCTTATAAAGTAGTAAAAGGAGATAACGATACTCCTAGAATAGTTATTGATGATAGAAAATATACTCCTCAAGAGATATCTGCAATGGTTCTTCAAAAAATGAAAAAGACTGCAGAGGACTATTTAGGAGCTACTGTATCTGAAGCTGTAGTTACTGTTCCTGCATATTTTAATGATGCGCAAAGACAGGCTACTAAAGAGGCTGGAGAAATTGCGGGACTAAAAGTAAGTAGAATTATAAACGAGCCAACCGCAGCTGCACTTGCTTATGGTTTAGATAAATCAGATCAAGACCAAACAATTGCAGTTTTTGATTTAGGGGGAGGTACTTTTGATGTGTCTATTTTAGAATTAGGAGATGGAGTTTTTGAAGTAAAATCTACAAATGGAGACACACATTTAGGTGGTGATAACTTTGATCAGGTAATTATTGATTGGCTTGCAGAGGAATTTAAAAAGGATGAAAATATGGATTTAAGAGAAGACCCTGCAGCTCTGCAAAGATTGAAAGAAGCAGCTGAGAAAGCTAAGGTAGAACTTTCTTCCTCTACTCAAACAGAAATTAATCTCCCTTATGTAACAGCTACAGCCTCGGGTCCCAAACACCTAGTAAAAACTCTAACAAGAGCTCAATTTGAGAAATTAGCCGATAGTTTGATACAAGCAACCATAAAACCATGTAAAACAGCTGTGAAAGATGCAGGATTATCTACATCAGATATTGATGAGGTAATTTTAGTTGGTGGTTCTACTAGAATTCCAGCTATACAAGAAATTGTACAAAAATATTTTGGAAAAGCTCCATCTAAAGGTGTGAATCCTGACGAAGTTGTTGCGGTAGGAGCAGCAATTCAAGGAGGTGTGCTATCTGGGGATGTTACAGATGTACTTCTTTTAGATGTTACTCCATTGTCTTTAGGAATTGAAACGATGGGTGGTGTGATGACAAAATTAATAGAAGCTAATACAACAATTCCAACCAAGAAATCTGAAGTTTTTTCTACTGCAGCAGATAATCAACCCGCTGTGGATATTAGAGTAGGTCAGGGAGAGAGACCAATGTTTGAAGGGAATAAAGAAATTGGAAGATTTCAATTAGCAGATATTCCTCCTGCACCCAGAGGAATTCCACAAATTGAAGTAACTTTTGATATTGATGCAAATGGAATTTTAAATGTAACTGCTAAAGATAAAGCTACAGGGAAAGAGCAGAATATTAAAATTGAAGCTTCTTCAGGACTTTCTGAAGAGGAAATTGAGAAAATGAAAAAAGAAGCTGAAGCAAATGCAGATGCAGATAATAAAGCTAAAGAAACAGTTGATAAGATAAATGCTGCTGATGGAATGATCTTTCAAACAGAAAAGCAGCTTAAGGAATTTGGAGAAAAGTTATCAGATGACAAAAAGGCTCCAATTGAAGATGCACTTTCGGATTTAAAAACTGCACACGAAAATAAGGATTTAGAAGCTATCGATGCTGCAATGGAAAAGATAAATACAGCCTGGACCGCTGCTTCTGAGGAAATGTACAAAGCTTCTCAAGAAGAATCTNAAACTAATACNGGTGGAGTTTCTAACTCAGAGAACAACTCTGATGATGATGTAACAGATGTAGAATTTGAAGAGATTAAAGAGGATTAAACTTAAAATTCTNTAATTATAAAAAGAACCTATGTAATATATGTAGGTTTTTTTTATATTTGTAACATTATTAATTTAAATCATAAAAAATGAATAAAGTTTTTTCTTTGTTTTTTATTTTCATCACAATTTTATTTTTTCCTTCTTGCGATAAACATGAAGATCATGATCATGATATAGTTAGTAATGATGGTATTGAGGCGAGATTATCATATGTCGACGAAGGATATAATGAAGTTGAAATAGAACCTATTGTTAAATCGATATGTTTTTTCGAAGAGTGGAATAAAGATATTGAGACTCCAGTTTCTGGCCTATTTGAATATTATGATGCTGAAGGAAATTGGGNTGCTACAATTAGTTTTGGTGATGGAACATGTGATGAATGGGCAACGAAAACATGGGATATAAATCTTTTTCCTAATTATCCTTCTGGTAGTGAAGAATTTTCAGTCTTTGATTATTTTAAAGATGAAAAAGGTAAAAAAGATAAATAAGAATTCAGTAAGCTAAAATCTCTTTAATCTTTATACTGACTTTTTCTGAATTTGGTAGCATTGCTCTTTCAAGAGTAGAATTTAGTGGAATGGCAGGTAAATTCTCAGATCCTAAAACATATACTGGGGCATCTAATTTTTCAAAACAATTTTCCTGAATACTACCTGCTAANCTTTGTGCAAACGAACCTTGAACTGGTTCTTCTGTTAATATTAAACATTTTCCATGTTTTTTAGCAGAATTAAATACAAGTTCTTCATCTAATGGATAGATTGTCCTCAAATCAATAATTTCTACCTTTCCTTTATGATTTTTAGCTGCATTAAGTGCCCAGTGTACCCCCATTCCATATGTAATAATACAAATTGTATTTATTTCATTTGAATTATGATTTAAAGCAACTCTAGCTTTTCCGAAAGGAATTACATAATCTTCAGATGGTTCTATTGTTTTTGCTTTTTCAGTTCCTGTAATTTTACTCCAATATAAACCTTTATGCTCCAATATAACAACTGGATTAGGGTCATAATAAGCAGATTTTATTAATCCTTTTAAATCTGCACCTGTAGATGGGTAAGCAATTTTTATTCCTTTTATTTGTGTTAAAACTGTTTCNACAGATGAAGAATGATAAGGACCTCCACTTCCATAAGCTCCAATAGGAACTCTGATAATACAACTTACTGGCCACTTTCCATTAGACAGGTAATTAGACCTACTAACCTCNGTAAATAATTGATTTAAACCCGGCCAAATATAGTCTGCAAATTGTACTTCAACTATAGGTTTTAATCCAACTGCTGACATACCTACNGTACTACCAATTATAAATGCTTCTTGAATCGGGGTGTTAAATACTCTGTTGTCNCCGTAAGTTTGGGCNAGAGTAGCGGCTTCTCTAAATACACCACCTAATCTCCTCCCAACATCTTGTCCGTAAAGCAAGGATTCTGGGTGTTTTGCCATTAATTCTTTTAATGCGAAAAGTGCACAATCTACCATTACAGTAGGAGTTTTATTGTTTGGTTCTCTTTCTCCTCTTTCTTCTGTAATTGGAGTAGGAGCAAACTTATGATTGTATAAATCTTTTGGGTTAGGATCTTCGGCTTTTAGTGCTTTTTCATAATCTATTTTAACTAGATAATTTGCTTCTTTTTTTAACTTCTTCAAATCATTCTCGGAAAAATCATTATNTAATAATTCCTTTTTCAGTTTTGGAAAGGGGTCTCTAGACCTAGCTTCATCTAAATCATCTCTATACCATTCCATACGAACACCAGATGTATGATGATTTAAAAGTGGAACTTTTGCATGAACTAGAATAGGACTTCTTTTTTCTCTAATTTCTTGAATAGCTTTTTGAATAGTCTCNTAAGACTTTCTAAATTCTGTTCCATCAATGGTGTAGGTTTTTAATCCAAACCCTTTTGCGTAATGTGTAGCATCAACTGCTCTCATTTCAGATGAATGTGCTGAAATATCCCATTCATTATCCTGTACTAAGTATAGAATAGGTAGNTTTTTTAGTACTGCCATTTGAAATGCTTCAGCTACTTCTCCTTCTGTAATTGAAGCATCTCCAAATGANCAAACTGTCACAGATTCTTTTCCTTTTTTTGGTTTTATTAACCCTTCTTTTTCTTGATATTGTATTCCCATTGCAATTCCTGTGGTAGGAATTCCTTGCATTCCTGTTGCTGATGATTGATGTGGTATTTTTGGAAATCCTTCTCTTTTTAAAGATGGGTGAGAGTAGTAAGTTCTTCCACCTGAGAAAGGATCATCTTTTTTACACAAAAGTTGTANCATTAATTCATAAGGAGTTATACCNATCCCTAGTAGAATAGAATCATCTCTGTAATATGGAGATACCCAATCGTTTTCCGTTAATTGTAAACCAACTGCTAATTGTATAGCTTCATGACCTTTAGATGTTGCATGTACATATTTAGAGGTTACTGCTGTATTTTCTTCATATATCTTACTCATAGCACGTGCTGTACACATTAAGGAATATGCCCTCTTTAGTATATCTTTGTTGAGATTTTTACTCATATTTTTATTTTATTAATGTAAAATTATCAACAATACAAGTTTTATGGTAATGTTTGTTTTCATGATTGATCTAGTTTACGAATCATAGTTAATATAGTAGCTAACATTACTGTTTCTCCTTCATCATCATATACATCTACTAAGAATTTTACAATTCCTTTTGCGATATCCTCTTCATCTCTTTTTTCTTGGCTTATTTTTTCTTTAGCTGTAAAACGAACCCCAACTGTCATTCCTGGATATACGGGCTTAGTAAATCTACACTCATCAATTCCATAATTTAATAATACTGGACCTTTAGGAGGATCAACAAACAGTCCCGCCGCCTTACTCATAATAAAATATCCATGTGCGACTCTTTCTGTAAAAATTGTCCCATCTAAGGATTTCTCATCCATATGTGCATAGAATTTATCTCCAGAAAGTTCGGCAAAGTTTTCAATATCATCTAAAGTTACAGTATGCTTATCAGTAATAACAGTATCTCCAATTTCAATCTCCTCAAAATGTTTTCGAAAAGTATGTGGACCTTTTGTGTTTTGCTCTGCTCCCACTTGATATTGTTTTGTTAGATTAGTAATAGTAGTAGGATGTCCTTGAATCGCAGTTCTTTGTAAATAGTGTTTAATACCTCTAATTCCTCCCATTTCTTCTCCACCTCCAGCTCTACCGGGACCACCATGTGTTAATAGGGGCATTGGAGAGCCGTGTCCAGTACTTTCTTTACTACAAGCTTCATTTAACACTAAAATTCTTCCGTGCATGCTTGCTGCACCAACGACAAATTCTTCTGCAATTTTCATGTCATTTGTAATAATTGAACAAACCAGAGAACCTTTACCCATTCTAGCGAGTTTTATTGCTTCATCAATAGTTTTATAAGGTAATATGGTAGAAATAGGTCCAAAAGCCTCTATATTATGACAATCTATTTTATTAAATGGATCATTATTTAGAAATAGGATAGGAGAGATGAAAGATCCTTTGTTTTTATCTGCTCCAACTACTTCAAATTCCTCTAAACTACCAAAGACAATATCTTGAGATTGTGCTAATTGTTTTACTTTTTCAGACACTTCTGTTAGTTGTTCTTTTCCAGCTAAACTTCCCATTCTTACTCCTTCAATGGTTGGATCTCCAATAATTGTTTTTGATAATCTTTTTCCAAGTTCAATTTGCACATCTTCCACTAATTTTTCAGGAACAATTATCCTACGAACTGCAGTACATTTTTGACCTGCTTTAACCGTCATTTCTCTTTGAACTTCTTTTATAAATAGATCAAATTCAGCTGTTCCAGGAATTGCATCTTCTCCTAATACCGAACAGTTTAAGGAGTCCGCTTCCATATTAAAAGGGACAGACTCTTCTATTAATTTAGGATGTGATTTTAACATTTGACCAGTAGATGCACTACCAGTAAAAGTAACAATATCCTCCGATGTAATATCATCTAAAATACCTCTAGCGCTACCACAAATCAGTTGTATACTTCCTTCAGGTAAAATTTCAGAATCTATAATCTCACGAACCATAACTTCTGTAAGATATGAAGTTATTGTAGCCGGCTTTACAATTGCTGGAACTCCAGCCATAAGATTTACAGCTATCTTTTCTAGCATACCCCAAATTGGAAAGTTGAATGCATTAATATGGATTGCAACTCCTTGTTTTGGTACCATTATATGGTGCCCAATAAAAGTACCATTTTTTGATAGTGGAGCAGCGCTTCCTTCAACATGATATGGTAAATCAGGAAACTGTCTTCTTAATGAAGCGTTTGTAAATAGATTTCCTATTCCTCCTTCAATATCTATCCATGAATCTACTTTTGTAGCACCCGTTAGAAAGCTAATAGGATAAAATTTCTCTTTTATAGAATGTAGATGTAATGCTAGTTTTTTAAGCATTAACCCTCTTTCTTGAAAAGTCATTCTTCTAAGAGCAGGACCTCCTGTTTTTCTAGCGTAATCCATCATATCTGAAAAATCTAAACCTTTTGACCCAGCAGTTCCTATTTTTTCTCCATTTATTGCATTGAATAGAGGTGTGCCATCACCATCACCTTTAATCCACTTTCCAAATGCATAATTTTCGTAATTTTTCATTTTGTTTTCTTCCAAGTATCAAAAGTTATTTTTTGTTTTTCTTTTCTATTTTCTTCAATCTCAGTTAGAGGATCACATTGATTCATTAATTGTTTACATTCTTTTGCTAATTCCTGATATAATTGAGTTCCTTTCCTTTTCCAATTTATCATTTTATCAGATACATCTCCATTGATTTTTCCTGGATTACCTATAATAATTTTTCTGTTTGGAACATGAGTTTCTCCCTTAATAAAGCAAAGTGCTCCTAAAATACATTCATCACCAATAATTGCATCATCCATTACTACAGCGTTCATTCCCACTAAAGTGTTTTTTCCAATATTTGCTCCATGTATAATTGCTCCATGACCAATATGAGCGTTCTCTTTAAGTATTACATCTTTTCCAGGAAAGATATGAATTATACAATTATCTTGAACATTACAACCATCTTCAATAGTAATTTGACCCCAATCTCCTCTTAATGATGCCCCTGGTCCTATATACACATTTTTTCCAATAATTACATTACCTATAATTGTTGCTTCTTTATGTACAAAAGAAGAAGGATGTATTACTGGTTTGTATCCATTAAATTCGTAAATCATATTAATACTTTTTTATACTTTTTAAGAAAACCATTTTTTTTCAGTTCTATATACTGTACCTTTTAAATGAGCAATTTCCTCTTTGTTTTGATTTGTTATAGTAATGTAATATAAAGCGGTTCTGTTTGTTTTATTTATTTCTTTAGAAGTAGCTATTAATATATCACCACTTTCTACTTTTTTAGTATGAGAAATAGAGGTTTCTAAAGAAAAAGATTGTATTCCATAGGAGTTAGACGCAAAAGCCAAACAACTATCTGCAAGAGAGTAGGATATCCCACCATGAGCAATTAAGAATCCATTAGTCATTTCATCTCTTACTTGTATTTGTAGTTTACAAAAACCTTCTGAAATTTCTAATACTTTAATACCTAGCCATTGACTGAAGGCATCTTCATTTATCATTTTTTTTACTACTTTTTTAGCTAAACTCATTAGTAAAAACTTTTATTTTGTTTTACCATTCTTCTTAATAGAGGTGAGGGTCTATATCGATCTTCTTTATACTCGCTGTAAAGATCTTCTAATTGGCTTAGAATATTTTTAAGTCCTATTTCATCAGCCCACATTAATAAGCCTTTTGGGTAATTTACTCCTTTTGTCATTGCTAAATCAATATCTTCTTTTGATGCAATATTTAGGTAAAGTGCATCAACCGCTTCATTTATTAACATAGAAAGTACTCTCCATAAAATTTGTTTTCCTAAATCTCTGTTTTCATAGGCTTTTGGTAATTCTTTTGAATAATCATAATATCCTCTTCCTGATTTTCTTCCAAAATATCCTGCTTCCATCATTCTTTTTTGTGTAAAGGATGGTTTGTATCTTGGATCGAAATAAAAAGAGGTAAATACAGTTTCAGTTACAGTATAGTTGATGTCGTTTCCAATATAATCCATTAATTCAAATGGTCCCATTCGGAATCCTCCAATTTCTTTTATAGCCCAATCGATAGTAGCAAAATCCGCAATTCCTTCCTCATAAATTCTTAATGATTCACCATAAAAAGGTCGAGCGACACGATTAACAATAAATCCAGGGGTATCTTTTGTCAATACACTTACTTTTCCCCACTTATCAATAATTGATTTTGTACTATTTAAGGTTTCACTTGATGTTTGCACAGCAGGAATGATTTCAACTAATGGCATTAAAGGAGCTGGATTGAAAAAGTGAACTCCAATGACTCTGTTTGCATACTTACAAACTCCCGCAATAGAAGCGATAGATAGAGAAGACGTATTAGTAGCTATAATGCATTTTTCATCTACAATATCCTCTATTTGAGTAAACATATTCTGTTTTATCTTTAGATTTTCAATAATTGCTTCAATTACAAAACTACTTCCTTTTACATCTTCTAATTTTTTAGAGAAATTAATTCTGTTTAATATTTCATCTTTTTCTTTGGAGCAAATTCTTTCTTTTTCTACTAATCGATTTAAAATCTTTTCAAGCTTATCTTTTGCATTTTCTATAGATCCTACAAAAGAATCGTATAAACAGACTTCATGCCCTTTTGTTGCTGCAATCTGTGCGATTCCAGTTCCCATTGTTCCAGCACCAATTACGCTAATTTTCATTTTTATAGTAATATAATGATTTGTATGCTAAATTAATAAATTCAAATGAGTTTAGATGCACTTAAAGTGTTCGAAAGGTTCTAAACATTCATTGCATTTATGAAAAGACTTGCATGCTGTTGAGCTAAATTCACTTACTAATGATGTTGAAGTAGATTTACATTGAGGACAAATAATTTTGTCTGATGGTGGAGAAATACCGTATTTTGTAAGCTTTTCTTTAGTAGAATTAGACATCCAATCAGTAGTCCAAGCTGGGGAGTAAACTAATTTTATTTCGAAGTTATCTATTCCATTTTCACTTAAACAAATCTTTATATCATCTTGAAATGTTTTTACTGCTGGACATCCAGAATAAGTTGGGGTGATTGAAATTAAATATGTTTTGTTTATATATTCAACATTTCGTATAACACCAAGTTCTACTACTGAAATAACAGGTATTTCAGGATCGGGAACAGTATTTAACAATTCCCATATTTTTTCTGTGTTACCATTTTGCATTAGGGTATGCTCTTTGCAAATACTGCATTTCAGATAGAAGATGTCCTAAATGTTCTGTATGTAATCCATTTTTACTTCCTGTTTGCATATAACCATCTTCAGGTCTTTTTAATTTGGACTCTAGTATTGTAGTATTAATTATATTATTCCAATCTTCCTTTAAGGATTTATTATTAACTCCAATGCCTTTTTTGTTCAACTCAATGTCTATTTCATCCATTTCAAAAAATTCTCCCGTGAACTCCCACATTGAATTTAACGATTCCTGAACTTTTTTATTACTTTCTTTTGTTCCATCTCCTAATCGTACTATCCAACTTTTAGAGTGTTTTAGATGATATTTTACTTCTTTCAAAGATTTAAATGCAAATGCAGAGAGATTTTCATTTTTACTTTGTGATAGTTTGTTGTAAAATAAAAAATTAAAAGAGGAAAATAGAAATAATTTGACTATTGTATCTCCAAAATGACCATTTGGTTGCTCAGTCAATTTTAAATTGAAGAATTCTCTTTCATTTCTTTTAAATGCGAAGTCATCTGCAGTTTTTTTTCCGTCTAAATCTGATGCGTACTCTAGTAGTATATTTGCTTGACCAAATAAATCTAAAGCAATATTAGATAAAGCAATATCCTCTTCTAAAGTATGGGCGTTAGAACACCACTCAGCTAATCTTTGACCAGAAATAAGTGAAGAATCCGCAATTCTTAATGTGTAATTTAGTAAACTCATTTTCTTAAATATGTTTTGCTCCCTTCGGCATGTTGTAGAAAGTCGGATGTCTATACATTTTATCATTAGATGGGTCAAAAAAAGCTTCTCCATCTTCTGATTCAGAGGAGACAATATATTCTGATTTAACCACCCAAATACAGCTACCTTCATTTCTTCTTGTATATAAATCTCTCGCATTTTGTAATGCCATTTCTTTGTCCGATGCATGTACATTACCTACATGTTTGTGAGCTAAACCATTTTTACTTTGAATAAAAACTTCCCAAACATTTGTATTCTCTGACATAATATATATTTTAATTTATAACTAAATCTTTTTGTTTTTCCGAATACGCTTTTGCAGCATCTCTAACCCATTTTCCATCAATATGTGCTTTCTTATGATGGTCTAATCTTTGTTTATTACAAGGCCCCTTTCCATTTACAACATCCCAAAATTCATCCCAGTCCATTTTTCCAAAATCATAATGTCCTCTTTCTTCGTTCCATTTTAGGTCTGGATCAGGTATCGTTAATCCTATAATTTCTGCTTGATGAACCGTTTTATCTATAAAACTTTGTCTTAATTCATCATTCGTTTGTCTCTTTATCTTCCATTTCATGGCATTTCCAGTTCTTGGAGAATCTCCATCCTGAGGACCAAACATCATGATAGAAGGCCACCAAAATCTGTTTAAAGCGTCTTGAGCCATTTCTTTTTGTTCAGGTGTTCCACTAGCCATTTCGGCCATTATCTCATATCCTTGTCTTTGATGAAAGGATTCTTCTTTACAAATTTTAATCATTCCTCTAGAGTAAGGTCCATAAGATGTTCTTTGTAAAGAAACTTGATTCACAATAGCTGCTCCATCAACAAGCCATCCAATAGCACCCATGTCTGCCCAACTTAAAGTGGGATAGTTAAATATTGAGGAGTATTTAGCTTTTCCATCATGAAGTTGTTGAATTAGTTCTTGTCTACTAACTCCTAAAGTTTCACATGCAGAGTAAAGGTAGAGTCCATGTCCAGCTTCATCTTGAACTTTAGCGAGTAAAATCATTTTAGCTCTTAAAGAAGGAGCTCTGCTAATCCAGTTCCCCTCAGGTTGCATCCCAATAATTTCAGAATGAGCATGTTGAGATATTTGACGAATTAGGTGTTTTCTGTAGTCTTCTGGCATCCAATCTTTTGGCTCTATCTTTCTTTCCGAGTCAATCTTTTCTTGAAATTTAATTTCGTTCATAATATTAGAATTAGTTATTGCAAATTTATTAAAAATCTATTAATGGAATTATTGATATTTAATACAAAATAAAGTTAGTTATATTTTAAATTGATATTTTTGCAAAAATTATTATAAAAATGAGTCAATTACATCAATTAAAAGTAAATCAAATAAATAATGTTACAGAAAAAGCGGTAGAAATATTATTTGAAATACCTCAACATTTAAGATCAGAGTTTAAGTTTATAGCTGGTCAGTATATAACAATATCGACTAACTTAAACAATGAAGAGGTTAGAAGAGCTTACTCTTTGTGTAGTGATCCTAACTCTGGAGAAATTGCAGTCGGAGTAAAGAGAGTAGAAGGAGGAATAATGTCTACATTTTTAACGCAAGAATTAAAGGTAGGTGACACTCTAGATGTAATGACTCCAAAAGGTACATTTTGTTTAACTGACGAGAGAAAAGTTGTAGGAATTTGTGCTGGTAGTGGGATAACTCCAATTTTAAGTATGATAAAATCAAATTCAGCTGTTTTTACCTTGGTTTATGGAAATAAAACAGAAAGCTCTAGTATGTTCTTAGAAGAAATTAATAATATGAATATTTCTAAATATTTAACTTATTCTAGAGAAAAAGTAGATGGTTGTTTAAATTCTAGAATAGATAAACAATTGTTGGAAGAATTATCTAAAAATGAATCTTTTTTAAACGCTGATGGATATTTTATTTGTGGTCCAGGTGAAATGATTGACTTTGTAGAGGAGTTTTTACTAGAAAAAGGAGTAGATAAAACAAAGATTCATTTTGAAAGATTTACCCCAATTAAGAAAATTGTCTCTGATAACTCTTCTATTGATGACAATACTGAAACAATCAGTAATGTTACTGTTATTATGGATGGAGATGAGTTTGAATATCAATTATCTTCAAATGGAGAGAGTATACTAGATTCTGCCATGGATGCAGGTGCTGATGTTCCATTTTCATGTAAGGGAGGTGTTTGTTGTACTTGTAAAGCAAAAGTAATAGAAGGAAAAGCCATTATGACAGAAAATTATGCATTGTCAGAAGAAGAAGTAGCAGAGGGATTTATTTTAACTTGTAAATCTCATCCTGCTACAGAAAATATTGTTGTAGACTTTGATGAGATGTAATTTAGTTTTTTCGATTAAAAACAAATTCAATAATATTAGCTCCCATTTTTAGAGCTTTTAATCTTTTTTCTTCACTATTATTATGAACTTCTTGATCTTCCCAACCATCTCCTAAGTCTGTCTCATATGTATATAACAGCACTAATTCACTCTCAATAAAAATTCCGAAAGCCTGAGGATTTCTTTTATCATGTTCGTGAATTTTTGGGACTCCATTATCAAAAAAATATTTCTGTTGAAAAATGGGGTGAGTTGACGGAATTTCAATTAAATTTTCATTAGGAAAAACTTTTTTTATTTCCGGTCTAATAAAAGGATCCATACCATAATTATCATCAATATGTAAAAATCCACCAGATAGTAAATATTTTCTCAAATTATCAGCCTCTTTAGAGCTGAAAATAACATTACCATGACCTGTCATATGAATAAATGGATAATTGAAAATATCTAAACTTCCAACTTCTACTGTCGCGATATCTTTTATAATATTTGTTTCTAAATTTTGATTACAAAATTCAACTAGATTTGGTAAAGAAGTAGGGTTAGAGTACCAGTCACCACCACCATTGTATTTTAAAATAGCTATCTGATAGGTATTTTGTCCTATTGACAATATCGGAAGAAGTAACAATAATGAAAACAGTAATCTTTTTTTCATAATTTAACTTGTTAAATTAATAGTATGTACAGCTACTATTCCAGCAGTTTCCGTTCTTAAACGACTAGTTCCTAAACTTATTGGAATGAAGTTGTTATTCTCTGATTTTTCGATTTCTTTTGCGGTAAAATCTCCTTCAGGACCAATTAGAATTAAAATTTTCCCCTCAATCTTTTCTTTACTCAATTCTATTTTTACCCCTTCTTCACAATGTGCAATAAATTTATTTTCGTCATGTTTCTTACATATAAAATCTGACAGATTAATAGCGTCATTCAGTTTTGGAATTCGATATTTTAAAGATTGTTTCATTGCAGAAAGTAAAATCCTTTTACATCTATCTTTCTTTAGATTTCTCCTTTCAGTTCTTTTACAAATAATAGGTGTTATCTCATCTATACCAATCTCACAAGATTTCTCTAAAAACCATTCAAAACGATCCATATTTTTGGTCGGAGATATAGCTATATGTAGATGATAATTATGTTGTTTCTTTTTATATATTTTTTCAATTACTTTTACTTGAGTATTTCTTTTATCTGAGATTATAATTTCAGATACAAGTAAATTACCCTTTCCATCTGTGAAATTTATCTTATCTCCAGCTTTCTTTCTTAATACTTTAGTAATATGTTTACTTTCCTCATTTGTAAGAATAAAGTCTTTTTTTGTATTTTCAGTGAAGAATAATTGCATGAATTAGGTAAAATAAGTGATTAAATTTTCTCTTAATTACTGAATCTATAAAATATTTATTTTAACTGATTTTGGAGCGGCTGCTAAAATCTCTTCATTTGCATTATCAGCAAATTGTGCAAAATTCTTATTAAAGGCATCCGCAAGTTTATTTGCTTTCTTGTCATAATCTGATTTATTCTCCCAAGTGTTTTTTGGATGTAAAATATCATGAGGTACATTTGGGCAAGAATTAGGCATTTTTAACCCAAAAATATCATGACTAGTGTATTTTATATTTTCTAAATCACCTCTCAGAATTGAAGAAATCATAGATCTAGTATATTTTAATGAAATTCTTTTTCCAACTCCATATTCTCCACCAGACCAACCCGTATTTATTAACCATACATTTACATTGCTTTCCTCCATTTTTTTACCTAGCATTTCTGCATATTTAGTGGGGTGAAGTGGCATAAAAGGAGCTCCAAAACAAGCAGAAAAAGTAGTTTGAGGTTCGGTTACTCCAGCTTCTGTTCCGGCTACCTTAGCAGTGTATCCTGATATAAAATGATACATTGCTTGCCCTCTGGTTAGTTTAGATACTGGGGGTAATACTCCAAATGCATCTGCAGTTAGGAAGAATATATTTTTAGGATTATATCCTAAGGAAGGAATTGCAATATTTTCAATATGGTGAATAGGGTAGCTAACTCTTGTATTTTGGGTAATGCTTCCATTTGTATAGTCGGGTTCATTAGTTCCTTGCTTAAATGAAATATTTTCTAATAAAGCTCCTGATTTAACTGCTGAAAATATATCAGGTTCTTTTTCTGCAGAAAGATCGATACACTTAGCGTAACAACCTCCTTCAAAATTGAAAACTTTATTACCAGACCAGCCATGTTCATCATCTCCAATTAAATTTCTATTTGGATCTGCAGAAAGAGTTGTTTTTCCTGTTCCTGAAAGACCAAAGAAAATAGCTGTATCCCCTTCTTTTCCTACATTTGCACTACAGTGCATAGACAAAACATTTTTATAGTATGGTAAAATAAAATTAAGAGCAGAAAAGATCCCCTTCTTGATTTCCCCAGTATATCCCGTACCTCCAATAATTATCATTTTTTTACTGAAATTTAAGATAGAGAAATTATGTTGTCTTGTCCCGTCACTTTCAGGCTCCGCCATAAATCCAGGTGCATTTAAAATTGTCCATTCTGGCTGAAAATTTTCTATTTCTTTTGCGGTTGGCCTTAAAAACATATTATAAGTAAACAAATTACTCCAAGCATATTCATTTACAACTCTGATATTCATTTTGTATTTCGGATCAGCACATGCATAAGAATCTCGTACATAGATTTCTTTTCCAGATAAATAATTTACTAACTTGTTATGTA
>NZRO01000034.1 GCA_002696275.1 Flavobacteriales bacterium
TGTACGATACCATTTTTATCAATCAGGAAAAGACCTCTAAATGCAATCATAGGTCCGTTTGCACACATGTTTTCCTCCTCATCAATTTCGTATTCTCCAGATAAAACTCCATAATTCGCGGAAATAGTTTTACTTGTATCTGCAACCAAAGGATAAGTAACTCCTTTTATTCCACCATCATTTTTCTCCATTTGCAACCAACCCCAGTGAGATTGTTCCGTATCAGTTGAACAAGCAACAACTTCTACTCCTCTGTCTTCAAATTCACCTAATTTATTCTGAAAAGCAAATAATTCCGTCGGACATACAAAAGTAAAGTCTTTAGGATAGAAAAAGAATAATACTGGTTTTTTTCCTAAAAATTGATCTAATGAAAAATTAGATACTATCTGACCACCATTTACAACCGCAGAAGCTTTAAATGATGGAGCTTTTTTACCTACTAATACTGACATTTTTTTATTTTTTTAATTTATTGCAATATTACGATTTTTTTTGATGTGAGATAATATAAAATTAGCTCTTTCTTCAACATTTCCTTTAGGAACTTTTATTAGTTGATAGTCGTAAAGTGTGTAACTAGAAAGAATTTTCTTTTCTATTTGTTTAGCTTGCTCTATACTCTCTTTTCTTTCCTCATCATTTATATAAATTTCTTTCCAAATAGGGGTATAGAATACTTCTGTGTTATATCTATTTTTTTTAATTGATTCTTCTAAATGTTTTGGAATTTCTAATCTGTCTAATTTCATGTAAGCATCAATATCTACTATACCTCTATCGAAAAAAATTAGTGTATTTTTAGAGTTAATTAATTGAGATTCTCTGAGTTTAAATACTCTTTCTGAAAAAGCAGAAAGGTTTTTCCAAGGAAGTATCTCTCCATCGCTAGCAATTTGTTCACTTATAATTTCTCGCGATATCTCATCAACACAGTTATATCCTTTTGTTTTTAAATGATTTATAATGCTAGTTTTTCCAGTACCAGGAGCTCCTGTTATTACAAACTTTTCCATTTTTTTGCAACTATAATTAATCTGTCAGAATCTACTGGTTCGTATTCATTTAGTTTATAATCACCAAAGATATTTGTTACTTCAAGTTGAGCAAAGTTAAGAAGTTTTATAAAATCTGATAATTTGAGTGCTTTTACTTTTTCTGTAAATTGAAATTTTTTTCCACTATCTGTAAATTGAATATTTTTAAGGATAAACCCTTCTTCAATTTTTCTATTGATTTTAAATGTGATTCCGGATAATGTTTTTTGTTCGGATTCCACTAAATTGGAAATTATTTTTTTAGAGTTAAAGAAATCTATGATTAGAATTCCTTCATTTTTTAAATTTTTGCTGATGGTTTTGATTGTTTCAAAATTTTCTTTTTCAGAATCTAAATATCCGAATGATGTAAATAGGTTAAGTACTACATCAAAATGTTCTTTTTTATAGACTTTGCGCATATCCCATACATCAAACTTAATTTTATTGTTAGATTTTTGTTTTGCTAAAGTTATACTTTTTTCTGAAAGATCGATTCCAGTAGTATTATAACCTAGATTGTTAAGATAAATAGTATGTCTACCACTTCCACAAGCTATATCTAAAATCTGATCTTCTTTTTTGAAAAATTTTTGAAGGATTGATAGAAATTGTTGAGCTTCTTTATCATCTCTTTTTTGATACAGAATATGATAGTACTTAGAGTTAAACCAATCCGCAAACCACTCCATAAAATTATTTGTTTCGTATAATTAGTTTTCTTTCCTCCATCTCTTTATCATTAAATGCTCTTAGAATATAAAAACCATCTTTTATATGTTTGACATTTATAGTAGTGTGGTATTTCTCAATCTCTAAATAATGTACTAATCTTCCAGATATATCAAAAATACATAATTCCGAATCCTTAAGACTAGTTTTTATATTTAACACGCCTATGGATGGGTTAGGATATATTTTTAAATTATTAGAGATCTCTTCATTCTTCGATGATAAAATATTCTGTCCATTCACTTTTACATTATCCATAAAAAATCGGTTTCCATAATCGTTTATAGCAACAAATCTTATCATAATAGTATCTCCATTGAACCCCCAACTACTTAAATTTATACTATCTGTTTCCCAGCTACCACATGTAGGATACCATGCGTTACCTACATATGTAGTAGTTTGTAAATCTGGTCCAATTGCTCCATAAATAGAGTCCCAACTCGCTCCACAATCTGTTGAGATCTCAATTCTTAATCCATCATCATATCCAGGAGCATATCCAGAGTAAGCATAATCGTAAATTAACCAGTTTTCTGCAGTTTGTCCTCCACCTAATTTTAATTTATTTGAAATTAAATACGCTTCTTCACCACTCTGGTCAATCCAATAATGATTTACATAAGCAACTGTATCGGGTAAACAATTTATTCCTGTGTCTACTACTATAGATTGCCAAGAATAAGAAGAAGTAGGATTTTGCCAATTTGTCGGAGGAAAAATACCACCGTCAAATCTTTCATACAAAGAATTTGAATTTGTAATTGGAAATACTGTATCTGTATAAGTTATAAAATTAGGGATAGTTTGGGTGCTTGTACCAAAAGTGTCTGTAATTTTTAAAGTTACATCATAACTTCCAGGACTAGAATAAACTACAATAGGGTCTTCTAAATTAGATACAATAGGACTTCCTCCAGGGAAGGACCACTCCCAACTTACACTACTATGACGCACTGCAGAGTGATCTACAAACTGAACCGTATCGTTTAAACAATTGATAGTCAGTCTATCGGCAGATATTTGAGCTGAGGGAGGACTATTTTCGTAAAATTCAATCTCGTATGCTGAACGATTGGTTCCGTTAAATAATTTTCCTTCTCTGTAATAAGGTATAAGCTGTGTTGAAGTAGTACTTTTTGGTAAATTATTATCATAGATTTCCCAATCTGTCATTGTGTTGTTCCTATAATATACCGCATCTCTTGTTCCAAGATATACACCTCCATCACTACCTCTTTGATGTTCAATATTTGTAGCATTTATATTATCTAGAGTTGGGGTACTCCAGTTATCCCAGGTTATTCCTCCATCAGTTGATTTAAATACTTCATATCCTTGCGCATCTTGTACTCCTCCGTACATAGATGTTCTGGCAATCCAAAGCGTATTTTCATTGTCACTACTAATTGTTATGTCGTATGGAATCCAATCTTGTCCATTAATGTTTGTAGGAGTAATTTCAGACCAAGTTTTTCCTGCGTTATCTGTTCTCCATAACTTTTTAGTTCCCCACCAAGATGGCCAAGTGGCTACATATATTATATCTGGATTACTCCACGCAACTTCTACGGAAGTTACTTTATCATCAAAATGATAAATAGGGCTATAAGTTGCAGCATTATCTTTCGATACCCATAGAGTAGAGTCATTTCCTATATAGCTCCAATTAAAACATCTAGGGTCAAACTCCATTTGTGAAGATTCACCAATGATATAGGATGCGTTGGGTTTTAAAGCTAATGAAAATGTAGAAATATCTATGTTTCTATCACCTGATAAAATTTTTCCATTATAATCACTATAGGCAATTCTAGGCATTCCAAAATTAACAAAGCCTCTAATATTATCTCCTCCATCAGTTGATAACCAGTCATTAATATAAGTATTACCATCTTTTAATAAAGTTCCATTATGATAGGTACCCCCTAACATTACATCTCCGTCTTTAAATCCTGCTCCAAAACCCCAGAAATCTGTTCCTGCTATTCCGTTTTGTTTTTTATAGATACTATCTCCATAGTCTGAAGAGTAAAAAATACCACCATCAGAAGCAAACCATAAATCGTTCCCAAAATAATTAATATCATGAATATCTGCGTGTACATATCCTTTTTTGTTAGGAGTACTCCATTTTGATGGGCAAGTAAAAGATACTCCTCCGTCTGTAGAAATCCAATGGTTAACACCTCCTACATGAATAATGTCTGCATTAGTAGGATTAATAGCTAGTGCTAAATCATAATAATATTGACCTCCATCATCTGATCCATCTGGTTGCCAGCCCATCATATTTATATTTATACTATCTGGTAATCCGGCAGGTTGAGGTCCACAACACTGAAAAGTCCAATTTTCCCCTTTATCGTCACTAATATAGATTCCGTACAATCCACTTCCCCCATTTGCACTTCCAGTTGCAAGTGCTACAATTTTATCTGGATCAGCAGGACTAATTGCAATTTCTGTTCTTTTTTGTTCATCTGTAGAATTTGGATTTGGCCATCCATTCGAAAACAATGTTATCGTATTTCCTCCATCATCTGATCTGAAAAACTCAGTCTTATTGGCAGTTTGTTTTACAAAATACATGGTATCAGAACTATTAGGATGAAATTCAATTTCTAAGAAATTACCTGTCATAATAGTGGAAAAATTATCCCCTCTATCTATGGATTTAAACAAACCTTCGTCTGTTGCAACAAATAACTCTAAATTATTTGTAGGATTTAATTTTATATCTGTAACAGAATGAGAGAGATTAGTAAATGTAGCGTCACCTATTGTAGTCCAATTAGATCCACTGTCGTAAGATCTAAAAATACCACCATTTCCGCTTATATATACAACATTTGGATCCAAGAAATCTATCTCAATTGCGTATACTCTATTTAGAGTAAGTTCTTTTGTGATTAAATTCCAATTATCTCCCTTATCAGTACTTTTCCAAGCTCCTGCTGTAGCTGTTCCTGCATATAGAATATTTGGATTACTAATGGATTGTTCAACGGTATAAACATGAGCTGATCCTGGAGCATAACTTCTACTATTTGCATCTTTATCAAAATCCCAAGGACCAATGCATTTCCATTGATTACTGCTTTTTGATTCAGATGAATTTGCGTTAAGATTAGTTGTTCTGCTTAAAGAACGAATCCACCTCTTGTAGTATTGAGTGTGTTGATTCTTTACAAACTTGTTCTTTCTATAAAATTTGTTGTATTCCTCTATAATCTTTCCTTCATCAGCTTTTTCTGAATACATTAATTGAACCCATTTTGGAAGTTCCTTGGAATCTATATTATACTTCATTTCAACTTGAGCAGTTACAGAATTCAAAAGAAAAGTAAATAAAATTAACAGTGTTTTTTTCATATAATTTTATGTAAAAAAAACTCAATTTAGACCTTAAAAATTATTTTTATTATAAGTTAAAAGCTGATTTTGTTTCTTCTTGACAGTCTAATTTTTCCCAAGTAAAAGTTTCTACTTCAAAATCTTGATCCATCCCCGCAATATTAAAACTTACTGTTTTAATTTCAGATTCTCTACCCATATGTCCATATGCAGCGGTTTCTGAATAAATAGGATTTTTTAGCTTTAATCTTCTAATAATTGACGCAGGTTTTAAGTTAAAACAAGGCATATTCTTTACTGTTTCTGCAATTTCTCCATCTGATAAACTAACTTTTGAAGTTCCGTAAGTATCCACAAAAATCCCCATTGGTTCTGCTACCCCAATAGCGTAACTTACTTGCACTAAAATTCTTTCAGCTACACCTGCAGCTACTAAGTTCTTAGCAATATGTCTTGTAGCATAAGCTGCGGACCTATCTACTTTTGATGGGTCTTTTCCACTGAATGCTCCACCACCATGAGCTCCTTTTCCCCCGTAGGTATCTACAATAATCTTTCTTCCTGTAAGCCCCGTATCTCCA
This sequence comes from Flavobacteriales bacterium, assembly GCA_002696275.1. Classification (GTDB taxonomy): domain Bacteria; phylum Bacteroidota; class Bacteroidia; order Flavobacteriales; family BACL11. The sequence continues at coordinate 5,708 of NZRO01000034.1, forward strand.
TGAGGACCTCCAATTACAAACTTTCCTGTAGGATTTACATGATATTTTTCAGTTCCAAATAAGGACTTATTTTCTTCAGATAGTTGTTCCTTAACTCTTGGGATTAATATATTTTTTACATCATTCTCAATTTGTCTTTGCATTGCTTGTTCTGAATCAAAATCATCATGCTGAGTTGAAACCACAATATCAGTAATTCTTTTAGGAGAATGATCGTCATTATACTCTAAAGTAACTTGAGATTTTGAATCTGGACGCAGATACGCCATTTCTTCTCCTGTTTTTCTTATAGCTGCTAACTCTATTAATATTTTATGAGATATATCTAGTGCTAAAGGCATTAAGTTTTCAGTTTCATTAGTCGCATATCCAAACATCATTCCTTGATCTCCCGCACCTTGCTCTTGGTGTAATCCTTCTCCTTCAACTACTCCTTGTCTAATATCTGGTGATTGTTCGTGAATTGCAGAGATTACCCCACAACTGTCGGCATCAAATTGATATTCTGACTTTACATATCCAATTTTTCTGATTACCTCTCTTGCTACTTTTTGTACATCTACATATCCTTTAGTTTTTACTTCTCCAGATAAAACAGTTAAACCAGTTGTTACTAAAGTTTCACATGCAACTTTGGAATTTGGATCTTGTGCTAGAAAATTATCTAAAAGTGCATCAGAAATTTGATCTGAAACTTTGTCTGGGTGTCCTTCGGAAACTGATTCGGATGTAAAATAATATGACATTTCTTAATTTATTTAAATTAGTAATACTTTTTGTAAAAAAATGTCGGATTTGGCAGTGTTGATTTCTTTAAAAGAGTTTTTGCTGTTTTAGCATTTTTTCTAGTGGTTGCAATAGGCCAAATCCTTCCACTTTTGGACCACAAATATAGAAAAATAATAATTCTATTTACAAATTTGGAAGTTAATTTTTTTGTTATTATTTTGTACTAGACTTATCAAGAAAGACGGAGGGAAGGGCCCTATGATGTCTTGGCAACCCTGATAAGGCAGGGTGCAAATACCACTCCTTAATGGAGGCAGATGACGAAATCAAAACGTATTTTCCGAAATCTTTTTTGTAAAGTCTTTAAAGTTGTAGAAATGAACAAGAAGATAAAGGTAATATTAAAAGATAGAATACTTGGACAAATCAGATAATTTGCATAAAATAGTCGGTAATTTTGTGTGATTTTTCAGTATATATATTTGAATTAAAAAGATAGTTTTTTTGTGTTCAATATTATATCTTATTTTTAGTTAAATTTGCATAAATTTTAAATGATTTTATGAAAAAGTACAAGCTAATATTATTTATTGTTATTTCCATTTTTAGTTTTCAGATAAGTGCCCAAAAAATAAAAAATGTCAAAGATGTTTTTGAAGTTTCTGGAAATTGTGATATGTGTAAAACTTTAATTGAAACGACCGCGAAATCAGTGGAGGGTGTAAAGTCGGTTAGATGGAATATGTTAAGTAAAACAATGAAAGTTAAATTTAATCCAAATCTTACATCTTCCAATGAAATACAAAAAACCATTGCTGATATAGGATATGACACTGAAAAATACAGAGCTAAGGATGAAGTGTATGAAGAACTTCATTACTGTTGTAAATACGAACGAAAACCGAAAAAATAATTTATTATGAACAAAAATATTTTTAATATTCTGATTTTAATTTGTACTACTGTTTTTTGCACTGCACAAACAGCAACTGATTTTACTTCGGATGACTGTAATGGAACATCTTATAACTTATACTCTGAATTAGATGCTGGTTATGTTGTTGTATTGTGTTGGGTTATGCCATGCGGTCCTTGCGCGCTTGGTGCTGAATACGCGCAGAATGCGGTACAATCTTTTAACATTTCGCATCCTGGAAAAGTTAAATATTATATAGTTGATGATTACGCAAATTCAGATTGTAATTATTTGAATTCATGGAACACAAGTTATCAATTATCACCAGATGCTACATTTTCTAGTCCACTTATTGATATGAATGATTATGGAGGATCAGGTATGCCAAAAGTTGTGGTGATTGGTCCAAATAAACAAGTATATTATAATGGCAAAAATAATCAGATTGATGAATTGTCAATAATAAATGGAATTAATCAATCTTTACAGATTTCAACTGATGTTCAAAATATCAGTAATACTAAAGAATCTTCCGTATACTATGATAATCAAAATAAATTAATTCAACTTTCTGAAAATAATTTCAATAGTTATAAAATATTTTCAATTTCTGGCGAACTAGTTGCTAAATCTACAGTATTGAAAGATAAAATTAATGTTCAATTCCTAATTGATGGACTTTATATAATTCAATTTATTTCACAAGAGAAAACATATTCGTATAGATTTTTAAAAAACAATTAAAAAATTTACAAATTTCACAAATTGAATTATTTTATTTTTATCCCCTTAATTTTTCTTCTACTAATAGATTTTTATTTTTTTCAAAGTAATAGTGATTTATTTGAAAAAAAACTTTTCAATATTACTTTTTATAAATATTTATATTGGATACTAAGTATAGTTGTTTATTCTATAATGTTTTATCATTCCTATGATTATCAAAATGAATCTAAATTTGTAAATATGAAACCTTATATATTTAGTCTTATTTTTGTAATTTATATTTCTAAATTTATTGGAATTTTCTCTTTGTTAATTGACGATTTAATACGTTTATTTAAGGTGTTTTTTAATTTATTTCAATCTAATGAAGATAAAGTAGATCTTAGTAGAATAAAATTTTTAAAGAATGCCTCATTATTTACAGCGGCAGCTGTTTTTTCAACTCTAACTTATGGAATGATTGTAAATCGTTATAGATTTAAAGTCTATACTCAAAAAATTAAGATCAAAAACTGGCCAAATTCTTTAAATAATTTCAAAATAGTTCATATTTCAGATTTACATCTAGGAAGTTTTGAAAGTATAGAAAAATTAGAAGAGGCTATTGATATAATAAATTCTAAAAATCCAGATTTAATTTTGTTTACTGGTGATTTAGTTAATAATTCATTCACTGAAATTCGACCATTTAAAAAATCATTACAAAAGTTAAAATCTAAGTATGGTAATTTTTCTGTATTAGGTAATCACGATTATGGTGATTATATTGGTATAAAAAGGAATTCAAATAAATGGATTAAAAACTTTAATAACTTAATAAAAACACAAGAAGAATGTGGTTTTAAATTGTTAATGAATGAATCTACTGAAGTTAAAATTAATGATGCTTCTTTTAATTTAGTTGGAGTTGAGAATTGGGGAGCTGGTAATTTTAATAAGGATGGAGATTTTGATAAAGCAATAGAAAATATAGATAATAATAACCCCACGATACTAATGTCACATGATCCCTCACATTGGAGAGAAGTTATTTTAAATCATGATTTTAATATTGATTTACAATTGTCAGGACATACTCATGGAATGCAGTTTGGTATTGAAATTCCATCATTTAAATGGAGTCCTATCAAATATAGGTACAAAGAATGGGCCGGTTTATATAAAAAAAATAACAAACAAATTTATGTAAATAGAGGGTTGGGACATTTAGCATATACAGGAAGAGTTGGTATTCTCCCAGATATTTCGTTATTGAATATTTCAAATGAAGTCTAATTCATTAGAAATTACAGATAATATTAATTGTGTTCCTAAGGATTGGGATAATGATTCAATGCCTTCTAATTTAACTTTTAATTTTCTTAGTTCTTACTCCGCAAATAATTCTAAATTGATTCATTTATTTATTCATAATGAATCATCTAGATTCTATTTTAATTTATTTAAATTAAATTTTTCAAAAGCAACAAATTATTCAAAACATTGGAGTCGATTTTTTCTACAATACTTTGAAATAAAAATGCTCTTACTTTCTAATACTTTTGATTCAACTAAAACTTATTTTCAATTAAATAATGATTTAGATTTAAAATGTATTTTAAAAAAAATAAAGTATAAATTTGATGTTATAGTTTTACCAGAAAATTTATACAATTCCTTTAATACCAAAATTAGTTTAACTAAGGTTGAAATTGAGGGAAATATGATTTTAAATATTGATAATAATTGGAATTCAATGGAAGATTATTTATTTGCATTAAAAAAAAAATATAGGTACAAGTTTAAAAAAATACTTAAATCCACAGATAATTTAGAAATTAGACATTTATCAAAAGAATTTATAGATGAAAATTATATTTTAATACAGGACTTACTAGACCAAGTTGTTTCAACATCTAATTTTAATGGTCCCCAATTTAATGTTAAAACTTTTTCATCTCTGGTTTTAAAAAAATATCTTGCAGTTAAAGGTTATTTTTTAGAAGAACGTTTAGTTGGTTTTTCTACTTATTCAATCCAAGAATCAGAATTACATACAAATTATGTTGGATTTGATAAAACTTTAAATATCAATATTCCGATTTATGCTAGAATGATTTTAGATCATATTTCAACTGCGATTGTAAAAAAATCTACTAAATTAATATTAGGCAGAACAGCTAATGAATTTAAAAGTAATTTTGGAGCTGTTCCTGAAAAAAACTTTATCTATATTAAGTTTACTAATATTTTTCTAAACCTTTTATTTAATCCATTAATTAAGAATATAAAGATGAAAAAGTGGAAGCAGAGAAGGCCATTCAAGGAATCTTCATTGCAGAAAAGTATCAAAACAACATAATACTTATTATATATTTGCATAAATGAAGGGAACAGTGATAAAGTCAACGGGAAGTTGGTATCAGGTAAAATCCGAATCCGGACAAATACTAGAATGCCGATTGAAGGGAAAATTCCGAACAGAAGGAATTAAGAGTACTAACCCTGTTGTAGTTGGGGATAGAGTAAAAGTAGAGGAGTCTGATAATACCTTTATGATTATTGAGCTATATGATAGGAAAAATGCAATTATCAGAAAATCAGTAAATCTTTCTAAACAAACTCATATTATCGCTTCAAATATTGATCAAGCTATTCTCATGATCACTATCAAAAATCCTATTACAACTACTAATTTTATAGATCGCTTTCTTGTTTCTGCAAATGCATTTGGAGTTGATGTAATTCTTTTATTTAATAAAATAGATTTGTTTTCTGAGGAAGACCAAAAAAAACATACTGAATTAATATCTATTTATTCTAATATCAGATATAAATGTATTTCTATTTCTGCTACTAAAGATGATTTATCTGATGTTATGGAGATTATGAAAGGAAAGATAACCTTGATTTCTGGTCATTCAGGAGTTGGAAAATCGACACTTATTAATTCTCTACAAGATGGATTAAATATAAATACCAAAGAGGTTTCAGTAAGTTATAGTCAAGGACAACACACTACTACTTTTTCTGAATTATACGAATTAGATTTTGGAGCTTCCATCATTGATACTCCAGGTATTAGAGGTTTTGGTTTAGTAGAGATTGAAAAGAATGAAATTACAAATTATTTTCCTGAGTTCTTTAAATTGAAAGGAGAGTGCAAGTTTAATAATTGTATACACAAAAATGAACCAAACTGTAAAGTCAAACAAGCTGTATTGCAAAATAAAATTGCTGAAAGTAGATATTTTAGTTATTTAAGCATGTTAGAAGAGGAAGAAGAAAAATACAGAACAACAGGATATTAGATGAGAGCAGTTATACAAAGAGTAAGTGAAGCTTCTGTTGAAATAAATAATCAGCTTGTTGCAGAAATTGATAAAGGGTTTCTTATTTTACTTGGAATTGGAATAGACGATAATTTAGAAGATGTTATTTGGTTATCAACCAAAATTTCCCAACTTCGTATTTTTTCGGATGCAGATGGAAAAATGAACAAATCTATCATTGAGGAAGATGGAAATGCTATTGTAGTAAGTCAGTTTACCCTTCACGCAAAAACAAAAAAAGGAAACAGACCTTCTTATATAAAAGCTGCAAAGGCGCAACAAGCCATTCCTTTATATGAGCGATTTATAGAGAATTTATCGAATGCAATTGGAAAAAAAATACAATCCGGAGAGTTTGGGGCAGATATGAAAGTGAACTTATTGAATGATGGTCCTGTAACTATTATTATTGATACTAAAAATAAAGAATAATGACAATTAAAGAATTACAAAAACAAGTAGATGACTGGATAAAAAAACATGGAGTGAGATATTTTAATGAGCTAACGAATATGGCTATATTAACCGAAGAAGTTGGAGAGCTTGCTAGGGTAATTTCTAGAAAATATGGAGAACAATCTTTTAAAGAAGGAGAGAGTTCTAATCTTGCAGAGGAAATGTCAGATGTTCTTTTTGTACTTATTTGTTTAGCAAATCAGACAAATATTGATTTAGAATCCGCGTTTAAAAATAAGCTAATATTTAGAACTAAAAGAGACTCGCAAAGACACAGGTTAAATAAAAAATTATGATTTAATTTTTAGATTTTGAAAACACTCCAAACTCATGTATAATATTAATTTTATTCGAAGTAGACATTATTCCGGGGTTAATACCTAATTTTCCTTCTGGAATTTTAATATTTAATTTTTTATAATAATTCTTCCAGATTTCTAAAGTGTCATTTGTTTTAGGATGAATGAAAGTCATTGGTTTTAGTTCAAAAACATTTGATTTCTCAAAGGCTTCATATATTAATTCTGAACAATAATACATATTGTTGTTTATTATGAATTCGTTATCGTATTTATCTCCAATTTTTTCTTTCATAAAATTTATCGCTTGAGGAATATGTTTTTTGTACTGATTTTTTAAACGCCCAATCATAACTTTAGGTTGGTTGTTTGAGTCTAATGACCTTAGGAGAAAAGAGTCAATCTTGGTAAGTTGCACTGAATTAGGTATTGCTTCTAAAACTTTTAGTTCATTATCATCATTTACTATGACTCCTATGTGAGAAATATTAAAGTCGTTATATCCAGGTGTTACTAATTCTATGGCATCACATATAGGAGAAGAGTCTAAGTCCTGAAAAAGCAAATCACCTTCCTTGTAGTCATGAAATTTTCTATTATCACTATGACTACAGGAGAGAGAAAAAATGAAAATTAAACTCCAAATTTTATATGCCAAAATGAAAAGATTTGATTAATCTGATAAAACAATTATCTTATTGTTTTTTAATTCAATTACTCCACCATTTATTTCAAAACTATTTCTTAAATTATTGGCATCAGTTACTTCAATAGTTCCCTTTGTAAGAGTAGAAATAATGGGAGCGTGATTATTTAAAACTCCAAATTCACCATCTGTACCTGGGAATTTAGCATAACTTACTTCTCCTTCAAATAGTTTTTCTTCTGGTGTAATTATTTCTAAAAACATAATTCAACAATTATTTAGCTTCAGCAAGCATTTTTTCGCCTTTTTCAATCGCTTCTTCAATAGAACCTACTAAATTGAAAGCCGCTTCAGGATACTGGTCAACTTTACCGTCTAAAATCATGTTAAACCCTTTAATAGTGTCTTGTATATCTACAAGAACTCCCTGAAGTCCTGTAAACTGTTCTGCAACATGGAATGGTTGAGATAGGAATCTTTGAACTCTTCTTGCTCTATGTACAGCTAATTTATCCTCATCAGATAATTCATCCATTCCTAAAATAGCGATAATATCTTGTAATTCTTTGTATCTCTGTAAAATCTCTTTAACATCCTGAGCACATTTATAATGTTCTTCACCAACAACTTCTGGAGTTAGAATTCTTGAAGTGGAATCTAATGGATCTACAGCGGGATAAATACCTAATTCAGCAATTTTTCTAGAAAGAACTGTGGTTGCGTCAAGGTGAGCGAATGTTGTTGCAGGAGCAGGGTCAGTTAAATCATCAGCTGGTACATATACTGCTTGTACAGAAGTAATAGAGCCATTTTTTGTTGATGTAATTCTCTCTTGCATAGTACCCATCTCTGTAGCTAATGTAGGTTGGTAACCTACAGCAGAAGGCATTCTTCCTAATAGAGCGGATACTTCTGAACCGGCTTGAGTAAAACGGAAAATATTGTCAACAAAGAAAAGTACATCTCTTCCTTTTCCATCTCCTTCTCCATCTCTAAAGTACTCTGCAATAGTTAAACCAGAAAGAGCGACTCTAGCTCTTGCACCAGGTGGTTCATTCATCTGTCCGAAAACAAAAGTTGCTTTCGAATCTCCCATTTTATCCTTGTTTACTTTAGATAAATCCCAACCACCTTCTTCCATAGAGTGAATAAAATCTTCTCCATAATTAATAATTCCTGATTCTAACATTTCTCTAAGTAAGTCGTTTCCTTCCCTAGTTCTTTCTCCTACACCGGCAAATACTGAAAGGCCACCATGTCCTTTTGCAATGTTGTTAATTAACTCTTGAATAAGTACCGTCTTACCAACTCCAGCACCTCCAAATAAACCAATTTTCCCTCCTTTTGCATATGGTTCAATTAGGTCTATTACTTTAATACCTGTAAATAATACTTCAGTTGCTGTAGATAAATCCTCAAATCTAGGGGCTTCCCTGTGAATAGGAAGTCCAGAGGTTTTGTCTAAATCTTCCATACCGTCAATTGCATCTCCAATTACATTAAATACTCTTCCTTTGATATCTTCTCCAGCAGGCATTTTTATAGGAGCTCCAGTCGCTAGAACTTCAGTTCCTCTACTGATTCCGTCAGTAGTTTCCATAGAAATAGCTCTAACAGTGTCTTCTCCAATATGTTGTTGACATTCTAAAATTAATTTATCTCCATTTTCTCTTTTGATTTCTAATGAATCATAGATATGAGGAAGTTCAGTTGAATTATCTTCAAATATTACATCCACTACAGGACCAATTACTTGAGATACTTTACCTATATTTTTTGACATGTTTTCTTGTTTTGAATTTTTGTAAAAAAGCTATTTAAATCATCGATGCAAATCTAATGTTTTTTATTTGTTTGAATATATAAAGTCTGTAAATAAATTTATGTTTAATTTTGAACAGTTTTTTAACATAAAAATTAAGTTAGAAATTTGTGAAGATTTATAATTCTGTAGAGGAGTTTTCTCCAGATTTTAAGGTTATATTTACTCTTGGTACTTTTGACGGGGTTCATATTGGACATCAATCTATTATTAAACAATTAAACGAATATGCAGATAAAAATGGTGGGGAAAGTGTTCTTCTTACTTTCTATCCACATCCAAGACATGTGTTGTTTCCGGATGATCAGAGATTGAAATTACTAAGTACAATAGAGGAGAGGTGCGAAATGTTAAAAGATTATGGCTTGAAACATTTTATTATACAAGAGTTTACACCTGAATTTTCAAGAATAAAGTCCGTGAATTTTGTAAGAGATATCTTAGTGAATACATTAAAGGTACATAAATTAATTATTGGGTACGATCATCATTTTGGAAGAAATAGAGAAGGTAATTTTGAGGAACTAGTTAATCTATCAAGCCTATATTCTTATGAAATTGAAAAAATAGAACCACAGAAATTTGAGGGTATAGCTATCAGTTCTACAAAAATAAGAAAAGCTATTACTGAAGATAAATTTGAAGAAGCTAAAAATTATTTAGGGCATTACTTTAGTTTCAGAGGGGCGGTAGTGAAAGGAAAGAAGATTGGTAAGCAAATAGGATATCCAACCGCAAACATAAAGATAGACAATAAATGGAAACTATTACCTAATGATGGAGTGTATGCTGTTTGTGTCAATATAGGGTCAAAAGAATTTAAAGGAATGATGAATATTGGGTTTAATCCAACATTTGACTCACAAAAAAAGAGTATTGAGGTCCATATTTTAGACTTTAACTTAGATATATATGGAGAAGATTTAAAGGTATCGGTTGTCAAAAAGATAAGAAAAGAAAAGAAATTTTCATCCGTTGAAGAATTAAAAAAGGTTCTTAAGGAAGATGAGAATAAAGTACGACAGTTGTTAAAATAAAAAAGGTATGATAGAACCTTTATAATCATTTTCTTCAAAAAATCAATTACAAATAAAAAAATAAATAGATTTTAATTTTAGGATTGTAAAAACTAAAACAGGTAAAATGAAAATGTATAAAAGGCCCTATAAATATCTATTTATTTCACAATTTCTAATTTTGCAAACTTCAGCAAAAGTTGTTTTTTTCCTATACCATTAAAGAATACTGTTGCTTTTTTATTTCCTCCTTCTCCTTCGATACTTATAATTTTTCCAGTACCAAATTTCGAATGCTTTACAACTTGTCCATTCTGTAAATTAGTTAGGTCACTTTTGATGTTATATTTTTTTTTAGAGTTTATCTTTGCAAATTTTTTGGGTACAAGTTGCTCCTTGTTTTCTGCTCTTGTTTTCACAAAAATCTCATGTGGTTTTATTTCCGTTTCATGAGATTTTGCAAAGTTCCTTCTTGTTACAAATTGTGGATCTAATTCAGATAAGAATCTACTTTCTTCAGAGTCTATGTATTGTCCCCATTTAAATCTGATGTTTGCATGAGATAAAAATAGTCGTTTTTTCGCTCTAGTTATTGCAACATAAAATAATCTTCTTTCCTCTTCAAGTTCTGACTGGCTATTTCCGCTCATCATGGATGGGAAAAGACCTTCTTCCATTCCTACAACAAAAACATGGGGGAATTCTAGACCTTTTGAGGCGTGAATAGTCATTAGGGTTACTTTATTATAGTCTTCTTTCTTTTCATTGTCAGAGTCCGTTAATAGAGCTACTTCTTTCATAAATTCTGATAAGATTGGAGATAAATCTCCATCATAATTTTCAGTAAAATCTTTGATTCCGTTTAGCAGCTCTTGTATGTTTTCAAATCTACTAATACCCTCTGGAGTTTTGTCAGAATTTAACAAAGAAAAGAGTCCGGAAGATTTAGTGATGATCTCCGCGATATCATAGGCGTTTTTTGTTTCTATTTGAGAGGAAAAACTTTTAATTAAAGTTTCGTATTCAGAAAGTTTTCTTCTAGTTCCAGCGTTTATTTTTAGATTTAAATATTCAATTTTTGAAATTATATCCCAAATAGAAGTTTCATTTTCATTTGCAGCAATAATTAATTTCTGTATTGTTGTCGCTCCAATACCTCTAGCTGGATAGTTAATAGTTCTTTTTAAAGCTTCTTCATCATTAGGGTTTATAGCCATTCTAAAATATGATAATAAATCCTTTACTTCTTTCCTCTGATAAAAAGAAAGTCCACCATAAATTTTATAAGGAATTCCTACTTTCCTAAGAGCCTCTTCTAAAGCTCTTGATTGTGCATTTGTTCTATATAATATTGCGAAATTATTATAATTTCTATCAGATAACAATTCTTTAATAGTGTTTGCAACTAATCTTCCCTCATCATTGTCGGTTGAAGATTCACAAATAATAATTTCATCTCCCATTTTATTGTTAGTCCAAACTTCCTTTTCTATTTGTTTCTCATTATGTTTTATAAGAGAGTTTGCTGCTTCTACTATGTTCTTAGTAGATCTGTAGTTTTGTTCTAATTTATAGAGTTTATAGTCAGGATAATCTAATTTGAAATTTAAAATATTCTGAATGTTAGCTCCTCTAAAAGCGTATATAGATTGTGCGTCATCCCCTACAACACATATGTTTTCGTTTAAAGCGGCAAGTTTTTTTATTATAAGGTATTGTATGTGATTTGTATCTTGGTACTCGTCTACTAAAATATATTTAAATTGATTTTGATATTTATATAGAGATTCTGGAAAATCTTCTAATAGTTTGTAAGTTTTTATTAGTAAATCATCAAAGTCCATTACTCCAGATTTAAAGCATCTTTGAACATATAAATGATAGATTCTTCCAAACTCAGTTCTCTTAGCCTTTTGGTCTGTTTGCGTCAGTTCAGGGTAGTCCTTATATCTATTAGGAGTTATAAAGTTATTTTTTAAAGATGATATTCGATTTTGAATCGTTCCAACCTTGTATATGTCTTTATCTAGATTTAATTCTTTTATAATACTTCTGATGAGGCTTTTTGAGTCGGCAGTATCATAAATAGTAAAGTTCCGTGGATAGTGAATCTTGTCAGATTCGATTCTTAGTATCCTTGAAAAAACTGAATGAAAAGTCCCCATCCATAGGCTTTTTGATTTATTTCCTCCAACAATTTTATCAATTCTTTCTTTCATCTCTTTTGACGCTTTGTTTGTAAATGTAAGAGCAAGTATATTAAAGGGGTTTACTCCATGTTTTAGAAGGTGAGCAATTTTGTATGTGAGAACACGAGTTTTGCCAGACCCAGCACCTGCAATAATCATGCTTGATCCCTCTGTTTGTTCAACAGCTTTTCTTTGATCGTTATTTAATTCTTGTAAATAATTTAACATTAACTTTTTTATGGGATTTCAAATTTAAGGAAATCTATCAACTCTAAGCTCTTAAATCAAATTTTTTTTGTACTTTTGCATATTGGTTTTACTAGATAGATGAGTATAGTTTTAAATAAAAATGTTAATAACATGAGAAGATCTTTTTTAAAGTTTCTAACTTTTATTTATATACTTTCTGCGTATTTATCTTTAGTATTTTTGCCGCTGGAGTTAATATCTAATAGTTCAGGTTTAAGTTTCTTAGAAGATTTTCAAAATAATACTTCTTGTAATTTAAGTTTAGTATCAGTATCAGATGTTCAATGTTATGGATCTAATGATGGAGTTATTACTGTAGAGGTGGATAGTGGAGGAGGGGTTTATCATTATTTTTTAGAGATGTATAATTCTAGTTTTCCACTAAATGGAGGTTGGCAATCTGTTGGTCAAGTTCCTGCGCCTGGACAGTATACTGCGGTAACTGTCGTTCCTTTTACAAGTTTACCAGCTGACACTTTTAGGGTCATTTTAGAAGATACTGCAAATCAATGTTATGACACCATTGGATATCCATTTGTTTCTCTAGTGATAGAAGAGCCAACTCAAATAATAAATTCGGTAATAATTCAAAATTCATCAACCCCTTTGATAGGTGATGGTTCTGTAAATTTATTGCCTAGTGGTGGTATTTTACCATATACATTTAATTGGTCAGGACCAAATGGATATTCATCAGTTAGTCAAAATATTTCTAATTTATTTTCAGGAATTTATTTTCTTGAAATTACAGATTCTGTGGGATGTACTTTTTATGATACAATAATTGTTAATGCAAATCAGGCATGTGGATTAGGGGTTTTTAGTTCTGTTCCACCCATATGTTATGGTGATGCAAATGGACAGATTGTGATTAATTCTGTTTTTGGTTCTAGTCCATTTACATATCAATTAGAGGTTCAGGATTCAATAACTATGAGTTGGAATTTAGTCACCAACATAATCATTGCAGATACATTTTTCACTTTTAGTAATTTATATGGTGGAATTTATAGATATACAATAATAGATGACTTAGGATGTTCTTCCGCTTCCCCTCCAATAAATGTTCAAAATCCTACTCCAATTTCTACTAATAATAATATTATTTTTACAACTTCTTCAACAAGTTGTAATGGACAAATTAACTCTATTGTAAATGGTGGAGTAGCGCCAATAAATCATTTTTGGACAGGTCCTTCAGGTTTTGTGTCTAACTCTCCTAATTTGACTAATTTGTGTGTTGGGGTTTATTGCGATAGTATTGTAGACGCGAATGGATGTAATGTTGTAAAATGTGATGTCGTAGATTTTGAACCCCCATGTAGCCCTGAAGTTGAAGTTACAAATATCTTCTGTGATAATGATAGTAGTGGTATTGCAATTGTGAAAAAAACAAATAATGCATACCCACTATTTATATGGTCAAACTCCAATGGAGATACCTTGAGTTCCGATACAATTGCTTTAAATTTAGCTGAAGGAGATTACACATTTAATGCTTACAGCTTAGGGCTTCCTAATGCATGTCCAGATACTACCATTTCTTTTTCAATTATAACTCCAGAAATAAATGTGTTTTCATTGTATGGTGACACAATATGTGATGGATCTGTAACTGCATTTTCCTTAGAGACAATTAATACAGACACTACATTTATTTATAGAGCAGTAATTGGTGCAGATATATTCTATGTAGGAGATACCTCTATTTCTTATCCTGTAGGATGGCATTCTTTTATGATTGAAGTAGATACAGGAAATGGATTTTTACCATGTGTTTCCAATCAATACATTCAGATTGTTGAGAATGATTTAAGTATAGATTCAATTAAAATTGTAGATGAAATTTGCGCTACAAATCTTGGTAGTATTGAAATTTTTTCTACTACTAATTTTCCCCCTATAAATTATACCTTAGGTTCAACTTCTCAGTTGATAAATTTGTTTGAAGAACTGAGTGAGGGAAGTTATAATGTTACTATTTCTGATGATTTGAATTGTATTGTATCTCTAGATTCTATTTTAGTTAATTTGAATACTAATATTATTTTAGATATTGATTCCTCCTTAGAAACATGTAGATTAGATGATGGTTCGATTACTTTGTTTCTACAAAATGGGTATGGAGGATATCAATATTCCATAGATAGTGGAGTTACATTTTCTAGTACTATTTATTCAGATACACTTTTGATAGATTCATTGTCAGAAGGAAATTATTATTTGATAGTCAAAGACGATTCTTTGTGTACATATAACTATGGAAATATTTACATAGGTAAAACACCAAATCCAAAAATTGATTCTGTGATTACGAAAAATGAAAGTTGTTGTGGATTTGATGGTGAAATATCAGTGTTTTCTTCTCTTTCAAATTCTATAGGTATATACACCATCGATACTTTTAATACAGATCAGATTTCTAATATCTTTGATTCTCTTACAAGAGGTGCTTATTTGATTTATATTGAAGATACAAATTCTTGTTTGGATAGTATTGAAATTATTTTAAAAGCCGATTCTACTCCAAATATTAATTTAACTGTTGGTGTTACAGATGTTGTATGTAATGGAGACTCGAATGGAACATTCAAGGTCTATTTTCCAGATAATTGTTACATTTACGAATTACATAGGTATACTTTCTTCACCCCACAACTTACACTTGATACAGGGATTTATTTTAATAACCTTATATCTGGGTTTTATGGAGTTATCGCGACTTCAAATTCTGGTACGTGTATAGATTCTTCTACAGTCAAATTTATTGATGAGCCTAGTCCAATTTTCTTTGATTTACCTGTTATAAATCCTGTTAGATGTATTTTGGATGATTCTTGTAATGGTTCTATCTATTTACCTAATCCACCATCTGGAGGGATTTCTCCATATTATTATTATTTAAAAGATTTGGATGAGAATGTTCCTCTAGGAGTTTTGTTATCATATGATACTTTATATTCACTTTGTAATTCTAATTACGAAATACAAATAGTAGACGCTAATGCTTGTGTAGTCTCAGATACTATCGTTATTGCTGATTCTAGTTTAAAGATCGATTCTTTTAATTTACAGTCTATAAGTTGTTTCAATGGAAATGATGGAGTAGTTGAGATTAGTGGGGTGGGAGGTGTTCCAGCTTATTCATATTTGTGGTCTACATTTGATACAACTAAAGTTATTGATAGTGTAAGTAAAGGATGGTATTATGTAAGTATTACTGATTCTGCAAATTGTTTTGTATCAGATAGTATATTTATTGATCATCCAGACACTTTACAGTTTGATATTATAAGTAAAAAACCGGAAACATGTATGGGGGTGTCGCATGACGGAGAGATTCATTTAGAAATTATAGGCGGTACTCCTCCTTATAATCATCTTTGGGATTCTTATTCAGGATTTTCTGGAAATTCAGGAGGTGGGTTTGGAGATACTATTTTTAATCTAACTTATGATACTATTTTTATTGATGTAACAGATGCGAATTTCTGTAGTTCTTCTCCTTTATGGGTAACTCAAAGTGTGACTATTGTAGATGCTTTAAATGCTTCAAATCCATTGTCTTTTGACACTCTTGTTTATTCTTCGGATCCTTTATGTTTTGGGTCTCATGATGGATTTATTGACATAGATTTAAATGGAGGAGATTTACCCGTACAATTTTCAATTGATAGTATGAATACTTGGTCTTCATTAGATTCTTTTACAAACTTAAACTCTGGAAAATATAATATATATGTAATGGATACTTATGGATGTTTGGATAGTGCTATAATTAATATTAATCAATACGATGAAATTATTATTCATCATGATTCTATAAAAAACATTAGTTGTTTTGAAGGAAGTGATGGACATTTATCAATTTCTGTAATTGGTGGAGTTTTTCCTTATGATTATTTATGGCTTCCAACTTTAGAAACAACAAGTTCAATATCTGAATTATATGCTATTCCTCATATAGTTAAGGTAACTGATTCTGCTTCTTGTACACAAATTGATACTATTGATTTGGTTGAATTAACAGATCCAATTCAAACTCAATCTTCGATAATCGATATTGTTAGCTGTTATAATGGTAGTGATGGGGTGCTAACAACAACTGCAATTGGAGGTATGCCAGATTATAGTTATATATGGGTAGATACAAATCTAGATACTGTTTCGGTCTCTCAAAATGCAAGTGGACTTTCTTCTGGAAGTTATTTAGTTTATGTTTCGGATAGTTTTAATTGTGGGCCTGCTATTGATACCATTGTAATGAAAGAATCATCTGAGATAATTGTTGATGTAATTAATATACTAGATAATATTTGTTATGGAGATAGATTGGGTGAATTTACTTTTAATGTAAATGGAGGATCTCCTTCATATACAATTTATATTTCAGATGATCAATCTTCTTTATATTCCACTATCGGTAACACCATATCTGAATTGCCTGCTTCTGATTATGATGTTTGGGTAGTAGATGCTAATAATTGTTATTCTGATACATTATCTTCTGTAAAATTAGGTGAGCCGGGTAGGATCCAAATTCAACAGAATATTTCCAATCTGAGTTGTTTTCATTCGGGTGATGGAATAATGGAGATTAATTTATTAAGTGGAACTCCACCATATAATTATTATGTAGATCAAGATGGAGATTTAGTTCAGCAAGGTCAGGTGAATCAACTAGATCCATTTGTAGTTTATGATTTAGATGCAGGGGAATATTTAGTTTCTGTGACGGATTTTAATAATTGTGATGTAGATTCTGTACTCGAAGTTCTTGAGCCCAATCAGATAATCGCGGATTTTATTACAGTATCTAACTTTGGAAGAGAAACATTTGTTTTTGAAGCAGAAAATAGTTCGGTTGGAGGACATTTGTATTTTTGGGATTTTGGTAATGGTTCCACTAAAACACTAACTTTTTTACAGGAAGTTCAAATGAGTTATGTTAATCAAGGAGAGTATGAGGTTATGATGGTTGCCCATGATAGTATTTTAGGCAATCTATGTAATGATACAATTATAAAAGTTGTTGATGTGGAGGGTTATGATTTAACTAATGTATTTACACCAAATAATGATGGTGTAAATGATTTTTTCCATTTTAACGAATGGATGTTGAATGGGATTTATGTTGAGATTTTTAATCGTTGGGGGGAAAGAATTTATCATTGGGACGACATAAATGAAGCTTGGGATGGTAGAGGTTATAACGGAAGAGAAGCAGAAGAAGGAGTTTATTTTTATAGAATGAAAGCTACTGGAATGGATGGTTCTAATTTTGAGGAAAATGGAAGTGTTACATTGATTCGTTAGATGAACGAATAACATTATTTGACACATTATATATATGAAAGATAATTATTTTGTAAATTTGTAAAAAATTAAATTATGAGAAAATTACTTGTACTATTTGCATGTCTTTGGAGTTTTATCTCTTTTTCACAGCAGTCTGAATGGGAGTTTTATAAGGACATTGATGGTGTAAAATTTGAAACTAGAACGATAGAATGTTCTGGTAATGAATTACTTACGTTTAGAATTTCCAACACGAATGATTATTCTGTTTATGTCCTCTGGAAGGAGGAAGTATGGATAGATGGTTTCTGTAAGCAAAAAGGAGATTCTGCTGAAGATGAAAGAGAATTAAGGCTCCTTTCAGGAGAAACGAAGGAAGGTACTTGTGACTTTAAAGAGAGTTTTTACATAGGATCAAAAGTAAAAAGAGGATCTCGCGTAATGACTCTAACTCACTTTGATTTAAAAAACATAATAGTTACAAAAAATAGATTGTAAACAATAGAATATGAGAAAATTATACAGTTTTATAATAGCGGTATTAGTAAGTGGAAGTATTTCTGCTCAATGTACAGTATTTGGAGTTAACTATATTTGGCCAGATACAACAAATGTAAATAGTTGTTTTCAATTAGGAGACACTTTAGTCATTGATGCTTATACTACACAACAAGCTACTCTTTTAGATAACGACTTTGAGTTAGGAACATTTGGGAATGGTTGGCAAACAGGACTTTCAGCAAATGTAGTAATAAATAACCCCGCACATTGTGCATGGCCACCTCCAGCAAATCCTGTGCCTAATAATGCTTATGTTTGGATGGGTAATGCCGCAGCTCATCCAAGAAATTTAACTTCTGTTGATTTTGATTTGACACAATGTAGTAATTTGCAATTCGATATGAAATACGCTACTCAATCTCAGGCAGGTCCTTGCGAAGGTCCGGATTTGTATTGTGAGGGAGTTAGAATACAATATTCAACTGATGGAGGTGTTACTTGGTTCAATTGGGATAATACACCTGAACAACCATGGACACCGCCTGGATCCGGTCAACCTAATGCATTAACTGGAAATTGTGCAACTCATCCAGTTTATGCATATAATGGTTTAGGTTACTGGGATCCGGATACAAACAATGTAGGTGGTTCTGCAGCTAGTCCATATGTTAATTGGTTTACAGTAAATATAGCTCTTCCATTAGCAGCTAAGACAACATCTACTAGGATCAGATGGATACAGCTTTCCTCTTCTTCAAACGCGTTTGACCATTGGGGATTAGATAATGTTAGTATAGATTGTCAGACTTATTCTCCTGCACATTTCACTTGGTCTGGTGGAGCTGCTGTTGATACTATTCAGCCTAATTTACCTTATGGAGGTCAGCATTTGTTAATTCCTGATCAATTAGGTACATACGAATATGTTGTTACAATGGTTGATAGTACTCCTATGACTAACAATGGACAGCCTCTACCTGACATTTGTCATGATACAGTAAGATTTGTTGGTTTAGCAAATTTTGATCATAATGTAGTGAATGTAAGTTGTTATAACGGAAATGATGGTATTATTACACTTGATCAGCTTGATAATTCTATCTCCATTTATAGTTTTTATATTAATGGAGTTTTAAATACAAATCCACAACCATTAGATACAGTTTTTGATAACTTATCTGCGGGAACATATGGTATTTCTATCTCAGATAATGGAAATTGTGTAATTACTGATTCTTTTACGGTATATGAACCAAATTTTCCATTACAACTTTCAAGTTATTCAGGAGTAATTAATTGTAATGGAACCTCTGATGGAACTGGTTACGCTACAACTATTGGAGGTACTCCTCCATATTCATATGAGTGGTTTGATGGTAGTTATACACCTATTGGTTTAGGAGACAGTATAACAGGTTTATCAGGTGGGAGNTATTTTGTTAAAGTAACAGATGCAAATGGTTGTGATACTGTAGCGACATTGCAGGTTTTACANCAACAAACTCCACTAGTTGGTAANAATCAGATTTTTGGAGTTGCGTGTAAAGGAGATAGTACTGGTATGATTGTTTCACAGGCTACTGGTAGTCAAGCCCCATACAGATATTATTGGTTTGATCCTTCAGGAGATAGTTTGTATACTTCTGGAATGGGTCAATTTAAGTTTGGTAGAGATACATTGTATAATTTGTCTACGGGTACTTATGATTTACATTTATACGATGCTTTTGGATGTACAGAAAATTATACTATAACAGTTGGGGAGCCAACTGACGCTTTAAGTATTGATAGTGTAGTATTGAGTAATATGGTTACATGTTATGGTGAAGATAATGGAGCTGCTCAAACATTTTATAGTGGAGGTATGCCTAATTATTATTTCATGTGGGATAATGGAGAGTTGAATTCTAACGCGGTTAACTTGANTTCTGGTTATCATGTTGTTACTTTAACAGATGATTGGGGATGTATAGTTAAGGACAGTATTTATATACCAGAAAATCCAGAGATAGAAACTACTATTTTATTGGATAATGAAGTTAGTTGTTATGGTTTAAGTGATGGAAGTGTAAGTGCTAGTTCTNTTGGTGGAGTTCCTAATTATAGTTATTTTTGGTCTAATGGNCATACAGATATAGGTGTNAGTACTACTAATAATGGATTGGTTTATGGTAGTTATTACTTAACCACTCAGGATATTTATGGTTGTGAGGTTTTTGATAGTATTCTGGTCTCTCAACCTGATCCTTTANTTGTAGAGGCGGATGAGATAGATAGTATTTCTTGTTATGGATATGATGATGGATTAGCTTATGCTTACGCTTNAGGAGGTACCGCTCCTTATACATTTTATTGGGATCANTTCCCATTGAGTACTTTAACGGGTTATATTGGAGATACAAATGGAGCGTTGACGCCAGGTATTCATANTGTATGGGTANTAGATTCTAGGGGTTGTNTNTCNNTNGATACTGTATTGATTCATGAGCCTCCTGTTTTTGAGGTTAATATTTTAGATAATTTGACAATATTACCTTATTGTATAGGTGTTAATTCAGCAAGTTTAACNTCTCTTGCTAATGGAGGTACNCCACCNTATTGGTATGANTGGAACGATAATCCAGTAACTCCTCAAACTACTCCAACGGCTAGTAATTTATTAGCNGGAGTATATACTNTTACTGTTATGGACAGTCGAGGNTGTTTGGTAAGTGACACTAGAGATATAGATACGATAACAGGAACAATGATGTCTACTATTTATGATCCTNTAAGTTATAATGGAGGGTACCATGTGAGTTGTTATGGAGAGGATGATGGTATGTTGTATGTTGTAGGTGGAGGAACGGATCATGGTCCGTTAACATATCAATGGTATGGTCCAAATGGATTTAGTTCTACAAACGACAGTATTTTAGATTTATCAGCAGGAACCTATTCTGTGACTGTTTTAGACACGAATAATTGCAGTGTAAATAATAGTTTTGATATTACTACTCCAGATGATTTACAATATACTNTATANNGNNTTATTAANNNATGAGAGTTGTAANGGNAGCTGTAACGGACAAATTAGTATTAATTTATCTGGAGGAACTTCTCCTTATTTAGCAATTTCTACAGAGACGATTACGGGTGTTCAGTTGACTTCAAATATGATTGGAGATAGTGTTTTATCAGATATGTGTTCTGGAAATTGGTCTGTAGTAGTGACGGATGCGAATGGATGTAGCTCTTCTTTGTACCTTGGTGGAGTTGGTGTACAAACAGTTGGATATAACAATCAGACAATATCACAAATTAATCAATCTAATGTTGTAAATGTCTTATGTTATGGAACAAGTACGGGAAGTTTAAGTGTTTTAAATCCAAATACAAATCCAAATTTTAGTTATAACTGGGAAAACGTTAATACTCCAGGTGTTTCTGTAGGAACAGGTAGTGTAGTGAGTAATTTACCAGCAGGAATTTATGTTTTAGAGTCTCAGTATGGAGATAGTTTGAATTTTGGATTACCATATGAAGGATGTACTAATAGAGATACAATTGAAATTACACAAATTGATGATATTTTAATAAATGGTGTAATTTTTGATGTAGATTGTTATGGAAATAATAATGGTAGAATATCTGTACATCCAAGTTTAGGAGGTAGTGTTTCAGGAGGGTCTCCTAATACTTCTAATCCTTTATATTACTACACATGGAATCCTGTTGGTACCGGTGTTGGAAGGACAGTAAATAATTTAATTGCCGGCACATATACCTTGAGTGTTACAGATGCTGAGGGTTGTTTAAAAGTAGATACTTTTGAAGTTTCACA
>NZRO01000035.1 GCA_002696275.1 Flavobacteriales bacterium
TTCCATTTTCACTTGTTACATCTTTAAATTTAGGAAGTACTTCAAAGTTGTATCCTTCAGAGATAACTTTTACATTTGCAATTTTTCCGTTCAGTGCATTTGATGATTTAGTGTTGTATGATAAAACATCACAATCTGATGACTGATAATATGATACGGAGGGATATCTATAAGGAGAAATTTTAAATGTTTTAGGTGAAGCAGGGTCAACTCCAAAAACTTCATAAGATCCATTATACTCACTGTCAAGGAAATTAATTTCTGAATAGTGTGCTATAGATGTATCAGAGGTGCTTATATATCCGTTCTTTTCAAGTGTATAGTAAAGTTTGGATGGAAGACTTTCAGAATATTCAAGTTTTAAGGAAGCAGTACCAGTTGTCCCAATACCAATCGTTCCTTCAGTGGTGACATTGAAGTCAGCACTATCAGACGTGGTAACAAACTCATTTATAAATTCTTTCTCATTGTATATTTTTAATTGATACCCTTTAAGTGATTCATCACTTAGATCGAATGTAAGATCAGAATTTCTAATAACATTTATTCTTGGATTTATCAATCCAACTGTATGAATACCAGTTCCTGAAGATGTTATGTCAACTGGATATTCTACTTTATCTGCAGTATCATATTTTGTTTCCGCTAACTGGAATTCATTATCGGAAACTTTAATTACATAGTAACAACTTAATGCTAGACCAGCAGCAGCATCATTTGATTCATAGTATACTTTATCTCCTGTTTCAAATCCATGAGAGTTGTATGTTAGAATATTTGATGCTGGATTGATATTAGATGATGGAATATTTAAAGGATTTACAATTAGATTATTATCGGTCAAATCAACCTTGATACGTGCAGCTGCAGTTGTTCCTAAACCAACAACTGTATTTGGTTTTACAGTAAGTTTAATTAAATCATTATTTTGTAACCCGTGAGTTGCGGAGGTGCTTACAATTGTAGTAACCTTTGAGACATTTCCTGTAACTTGAGTTTTCTTACTTTCTAATAAGAATTCGTCATTATCACCACCCGCAAGTTTAAAGAATACGCCATCAGATGCGGTTGTATCTGCAAGTTGAGTAGCAAGTCCAATATGGTTTGGACCTTTGTCAATAATATAAACATCAGATTCTCTTGTTACCGCATCTGGTAAGAAGAAGTTTGTACTAGATGCAGTTTTTGAAACAGTTATTGGAGTTGCAGTTGATGGTGCTGATAATTTAACTTTTTGTCCTGCTTTGAAAGGATGGTTAGGAACATAAATTGTACGAGTTGGAACTGATACTGATTGATATGTACCGTCGGGAAGTTCAATTGGATTTAAGGTAATAGCAGCACCTTGAGTTACTCCAATTGCAACTTGTTTAAGAGCATTAAAGTATACCTGATCGTTACGCTCTGAAGTAAATTTGTCTGTAACGACTGGTAATACGATACGATCTGGATTGAGTTCTAATACACTTCCAAGTGAGTGACCTGCGCCAGGACCTGTACTAAATCTCTTAACCTTAAGGATACCATTTCCATAGTCATTAAGTACTTTGACTATCTCCGTTCCATCAGAAGATTTTACTGTAATAGAATTTCCAATAGATATGGTATCAAATCTTGATGAAACATATATTGTTTCCGTGAGTGGACCCTGACCTGCACCATAAGAACTCATTGTTGATGCAAGACTTACGATTTCAGTATNAACTTTTACCTTNNNTGATCCNTTNAATCTNGAAATAGATGTAGATAAACCACTTACTATTACATTCTGATTATCTT
Organism: Flavobacteriales bacterium; assembly: GCA_002696275.1. Lineage (GTDB taxonomy): Bacteria > Bacteroidota > Bacteroidia > Flavobacteriales > BACL11. Next base: position 1,780 of record NZRO01000035.1, read on the forward strand.
TTANNTTATAACCACCATNACGATAATATGCNGATANCTNACCTTCATTATCCCANACAAAAACAGAATTTGGATATTCTTCAAGTGATGTTGTNATNGAAGAAATNCCNGCACCNGTTAATTCTGTTACTTGACCTCTAAGACCAAATCCATNTGNTCCTTCAAAATCAAAATTNACAGCATCATTNATTTTATATCCTTTTCCNCCGTCAATAATTTGAATATCTGGAACAGATCCCTTAGTTATTGCCTCAATAACAGATGGTTGNTCAAAAGTTTCATAAGACTCATTNAGAAAATCATATTCAATTGTAGGAAGATTTACATTNTATGGNAGTGTATTTCTAACGAGAAGACTTGAATTGAAATCAAATTCATGATCTAAGTAAACATTTTCTTTAATAAAATTGGATTTAAATGTATCTCCAATAAAATATGGATACTCTGGTATGAAACCAGAGGTTCCATCATTCTTTACACCAGCAAAATATGCATATGTTCCATTAGGAAATTCTGGGGTTTTGCAATATCTTCCGTTATGTTTATCAAGATCTCCAGAACCAGTGTAAGAATAATCCTCTACAAAAAATCCTGGTGCAAAATTTGGTCTATCAATCACATTACTTATGTTTAATTGATAACCAGATTTAACTTGGATGATACCAGATTGAACTACATCTGGATCACCATATGCAAAAGGTCCATAGATTGGATTACCATCATATGCCCATCCAATGATTGGAGAATGTAGACCATCTAGAGGTTCAATTTTTTCNGCNAGTGTTTTTGAATATCCATAAATTCCATAATTTAAATGATCTTCTTTTTTATTTTGTGAAAGACTTGCAAAAATTCCTTTATTTGGATCTGAACCAAATCTAAATGCATCATTTATGTGAAGATCTCTCACGGTGGTGTCAATAATTGCACCAGTGCCTCTTAAATCAACAAATATAGATGTAGTTNATTCATTGTATCCAAGACCAGTATTAATTACGATTACATCATCAATTTTACCTTCCTTCATAACAGGACGTAATATGGCACCAACACCTCCAGATGGATCTTCAATAGTGATATCAGGTGTTGATGTGTAATCTTTTCCTTTGTTTAAAATCTGAACTTCTTCAATCTTTCCATTAACAATAATTGGATTCAATTGTGCATTCTTACCTTTTTTAATTTTAGAAATAGGTTTTTTGTGGATATTGAATGTGGTTGATCCATATCCAGCTCCAGATTCATAAAGGTATGCGTCAACTATTGGTCCAGTTATAACAGGGGTGAANTCAAAAGTTCCGTTACCTTCAAATGTCGCTTCTACTTTTATTGGTGGATATTCAAATATTTGATATCCTGTACCATTTGAATTTAATTTTGTAATTTTTGACTTAGTGATGTCGGTGCGNTAAGTTCCAGCAACTCCAACATTAATTAANTTAAATCTATCAGCATCAATTTTTACAATCGAATATTGATTTGCAGTTGATAATCCAACAATTTCAGTTCCTGTTGTTTTATAATCTACAATATCGCCACTATTAAATCCATGGTCTTTGAAAGTTACTGTATCATAGATTGTGGAAATATTACTATCTTTTACTNTCAATTTTCTGTTAGAATATCCAGATCCAGAATTAATAACTTTAATATTTCTGATATTTTTCTTTGATTCTGTTCTGAATTTATGAATTCCTGCAGCAGATGTTGCTTCAGCAAGACCTATTGTATTGNTACCTGTTACAGAAGCAAGTGCATCTGCCTCAGTTTTAAATAATCTAATGGTAGAGGGATTTACAACTCTGACATAATATTGATCTCCTGTGGCGAGATTGCTAGTAACTATATTATTACTATCATAAGCATCCCCAATTCCAAGAGGTTCATTACCATTTTGGTTATAAATGATAATCTGACCATTTACTAAATTGTGATCNTTTAAGAAAGTAATTGTTTCATTAGTAGTATCAATTCCACCACCAAGAGCAAGTCTTCTACTATCAAATTTTAACTCTCTGAATCTATTACCAACAACTGCCTGTAATTGGCATCCAGACCCATTACCACCAACCAAACTAATCGATGATACATTTTTAACGTCAAAATCTTGAGGGTCTACATAAACTTCCTTAACAGATCCCTCAACAACTGCTTGAACTTTTGCCTGTCCACTTAGACCAGCAGTAATTTCAATTTCGGGTGGAGAAACAACATCATAATCTTTTCCTCCATTCAGAACATCAAAAGATTTAAGTGGTCCATANTAAATCTTATCGGTTGAATCTGGACTTGTAATTTCAACTCCATCAATAAGAACACCTACAGAACCCTGCTCTCTAATATCAAGTTTTGAATCATTTTGGGGAGGATTCAATGGAAATTTTCTTAGAATTTTATTATCTGCAATTTTCTCAGTTCCATGCTGTTTGAATGTGAACTTATGAGTTCCTGCATTNAAATTNGGACCAAGTTTNATATGCTCTCCACTTTCTAAAAGTTCACTTGACAAATAAATTTTGATGTCTCTTGNCGATATGAGTTTGATAAAATATGATTGACCTGAAGTCAATCCAGAATATGGATTATCTGANGTATANACAATTTCATCACCACTNCTGAAATCTACAGGGGTTGNAAAAGTAACTCTATTGTAAGATTGGAAGAAANNATCATAATCAGAAAGACCATCAGTTGGTGAAACTCCANCTANAGATTNCTGTAAGATATTNTCTTTTATNGTATAACCAGGAAGAGAGTTTGATGCAACNTAACCTTCAGTNCCTTCATTATNAGTATAAACGTTCAGAGTATTTGAAACTTGCTTATTGTTACCATACTTTAATTCAGCACCAGAACTATTTGCTTTGATTAATTTTCTTCTGATACTGTAGGATCTGGTTGATAAGGGTTGGAATCCAGATGTGTTTGTAAGAGTAACAGTATTATTGAGATAATCTATGCTTGAGACTGTTGGAAAAGTTCCACCAGGAGTACTTGGAAATGCAACTGTTCCTACACCAACGTTTCCATATACGATTTCTACTAAATCACCAACCTTGAGAGCAGACTCTTCAATCTCTGCTCTATAACCTAATGAAAATACAGAACCATTTACATCTTCAGCAATATAGCGAGTGCTAGTATTATAAATCCAGGAGTTAGCAAAAACCTGTTTGTATGTTTGACCGTCAGATGGGTTCTGAATTGCTTCTCCAAGATTTAATACTGAAATCTCTTCACCCTCTTCCATCAGAGGAATATCTTCAATACTTTCAAATTCAGAGAGAACACCTGTTAAACGTAATTCAACTTTTTTAGTTGCATCTCCATTTTCATATCCTACTACAGTATCATTATCTCTAATAAGATCTCCAAGTAAGATATTTGCACCAATTCCAGAAGTTCTACCCTCACCTACACAACCATAAAACTGATTTATACTTTTAGAAGTATATGTGATTAGAGTATTGGGTGAAACTAATGATGGGGATAGTAATGATGTGGTAGAAGTTGAAGTATTAAGACCAATAAAGTTAGGATCACCAGGTTGACCAGCAACAATGGTTCCTGTCTGACCGAAACCAATTGTTGAATCTACAGTAATAATTGAATCATCGGGTGATACTGATTCAACTACTCTTGATGCTCCAGGAATATTGAAAGTTCCTTCAATATACTCATTATCAGTATTACCAACATAGATTCCAAGCTTATAATATGCTTTACCATTTCTTGTAAAAATTTCAACTTCAGATACGGATGCACTAGTATTAGAATCAGATGATCTTGATATAGTCTGACCTTCTAACTTAAATGGATCTCCAAAAACATAAAGACCAGTATCAGGATCCAAATACTGAACGTTTTCCGCAACAATAACTTCCCTTCTGAGATAGTTTGCTGAAGATGGTTTTACTAACCTTCCCTCTAGGTCTATAACGTCTGCATAGACGCCGTAGAGGACCTTGAAGAGTATTCTAATCGACTCCGCAATACCTTTTGACTGATAGAAATTTCTAGCGTGTTTAATAAAGTTTCCAACATCAAGATCGTCTGTAAATTTTAAATCTTCAAACCCTGGTGTGAAAGTTGCTTTTAATTTTCTGTAAAATTCTTGGAGGAATACTACGCTCAGATTTGTTACAGTTGCAGAAGAATTATGTGCTGCAGATTTTGTTTCAGAAAATTCTAATGACTCTTTATTTGTATGATCTATTGTATTTGGAATACTTTTAGTATAACCAGTTACACCACTAAATCCACGAATACAACCTGTAAATGATGTATCAGTTTTTCCAGTATATGTGATTATTTCATTATCAATTTTTAAAAGACCATAATCATCAGGGAAACCCTTTGTAGAAGAAACGCTGATTGTAGTATCAGTTTTATCAATATTGGAAGAGAGTACTGTCGAACCAATAATAACCTCTGGTACAAGGTTATCAACTTTGATGTATCGATCAAGATTATCTACTAAATCAACATTACCTCCTTGATGCTCTAAGGAGATATAATATTGTTTAAAAAAGTCTACTGCTTTTGGAAAATCAGCGACTATAAATTCTGGAAGTTGGCTCTCAATAATTTTATTGAGTTGCACTCTCTTCTCAAAATGCGACATATTTTATTTCCTCTCTAAATCTCCGTTTGAGTAACTTGATGTATAAAAATCTCTTGTGAATGTGACGCCTGAAATGTCCTCACCAGATGCAATAACATCTTTAATCATATTTATCTTGGTATCCGAAACGCTTAAAGTTAAATATAGATCTTTTAGTCCAACAACATCATTAGAATCTGGATATGCTTGTATCTCAATAATATCATTTGGTCTAGATGTTGATGTAATGTTGATTGTATTGAGTGTAATTTCACCCTTTTCATAATCAACTAATCCAGTTTCTTTTGCAACAACAATTTTGTCACCCTTCTCGTCATTTTTTACCAAAGACAACACACCAGTTTTAAGATCTTTATTTGGTACATCCACAAGATAAACTTCTTTGGATTCTCCAGACACTTTAAATCTTGTAGATTTAATATTGTAACCATTTGGTTTTACATTAAATCTATTTCCGAAGCAGAGTTCATATTGAGCAAACTGGTTTATCAATGCTTTCAAATCTCTTCTAATAATAACTTTGGTAATATTAGAAGTAATTGAATCATCAACTCTATCAATTAATTGAAGAATTTTGCTGTACTTGAATCTACCACCAAAGCGATTAATATCAACATTTTTAGAGTATGATGTCAATGCATCAACGACATTTGTTTTTAAATCGTCAGGATTAGACACTTTTGATGTATCGTAGTAAATTGTTGAATCAAGTTCAACATAAAGAACTTTTAGATCAACAATTTTTTGATTTATACCTGCAATTGAGTATTGTTTTAGTTTACTAAGAATATTTTGCTTATCAAAGTCAGAAACAAACGTTCCATTTTGTGGTTTTATACTAATTTGAACGGTTCCAAACTTTGGTGGACTTAATTCTTCGCCTCCAACCACTGCAACTGACTCAGTATTGGGATAAATGTCAGAAATAATCGCTTCATAGTCCCTTGCAGTCACTGCTCTGTACTGAGCGGAGTATAAACGTGGTGCAAAATATTTAATTGATGCTACATTTTCAATTTCACCGCCATTTTGTGCCTTTTGAACGGTATTTACAGTAATTGATCCGGTTGGAGTGACTGGAACACCCTTATCATCAACAAAAGTTCCTTGAAAATCGAATCTTGATGGTCCATTTCCAGATTCTCCATCAGTTACAAGGTATCTTACCGTAATAACTTCATTATTTTCTAACTTTTTACCAAAATAACCATCACCAAAGAGTAATTCGTATCTTTCATCCTGAACTTCCTGGATTAAGAACACCTCAGAAGTCTTTGAGAGGTTCAAAATGTTGTCAATTAACTTAAATTCGCGCCCTAAACCTGAATCATTGATTCCTTTTACATAACATCTAATGGTAGACGTATCAATATTAGGATTATCAAGAATAAAACGCTGATCTCTTGAGGTATTAACCAAAAATTGCCTTGAAAGAAGAGATCCTTGGAAGATTTCTTTCGGTAAATCTGCACTACCAAACCTTGCTACTCCATTTTTTACCGCAACGGTCAAATCTTGTGGTATTGAGAATCGATATGATGAGTTTTCAGTCAGCCCAGTGCATGTCAGACCCGCCTCAAGCGTCAAAATACCACTGGTGGTGTCAGTGGGTACATCAAACCATACCTGTGCCTTAGCGGAGGTTTTAGAGCGAGGTACATAACCTATATTTCGCGCCAATGAGACTACATTTTCACGAACTGTAGCGCCATCTAAGAACGATTCGTTGACTACAAGGTTCGCATTGAACGCATTAATGTAGGTATTGTATGCTAAGGTGTCGATTAAGACTGAAAAGTTAGACCCTTCAAAGTCAAAATCCGTGAAATTTGAGTTTGCACGGAGATAATCTTTGATTTGAGCCTTGATTTGATCAAAATCGAGGTTTGTAAATTGAGTAAAAGGCATGTTTTATCGGGTTGCCTCTAAAATGAACGAGAAGAATTGTGGTGGGGAGTCTAATCCAACAACATCGAAGTAAACATTCACATCAAAACTGTTATCATCGGGTCTGATATCAACTTGTACTTCTGTATTTTCAACGCGAGGTTCGTAAAAACGAATAGTTTCTAAGATTTGGTCTTCAATTACCTTTGTTGTGGCAACATCAACCAATTCAAATAGACTACCACGAACATCAGACCCTAAATCAGAATTAAAAAAACGTTCTGTGGGTATAGTTTCAACCAAATTACGTACAGATCTAATGATTGCACGCTCATTAATGATTACAGGAAGGTCCTTAGTCACAGGATGTGGGTCAAATGAAAAACTTATATCCTTAAATGCTCTTGAAACCCTTGCTGTAGGCATTGAAATGTTAGATTTTTCTGAATTTATTTATACCCTCAATCGATATTTTGCTCTTCTTCAGTCAATTCTTCTGGAGTATCGTTGGTTTTATGTGGTTTGGTCCAATAATCAGTTATCAAACTAGTTGTACCCCACATTTGGTACATGTAATCTGAATCGCGATCTACAGGTGAGTTTCCCATATTACTCCTGATTGTTTAATCAGAACTTTTATAGGGGTTTCTATCCCTCATCAGTATTTATTTCGCCCTCTGCTGCTCGTTCTTTAGCAGTCTTCCAATGATATTCATCTTCACGTCCCATACCAAGACGATCATAACCATTCTCTACAGAATAATATTGTGTTGATACTTTAAAGTCGGGCATCTTAGGATTAACAGGTGTCAAACTATTATCAAAGATACGTAATCTATTATTAGGATACAAGGCGTATTGACCGTTTTCTAATTCAATTAGATTATGAGACTTATGTTCTGCTGGATTCTCACTAGTCGCCCAATCAACATAATCGGGATCATGATGATAATTATCGATAGTACAAACATAAGTACCTTTCATGATACCATGGTCTCTTGTATAACATTCAAAGTCCATGGAACCAATAAACTTTTTATCAACTGATACTACACCATAATCCATACAGTTCCAAAACTGTAGGTTAGGTAAATTCATATCAACTTCTGGTAGTTCAGGATCTGATAGAAAAGCAGAAATCGGCAACTTATCATACATGGCAGCATACTCTGGTAAGTATGTCTCAAAATAAAAAGCGCGTCCAGGTATCGACTTAACCGATACCCAAACGCCTTTAACAAATTCACCATGTCCTGACTGATGATCTGTCAGATATTCTTTACGTACCCATACTTCTGTTGAAGGAAGATTAGCAATTAAGCACGCCATACATTACTTAACACAACTATTATATCTATCGACCTTGACCTCTGTATACTTTTTTTGCTTTATTGCGAGAAGACGCGGCGTATTTTGTATTCTTTCCTGATCCTTGACGAGTCTTTTTCGGTTTTGACTCGATCATCTTCTCACCCAATAGACCGACTTTTGAGCGTGCCATAATTAATCCTCTGTAGTAATTTGTGTATCGAGCTCCGAGGGGTTCGGAGTACCTGAAGAGTAAAAGTCCTCTGCCAGGTCTGCTAGTTTATCAAAGTATTCATCTTGGGTCAAGCCTTCCGCAAGAACTTGACCCTTATGGAGAATTGTATAAAACTCCTGTGCCATATCAGATAACGCGAGTCTTTTCGTGACCTACTCTGATACGAGGATCACACCAAATCTCAAATCCTGCCTCTTTTGCATCCAGACAGAAACTTACATCTTCTCCACACATGTCCTGTACTTCACCAGATTCAAATACTTGCATCTTAGGTGCAAACCATGGATACTTGATCTCATCATGCTCGAAGACCCCATTCTTAATCAATAACCATCCAAAACCTGCATAGTCTACAGTGAATGGTTTCTTACGCTTTGCAATACTCTCAAGCGTTTCATGATTCATGACTCCACCATTAGAACGGAAGTCATCTTCATCCATCCAATGTGCTACTGATGTTGTTGTACCATCCTCAGTACAATACCAACCACTTGCAATATCTTTGTCTAACAATACCAATTGATAAAACTTCTCTGTGTTAAACACAATGTCACTATCAATCCACAGTTGATAATCATATTTCAGTTTACCATCCCATGGTTTCTGATCTGGACCACGAAGAACATTTGCACCTAAACACTTACAACGTGCAAAGTTCACCATAGAACTATAGTCCTGTGAAATCTGAATACTTGCTCCAGACTGCACTAGATCAAAACACAGTTGTACGAAACTCTTGAGATACGTGTAGGATACTCCCCTACCAGGAAGACAGAATACTACCGTTTTCCCTTTTACCATCTCTCTCGCTTTAGCATAATCCCACTCTTCTGTTGCTTTTTTCGTAGTGGGCGCTTTCGCTTTTACTGTAAATCCTTTTGCCATAACTTAAGTCAAGTTTGAATTTGAATCGATTCACTGTTAATTATACTCTATTANACAGTTAGCGTCAATGTTATAGTTCGGTAATTACTATACAACCATTATCTACTTCCATATTAACTTCAGTGCCCTCGTACCANCCAAACTCACTGATGATCCATTCCGGTATTCTNATAACATATTCACCAGTTACAGGATCGACTTCTACGGTCGAAAAATTTTCTGCGGAATTTTTTTGCATAAGAGGTATTTCTTTTTTCATTTTTGTTTTATATAGAAAATCTTGGTGCTTTATAATACACTCGCGAAAGCAAGACTTTATAGATTAATGGTACCTAAGCGTTTTATAAACGGGGGGACACGCGGCGGCGGGCGGCAACGCCCCGCGCCGGGGCACTGCCTACCACGACCGAACGGCGCTGTCAAGCGACCGTGTGCCAGTCCANTTCGTNCCACGGGGCGGCGTCNATGAACGCTTCGTAGAACTGANNCCACAGGTCCTTGNCGATNGCAGATATTGTNAAGTTCTGTCATCTCACAGANCCANNCNTAGGCANNGTCNANGTCGGCGGTGGTGTCTTCNCANAANNNGGGCAGTTGCAGGAGAGCGTCGGAGANNGAGAGNGGCATTGGTTTGGTTGTGTTGCTTGAGCGTATCCTACCATGNAAAGGGGGGAGNTCCCCCCCTNTTGTCAGGATCCCCAGATCCAGCGGGCGATCCGCTCACGCTTGCGGAGNGGCATCANGCGAGTGTATTCNACCCANCGGGGNCCAAGNTCGTGGCGCTTNATCAGACCTNTGCGNTGCCATNNNCTTNAGNAGCATGGAGAGNCCNGTGCGTGCTTCGTTAGGCATCCCCAGAGCGGCGTTAATGTCGGTCGGACGCATCCCGTCCTGTGCCTCGCATCCGGTGCCGTCATCCATCGGCAGGACTGACAGGATCGCCCAGGCGTAGGTTGCGCCGAAGGACTTGCGGTTGGTGATGGAAGTGAACATGGGTCGTTGGTGTGACTTGAGATAAGTGTAGGCGATGGAGAGGGGGAACTGTGGATCGTTCCCCTTTTCTTAACATTCCGTCACACGGTGTGACCTACTGCCTGGCAGCGGTAGGTGATGGCGATCAGATCCTCATGATGGTCGAACCATGTCCAGCGGTAGGCGCTGCTAGGGTCGCGCTGCCATTCGCAGCGGTAGACGTGATGGGTTTCCATAGGGCGATCAACGGGGCGCTCAATGGTCTTCTGCCCAAGGGTCATCATCGTCCCGTCCCGAAAGGTCAGGATCTCCTCCACCTTGTATGTCGTGGTCTTGGCGATTGCGTTGGCGATCATGGTCTGGGTTTGAACTACAGAAAGCATAGCACGGATCGGGAGCGTTGCCGCTCCCGAATCTTAAGAAAATCAGACCCATTGCCAACCTTGGGCGATATAGGATCGCCACTGCTGCCGCGCCTCCTCAGTGGTGAGCAACTCAGTGTCACCGTATTGGTTGTGAACGATGACCAGACCGGGGCGACTCCGCATGGGCGTGTAGTCCCGGTTGAGGCGACCGTCGGGGGAAACCTGAATGTGCATGGTGGTTGGTTGCGACTGATCGAATCATACCACGGGTCGGGGGCACCAACACCCCCGAATCTTAAAAAAATCAGGACTTATTCCACCGGGTGCGGTGTGCCTCTGCCGTCAGGGATCCCTGGCAGGATCGCGCCCACATGATGCAGGAGTCGCTACCGATGATGTCCGGCACGTCGCTGGCGTGTCCGGTGCTGTGGCGAGCGGCAACCACAACAGCAGAAGCACCAACACTGGGACCATAGTGGCGCTGCATCATGGTCTCAACGTCCGGATCGACAGAGCGTCCGACCCATACGCGGGAACGGTCGGCAAGGGATGAGGCGGGGGAGTAGATCATCGGTTGGGTGTGAACTACAGAAAGCATAGCATGGTTTGGGGGCGTTGCCGCCCCCTTAACCTTTTATTCAGAAAGTACAGGAGAAGATGAACCCATCCTGCTCGCTGAAATCGTAACGTTCCAGATTCTCCCAAGACGCCTGCCAGTCGATCTCAACGAATCCAGGCACGTCCACCACGCCGTAGCAGTCTTCGGCGAACTGCTGGGCAAACTCTGCCCCGGTCATCTCACCCTGATAGGAATCCCGGAAACCCTCCAGATCAACACCACCGAAGCAGTCAATGAACGCACGGATCTCGTCGGCGCTGTAGTCTTCCAGCAGTTCCTGGAGGGTTTCCAGTTCCTCAGAATCCTTGTACTCTGTGAGCAGGTCTTCCTTCTCCTGCGCTTCGGTGGTGATGCCACGCGCTTCCAGAATCGCTTCGTAGAACGAAGTAAAAGCGGGTTTTCCGTTTTCTCGAACGTAACCGCAGGAGAGGCACAGGTCAGTCTTGGACATGCCCTGCGCGGTGCGGATGGAAACCTCGGTCAGGAGAGCGGAACCTTTGAGAGTGTTGGTCATGGTTCGTTTGGGTGTGAACTGTGGTCAGTATCGGTCGGATAGGGGGGGAAGTAAACCCCCCCTGTGCCACTATGTCAGACTGTCACACGCTCCAGGGTTTCTTCCTTGATCTGCTGATTCAGGAAGCGACCCTTAGATTCTGCGGTGTTAAAAGCGGTCACGAACCGCTCAACGTCGGCGACCGTGTAAGTGTAGGTACGTCCGCCATTGAACGTCACCAGCACCTGACCGTCGTCGATAGCGACAGACTCAAGAGCGGAAGAATCGAATGCGTTAATCATGATGATGGAGATAAAGTGTTGGAGTCTTTGGGGCGCTGCCGTTCCCATGTCCTAAGTGTAGGCGATGATCGGATCAGTGTCGGTCGCTGATGTTCCAGGTTCCGAACTGTCCTTGGGAGCGGGTTGCTTCCCACTTAGCGAACCACTCCCGCCGGGACGCGACACGCGCCTCCCGCTGTTGCTTCTCATGCTCCAACCACTGGAGACCGATCGCTGCTAGTTCTGGAGATGACGCCCAGATGCCTTTGCCGAAGTCTGTCATGGTTTGGTTTGGTTGCTTGGGTTTAGTCTACACACCCAGGCGGCGAAGCGCCCAGGTGTAGATCAGTTCGGCAAGTGTCACACGCACTCCCCGTATTCCATGTAAGTGTGCCCCAGGTAGTCTTCCACGTAGGCGTATGCCCCGGACTCCAGGTGCATAGCGTAGCAGATGTCCGCCGCTCGATAGCAGTCGGAAACCTCTTCCCGCTCGTTAAGGGCAGGGCAGGCGACGAGGTAGTGTCCGGTTCGCATTGGTTTGGTTTGAACTGAACCCATAATGCCTCAGATCCGGACCCTGTGCCACCGGAGTAGACACCTTGCAAAGTGGCACACCAAATCCCCACAACCGTCCAATCCCTGTTATCTTATAGGAAATCAGACGAGGTGGGGGGTACCACTGTAGACGACAACACATCGCCACCGATCCTGCCATGAAATAATCATAAAAAAAGCGCCCGTCAAGGCGCGGTGGACAGTTCAAAAAGTGTCACACTACCAGACTTCTACTTGCTCTTCTGTGGTAACATGAACCTGCTCGTCTCCCTCCAGACCTAGCATCTCATTCCAATCGAATGATTCTAAGTCTAGGTCATCATAACACTCTATGTCAAGTGTCACGCGGACAGTTCGCTTAGTGGCATACATGGCGTCGTGCGGGTGAGTGTGCGTACTATAATTATATCACGCATAATGCTTATACGCAAGCGCATCATAATCTTGCGCATCGCGTGCATATTCCTCATCTAGATCTTCGTCTAGTTGTGATGCAAAGGATTGCACCCACATGTCATATTCCTCGTCGAGATCGCGTGCATAATCATGCGTGTATGTATAGTCGAGATCGTAGTCGTCGTACATAATCCTCGTCGAGATACCTGTGTATTATACTGATAACTCGTCGAGATGTCAACTAGAAAACTAGATGGGTCTCGTCGAGATTCATAACCATTATTTATAAGTCTCGTCGAAAAAATGTGTGGGTTCTGTAACTTTCCGCCGTGCCCGTGGGTTGACAGACTGCGCGTCTTATGATACGCTCGCCAAACTCACAACACCTCAGCACCTTTCTATCAGATTTACTCAGAAGATACTCCACAGCAACTCCCCAGATACTCAGCAGTTAC
>NZRO01000036.1 GCA_002696275.1 Flavobacteriales bacterium
GAGTTTGTAGAAAAAGGTTTGCTAGGTAACGCTATGATTCTTGCAAAAGGTATGATTAGTAAAACATACTTGCAAGGCTTGAATCAACTTGTCGATTTGTTTGGCAACGATCCTAAAAAACTAGAAAAGATTGCTGCTCAATTAGCTAACAATACACTTCCACTTGCTTCTCTTAGAAATGAGATTGGACGTGTTGTAACACCTTATCAACGTGAACTGCAGTCTGGTTTTGAAGATAGCATTCGTAACCGTAACTTGTTTATGGAACAGGCTACTACAAACCCACTGCCTATTAAATATGACATCCTTACTGGAGAACCCATTAAAAACTGGAATCCAATGACTAGGATGTTTAACGCTATTAGCCCTATTCAATTTAACTTGGATCAAAGTGAAGGCAGAAAAATGTTGTTCAGAAGTAATTTTGATCTACGCCTTTCTACCTTAACGGCTCCTGATGGCACTAGCCTGCGCCGTAGTCCAAGTGTCCGCTCTAAATATCAACAGGCTATCGGTATGCAAGGTCTAGGCAAACGTTTAGATGAACTTGCAAAAGATCCACTTATTCTCGATTCCATTGAAGAAATGGAAAGAGATCTTGCACGTGGAGACAGACGCATTGATCCAATGAGTTATCGCCATAATAGAATATTACGGAATGAGTTTAACCGAGCCCGTAAACTAGCATGGGGATCATTGCGTTCAGATCCAGAAGTACATATGCTACAAAAAGCAGAACGACTTCTTCAAGCTGCTAATCGCAATCAAATCTATGATCCTCAAAGGAGTAGAAATTTGCGCGATGAAGCAGATGAACTGCTTAACATGGTAAACCGCTAACTAACAAATAGCAAATGTCCCTAATAACTGAAAACAATGCGCTAGGGAATGGCTCAAACCCAAACTTTAGTTTTACATTTAAATATGTCAAAGAAAGCGACGTTTACGTTTCTGTAGACGACGTTGTACAAACACTGAATACTCACTACACATTTGCTCCTAACACTAGCTCGATCACATTCTTGCCGGCTCATATTCCTGTTAATCAGGCACGAGTGCGGATCTTTCGTGAAACAGCTCTAACTGATCCTGCTGCTGAGTTCTTTCCTGGCTCTGCTATTCGTGCACAGGACCTGAACGCTAACAACGACCAGGTTCTGTTCTCTGCACAGGAGCGTAAAGAACGTAGCCTTGACACGACTGGTGGGACGATTACAGGTAGCGTCACTGTTAATGGTGATGTTATTTTTGAGGGTTTGACAGAAGATGCCAACGAAACTACTCTAACTGTTGTTGATCCTACCCAGGACAACACAATTACCCTACCCAATGCATCTGGTCACGTACCTCTACTTGCTGCTACATCTACTACTCAGATTACAGCTACACCTGCTGACATCAACAAAGTTGGACCTGTCACTGACGGCACGGTAACCGCTAGCAAAGCTGTGGTTGTCGATGCCAACAAAGACATCACTGGCTTCCGTAATGTCACTATGTCCGGTAATCTGGATGTTGACGCTACAGCNAACCTTGATGCAGTTGATATTGATGACAACGTAGACCTTGGCGCTAACCTTAANTTTACTGGCAGNGCTCGCGTTATCAGCGCTGTTGACAATAATGCTACGGCACTGACTGTTACTGACGGTGCTGATACCTACCTGACGTTTGACACCACTACTGGTGCAGACAAGGTTGTCACTAACAAAACTTTAAACGTTGCTGGTAATTTAGAGATTGCTGGTACNCAAGTCACTTCTAGTGCTACTAACCTGAATATTGTCGATGGGATGACTAAATCCACGACATTGGTTACTAGCAGTAACACTGAGTTTCCTACATCCAAAGCAGTTGCTGATTGGGTTAATACTCAGCTCGATTCTATCGACGGTTTTGTTGCTATTGCTGATGAGAACAGCTTTCCTGACACTCAGGCACCTAACCAAACAACAATCAGTATCGCTGACGCTGGTGGTATTGTTGTTGATGCAAGCGGTGTTGGTGCAGGTCAGACCGTTAGTGGTACAGCTGTTACTATTAATGGATTTAATAGTAGTTTCCATAGCAGCACAATTGTTGCTGGTGTACGACTACTGGTTGAATCAACTGGTGCTGGTCAAATCTATAACTACCACAAGGCAACTCTAAAAGAATCTGACCTTGTACAGCTCAGCGACGATATTAACGACTTTAACGAGCGGTATCGTACTGACAACAGTGGTTCTAACCCCACAACTAACAATGATTCGGGTGACCTGTTCTTCAACCAGGCTACAGGTAAAATGCTNGTTTATAACGGGCTGACATCTGCGTGGGAAGAAGTTCAGTCTATTGGTCAGTTCTTTGAAATACCTTCATCTGAACTTGCAGATTTTGCAAGCGGTACAGCTGCTACGGAAATTATCTCAAATGCACCTACAACGGCTCAACAGATCATTCTGTCGATCAACGGTGTGATTCAAAAACCAAGCGCTGGTACTGGTACTCCTGCTGAAGGCTTTACCCTTAATGGTGGTCTGATTACTCTTGCTGCTACACCTCCTGCAGGTTCGTCTGTATTTGGTGTAATTATTGGTTCGTCTGTCAATATCGGTACCCCTAGTGCTGGAACTGTTAACACACTGCAACTGGCTAATGACGGTGTAAATAATGACAAGCTTGACAGTACTACTGGTGCTGAAGCTGTTAACACCAACGTCATTCGTGACAATGCAATCACTTCTGCCAAGATTGCTGATGATCAAGTAACTGAGCCCAAACTAGGAACTTCTAGTGCCGGGAGCACTGGTCAGTTCTTGCAGAAAACTGGTGCAACAACCATGAATTGGGCCACTGTTGATACCAGCATTGCTGATAACTCAATTACTGAGCCGAAGCTTGCTACAGATAATGCAGGATCAACTGGTCAGTATCTGCAGAAAACGGCTACTGGTATGGATTGGGCTGCTCTTGTTATTCCACCTGCTGTGCCTACTGGTTCTGTTCACATGTTTGCCATGTCATCAGCGCCTACTGGCTATCTGGTTTGCGATGGTACTACTGTAAGCCGTACTACCTACGCTGATTTGTTTAGTGCTATTGGCACTACCTATGGTGCTGGTGACGGTTCAACTACGTTTGCTCTCCCCGATCTGCGTGGTGTGTTTGTTCGTGGCTGGTCTAATACTGCTTCTACTGATGCTGGCCGTGTTTTCGGTTCTATTCAACAAGATGCTACAGCTGTTAATGGCTTGAGTCTGACTGATCCTGGCCACGACCACGATCCGAGAGTTGGTAGTAACACCATGACCGGTACGTCCGCCAGTGCAAACAACGGTGTACCTGGCAGTAGACGCAGCTCGACTGAAACAACTGGCATTACCCTCAGCTCTACTGACACTGAAACCCGTCCAGTAAACATCGCCCTTCTGTACGCCATTAAAACCTAAACATTATGCCTCTTACTACTGTTAATTCACCAGGCATCTTGGATGGCACCATCACTAACGCTGACATCGCTGCTAATGCGGCGATTGATGCNTCCAAGATTNCTGGACTGAACCTCGGTGAACTAGAAACCGATCAAACAATNNCNGCCAACAAAACNTTTGCTGGCGNTAATAAAAACTACGGNNTGATGGGACCAACCATCACNGTNGCTNCNGGTNTCACATTACAAGTGACCGANNNANCTTCTGTACTTACNATTATTTAAAATGGCATNCGGAACTCTACGAGTTGATTCAATTCAAAANGATGGNGGNANCGCNAANNNNGTTGCNAACCTTCTAGANAGTACTGCTNTCGGTNCNACNNTNCAAGCNTATGATGCTGATACCGCTAAAACCGATGTAGCACAAAACTACACCGCTCAGACTTCTATGACTGAGCGTACTATTACTGCTGGTGCATTTGATCTTGCAACCGGCAACCTGTGGACTTGCGGTGCAATCGCAATCCCTAACCCCACCAATGGTGTCGCTGGTCAAGTTGGAGTCATTCGTGTGACTGCTGCTCCCACCAGCTTTGGTAACCAGTGGGATTTCCCTGGTGGTGCTTATACAGCACCTACTGCATTTCCAGCAATCGCTCCGTTCTTTGTTACCGCGAGTAATCAATTCTTGCTGGGTAGCTGGACGGAGGGTATTGCCTGATGCCTACTAATACTCAATCACAATGGTTCGGAGGTCCCAAAGCGGACCTCGGGGATGAAATTAGTCAAAGTTTGCGGTTCCGTAATAATGGTGGTTCTGCAACTTTTTACCTGTCAAACGCAAACCTCAACTGGACAGGCAATCAAAGTTATACAGTTTCGTATTGGTTAAAGAAAGCTTTTACCGGCGCCGGTCCTTTGGCTGTTATGAACATTGATCCGTTCAGTAATGACACCTCTCCTGGCGGTACACCTGGTCCTAGTATTCACCACACTGCTAGTGGTGGATTAAGTATGTACTCTGGATCTGGCTATGCAAGTGGTTATACTGGCAGTCCTGTTTTTAAGGATATAAACGCTTGGTATCACTTTGTTCACTCAAGGAATGCTTCAGGCTGGGACACTTGGGTTAATGGCGTACATTTAGGTACTGCATCGATTTCTAATCTAAATGGAGCAGGCGGTACACATATTATGAACCCATGGGGTGGTGGCCAGGGCCAGGCTGGTTCCTACTTGGCTGAATATAATGTTGTTGATGGTCAACACCTGCAACCCACAGAATTTGGCAGATTCAACGAAGATGGTGTATGGGTACCAAAAACTTACACAGGCACTTATGGTACGAAAGGTTTTCATTTAACTTTTGACAGCAGCCAAAATGCTAACCCCGCTGTTGGTATTGGTATTGACTCATCTGGCAACGGAAACCACTTTACTTCGACTAATTTCGACACCGCTGCACTTGGTACCAGTAACTTTGACAACGACATCGATTACAAAGATACGCCGACAAGCAATTATCCAACGATGAACGCGCTTTATCCTCATAATGCTCGTCAGTATTCTGGAAATTTTGAAGATGGTAACTTAAGTGCTGGTGGTTACACAACTGCTTGGTCTAGTAGTGGATCTACAGTATACCTTCCTAAAACTGGAAAGTGGTATGCAGAATTTGAAGCTACTCTCACCAATTCATATGAAAACTGGTACATTGGTATCATGAGTTATGATACTGATTTTGGTAATTACTATACCGGCTACGCCTTTGTTATGGATCATGCTGGCAGCGTTTTTGAAAATAGCGGTACGGCAGTAGCCCAAGGCACGACATACGCTCAAGGCGATGTTATTGGTGTCGCTGTTGACATGGATACCAAAACTGTTGAGTGGTTTAAAAATGGAGTATCTAATGTTTCGGCTACAGCAGCATCATCTACTTGGGATAGTTATCTAAACGATGAACCTGGTGGTGGTGGATTGTGGATCGGTGAGCGGCTCTATTACAATAGTGGTCAAAGGATAAATGTTAATTATGGTCAGCGGCCTTTTATCTACACACCTCCAGCAGGTTATAAAGCACTACACGTCAACAACCTGCCTGAACCAGCAATTAAAAACGGTAGAGAACATTTTGACGCTGTTTCTTTTACAGGCGCAGCTGGAGCTAAAACAATAACTGGTCTACAATTTCAACCTGATCTTGTTTGGATTAAAAGTAGTTCTCATGCAACCCAAGGTGTTGTATTTGATTCTTTAAGAGGTGCAGCTGCTGGTTATCACTCACCTCATGATGTCGGTAATCAAGAAACTAATAACGGTTCTATGACATCATTTAATAGTGATGGGTTTACTGTCGGTGCAGGAGTAGGTGCTGAATGGTCTAATGGTGGAGGAAGGCAATACTCAGCTTGGTGTTGGAAATGTGATGAATCTTTTACACCGGCTGTAACAGGCGGTTTGACAAACGTTTCTGGTAAGAAAAACGCTAAAGCTGGTTTCAGCATGGTTACGTACACTGGTTCTAATACTGCCGCTACAATTGAACACGGTTTAGATTCTAAACCTCATTTTATTTGGTTTAAACGAGTTAGTGGCAGCGGTGGAGCTGGTGACCATATTTGTTGGCATATATCAATTGGAGCAAACAATGAATATCACTTGAACAACAGTGGATCTGCAAGCGCTTTTGGTAGTACCGGGAATTGGAATTATGCCGCACCGAGCAGCACCGTAGTTAGCATAGGTAATGGCAATGATAATAACTCTACTGGTAATACTTACATTGCTTATTTCTTTGCTCCTGTTGCTGGCTACAGTAAATTTGGTAGATATAGAGGCAATGCTGATGCCAATGGTCCTTTTGTTTACACCGGGTTTAAGCCACGTTTTATCATGCTAAAAGCATCTATCGGTGCAAACGGTAGTTGGATAATGTATGACACAGTGAGAGATAGTCTTAACCCAAACACTAACACTTTGACTGCTGATAGTGCGGCTGCACAAGTTCTTTCTGGTAATGACATCGACATTTTAAGCAATGGATTTAAAGTCCGTGATAACGGTTCTATTTGTAATGGCAGCTCACAATCCGTAGAAATTTCTTACCTAGCTTTTGCTGAACATCCCTTTGGTGGTGAAAACACCCCACCTGTACCTGCTTTCTGATTATTTTTATTATGCCTTATATGCTTGATGGACGGCAGCTGCGTGTTGGCCGTCCCTTTAAAACCTCTGATGGGGTGTCTTACTCCCAACTGTGGTCTACTCAACTGACTGCAGAAGAAAAAACTGCGATTGGTATTACTTACGAAGCAGATCCTGCACCGTTTGATAGTTTGTACTATACTTCACCTAATACCCCTCGTGATGTTGATGAAATTAAACCTATCCTAATTAAACAGCAAAAAGATACTGCAGCATCAATGCTGTATAAAACCGATTGGTATGTAACCCGTAAAGCAGAAACTGACACTGCTATTCCTTCAGCTGTTACTACTTTCCGTGCTGCTGTACGCACTGCATGTACTGCACGTGAAGGAGAAATTACTGCAGCTGCTAATACTGCTGCGCTTGAAACTTTGATGAACACTGCGCCTGGTCAGTCAGGTGCGCTTACCCAATGGCCTGAAGAATGATCTTAAAAGCTAAAGACAGCTCAGATTTGTTTGCTGGTAACTCCGGTCTTGATGACAAATTTTATTATTTGTGGGGACTTGCAGTTAGCAAAGCCGGCGCAAATCTTAGTGGATTTTCAGTTCCTACTGCACTAGAGGAACTTACAACTGAACAAGCTAATGCTTACTTTATTAGTAAGGATTATACTCCAACTAATTTCTTCTGATGCATCCTTCAACTATTGCGCGATATGCGCCAAAAGAAACTGCGCGGCCACAGGGAGCGCCCGTGGCAACTACTAGCTTTGACCAAACTGTAACTGAAGCTGGTTTTTATAGGTTTATTACCTATGTAACTGGATACTATTACACTGTGTCTAATACCACTATTCCTCTTTATCCATCTTATAACACTGGTAATTACATGATTACCGGTCATGACTATTGTTATTATTTAGAGCCTGGAGATCATTTTAGGAGTAATACCTCTAATGTTCTTGTACAACGTTTCGCTTAAATTATTATGATCACCCTTATCCGTCCAATCCTGTTCAGCTTTCTGAACTCTGA
>NZRO01000037.1 GCA_002696275.1 Flavobacteriales bacterium
ATGTACCCTATTGGAAAATCTTCCTTTATAATACTTTTCAACATCTGTAACTCTAAATCCATAAGCCTCCCCTTTTGGATGATAAAAATTACCAATTGTACCACCCGGGAATCTTAATACTTTTGGAGATAAACCATCTACTTTTGAAAGGAAAGAAGTTCCATAGGTATTAACATATGTAAAAGAATTTGAAGTACAGAATCCAAATAAGTTGGGATTTATTTGAGCAGAAGTAACTATATTACAAAAAGTAAAAAAAATAGAAATTATTGTTAATCTGTAAATCATTTCATTAAACCTTTATCCTTTAATTCCTGAATTGATTTTTCATATTTATCTTCTTTAATCTCTTGGTTTTTTACCCATTTCACAAATTTAGTTATTCCTTCTTGAAAATCATACTTAGGCTTGTAACCTAAGAATGATTCTACTTTTGATAAATCCGCATAATTATGTCTTATATCACCCAAACGAAATTTTCCGCTTACATTTATATTTACATCAGAATTATAGAGCTTTTTAAGTGACTCTGCTACCTCCTTTATTGTTGTAGGTATTCCTGATCCTACATTAAAAATCTCACCATTAGCTCTTTCATTCTCTATTGCTAAAATTGTTGCATCTATAACATCATCTATATAAACAAAATCTCTACTTTCTAATCCATCTTCATATATATCTAAATTATTTCCATTTAAAATCCTTGTTGAAAAAATAGATAAGATCCCAGTGTAGGGATTAGATAATGATTGTCCAGGTCCAAATACATTTTGATATCTTAAAATTACGGGGTTAATTGTTAGAGATTGACTTATTAATAAAATCATTTTTTCTTGAGCGTACTTAGTTAATGCATATATAGATTTTGGATTAATTAGAGATTCTTCATCAGTTGGCACAGCCATCATTTCCTCATTAGTGTATTCACACAATAAATTAAATATTCCTTTTTCTAAGTCATTAATTTTTCTTGATTTTGGATATTGAATTAATTGATTTTTTGATTTATATTTTCCTTCACCATATACTGAACGTGAAGAAGATAAAATTATTTTTTTTATTGAATGGTTAGATGTCGATAATACTTCTAACATATTTGAAGTACCCTTTATATTAACATCGTTATATTTTTCTAACTCATACATAGATTGTCCTGTTCCTGTCTCAGATGCAAAATGAACTACAATTTCTTGACCCTTTAATGCTTTTTGCCAGTCTTTTTTACTCCTAACATCTCCATTAATAAACTTGCATTTACCTTTTATTTTTCTGTAAAGTGTAGATTCATCATTTTCATGTATTTGGGGAGATAAATTGTCTAAAACTGTAATGTTGTAATCTTTTTCAAACAATCTTTCGCATAATCTTGAACCTATAAATCCCGCTCCTCCTGTAATTAAAATATTCTTCATTATTAGTTTACTATTTTATAAATTTATTAAAAAAAGACATCATTCCAGATANAATTAATATTAGAAAAAATGGCCNNAACAACAGAGGTTCTGATAAAATTGATATTAGTACTATTGTCATGAAAATTCCTTTTTTAANTGTAAATAACTTTTGTCTAAATAAACAATAAATTAAGAAAACAGATATAGGAAAACCCATAGCCGCCATTAAATAGGTAATAGAATTTGAACTGCCTTTTTCTGTTGTTTCCGCTTGTCTTTCATACCCTGTAGATTCCTCAATAAAACTTCCAAAATCATCATCCATTAGAAATTCCGATCTATATTTTTGAAAATGTTCTCTATCTAATCCTACTCCTGTTAAAGGATGTTTAAACGCAATAGCTGTTGGCTGAATCAAATCTAAATATCGTTTTTGAAATGAAGAAGATTTTTCTCCTTCCACTTTTCTCTCTACATTTGTTTTTGCAATAAAATATANGGGTAGGATTAAAGAAATTAATAAAATTGCCATTATTGGATTTCTCCTAAATGTTGACTTAAACATAAAGAAAAGTAATATCAGCATGATTAATATTCCTGTTGTTGAATAAGTAGAAAATATAGCTATTACAATTAGAAATAATGTTATTTTTTTTCTTTTAAATATAAATCCCTCTAAATATAATAGAATATTTAAATAAACTTGCAAAACACCAGGCTCCCAAAACCAACCTTGATTTCTGATAAGTTCTAGACCTAAAAAGTTAAAAGCGTGNTTTACTGGTTCGAAATAAAANAAATAATAAAATGTNGANACAGTATGAGTCTCGGAAACTAGAGNTGTAAGAGAATTCTTCACTAAAAAATAAGCAAAGAAATTAATTAATGAATGATAAAGAACTACTTGTAAAATGAGTCTTATTGATTTTAGAAAATAATTATATGTCCTATTATTTCTCAAGTGTGTAAGAATAACGACACAACTTGTTACATTTAACAGAACAAAACCATATTGCAANAATTTCTGATGTGACGGAACTATCAGATAATTAGTAATTACTAACAATGACATAAATGANAATGCAAAAAANGAGGAGTTAAAAATTGATTTCTTTATCTTCTTNCCCANAAATATCACGATAAATAATGCAAGAACTAATAAGAANACAGATAAAGGATTTCTATTATACACAAACAATANGCCNCCTCCACTAAACACTAATAACAATAANAATAATCTATCAAGAAGAATATGTGTTTGGCTTAATCTCATTTCCAATGCATTTTTTTGTTTGTCAGCCTCTCAAATTTATCAATATTTTCCTTAAAATAAGAATAAAATAACTGNCTTTTTAACTCTNNAGATAGTTTTTTNGCTTTATACTCNNTTANGTTTAACCTCTGAATCCTATTTCTNATAATCTGCCTTAATTGTACAGATGGAATAAANCATTTGATGATAGTTCTCCACCATCCCCTTTTTTTCATGATTCTTTTTAGAGTTTTTGATTTCTCTTTACTAGATGGATTACTTCTTAAATTAGTTTGTAATTTTATTTGATGGTTAATATCTAGAAACTCTAAAACCTTAAGAATTGTTTTATCTCTATTTAATAAAAAATCCTTCTCAAAATGAATAAACATAAAATTATCTAACTTAAAATATTTTAAATATCTTTCCATCATATCNCCATATAAACCCTGAGAAATATATGAATTTCTTAAATAAGATAGATAATCTTTTTTCTNTATATGTTNTAATAATCTATCAGCTTCTTTATTTAAAGAGTCCTCAAAGTCTAATTCTTCATGTTCGTCTCTTTTAGAATGCAGATAATGAGAGTANGCTCTATCAACTGGATGTCTTAAAAGTACTAAAAACTTAACTTTAGGTCCTAAATCATTAAAAATTCTTTTTGGAGCTTCTTTCTCAAAAAAATATGAAGGAGTAAACTCTGCGATTACTTTTTTATCTGCATTTTTGAAATAGTTCTTTTCATACCAATCAATTCCATTCTTATAATTTTCTGGAATATCAAAAAAATGAGGCTCCTTGAATGTTGAGATATAAATTTCAGGATGCTGACGCAATATATCATACAGAGTAGTTGTCCCACTTTTAGCAGCCCCTATACATATGAAATTTGGAAGACTCATTTTGTCCAATAATTTAAATCCCTATCNANCAATTTAGACAACTGACGCACATCATCTTTGTAAAAATGTTTTAACATTTTCTTATCCTCCATTGAAATAGGTAAAACATTTGATGTGTTCCTANCTTGAATTTTTTTTCTAATTATTTTTCTCACGGTCTTAAAAGGTATAATAATCTTTAGAAATGATTTTAATAGATTTTTTCTTNTCATTAAAGATTTTACCNTCTGATTTTCCCACTGCCACCCNCCTACCATGTGTCTTTGATCGAAATTTATCTCCATCCTATTAATCTCTAGAAAATCAAATACTTTATTCATCTCATTCTGAATATCTNNTTTATAATCTTCATAAATAATNANATGAACATTAAAATTTTTNAGATATGATTTTACTTGNTTATAATACATACCAAGTTCTTTATATCTTGAAGCAGGGGTCATCTCTGGATTAGAAAAATATCGTTCCTCTGAAACATCCCAGGCATCTCTAAATTCGGAGATATCTTCTTTAATATTATATCTTTTAACATGTTGATATCCCGAATACGCTCTCTCTACAGGATTTCGTAACATGATGATTATCTTAACATCATTTCCCAAGTATTCTTTTATCTTAGGAATTACAATTTCAGGATACATCAAATACATTACTGATGACTCTCCTCTATATTTTAGATTTTCACCATCTAAAAATAACTTTTCATATGCTATTTTTTCAGATACGCCAACTGATATTCTTTCTGTACCAATCTCATTATTTATTAAAAAATGAGGTTCCTTTGGATCACACATAAATACATCATGGTGTTGATTTAAATAATTATGCAAAGATGTAGTACCACTTTTTGCTGCTCCTACTATTAATAAATTTGGTTTAGCCATTATTTTGTCCAATGAGTTACATCTCTATTAATTATTTTAGATAATTTCTGAACATCCTCCTTAAAATCATTTTTTAATTTTTGTCGAGTATTCACATTCATTTCTACGACCTCCTTTGTTGAAATGTTTACCATCTTCTTTCTAAAGGAATATCTAATTTTCTTTGGAATTAAAATTTTTAACAACGACTTAAACCAATTAGTCTTCATAAAAATATATTTTATGTATTTATTCTTCCATCTTTTTCCTCCAACATTGTGTCTTGTTATAAAATCTATATTTTCATCTTTATTCAATTCTAAAAAATCAAATGTTTTAATCATTTCTTGTTCGGTGTTATCTCTAAAATCTTCATATAATATAATATGAACATTTTTAAATGAATTTTTAAATGCTCTCACCATTCTAGAATACATACCCATATCTTTATACATTACCATTGGAGTCAGATGAGGATCTAAATCTAATCTATTATCTTCTATTTCCAAAGCTTTTTCAAAAGTATACTGCTCTTTAAATCCTCTAGATACATGATGAAATGCAGAATATGCTCTATCTACAGGATTTCTTAACATGATTATAATTTTAATGTCTTCTCCTAAATATTTCTTTATATTTTTAATAGAATGATTGTAATAATACAAGTATAGAACAGTAGATTCACCAATTGCTTTTTCGTCTTTAACAGAATCAAATAAAGAAATATATTCTTCCCAATTCCAAACTCCATAATGCAATCTATGCTCTACCAAATCTTTAATGAAAAACCTAGGCTCCTTCACCTTAATTCCTTTAGTATTATAAGATGGCATAAAAACATCTTGATGTTGATTTAAATAATTATGTAAAGATGAGGTTCCACTTTTAGCGGCTCCCACAATTAAGAAGTTAGGAAGTTTTCTTTTCATCTGTTAATAAATGGAATATAAAAGGTATAAAAACCAAACTTTTGTTTTACTACAAGAACCATACTAAAGTTCCAAACTATTATACTGGACATTGAAGCCATAGCCGCTCCATTTATACCATATTCTGGGATAAGGATTAAGTTTAAAACTACATTTAAAATTGCACCAAGTAAAAGAATTCTTGCATAAATATTTTGATTTCCCGTCATTTGTAAAATGTTTCCCACAGAACCCGAAAAGGAACTTATTAATCTACCGCAAGATAAGAAGATAAATGCAGTTACACCAACTTTAAATTCTTCTCCAAATAATCCCAAAAAAAACTCAGGAAAAATAAAGAAAATAATTACTAAAGGAATAGAAGACCAAAAAATCATTTTTGTAGATTGATGAACAACTTTTTTCAATCCTAACATATCTTTTTTAGCATACATTTCAGCAAATTTAGGAGAAGCTATACTATTTACAGACATTAGTGCAACAGCTGCAAACATTGATAATTTAAATGCAGTATGATATATTCCAACATACTCTGTAGTCGTCATAGATCCTAACATTAGTTTATCTGTCCATGCCATTATAAACTGAACAGATTGAGCAAACATTAACGGAATAGATATCTTTAAAATCTGAGAATAATTTAAAATCTCTAGTTCAGCTTTTTCTGCTCCAAAAGATTTTTTATTTAAATGATATCTGAAAGAGAAAAATGATAAAAGCGAGACAACCAATAATGAAACTAAATATGCATAAATTGGAACCTCATCATCTTGAATAAACTGATATATAATTAGAACGGAAACAATTGTAAATAAAGATTGAGACATTCTATAGAAAAAGGAAAACTCTGCGATTTTCTTCAATCCTCTTAAACTCTGATAGTGTAACATGAAAAAAGACATCGGTAACACAAAAAATGCATTTAACTTAATATATTCCACTTTTGCGTTAATTAGGTCTGCAATAGGTTGTGCAAGAATATACATAAAAAATGAGGAAAGTAAAGAAGAAATTATTAAAATAAATACTACTTTTCTTCTAAATTTTAAAATACTCTTCCATTTATTCTGAGATGTAAAAGAAGCTATAAACCTTATTGAAGTTGTATCTAAACCGAGTTTGGACAACAGAGTAAAAAGTCTCAAAACAGTAATTGCTAGAATATATTCTCCTAATCCATCTGCT
This sequence comes from Flavobacteriales bacterium, assembly GCA_002696275.1. GTDB lineage: Bacteria > Bacteroidota > Bacteroidia > Flavobacteriales > BACL11. The sequence goes on from NZRO01000037.1 coordinate 6,529, forward strand.
CCAAATAGATGCGCAATGATTAATGTTAATAGGTAACCAGTAGCTAAGCCTCCAAATCTTAAAAAGAACGAAAATCCGCTTCCTCTTAATAGTTCAGAAAAATCTTTGTCTCTTAGAGCTAATTTTAACTTTTCTTTCATTAGCTTATTTTACCAAGAACCAAGGGTTTAGAAGATCTTCTTTATTATATTCTACGGGTTTTTCAGAATTAAATTGCAAAACCTGAAATCCAGCCATTCTACAAATAGCGTCTCCAGCTGCAGTATCCCACTCCATAGTTGGAGCATACCTAGGATAAGAATCTGCTTTTCCTTCAGCAACCATACATAATTTTAAAGACGAACCTACTGAAATTACCTCCACATCTCCGTACTCATGTTTTTTCTGATTAATAAATTCTTCTGTCTCTTTCGACATATGTGATCTTGATCCCACAATTACATATGAATCTCTTTTTGAAAATATAGGTAATGAAATCGATTCTGATATTAAGTTTTCTACATTATCTATACATTTGCTACATCCAGATTTTTTGTAAGAACCAATACCTTCAAGAGAAAAATATAGATCTTCTTTAACAGGGACATAAATAACACCCATAATCGGATTACCTTTATAAATTAAGGCAATATTTACCGTGAACTCACCATTCCTCTTTACAAACTCCTTAGTTCCATCTAATGGATCTACTAACCAAGAATATTCCCATTTTTTTCTTACTAAATAAGGTGTTTTAGCACCCTCTTCACTTAAAATTGGTAAATTTGTTTTTTTAAGAAAACTATCAATTACCGCATTACAATTTTTGTCCGCTAAAGTTAAAGGTGATTTATCAGCTTTATGCTCTACAGCAAACTCTGAATCATACACTTTCATTATAGCTTGCCCTCCTTTAAAAGAAGCGTTTATTGCTATTTTTAATAACTCACTAAAATTCAATCTTTTACTTTTTTATTTTTATTCCTTTTTAAAAATTTTTAATGCATTTGATGTCCCAACTCGAGTAGCTCCAGCTTCAATCATTTGTATAAACTCAGAAAAATTCGACACTCCTCCTGATGCTTTTATTGGTAATTTTCCTGAAACAGAATTCATTAGTTTTACATCTTTGATAGTTGCTCCAAAACCTCCATAATATCCTGTTGAAGTTTTTACAAAAACTGACTCACAAAAATCTGGAAAATTTTCACTTACAATTTTTGAAATACGTTTCGTAATTCCATTAATTTCTTCTTTTGAAAGAGCTCCCGTTTCAATAATCCACTTTACTGTTTTTTTATTTTCATATCCTATCCTGGTTCCTTCAAGTATATCCTTGTCAAATTTATCGAAACGCTTTTGTTTGTATATATTATAATCTGAAACATAATCAATGTCGTCAACTCCTAATTCGATTACTTCTATTGCTTGAGTAATTTTTTCTTCGGTTGATGAATCTCCAAAAGGAAAATCTATAACAGTTCCAACTAAAACATTTGATTTAGATTTTTTAATCAACTCATTTGCTAAGCTAATATACATAGGACGAATCATAACTAACTTAAAATTATGCTTAATTGCCTCATTAACTAAATTCTCAACTATCATCTTATTTTGATCTTCAGATATTAGCGCTTGTTCCGCTGTTTTTAGATAAGTTGAATCTAAATAATCTTCAATTTTCATGTTCCAAAATTTCTCACAAATCTAATAATTTTATACCATATTGATAACAATTTACTTTTCAGTTATTTTTATTAAATTTGACAACTTAATTTATGAAAGAGGAAAAAGAAAATATATTCACGATTTTTGATGATATTCTTCAAAGAGAAGATAAAGAATCTTTACTACAACAAAGATCAATAGTGATTTGGATGACAGGACTTTCTGGATCTGGAAAAACAACTGTTGCTAAAGGAGTAGAAAGATATCTACATAATATTGGAATATTAAATCAGATTCTTGATGGGGATAACATTCGAGTGGGAATAAGCAACAATCTCACTTTTTCTTATAAAGATAGAGAAGAAAATATCAGAAGAATTGCTGAAGTAAGTAAGTTATTTTTGAACTGCGGTATTGTAACTTTAAATTGTTTTGTAAGTCCAACAATTGAGATAAGAAACATTGCTAAAGATATTATTGGAGAGGAAAATTTTATTGAGGTCTATATTAATGCATCATTAGAAAGTTGTGAAGAAAGAGATATAAAAGGTCTTTACAAGAAAGCAAGAACAGGAGAAATTAAAGATTTTACTGGAATTAGCGCACCATTTGAAGCTCCAGAAAATCCTGATATAGTAATAAACACAAATAAACTTTCGATTGATGAATCGATACAGAAAGTTTTAGACTATATTTTACCGATAATTAAAAATAAGTAAAAATGAGTTCATATAATTTAACACACTTAAAGGAATTAGAATCTGAGGCTATTTTTATATTAAGAGAAGTAGCTGCTCAATTTGAAAAGCCTGTAATGCTTTTCTCTGGAGGTAAAGATTCTATTATTATGTTTCATTTAGCAAGAAAAGCATTTTACCCAGGAAAAATTCCTTTTCCACTAATGCATGTAGACACTGGTCATAATTTCCCTGAAACTCTTAAATTTAGGGATAGATTAATGGAAGAAACTGGGGAAAATCTTATTGTAAAATATGTACAAGATTCTATAGACAGAGGAACTGCCGTGGAAGAAATAGGTCTGAATCCATCTAGAAATGGACTTCAAACCGTTACTCTCTTAGAGGGATTAGAAGAAGGAAAATATGATTGTGCAATGGGTGGAGCTAGAAGGGATGAAGAAAAAGCAAGAGCCAAAGAAAGATTCTTTTCTCATAGAGACGAGTTTGGTCAATGGGATCCGAAAAACCAAAGACCCGAATTATGGAATCTATTTAATGGGAGGAAGAGAATCGGGGAACATTTTAGGGTATTCCCTATCTCAAATTGGACCGAAATGGACGTATGGCAATATATATTACATGAAAGCATTGAATTACCTTCCCTGTATTTTTCTCATAAAAGAGAGGTTGTTAATCGTGATGGTGTACTTCTTGGAAAATGTGATTATATCACTCTAAAAGATGGAGAAAAATGGGAGGAGAAAACAGTAAGATGTAGAACTATTGGAGATATGACGTGTACAGGTGTTTCTGAATCAACAGCTAAAACCCTAGAAGATATTATTGAAGAAGTTGCATCTACAAGAATAACAGAAAGAGGAGGTAGAGCTGATGATAAAAGATCCGAGGCTGCTATGGAAGACAGGAAAAAAGAAGGGTATTTTTAAAAATAAAGAAAATGATCGAAACGAAAGGATATTTAGATATGGAGTTATTACGCTTCACAACTGCAGGAAGTGTAGACGATGGAAAAAGTACATTGATCGGTAGATTACTGTATGATAGTAAAGCCATCTTTGAAGATCAGATGGACATTTTAGAAGAGACAAGTAAACAAAGAGGAGAAGAAGGAATAAATCTTGCACTTTTAACTGATGGATTAAGATCAGAACGAGAACAAGGAATTACTATTGATGTTGCTTATAGATATTTTGCAACGCCTAAAAGAAAATTTATTATTGCGGATACTCCTGGACATATACAGTATACAAGAAATATGGTTACTGGGGCCTCTACTGCAAATCTAGCTATTTTACTTGTAGACGCAAGAATCGGGGTAATAGAACAAACTAAAAGACATGCTTTTATTGCTTCTTTACTACAAATTCCTCACATTGCAGTTTGTATCAATAAAATGGATTTAGTAAATTATGATAAAGAAGCTTATGAGAAAATTAAATCAGATTTTCAAAGATTCTCTGCTAAGTTAGAGATTAAAGATGTTCACTTTATACCAATATCTGCACTTCATGGGGATAATGTTGTAGATAGATCCAGTAGAATGGATTGGTACGAAGGATCTACATTAATGCATTTATTAGAAAACATTCATATTGGATCAGATCATAATCATGTAGACTGCAGATTTCCTGTACAATTTGTTATCCGCCCTCAGTCAAAAGAATATCCTGATTATAGAGGATACTCTGGTAGAGTTGAAGGAGGAGTATTTAAAGAGGGAGATGAAATTACTGTTTTACCTTCAGGATTTACTTCAAAAATCAAATCAATTGACACATTTGATGGCCCTATTAAAGAAGCTTTTTCTCCAATGTCAATTTGTATGACATTAGAAGATGATATCGATATTAGCAGAGGAGATATGTTAGTTAGAGAAAATAATCAACCAAATGCAGAACAAGATATTGATGTGATGATTTGTTGGATGAACGAAAGAAAAATGATTCTTAGAGGAAAATATACTATCAGACATACTACTCAAACCGCTAGATGTATTGTTAAAGATGTAAAATACAAAATGGATATTAATACTTTACATAGAGATGAAGAAGATAAAGAAATTGGACTAAATGATATTGGGAGAATATCAATCAGAACAACTAAACCTCTTTTCTTTGACAGTTACAGAAGAAACAGAAATACTGGAAGTATCATTCTTATAGATGAAGCAACAAATGAAACAGTTGCAGCTGGTATGATTATATAAAACTTATTAACTCTCAAAAAAACATTTGAAAATCAAGTGTTTTTAAAAAAACTAAATTTTTAGTTTATCCTAAAGTACATTTAATAGGTACCGTATATTTTACAGGAACTGGTTTTCCTATTTGTTTGCCTGGAGCAAAAATTGGAAAGTCTTCCACAACATCGATACATGCTTTATCAACATGCTTGTCTAGTCCTCTTAATATTTTGACTCTTCCTACTTTACCATCCTTTTCTACAACAAATTCTAAAATTACTCTTCCCTCTACTCCATTTGCCTTAGCTATCTCAGGATATCTAAAATTTCTTGCGATATACTTCATGATTTCAGTTTGAGTACAAACTTCATCTGTACAATCACCCCACATTGGCATCTGCTCTACAGAAATAAATGGCTCCGAAAACTCCTCTTCTTCCATTTCCATCATTTCATCCTGATCAGTTTCCGCGTCCTCAACATCTAATTCAATATCTAACTCCTCATCATCTTCTTTAATCTCAATTTCCTCCGGAGCTTCTGGTGGTTTTTCCTCTGGTGGAGGTGGTGGTTTTACTTCTTCAGGTCGTGTAATTTCAATATCCTCTTCATCTAATGCGTCCATCTCTAAGTCTCCAAAACCATCTATGGTTAAGCCATCATATGACTTGTATTCATACGCTCCTATTACTAAAAGTAAAGAGATAATTAAGCCAATTTGTAAGAAAATACCTTTTTTCTTTTCTAAATCAACTTTAGGGTTCTTCTTTAATTTCATAGTCTTAAGATATTAAGTTTTTATATTCTTCTGCAGAAAGTAAACTGTTTAAGTCTGTATCATCAGATATAGTAGATTTAATAATCCAACCTTCATTATAAGGTGATGTGTTGATTAACTCAGGGGAATCTTCAAGTTCCATATTAAATTCTATAACTTCACCACTAATGGGCATAAACAAATCAGAAACAGTTTTAACAGCCTCTATAGTTCCAAAAACTTCTTCTGATTCTAATTCCTCACCTTCAGTGTCTACCTCTACAAATACGATATCTCCAAGTTCACTTTGAGCAAAAGATGTAATGCCAATTATTGCGACATCACCATCAATCTTTACCCATTCATGATCTTTTGTATATTTTAAATTTTCTGGAATATTCATATTTAAATTTTTTACAAAAATACACTTTTACATCAGTTATCAAAATTATCCAGCTAAAGTAAATCTCAAACTAAAACCTGCATTTGTAATAGCTCCAGGATAACTAGTTGTTATAAATGGGTTTGTTATTACTTTATCGTAGAACATCTTTAAATTTAACCTTGAATTTACAACATAATCTGCTGAAAATTTAATACTAATAGTTTGTTGCCCCATCGTAGTTTGCTCGTCATTTTCTACTATTTTTCTAATAACTGTTTTGTTATTTCTGATATTTAAATCTAATTTAATATCAAGATCTGAAGATATCTTTTTTCCTCTTCCACCAGAACGAAATCTAAACTCCAAATCTTTTAATCTGTATCCTGTCCCGATAACATACTCACTTCCTTTTATTTCTGTCAATTGATTATTTGATAAAGAAAGATTTAAAGTTCTGTTCTTTTTTATTTCTAATTTCGTAATTAAACTGCTTTTCCAAGTCATATCTAATTTAATTAACGGAGAAAACTGTTCATTAATTGTAACCTGCCCAATTTCGTATTGAGAAAAGAAATTTCCTGTATTAGGATTTATACTAGATGACCATCCCGAACCATTATCTTCATAGTCTAAACTACTAACATATGAACCTACAGTATAGGTACTTCTATAAGCATGTCCTAAACTAAATGTTTGAAACTTCTTCTTGATAAATTTAATTTGCATTAACCCATCATAATTTATTCTCCAATTTGGAAGGGGAATTGAAGGCGTAGAACTTAATGAAACTCCAAGGGCATCTTTTCCTGAATATGCAGCTAAAAAGGCTGGTATTATCACATCCTGAGAAGCAGCTCCGTATCCCTCAGGATATCCTGTTGAATCAATTATACCAGAATAATTTGGATTTTGTGATGCAATTCTTCTTGCTATCTCATTTCTATAATTTCGAAACTTCTGAAATGTTAAAGATTCAGAATTATCATTATCACGATTAAAGGCTGTCCCCCAAGAAATAAAAGAAATAGAATATTGCCCTTGCTGCATTTCAGAGAAACTAGCAAACATATTGTCATCAGAAGACCAACGATAATACTCTTGCTGATTCATTGAGTTATTTTTGTTGGCGGTAAGTTCTATTCTAAACTTATTAAAAGGTTCTAAAGTGCTTCTCAACACTAAATTAGTTGAAGCGTTTCTTTTATATAAAGTATTAATATTTTCATTTTGCGTAAGCCAACCTTTTTCTCCTGCTGTTGTAATTAATTCTCTCTGGCTTCCTAAAACAAAAGGAATACCAGGTGCAATTTCCCCCCATTGTTGCCCAAAAAAGTTTGCTTCTGGCAAAAAGCCTGGAATAAATGTTCCTTTATTATGAGTAAGATTTATAGAAATATTCTTGACTCCTAAAACAAATCTAGCTGCATGTTTTATAATTACAAATCTATCTTTCTTTTTTTCTTCCTCTTCTTTTTCAGTTTCTTTATTAGTTCTTGATGTTCTGCCTCTAACCCTTTGTTTTCTTTTATTTGAAGCTAGGATCTTTTTAAAATATGGTACTTTATTATATAATGATGTCATATTTATTTGTCCATTATATTGAATGTTATTGGAGTTTTGGATGTTATTTCCTAGATCATCAAGTGCGATTGGAGCAGATGTCCAATCAAAATTTGCGCTGTATCTTGTATTCAAACTCAAGAAATTGGTTAGTGGTATTTTATTTAATGGTAACTGGTAATTTACTGAGACATCATGATGATACATTGTAGGCCTCCCTCCTTGCCAGAAATTATTCCAAACAGTATCTCTATTTTCTTTAAAGTATATATAATCTCTATCCATTCTGCCTTCTGGTTCATCAATACTTGCTTGATTTCGTGCAGAAAAATCTACTTTTAATGTTCTAGTTAAATCATATTTAAACTCATATGACTTATTCCAATTGAAATATTTATTATAAGTTGGTTCAATTAACATATAAGAATTATTTACATTTCTTAATAAAGTTATATTGTACATTCTATCTAAATCAGTTCTAAACGAAAAAGACTTTGGCATGGAATAAAAATTAATATCTTTAATTAACCTAGCATAAGGACCCTTACCAATTTTTAATTTTGAAAATGGCTTAATATTTTTAGGTCGAGTATTAAAGTTATAGGTAATCGCTCCCCTATAAGTTTTAGTTCTATTTTGTTCTGTATTAATGTTACGGATGAAATCCTCTATCCTAGAATAGGACACAGTAAAGTTCTCCAAATCGTATAGTTTTGGTGATTTTGTTTTACCAGAACTTGCTTTGTCTTGTGTTGATAGCTTTCTAACATTTGTAAAATTTATACTATTTCTACTCACATAATCTTGAGCAATATGTTTTAAAGAATCTCTTTCATTTTTAGATTCCATTGTTTGTAATGTGGTATTAAACAAAATATCAGGATCTAACGGATTGTATTGAGGATTACTTATGTGCTCAGAAGAACTAATATGCATGGGTATTTTTACTCCAAATTTTTCTGGAAAAAACTTCCCTAAATCTAAATTAGATGATAAATCATATTGATAATTATCCGATTTTTGACGTTCATTTACTTTCTTTTCAATAGAACCAAATCCAATAGTACTCATACTTCCAGACATTGTAACTGTACCAAAATCTGCTAGTCTTGTCGTAAATCTAGCATTTGCAGCCCAACCACCATACTCATCAAAATCTGTTAATCTAAGCTCATTTACCCATATCTGCCCACATTTAGCCAATCCATCATCTTCAGAATCTAAAGATGTTTTTTTGGGGTTTCTAACTCCCAGCATAATAGTTTTTACCCTACTTAGATTTGGATTCCCAACCACAGTAATTTTTTTACCTCCTGTAAGATAAACTAAATATGGGGTTGAAACATCTACACCTGAAAAATTTCTTTCTTGTTTTGCAGCTTGAAACTGCTCAAACTCTATATCTATATTATTTTCAATAGGCCATACTTCTAGTCTTCCATTCTCTCCATAATTTGTTGCTTTTAAAGGAATTTCATATTCATAATAATTTGATGTAAAATCTGTTCCTAATCTAATAAAACAAGAAAGATCTCCATCATTAAGATTATCTTCTGCTCCCTCTGCATGAACAAACATTTTCAATCGTTTATAAGCTCTTACATCTAAATCAGAGGTTTTATAAGCCGCTCTTGAATCTCCATCTGCTAAATCACACACTTTCAATACTAAAGATTGTTCATTATCTTTTCTTGAAATAGTTGTGGTTTGATCTATATTTTGCTCAATTCCTGGGGGAAGAACATAATTAATAGGATATCTTTGACCGTTCTCTTCAATATTTACTGAAGACACATCAAAAAGAGTTTCGTCATCAATATCATTAGGAATATATTCTCCTCCTTGAGTTAAATCTAGATTATATCTTCTCCATTCTCCTCTTACTAACTCTAAGGTAGCGAATCTACAAATAATTGGTTCTGAGAAATCAGATAAAATCATTCTCATAAATCTAATTGATTTAAAATCTTGAATACTCCCAACTACTTTCTCTGGATTATAAACAGGAACTCTAAATTGATACCACTTAATTGGTCTAGAATCTCCATTTTTTGTTGTAACACTTGTTTCTAAAATATCTGAAATATAAGGATTACTTATATCCATTGTCTGTGGAGATAATCTGACCTTATATTGAAAATAACTTTCAGATTCTCCAAGGGTATTATCTCTATTAATATCTTCTGAATTTGGAAGTGAAGTTGATGAGGTGGAATATGATTCAATAGACTGCTCCGTAGTTGCCGAATTTCCATCAGGATTATTAAAGTCTTTATATCTTTCTAATAAAGGCTTCTCTACATTATCAAAATCTGTCCCCATATAATAATGAAAATTGTCTCCAGAAGGATCGTTTATCGCATTATTATATGCCTCTGATGAAATCCCTAAAGCTGGATTATTTGCAATTTCATCAATATAATTCTCGGCAAAAAATAATCTTTCATCTTCATCTCTCAAACCGTCCAAACCTACATCCTGAAACTCCCTTGCTAAAGGGTCGTTATCAAATGCATCTACAATAGAATAAGATGTCGGAACTCTTCCCCATGCCGTGGTATCTACATCTACAACTGTTTCATCAATAGGCAATCCATTTTCAAAACTTTTATATCCATCTTTTAAAACATCCTCAGAAACATTTCCTAATTGAATATATAAATCTCCTCCTGAATGTGAAATATTACCATCTTCGGAGTTAAAAGGATCCATCATCCAGAATTCAACAAACTCAATATTTGCAGCTTCAAAATCATTGGTTTCTATCTTCCTCATAATCCCAGCCCAGTTATTTTGAGGATTCATCAATGTTCCATCTGAATTTAATCCACTTATCGTATAATTATAAGGACCTCTTTCATCTGGGTAATAAGCTAAATCTAAAATAGACATATTGGTTATTTGACTACCATATTGAGGATCTTTATTTGGGAATACCTCTTTTTCTAAAATTTCCCTAGTATAATGATAGGATTGTTGAGCAATCTGATTTCCATTTGGTAATGTAATTTTATTATTAACGCCAGGAGGTGTATTAGATGTTGATCGAAAAAATACTGATGGATCAATAGTATACCATGCTAACTTTGCTCTTTTAAATCCTAATCTAAGGTCATTATTTAAAATAGCATTTTCAAAAATGTTATTTTGACCCTGTGGTATTGATGCCAAATGCCAGGATCTAACATTTTTTATATCTATAGTACTTCTACTTGCTTCAAAATCATCAATATAAGATGTTCCTCCTTCTCCATTGTCAATTCGTTTATGATGACCAGGTATCAATTTAGCAATTTCAGCAGTTGCTATTATTCTAGATTTAGCCTTTGTTTCTAAAAATGGTAGTCTATCTACCATTTTTGTAATAAATAAAGATTCTGTTTGATATGTTCCATCTAAACCTAAAATAGTATTAGATATTGGCTCATCTCCAGCGTTAATTTTATTTACATACGGAGATTCAGACAGCTTTAACAATGTTCCTCCTAAAATAAAGTCCTTATTTATTTCATACTCTGTATGGAAACCAATTAATGTTTTATTCTGTATTCCAAACATGGCATTATTCTCTAAGGAAATCTTAATTGGAATTCCAGAATTTAAAATTCCTTCATCAATTATTGTCACCCTGCCAAGCATATAATCTACAGTATAATGTTGGTTTTCTATTAGTTTCTGTGATCCCGCAGTTACAGTTACCGATCCCTCAGGAACGTTCATAGCATTTAATGAAATTTCTGAACCTGATGAGGACTTATATGAACCTTTTAATCTAAATTTGTTGAGTTCAGGATACTTCTGAGCAACTGTTAATGTTGAATCGTATAAATAATCGTATACATATTTATCTGCAATATCATTATCATTAAAATTAGTTCGCAGATCTTCTCCAAAAGGTTGCAATACTGGAAAAATAATTCTTCCATTGGAAGATCTAGCTGTTAAGCCTTCTATAAAATCAAAAACTCCATCTGAAACTATATCTTGTTGCTGATTTAAATTATCTAAATTTAACAATTTTATAATAGGGACTCCATTAACACTTCCTTCAGGTATGTAATTGGTAAGACCTCCTGACTCTTCTGTATTTTCGTATATTACATCTAAAACAAATTCATTAGAACTCATTTGATAGGCTCCTAAAGCGTAAATATTTTTCATCATCAATTCCCAATTTTTAAGGGAAGGAGAAAAGGTTGTTCCTTTTAATAGTTTTAATATTAAGGCATTAGGAGCGTTAGGTCCGTTCGAAGTTAATTCTCCAACTTGATAAGTTTGATTTCCAATAGTATATTGAAACGCTACTGCTAATACTTCATCATTATTTAAGGCTTGATTTAAAGATATATATCCTAATTGAGGATGCAAAGTATATTCTGTTTCTTTTAGTTTTCTAGCTCTCTCTAACTTTTCATAGTCCTGCCCTCCAATAAAATTTATACTTAAATTTGAAGGAATTGCCAAAATATTATTCACTTGATTTACATCTCTTATACCAGCAAATTGATTAAGTAAATGTTGATACATATCGTTTGCTTGATCATTATCTGGATAGTTCCCTCCTAATGATGTGGTAAAAAAGGTGTTTTGAATATTCCCATATGTTTCTCCTAAATCTAGGAATGAAATAATATTTCTACTATTATCTGTTTCACCGGTTTTGTTAGTTATCCATACCTCAACTTTTGTAATATTTATTGGTGAATTTACAAATGGTAGGTTCTCTAATGCTGTGTTATAATTATCTTTGAAATAATGCGATAAGAAAAAGTGTTTATTAGATTCATATTGATCAGCATAAATATCAAACTCTGAAGTTTGAGCTCCACCTGTCACCTCTACTTCTGATGTAGTAGACCTTTGTTGAGACAAAATCCCTGTAAAAGTAGTTCTACCAAATTGAAGCTGGGTTTTAATTCCCAATAAACTCTGAGACCCTGTGATTAAAGTACCGTTTAGAGGCAAACTAACGTTTCCAACCTCAATTTTTTTTATAATTTCATCTTCAAACCCCGTGTATTCTAACTTCATATCATTTTCAAAATTGAATGTAGCTTCTGTATTAAAATTAGTAGTTAACTTTAACTTTTCTCCAATTTTTCCAATAACATTCATTTGGATTTTCTCTTGAAAGTCAAATGATGTGGTTTTTCTTTGTTTTACCGTGTAGTTTGGATTATCTAATCTGTTTACTCTTAACGAAAATATTAATTCTGCAGAACCTTGAGGCCTAATATCTACTGTATTTCCTCCAAAAACTTTATCAAAAGTTTCTCCTCCAACATATAATTTAGGCAACCCATAACTTTGTTGCGTTGATGTTTGCCTATCCCTAGTTCTAAGATCCCAATGATTCTTCATCATTAATTCAAGTTGATAATCTAAATACTCCTGAAAAGTCATTATTTTCTGTGAAAATAAATCTGTTTTACCTATACGCTGATATAAAATATATTTATCGGTATCCTCATCATAAACTACTTCTTTTGAAAAATCTTTTGGGAAGTTCATATACAATCCTCCATACTGATTAGAAGGAAAAGGGTAGCTTAAAGTAGTGTCTGTTATTGATGTATCTACTAAAAGATAAATTGATTTTGCGTCTTTACTTGAGAAAAGTAATAGAATTATAAATAATAAAAATATATACGAATTTCTTTTATTCAATTTTCTTATTTTACCCTAAAGACTTTCTTACTAATTCTTCAACAGTAATTTCTCCAGTATGGTTTTTAAACACTTGTTCCATCTTTTTTTCTGCTGATTTTTTAGTAAATCCTAAAGCTAGCAAAGCAGATAACGCTTCTTCTTTGATAGTATTGTCCTGAGTAAACAATAAATCTGAAACTTCTTTGCCTTTACCAACCTTATCTTTAAGATCAATAATTATTCTTTGTGCTGATTTTCCTCCAATTCCTTTTACATTTTGTATAGCTCCTACATTTGCTGAAATAATATAATGTACTATTTCCTCTGCGGAATAAGTGGATAAAATCATTCGAGCTGTACTAGGTCCTACACCTGAAACTGAAATCAAATGTCTAAATAACTCTCTTTCATCAGAAGTGTAAAAGCCAAATAAAGTATGAGAATCCTCCTTTACAGATAAATGCGTAAGCAACTTGCAGTTTTCTGTTTGAATTGCAGTATAAGTTTGTAAAGATATATGTAATTTATATCCTACCCCATTGCAGTCGATTACTACATATGTTGGGGTTTTTTCTACTAATCTTCCGTATATATGTGATATCATTTATTTGTTATTTGAGCATCAACAACCGCTAAAGTAATCATATTTACAATTTCTCTTACGGTACTTCCTAATTGCAAAATATGAACGGGTTTTTTCATCCCAACCAAAATTGGCCCTATAGAATCTGTATCTTCTAATTCTTGAATTAGTTTATATGCAATATTTCCCGACTCTAAATTTGGGAAAATTAATGTATTTGCTGGTTTTTCAGAAAGTTCAGAAAACTCGAACAAGTGTTCTATTTTCTCATTATTCAAAGCAAAGTCAGCCTGAATTTCTCCATCAATAATTAAGTTTGGGTTATTTTCTTTTATTCTTGCAGCAGCTTTTGCCATTTTATCCGATTCTGGAGTGCGACTTGATCCAAAATTTGAATAACTTAACAATGCAATTCTAGGTTTAATTCTTAAAGATTTTATTGCGTTTGACACTAACTCTGTAATTTCTATAATATCATCTTCTGTAGGATTAGCATTTACTGTTGTATCCGCTAAAAATAAATTACCTTTTCTAGTATTCATTATATACATTCCTAAAACCTTTTTCACATCGTCTCTTTTTCCTATCACTTCTAAAGCTGGTTTGATGGTATTTGGATAATTTCTGGTAATCCCAGAAATAAGAGCGTCAGCCTCTCCTATTTCTACCATCATGGATCCAAAATAATTTCTTTCTCTCATTAATTTTGTCGCCTCAAATTTAGTAAGTCCTTTTCTTCTTCTTTTCTGCCACAAATGAAGACCAAATTCCTCTCTCTTTTTTACTTGTTTTGTTTCTTTTGGGTCAATTATCTCTGCATTTTCTATTTCTATAGAGAATTCCTCTATTAAGTCTTTAATCTTTTCCCTTCTTCCAAGTAAAACAGGACTAAGAACAATACCTTCATCCACCGCCTGTTCAATCGCTTTAAGCACTTTATAATGTTCAGCCTCCGCAAAAACAATTCTTTTTGGATTTCTTCTTGCTCTATTTGTTAATTGCCTAATTAGTTTATTATCATTTCCAAATCTTTTATCAAGTTCTTGTTCATATTTTTTCCAATCCTCAATAGTAAGTTGAGCTACTCCAGTACGTACTGCAGATTTTGCTACAGCTGGAGCAACTGCTGTAATTAAGCGTGGGTCTAGCGGTTTTGGAATTATATAATCTTTACCAAAAGAGATCGCATTATCATCATATGCTAAATTAACCTCATCTACTACAGTTTCCTTTGCTAATTTAGCAATAGCTTTTACAGCAGCTAATTTCATGTTTTCATTTATTTCTGTAGCTCTTACATCCATAGCTCCTCTAAAAATATAAGGAAAACCTAATACATTATTCACTTGATTAGGGTGGTCTGACCTTCCTGTAGCCATTATGATATCATCTCTGCTCTCCATTGCATCTTTATATGAAATCTCAGGTTCTGGATTTGCCAATGCAAAAACAATAGGCCTTTTAGACATAGACATGATCATTTCTTTACTTACAACACCACCTTTTGAAAGACCTAAAAACACATCAGCGTTCTTCATAGAGTCCTCCAATGTTTCAACTCTTCTATTTGTAGAGAATAATTTTTTTTCTGGAGTTAGATCCTCTCTCTTATTTGAAATAACTCCTTTACTATCTAACATTATTATGTTCTGTTTGCTTACACCAAGAGCAATATAGAGTTTTGCACAAGAAATAGAAGCCGCTCCAGCTCCATTAATAACTACTTTAATTTTATCGATTTTTTTCTTTACAATTTCTAGCGCATTAATTAATGCCGCTGATGAAATAATCGCTGTTCCATGCTGATCATCATGCATGATTGGAATATTTAAATCTTCTTTAAGTCTCCTCTCTATCTCAAAACATTCTGGAGCTTTTATATCTTCAAGGTTAATTCCTCCAAAAGTAGGTGAAATTGCTTTTACAGTATCCACAAATTTATCTACATCAGTAGCGTCTATCTCTATATCAAAAACATCAATATCCGCAAAAATCTTAAAGAGTAAGCCTTTCCCTTCCATGACGGGTTTTGAAGCTTCAGGCCCAATATTCCCTAACCCTAAAACTGCTGTTCCATTAGAAATAACCGCTACAAGATTTCCTTTTGCTGTATATTTATATACATCATTTTTATTTTTACCTATTTGAATACATGGCTCAGCTACTCCAGGAGAATATGCTAAGGATAGGTCTCTTTGTGAAGCATGTTCCTTGGTTGGAATTACCTCAATCTTTCCAGCTCTTCCTCTGCTATGATATTCTAGAGCTGCTTTTTTACTTAATTTTCTTGCCATAGGCTAAATTTTAAAAACAAATATACTGATTACATATAAAAAAAACCCCCTTATTCCTAAGGGGGTTTGAGGATATAATAAACAAATTATTTGTTAATAATTAATTTTTTAATTTTTATAATTTTACCGTTCTCTACAAGATTACCAAAATAAATTCCTTTATGTAAATCTCCTAAATAAATTGACCTTTCTCCAGCTCCCTTTAATTCTATTATCTTTACAACATTTCCTAGTACGTCTGTAATTTGTAAATTAGAAGGTGAATTTAAATTATACTGAAAATTAGTATATTCCTTAGAAGGATTTGGGTAAAAAGATCCTATTTTTTCAATTTTAGATATTTGTTCATCTGTTGAAATTCCTGTAGCTCTGTATGTTATGGTTACACATGTTCTGTCATTAGGATCTGAATCCAAATAAAAACAATATTCTACTATCGCGGTATCTGACACTCCCCAAGGTTGATAATGTCCGGTAAAACCGTTACTTTTATCTCCAGGATTTATAGTATCAGCCTTAGTGGAGATTAAAGTTGAAGCTCCATAACATGTTCCAGCCCAACAAAAATCATTTGTTCCAGTTTGATTTTGTTGAATTACATTTTTTTCACAATAGACAATTGCTATGTTAGAAGATATGTTTTTGACTGAAAGAGCAGCTTCTAGCTGAAACTGTGATGGATCTCCGTATACAACGCTATCTCCAGTAACATCTAAACTATTTTGTGAGTTAGAGATGATAACAGTGAAGATAAAAAATATTGATAGTAAAATCCTTTTCATATTATAATTTTTAGCTAAATTAAGAAAATAATAGTTCATCATAGTTGTATATTTCAAATTATTGATGAAATTTTACGAATAAATTTAATAATTGGTTATATTTGCATGTATTAAATTAAAGTTAATTATTAAATATATAAATATGAAAAAAATTCTATTATCGGCTTTTGTTTTAGTTTCCTTCCTGACATTTGCCCAAACAAACGTTAGTACCACTCCTGAAAACAAAAATGTTGTTCTTGAAGAATTCACGGGTATTTCGTGCGGATACTGCCCTGATGGTCATGTTGTCGCACAGGGGATAAAGGATAATAATCCTGGTGATGTAATGTTAATAAATATTCACGCAACTAGTTTTGCCAACCCTCAAGGACCCGGAACTGATTTCAGAACAACTGAAGGAACTGCTATAAATGCTTATTGGCAAAATGGCTCCGCTCCGATGGGTACAATTAATAGAAATGCCTCTCCTATGGGTAGAGGAAGTTGGGCTGGCGCAGTTTCAGCAGAATTATCTCAACCATCTCCAGTGAATGTGTGGTCAGAAGCTATAATTGATATGGGAACAAACACTTTAACGGTCAATGTTGAAGTTTACTATACAGGATCTCAGACAGTAACATCCAATAAAATTAATGTTGCTGTACTTCAAAATAATATTGAAGGTCCTCAATCTGGAGCAACCACTTATAATCCTGCAGCTGTTTTAGCAAATGGAAACTACAATCATACTCACATGCTTAGGCATTTAATTACTGGCACTTGGGGAGATGATATTACAAATGTATCTCAAGGACATTACGAAACAAGAACTTATACTTGGAATATACCATCAGATATTAATGGTGTTGATGTTGACCCAACAAATCTTGAAATTATTACTTTTATAGCTGAGGGACAACAAAACATTTTAACTGGTGATTACGCAAACACATCTATAGTGTTCCCAAATGCATACGATGCTAATTTAACAAATACAACAGCTACTGATATTATGTGTGCTTCATCTGGAACAGATTTAGAAGTAACATTCAAAAATTATGGTAACATTGCACTAACATCATTAGATATTAATTATTCAATTAATGGAGGCACTACAACAACTTACCCATGGACTGGTAATTTAACATCAGGTGGGACAGAAACTGTTACAATTTCTCAAATTTCTGTTACTCCAATTAACACTAATAATGTTGATGTTTCAATTTCAAATCCAAATGGAAATACGGATCAAAATGTAGCAAATAATGATATGTCTACAACTTTTAGCGGTATGTACGAGGCTCCGAACGGACAAATAAGCATAGATGTAACAACAGACAATTATCCAAGTGAAACAACTTGGGAACTTAAAGAAAATGGAGTTATTATTGCTACTGGAGGGCCTTATTCTTCAACCGGACCACAATCAACTTCATACGCTACAATTACTTCAGGAAATTGTTATACTTTTGTTATGAAAGACTCTTATGGAGATGGTATCTTAGCTCCAGGTAACTACAAGGTTAAAGATGTTAATAATGGAACCATAATTTGGGGAGGAACAAATTCTCCGGCTGGAAACTTCACAACAGAAGAGACAAGTTACTTTGAAACTGAATCTACTTCTGTTTCTGTTGAAGAATTTAACTCAGAAATTTCTATTTACCCAAATCCTGCAAAAGATAATATTTATGTAAATGGTGAATTTGACAAAATAAAACTATACAATGTGTTTGGTAAATTAGTTTTTGAGGGAACAGATAATGTAATAAATACTAAAAATTTATCTAATGGTATATACATTGTTAATTTAAATACAAAAGATAATATGGTTACAAAGAAAGTAACTATTTCTAAGTAGATTTTTTTAGATTATTAATTTTCGAAAAGCTCAACATTGTTGGGCTTTTCTTTTATAAAAAACAAACAAATGAAAAAGAAACTCCTTATATCTATAATCACCCTTTTTTTAATAAGCACTAATTCTATTGGACAAGAAAGGAACTTACCTTCAGTAAAAGTAAAAGACTTGAAAGGAAAATCAATTGAATTTCAAAGCATTGAAAATGACGGAAATCCAATTGTAATTAGCTTTTGGGCTACTTGGTGTAAGCCTTGTAAAAAAGAACTCAATACTATTGCTGAAGTATATGAAGATTGGCAAGATGAAACAGGTGTGAAATTAGTTGCTGTTTCTATTGATGATAGTCGTTCAGCATCAAAAGTAAAACCATATGTAAATGCATCTGCATGGGAATATGATGTTTATATTGACTCCAACAGAGAATTAGCTCGATCGATGGGTGTATCAACTGTTCCTCATACCTTCTTAGTTAATGGAGATGGTAAAATTGTATGGGAACACAAAGGATACATAGATGGGGATGAAGATGAACTTTACGAACAAATAGAACATATTGCTGAAAAACAAAAATGAAGAATCTAATTATTATATTACTTTTAATTCTATCTTCAAAGATTTCGTTTTCACAAGATGTTTATAGTCCTCTAGAAATTCGTGGAAATTTTGAAACTAATCTGCAATCTTATTTTGTGGACTCTTCAATTGGAGCAAATGAACCTACTCCAGAAAGAGTGTTAAATAATGCTTACTTAAACTTACTTATAACAAAAGGAAATTTTACCTCTGGACTTAGATATGAAAGTTATTTAAATGCTCTAAAAGATTACGATCCTCAATATAGGGGAAATGGAATTCCTTTTCGATTTATTTCATATGTATCTGATGGATTAGAGGTTACCGTTGGTAATTACTATGAACAATTTGGAAGCGGATTAGCTTTAAGAACCTATGAAGACAAGGGTCTTGGAGTTGATAATGCTCTAGATGGACTAAGATTAAAATATTCTCCATTTAATGGTCTGAATGTTACTAGTTTAATTGGAAAAAGCAGAACTTATTTTGATTATTCCGAAGGTATTATTAGAGGAATGGATGCTGAAATAGTATTAAATGAAATCAAAGGACTTGAGAATTCTAAAATGTATTCAATAATGGGAGCAAGTTTTGTTAGTAGATTTCAAAGAGATAATAATCCCTCATTCGTACTGCCAGAAAATGTCGCGGCTTTTGCCTATAGAGCAAATCTTAGCTACGGAAATATTAATTATTACGCAGAATACGCTCACAAAATAAATGATCCTGTGGGTAGTATGGTGCAATCTGAAAATAATTACGCAAATGGAAAAGCTATTGTCAATAATATTTCATATTCTCAAAAAGGATTAGGGATAACTTTTGAAAGTCACTTTGTTGATCACATGGAGTTCCGATCGGCACGTGCTAAAAAGAAAGAATACATAATAAATTATATTCCTACTTTAAGTAAACAACATACTTATACTTTATTAGCAATGTATCCTTGCGCGACACAAGCAGAAGGAGAATTTGGGTTTAACACAAATATATTCTATAAAATACCAAAAAAGAGTTTTCTAGGAGGAAAATACGGAACTAAATTAAACCTTAATTTTGCAAGAACTAATAGTATTCAAGGAGGAACATCCTTCTTAAATGATATTGATAGTTTAACACATAGCGCTGCATTGTTTAAAATTAAAGGAGAGACTCTTTATTTTTCAGATTTCAATTTAGAAGTCAATAAAAAAATAAATAAATCTATAAAAACCAACTTTGTTTTAGCTAAACAATCATACAATAAAGATGTGTTAGAGGGAAAGACTATTGGAGAATATGGTGTCATTAAATCAACAATAGCTATTGCTGATGTAAGTTATAAGATAAAAAAAGGTCATACTGTCAGAATAGAATTACAAACTTTAAGATCTCAGGATGATCCCAATGCTCAGAAAAAAGGAGATGGTGACTGGCACATGATACTTACGGAATATACAATCTCTCCGAATTGGTTTTTTGCAATTCAAGATATGTATAATTATGGTAATTATGATCAAGAAAAAAGATTGCATTATGCAAATGTATCTGTAGGATACTTAAAAGGAGCCAATCGATTTGCAATTGGATATGGAAAAAAAAGAGCGGGTATTTTCTGTGTGGGAGGAGTGTGTAAAGAAGTGCCTTCTTCAAATGGATTTAGTTTAAATATTTCTTCAAATTTCTAATATTATGAAAAAAAATATTTTATATAGTGTAATTATTGGATTTTTAATAATTCTGTACTCATGTGATGTTATTGAAGGTGATTACATGACCGCTGGAACAACTAATCCAGTTGATACAGCTTCTGTTGTGAAAAAGGTATTAATTGAAGATTTTACGGGTCATAGATGTCCTAATTGTCCTTCAGCTGCTGCAGAATTAGATGCGCTAGAAAATGCATATGGAGATAGGGTAATTGGAATAGCTATTCACCCACATTCAAACTTTTCAATTCCAAATCCTTTATCATCTTCACAATATACATACGACTTTCGAACATTAGATGGCGATAATATTGATGATATGTTCGATATGACAAGCGTTGGACTTCCGGTAGGAATGATAAATCGAATTGGATTTAATACCAACCACCAACTTTCCAAAGAAGAGTGGGGAGAAAAAGTTCAAGAAGAACTTGAGAAAGATCCTATCTTTAGAATTAATATTAACTCAAATGTGTCTAATGGAATTGGAAATATAACTTTAGAAGTTGAATCATTAACCAATTTAAACAGTTCATATAACATTGTTTTATGCCTCACTGAAAATAACATTATACAATGGCAAAAAAACATTGACATAGATAATGAAGAATATAATCACAAACACGTCCTCAGAAAAATTCTAAACACAACATTTGGTGAAAGTATTGGAGACAGTTTTAATTCTGGTGACACATGGGACAAAAATTACACAGTGAACATCTCAGAACTGGAAAATCAAAATGAAAATTATTCATTAAATACATCATTTATGGGTAATGGAAACTGTACTGGATGGATTGAAGAGGATATGGAAGTAATAGCTTATATTTATAATAACTCTAATTATGAAATAGTACAAGCTGAAAAAACATCACTAATAAATTAATGAAATGAAAAAAAAAATATTAATATTTTTCCTAGGATTTATATTTTCAAAAAATCTTTCTGCTCAAATAAATAGCATAAACAATACTGATGATGCCTCAGCACTTCTTGAG
This sequence comes from Flavobacteriales bacterium, assembly GCA_002696275.1. GTDB lineage: Bacteria > Bacteroidota > Bacteroidia > Flavobacteriales > BACL11. The sequence goes on from NZRO01000037.1 coordinate 28,174, forward strand.
TCATACTTTTCTCCACTTGCTGAAGCTTTTGGTTCAGGACTTAATAATGGATGGTATAATACAGCAAAACCTCATAAACCTTTAGGGTTTGATGTTACATTTACATTAAACACCGTTAATATACCTGAAGAGATGCTTACTTTTGATCCTTCTTTAATAACAGGAAATAACTTTTCAGGTAATGAAACTCCTACTATTCTTGGTGCTGGAGATGGTTCATTAATTACATATGCTAACACATATGAGTTTCAAATGCCGAACCAAGGGAAAATAAATAAAAATTTAATTCCAGTACCAATGCTTAATGCGGGAATAGGTTTAATAAAAAAGACTGAACTAGATATTAGATATTTACCGAACTACAATTTTTCGTTAGGGTTTATAGGTAAAGGATCTGTTAATCTTTGGGGGGTAGGTTTAAAGCATGATTTAATGCAATATATCCCAATTGTTGGAAATAAAATTCCTTTAGATTTATCATTTCAATTTGGACATACTAGTTTAAATACAAATTTTAATTATGAACCATCTCTTGGAATTAAACAAGATGTTGATTTAAATATAAGATCAACAACTATCAACTTAATAGCTTCTAAAAAAATACTGATTTTCACTGGACACGCAAGTGTTGGATACAATTCTAACCAAACAGTATTTAACACTAATACTAATGGAAAATTTAATTTTGGTGATAATGAATTTAATATTCCAATAGATTTTGATTTTGATGGACTAAATAAATTTAGAACAAATTTAGGGGTTAAAGTAAACCTTGCACTTTTAGCAGTTCAAATAAACCATACCTTCTCGGAATATCCTGTAACCACCATAGGAGTTGGAATAGGACTTAGATAAAATGAAAAAAAAATTTTTATTTCTTTTTATTATTTTGATTTCTAATAATGTAAAATCACAAAACTTTAAGGGAGGTTTAATTGGAGGAGTATCAACAAGTCAGGTTTCAGGAGACAATTTGTCCGGATACAATAAAGCTGGATTATTCTTAGGTGTATTTACTCAACTTCCTGTTTCTGCAATTTCAAACATAAAGATGGAAATGAATTTTATTCAAAAAGGAAGCAGAAACCCTAAAATGAATAAGAACGGAATTCCTGATATATCTACTTCTTATCTAGAAGTACCTATTTCATTGAATTATAATCAAAATGAGTTATTATCGATAGAATCTGGCATTCAAATAGCTTTCTTGCTAAGTTCAAAAGATAATGATGTTAATGGATCTGTAAATTCTGATCCTCCTTTTGACAAAACAGACATAAGTGCTTTTATAGGTATGTATTATCATTATTCTGAAAAAATATCACTAAATACAAGATTTGGAAATTCAATTTTACCAATAAGAGGATACGATACAGAAAGAATTTTTATTTTTAAAAGAGGTCAATACAATACTGTGTTGAGCTTTACAATACATTATATAATATGAAAAAACACAAAATTGTCATAGCGGTAACAGGTGCAAGTGGTTCTATTTATGCAAAAGTTTTATTCGACAAATTAATTCATTTAAGCAATCAAATTGAAAATATAGGTGTTATAATGTCTGATAATGCTAAATTTGTTTGGCAAGAAGAATTAAAAAATACTTCTTATAAAGAATATCCATTCACCTTTTATAATAAAATGGATTTTATGGCTCCTTTCGCTAGTGGTTCCGCAAATTATAATTCCATGATTATTTGTCCTTGTTCAATGGGCACCTTAGGAAGAATTGCTGCTGGCATTTCAAATGATTTAACCACTAGAGCTGCTGATGTAATGCTTAAAGAAAGAAGAAAATTAATAGTAGTAGCAAGAGAAACTCCACTTAGCTTAATTCACATTAATAACATGAAAAAAATTACTGAGTCTGGAGGAATTATTTGCCCAGCCACACCTTCTTTTTATAGTAAACCAACAAATTTTGAGGAGTTATCCGCAACAGTAATTGACAGAGTATTAACACTCTCAGGATTACAAAATAAATCTTTTAGTTGGGGGGAATAACAATAAATTTAGAATATTTGTGTTATTGTATTGTAAATATAAAATAACAAATGCTAGAATTCACTAAAAAGATTCTTTCAAAAGTAAGTTTTGACAAGGATTTGTTTAAAAAAGAACTTAAAAAAAGTACAAGGTGGATGAGTAAAAAAGAATTAACTCACCTTAAAATATGGGCACTAACAAGTTTTTCTCAATACAAAAAAGTAATAATTGATGTATTCGACACTATAAGTTAAAATAGAGAGCTTTGGTCTGGAGACTTAAACCTACCTAGATGCTTAAATGCTTTATCTGTCGCCTGTCTTCCTCTAGGGGTTCTCATTAGATATCCTTCCTGAATGAGATAAGGCTCATACACTTCTTCAATTGTTCCTGACTGTTCTCCAACTGCTGTGGCAATAGTAGTTAATCCAACTGGGCCCCCTTTAAACTTGTCAATAATTGCAGATAAAATTCGGTTATCCATCTCATCTAATCCATTTTCATCTACATTTAATGCATTTAATGAATATTGAGTAATTTCTTTATTAATATTTCCGTCTCCTTTTACTTGTGCAAAATCACGAACTCTTCTTAATAAGGCATTTGCAATTCTTGGTGTCCCTCTACTTCTACCCGCAATCTCTAATGCAGCATCCTTAGTAATAGAAGCATCTAATATAGAAGATGATCTATTAATTATATCTGAAAGAAGAGGTTTTTTATAGTATTCTAATCTTGAATTTATTCTAAATCTTGCTCTTAATGGTGCGGTCAGTAGTCCAGATCTTGTGGTTGCTCCAATTAAAGTAAAAGGATTAATCTTTATCTGAACAGAACGGGCATTTGGACCGGATTCAATCATAATATCAATTTGATAATCTTCCATTGCTGAATATAAATATTCTTCTACAATTGGATTTAATCTATGAATCTCATCAATAAATAAAACATCTCTTTCATCTAAATTTGTTAATAGACCTGCTAAATCTGCTGGCTTATCTAATACAGGTCCGGAGGTTGTCTTAATGCCAACTCCTAATTCATTTGCAATAATATAAGATAGAGTTGTTTTTCCTAGACCAGGAGGTCCATGAAGCAATACATGATCTAAAGCGTCTGATCTCTCTTTCGCAGCTTGTATAAAGATTTTCAAATTATCTACAATCTGATCTTGACCTTTAAAATCATCAAAACCTTTTGGTCTTAATACCTGTTCAAAATCTTCAGGTTCAAGTTCATTATTTTCAACCTCGTTATTCATTAATACAAATGTAAGAAAGTAATTTATAAAAAAAGGGTCAGAACTAACCGACCCTATAAAAAATATTAACAATAAATCTTATGTGTGAAGATGTTTACTTTCGTCTAAGAACGGGTGATTTTTAGTTTCTAATGGTGCTTTAGTAAGAGCGTTAAAAACAACATAAATAAATAATCCAAAGAAACCTAATCCCATACCAATTTCAGTAAACCCTATATGACCTTCTTTATTTAAGACTCCAGGCGTAACTAACAGATATGAATTTAACCAATGTCCAATTAAAATAACAATACATACAAAAATTAATCTAGAATTATTTCTCTTTGCATCTCTACTCATTAAAAGTATAATAGGAAATAAAAAGTTTATGGCTACTCTAAACCAAAATAAAAATTTATAGTTTTCTACTTCAAGTCTAGCAGTAAAGTAAGCTACTTCCTCTGGGATATTTGAATACCAAATTAACATAAATTGAGAAAACCACATATAGGTCCAAACTAAAGAAAATGCAAAAACATATTTCCCCAAATCATGAATATGGCTTTCATTAACCGACTCTAAATATCCTAATCTTTTGAGATAAAGCGTTATTAACAAAATGGAAACAAAACCTATTACAGCCCACTCTGAGAAAACATACCATCCAAATAATGTACTAAACCAGTGTGTATCAATAGACATAATCCAATCCCAAGAAGCGATTGAAGAGGTAATTGCAAAAAAGACCATAAACCAAGCTGAAGTTCTAAATCCCTTATTATAATTTTCAAGGCCTCCATGTTTATCTTCATTTAGAGATAATTGTTTTAATTTTCTACCAAAATACACCCAACCAAGTATATATATTACAGATCTAATTAAGAAAAATGTTGTGTCTAAAAAAGCTGCCTTCCCAGCAATAATTTTATCATATCCAGGATTTAAAATTGGATTACCCTTCTCATCTAGGATTTGATTTCCTAAATCGTCAAGAAGAAATTTATCCATAATTCCATCAGCCATCCAGTGGTAAATATGATTTCCTCCGAAATGCATTACTGCGGTAACCATAATTATCAACATAATAATTCCAGAGATAGGTAAAAAAGATATAATAGCTTCTGGCACTCTCTTTAAAACAATAGACCATGAAGCTTCAGCTACATACTGTAATGCTATAAAAAATACTGCAAACACTGAAATTCCTAAGAAAAAATAAGTATTAAACAGTAAACTTGGCCACGCGGAATGAGCATCATTGACAAATCCTAAAATTAATGCAGTTACTCCAATTATCATTAGTCCAAATGATAAATTTCTAGCATTTTTGGTTATTGTAAACATTTTTATAAGTTTTTCTTATTTATTTTTTTGTAGTTTTTCTTGAATGTAATATACAATTTTCCATCTTTCTTGTTCACTTAGTAAATAAGAATGTGGTCCCATAGCATTTAAACCATATGTAATGGAATGAAACAAATGCCCCTCCTTTAAATCTCTCATATTTCCACCAGTTCTTCTAATTTGAATTGAATCTGAATAAGATGGAATAGCTGAATATACAGGATGATCTACAGAACCTTTTCCATCTCCATTTATTCCATGACAATGAGAACACATCATCACATACAAACCTTTTCCTTGATCTAATGTTTTTTCAGTCTTTACAAAAGAGGTTGGATATGTTGATTCTAAACCAGCTCTTAAATAGTCTTCATTTGAAGAACTATAATTAAAGGTTGACAATTTACCCCTAGCAACAGTACCAAGGACTGGTTTTGAATTGTAGTTTTCAATATTGTGCTCAGATTGAGCTCCAATACTTGGCGACCTATACATATCAGGCATATATTCAAATCCTGGGTTATTGGTTGAATCTGAAGTACAAGCAAAAAATATTGAAAGTACAGTAAAAATTCCTATATTATAAAAAAGTCTCTTCATAATCATATTATTTTTCATTAATTTCAGAAGCCCCAGTCTTTGAAAGTAAGTCTTTAACTTCTTTTGTACTTCCTTCTATTTCAAATTCAATTAAAAATTTATCATCAGTTGTTCGAGGATCTGGGTTTTCTGATTTGGCGCCAGGAAACAGTCCACATTTAATTAAATATGTAATAGACATTAAATGTGCAGCAAATAAAACAGTACATTCAAACATTACAGGAACAAATGATGGTACATTATGATAAAATGTGAAATTTGGTTTGCCTCCAATATTCATTGGCCAATCAATAATCATAATATTATAAATCATCAATCCAGCAAATGTTATTCCTAAACAGCCATAAACAAATGCAGCTATAGCCATTCTTGTTTCTTTCAGCCCAAGTGCCTTGTCTAGTCCATGAACTGGAAATGGGGTATAAACTTCTTTTATATCTATGTTGTTTGATTTGATTTCCTTTACTGAATTCAGTAAAACATCTTCATCATCAAAAATTCCGTATACAGTTTTTCTAATCATTATTTTTATTTTTATATTCAGAACCTGAAGATTTTACAATAGTTTTTAACTCGGCTTGTGCTATTACAGGAAATGTCCTTGCGTACAATAAGAAAAGAACAAAGAAAAATCCAATTGTCCCTAAATAAATTCCAATATCAATAATGGAAGGAGAGAACATCGACCATGATGATGGCAAAAAATCTCTATGTAACGATGTAACAATAATCACAAAACGTTCAAACCACATACCAATATTTACAAAAATTGACAGAATAAAGGTAGCTATAAAACTCTTTCTTATTGCATTAATCCAATATAGTTGAGGGGTTAAAACATTACAACCCATCATTATTGCATACGACCACCAATATGGACCAGTAGCTCTGTTTAAGAAAGCATACTGTTCAAACTCTACGCCTGAATACCATGCCATGAATAATTCTGTGATATACGCTGTTCCTACTAGTGAACCTGTTAACAGAATTATAATATTCATATATTCTATATGTTTTATAGTAATATAAGCTTCCAAATTAACTACTTTTCGCATGATAATTAAAAGTGTTTCCACCATTGCAAATCCAGAAAATAAAGCTCCAAGAACAAAGTATGGAGGAAAAATAGTTGTATGCCAACCAGGAATAACTGAAGTTGCAAAATCCATTGAAACAATTGAATGTACTGAAAATACAAGAGGTGTTGCTAATCCAGCTAATACTAATGAAACCTCTTCAAATCTTTGCCAATGTTTAGCTTTTCCACTCCATCCAAATGATAAAAAAGAGTATAATTTCTTTTTCATTGGAGAGGTTTTCTCATTAAATCTATCCCTCAACATAGCAAAATCTGGAATTAGTCCAATATACCAAAACACAACTGATACTGAAAAATATGTAGAGATAGCAAAAACATCCCATAATAATGGTGAATTAAAATTTACCCATAATGAACCAAATTGGTTAGGGATGGGAAATACCCAGTAAGCTAACCAAGGTCTTCCCATGTGTATTAAAGGAAATAAAGCTGCTTGCGCAACTCCGAATATAGTCATTGCTTCTGCAGATCTATTTATAGACATCCTCCATTTTTGACGAAACAATAACAATACAGCGGATATTAAGGTTCCAGCGTGACCAATACCAATCCACCATACAAAGTTTGTAATATCCCAAGCCCAATTAACTGTTTTATTTAGACCCCAAGATCCAATACCTGTACCAATTGTGTAAGCCATAGATAAAACACCCCAAATAAACATTATAAAAGATATGGAAAAAAGAATCCACCAATATTTATTTGCTTTTCCTTCAACAGGCTTAGATACATCTAATGTAATATCATGATAGGATTTTTTACCTAGTATTAACGGATCTCTAATTTCAGATTCTTTTTGCATAGATTTAAATTAAGATTTATTTCTAACTTTAGTTTGATAAAATACAGATGGTGCAACATTTAAATGATCAAGTAAATCATATTTACGAGGATCATTTTTTAAGTTATAAATTTCATGTGATGAATCGTTTGAGTCTCCGAAAATAATTGCATTTGTAGAACACACTGATGAACATGCAGTTTGCGCATCATTATCATTGACTTTTGATCCTGATTTTTTAGCATTGAGTTTAACTTCTTGAATCTTTTGAATACACATACTACATTTTTCAATGACTCCTCTAGACCTTACTACTACGTCTGGATTTAGAACCATTTTCCCATAATCATCGTTCAGATTATAATCAAATTTCTCATTATCTGAATATTTAAACCAATTAAATCTTCTCACTTTATATGGACAATTGTTAGCACAATATCTTGTTCCAACACATCTATTGTAAGTCATATGATTTAGTCCCTCAGCACTATGTGTTGTGGCAGCTACAGGACAAACTGTTTCGCAAGGAGCATGATTACAATGTTGGCACATTACTGGTTGGAAAACAACTTCTGGATTCTCCGAGGGATCTTCCATTTCAGAATACATATCTATTGCTGAAATTTTCTCTTCAGCAGATCTTTCTTTTGTCATTTCAGATGAGAAATATCTATCAATTCTCAACCAATGCATATCTCTAGATTTTCTAACCTCCTCTTTTCCTACAACTGGAACATTATTTTCTGCATGACACGAAACTACACAGGCAGCACATCCAGAACATAAAGATAAATCAATAGACATATTCCAAAAATGACCTGTTTTGTGATCATGATCATCCCAGAGTGTAACTTGATCAGAAGTTTTTGGTCCATCATGAGTATAATATTTTTCTCTATGATTTCCTGATGATGGATCATTTATAAAATCTGCCAGAGTTGTTTCTTTTACAATTTCTCTCCCCATCATAGTATGATGAAGTTGAACTGCAGCAAATTCATGAATACCTTCCACTAAAGTAATTTCGGCTATCCCCCCGTTTAATAAAGGATATGCATTATGACCTACTCCATCACCACATTTCCCAGCATGAGTTCTTCCATATCCTACAGATAAAGCTACGGTTCCGATTGCTTGTCCTGGTTGAATCATCACTGGAACATTCTCTAGAGTTTTATCTCCAACCGTAATATTTACCAAGCTACCATTCAAAGCTCCATTAGAAACATTCCAATTTTTTACTCCCAAATCACGAGCAGTTGAAGCAGACATAGTTAAATAGTTATCCCAACTTGCTCTTGATAATGGATCTGGCAGTTCTTGTAACCATGGGTTGTTGGATTGTGTGCCATCTCCCATAGAAATTTTCTCTGATACTTCAAATTCAATCCCTTTAGAAGAAGGAATAGAGAATGAAGGAACTGAGAATTTTGATTTTAAAGAATATTCAATTTTATTCATAGTAAAATAACCATCATGAAGTTTTTCTTCCCAAGATGAATACAAATTCTTTAGTACATCATAATATGTTTCTGAAGATCCAATCCAAGTAAGTATAGAATCTTGAAATTGCCTTCCATTAAACAAAGGATTAATCGTAGGTTGCATTAGAGTATACTCACCATTTGATGGATTTGCATCCCCCCAACTTTCTAAGTTGTGATTATCAGGGCATATATAATCCATTTTGGATGAGGTTTCATCCATAAATAATGATGTAGAAACTTTTAGTCCAACTTTTGACAAACCTTTGTTAAACTCATCAGCATTTACTAATGTATAACTTGGATTTGTATTATATGTAATAATTGCATCTATGGTTCCAGCATTCATATCCGCAATTAATTGAGCAACACTCTCATCGTTTCCTTTTCTAAGATAAGATGGGTTACTCATATCTACTGTATAATTATAGTTTCCTAATTTATTATTAATAGCGTTTACTAATAACTGAACATCTTTATCATTTGAATCGCAAACTATTATAGAGGATTTCGCGTTTTTCAGTGAATTGACGATTTTAGCAATTCTTTTATCAGGATTTGATCCATTTAAAGCATTGTATAAATTAGATAATAATCCCGCTTGTTCAGATGGCCTTATTTGTATTCTTTCATCCGCATTAGAACCTGTAAGTGTTAATGTAGATTCTATTTGATAATGTTTAGACATATTTCCATGTTTAGGATTTCTCCTTTTTGAATATTTTTTCTCATTATCAGGATCTCCCCAATTACCCATAAAATCTGCTCCAAATGATACAATTACTTCTGCTTTATCAAAGTGATATGTTGGCAAGGCTCTTACTCCGAAATTTTCTAAGTTAGCCTCTAACATTCCATTAGAAGATAAAGCATCCATTTGTATATGAGTTACATTTCTAAATTTATTTGAAAAATCTGCAATTACACTTTCTGTAGACGGACTAATTATTGTTGAACTTAAAAGTGCTATTTTACCTCCTTTAGAGGAAATAACATTAAGTTTTTCTAAAATCTCAGAATCAACAGTATCCCAATCTGATTCTTCTCCACTTTTCATTGGATTTTTTAGTCTTGAAGAATCATAAAGAGATAAGACAGAAGCTTGTACCCTTGCATTTGTAGATGTTTTATTTGGTTCTAATTTAATTGGCCTTCCTTCTCTTGTTTTCACTAAAACAGAGGCAAAATCATGACCATCATAAATAGTAGAAGCGTAATAATTCGCGATACCCGGAACAGTTTCTTCAGGTTTTACTACATAAGGAATTACTTTATTTACAGGAGTTTCACATGCCGCTAAAGTTGCAGCGGCCGTTGAAAACCCTAAAAATTTTAAAAAATCTCTTCTAGAGGTAGATGATTTGTTTATATCAGGATCGGATAAAAACTCATCTACAGGAAGTTCGTCAACAAATTCATTCTGGGCTAATTTTTCAATAATAGGATCATTATTTAATTCCGCTAAGCCTTTCCAGTATTTTTTTGTATTTGTCATATTCTTATGTAAATCAAATCTTAAATTAATAGTGGCACTTTCCACATTCTAATCCTCCAATCATATCAACAGTGAAGTTTTCTACACCCTCATGCTTTTCTTTAATATTTTTATGCATTTCAGTATAGTAATCATTGCCTTCCATATCTACTTCTTTTTGCCTGTGACAATCAATACACCATCCCATTGTTAGAGTAGGGTGATCGAATTCAATACCATCTTTTATATTGTAATCAATTTTATTTAATTCTTCAGCTGTTGCAACCTGACCTACTGTCTTTTCCTGCATATTTCCATGACACTGTTGACACTCTAATCCTCCAACTGTAACATGTTGTGCGTGATTAAAATAAGCATGATCTGGTAAATTATGAACTCTTATCCACTCTATTGGTGTTTGTTGATAAGTATCTAATTTATTCCAATCAAAATCATCAGTTTCAATATCTAAACCAAATGATTTCCAGATTTTTCCTATTTCATTTTTCGCTTTATCATCTCCTCCCTTAACAACAGCGTGACAATTCATACAAACATTAGCAGAGGGAACTCCTGAATGAGCACTATTTTTAGCGCTAGAATGACAGTAATTACAATCAACCCCATTAAGTCCAGCGTGGAGTTCATGAGAAAAAGCAATTGGCTGGTCTGGTTGATACTTTTCGACAACTCCAACTCCCATCATCAAATTATATAACAAATACATTAAAGAGATAAATAAAACAAATCCTATAATTATTTTATTTCGGTTGATAGTAACATAATTCTTGAAAGATTCAAACACTGTCTCCGTCGGAAGAGACAGACTTTCTTTTAGATTATTTTTTACAGAGACAAGAACTAAAATTAATAAAAATAAAATTAAAGTTACAATCAACAAAATAATAACTGGATTAGTTGATTCTTCTTCAGCAACTTCTATTGAAGTAACAACTTCCTTCACTTCTGGCACATACCCATCAACATAATCTAAAACCTGTTTAATCTCTCCTGCTGTGAGAGCTTGAGCAGGCATTTCTAACACGCCAAAGTCAGCGGGATTTTGAACATATTTAACTAATGTTCCTAGTGGGTCATCAGTACTTACAAATCTATCACTAGATAACCATTCCTTCGCGTCCGGACCAATTAATTTACCTCCACCTATAGTATGACAAGCTGCACAGTTAGATTTAAAAATTTGTTCTCCTTCAGACTGGGCTGCCAAATTAATATTTAGAAAAAATAAAATTACAAAGACGAATTGACTTAGAAAGAATCTCTTATATAGTGTCATATTTAAAAATTCAGAATTTTGAATGCAAATTTAATACTTTATGAGATTAGAGAATTTGAATTCTGTAGTAAATCTGTAAAAAAAACTAATTTATAATCATTCTAAATAACGGGGTTTGAACAGAAAATGTAGTAACATTAATAATGTTATATTTTTTTTATATTTGGTAACATGAAAAAATTGACTTTAATTGCACTTTTTATACTTTCAAAAGCATCTCATAGCCAGGTAATATCTGGTAAAATTTCTGAAATTAATCATTCAAAAATAGAAATAAATTATGAGGAGGGAATTAAAGAATTAATGGAAAAACACAAACAAATAAATAAACTAAACAATGGAATAAAGGGTTTTTGTGTTCAAATATATTTAGGAGATAATAGAGAAAAAGCTCAAAAAACAAAATATAATTTCATGAAAAAATTTCCAGAAATAAAAAGTGTTCAATACGAAAGAATAAGCCCTAATTGGAAAGTAAAGGTAGGAAAACTAAGAACAAAACTAGAAGCTGAAAAACTCAAAAGCATAATAAATTCTGAGTATCCAAATTGTTTTATTACTGAAATTATTGTACCCCTAGGGGGGTTTGACTAAAGTGTTCGTTTTACTTCCACCTCCTCATATCCTTCTATAATATCGCCTATCTTAATATCATTATAATTTTCAATAGAAAGACCACATTCATATCCTTTCTGAACCTCCTGGACATCTTCCTTAAATCTCTTTAAAGAAGAGAGTTTTCCAGTATATACTACTACACCGTCTCTAATAATTCTCACACCTGTTTTTCTATTCAACTTACCATCTAAAACCATACATCCAGCGATGGTTCCAACCTTAGATATTTTAAAGGTTTCTCTAATCTCAATATTACAAACAATTTGTTCTTCAAAGTCAGGTGATAACATTCCTTCCATTGCAAGTTTAATTTCCTCAATTGCTTTATAAATTACAGAATATAATCTTACATCAATCTGCTCTGTCTCTGCTAGTTTACGAGCTTTTAATGATGGACGCACTTGAAACCCAATAACAATAGCATCAGAAGCTGAAGCTAACATAATATCGGATTCGGAAATTTGTCCAACTGCCTTCTGTATAATATTTACTTTAATTGAATCAGTTGAAAGCTTCTCTAATGAATCAGATAGCGCTTCGATAGATCCATCTACATCTCCTTTTACAATAATATTTAACTCCTGGAAATCTCCTAACGCAATCCTTCTACCAATTTCATCTAATGTAATATGCTTTTGAGTTCTAACAGACTGCTCTCTTTGTAATTGCATTCTTTTAGTAGCAACTTTTTTTGCTTCTTGTTCACTTTCCATTACATTAAATACATCTCCTGCAGTAGGAGCTCCGTTTAATCCTAATAAAGTAGCTGGAGTTGATGGGCCAGCCTCTTTTATAGGATTACCTCTTTCGTTAAGTAAAGCTTTTACCTTACCAGAATATGATCCCGCTAAGACATAGTCTCCTACATTAAGAGTTCCTTTTTGAACTAAAATTGTGGTCACATATCCTTTCCCCTTATCTAAAGAAGCTTCAATAACTGAACCTACAGCAGGCCTATTAGGGTTAGCTCTCAGTTCTAGCATTTCAGATTCCAATAATATCTTTTCTAATATTTCCGCAACACCTAAACCTGTTTTCGCAGAAATATCTTGAGATTGAATTTTTCCTCCCCAATCCTCTACTAATAAATTCATTTCTGCTAACTCTCCTTTAATCTTATCAGGGTCAGAAGTTTCTTTATCAATCTTATTGATTGCGAAAATGATTGGAACATCTGCAGCTTGAGCATGACTAATAGCTTCTTTAGTTTGAGGCATTACTCTATCATCTGCAGCAATTACAATCACTACAATATCTGTAACTTTAGCACCTCTTGCTCTCATTGCTGTAAAAGCCTCATGACCAGGAGTATCTAAAAATGAAATACGCTTTCCATTAGGAAGTGTTACCTCATAAGCACCAATATGTTGAGTTATTCCCCCAGCTTCACCTGCAATAACATTAGCCTCCCTGATGTAATCTAGCAATGAGGTTTTTCCATGGTCAACATGCCCCATTATAGTTACGATAGGAGATCTTTCTAGTAAATCCTCATCTTTATCTACATCTTCTATTTCGATTGACTCTTGCACATCAGCTCCTACAAACTCAACTTCAAAACCAAAATCTTCTACAATAATTTGAAGAGTTTCTGCATCTAATCTTTGATTCATTGTAACCATAAACCCTAATGACATCAATGATGAAATAATCTCGTTTACTGGCACTTCCATCATTGTAGAAAGTTCATTAGCTGTTGCAAATTCTGCAATCTTAACAATTTTACTTTCTATTCTTTCTTGTAGTTCCTGATCCGCGATTTCTTTATGAGCTTGTCTTTTTTCTCTTCTGTTTTTCACAGATTTCTTTTTTCCACTTCCTTGAAGCTTCGCTAATGTTTCTCTAATTCTTTTTTGGGCTTCTTCGGGAGATATTTCAACATCTGCTTTTTTTGTCTTAACTTTACTCTTTACAAATTTCTTTGGATTTACTTTATTTGTGATCCTTTTTCTTTTCTTCTTTTGTTCTTTCGCATCTACACTAGAAGATGTAACGGATTTCTTTTTAGTATCTAATTTATCTAAATCTATTTTTTTTCCGGTGATTTTTGGACCAGAAAGCTTTTCAGCTTCTGCCTTTATAATCCCCATATCCTCATCGGAACTAGTTTGAGATTCATTTGTCTGTTTCTCTGCAATTTTTTCTTCTAAAATATCCTTCTTCTTTTTATTTAACTCTAAATCAATCTTACCTAAAACTTTTACATCATTTTTTACTTCTTGTTGTTCTTTTGCCTTTTTTTCCTTGACAATTTTTTCTGATTTTTTCTTTTCTTCTGCCTTTTTAATTCTTGACTGCTCCTCAATTATTCTTTGTTCCTCTCTTTCTGCTTCTCTTGCTTTTGAAGCTATATCTGCAGCAATTTTTGCTTTTAAATCAGGTTGAAATTCTCCCAACAAATCCATATACAAATCATGAGAAATTTTAGAAGACGGCTTAATTCCTTCCACCCCCTTGTTTCCAAGGAAAGAAAGAATTCTATCTAAACTCACATTGAATTCCTTAGCTAATTTATTTAACCTAACACTTTTCTTTTCAGACATATTTAATTTATCTATAATTTATTCTTCAAATTCCGATTTTAAAATACTTAGCACACTATCAACTGTTTCTTGTTCTAAATCTGTTCTTTTTACAAGATCTTCAGGGCTAATATCTAATACGCTTCTTGCAGAATCACATCCAATTGCTTGCAAAGTTTCAATTACCCATCCATCTATTTCATCAGAAAATTCTGAAAGAGCAACATCATCTTCAAATCCTTCAGTATCTCTATAAACATCAATTTCATATCCAGTTAATTCTCCAGCTAATTTAATATTATATCCTCTTTTTCCAATTGCTAGTGAAACCTGATCTGGCGACATAAATACATTGGCTGTCATTTTCTCTTTGTCAATTTCAATAGAAGTAACTTTTGCGGGACTTAAAGCTCTTGAAATAAGTAGGTTCATATTTTCGGTAAAATTAATTACATCTATATTTTCATTTCTTAATTCTCTTACAATTCCATGAATTCTAGATCCTTTGACTCCTACACACGCTCCTACTGGATCGATTCTATCATCATAAGATTCTACCATTACCTTAGCTCTTTCACCTGGCATTCTGACAACCTTCTTAATAGTAATAATTCCATCAAATACCTCTGGAACCTCCATTTCAAACAATCTCTCAATAAATTCTGGTGCTATCCTTGATAAAACAATATGAGATTTATTATTTCTTAATTCAGCAGATTTAACAACCGTTTTAACACTATCTCCCTTTTTAAAAAAATCTCTAGGAATCTGCTCAGATTTAGGCAAGATTAAATCGTTTCCTTCATCATCCTGCAATAAGATTTCATTCTTCCAAATCTGATAGACTTCTGCATTTACAATCTCTCCAATCCTGTCTTGGTAATTCTTTAGAATCTCATCTCTATGTAAATCATTGATCCTGCCTACAAGGTTTTGTCTTATAGAAAGTACTTGTCTTCGTCCAAACTCTGACTCAAAACTTACTTGTTCTGACACTTCTTCTCCAACCTCATAATCATCCTCAATATTTAATGCATCAGATAACTTGATTTGAGTATTTTCATCTTCTAATTCATTATCTGCAACTACCTCTCTGTTTCTCCAGATCTCTAAATCTCCTTTGTCAACATTTATAATTACATCAAAAATTTCTGCACCATCATATTTCTTTTCTAAAACAGTTTTAAAAACATCTTCTAGGATGCTCATCATAGTCTCCCTATCAATATTCTTAACTTCCTTAAACTCTGAAAACGAATCAATTAGATTTTCAACATTCATTTTATTTATTATTTAAATTTTAATACCAATTTTGTTTCTTTTATTTTTTCTTTTGGAATTTCAATCTTTTCGATAATTAATTCCTTTTTCTTTTTTTGTTTAGTTTTTGTTTCTAAAACCAAAACATCATTGTAAGCAATTAATGTTCCTTTATATCTATCTCCATTAGTAGATTTAATTTTCACCTCTCTACCGATATTCTTCTGATATTGTTCTTTTACTTTAAATGGCTTATCAATACCTGGAGAACAAACTGTTAATTGGTAATCTTCAATATCTCTATCTAAATTACCCTCAATATGTCTACTAACCTTTAAACAATCATCAATTACAACACCTTTATCTTTATCAAAAAGAACTATGATTTCACTTGCAGCACTTATCTTTACATCTACTAAGAAATAACCTAATTCTTTTATTTTTTCTAAAGCTAACTCTGTTACTCTTTCCTTTGAAATCATATTCTAATAAAAGAAGGGGCTAACTGCCCCTTCCGTCTTTCTTACATTAAATTCTTAGCAAAAATACAACTTTTTATAGAACTATCAAATTTATTTACTGTACAACTACTCTTTTACTTACAAACGAGTCATCTGTTTTAATCTGCACCATGTAAATTCCCTTTGGATAGTCTGACAAATTAACTTGTTTTGTAAACTCTCCTACAAATAATTCTTTATTTTCTAATTCAATAATTTTTCCAAACGCGTCTACAATAGTTAATTGGAAACTATTTACTTCTTCTGAAATAAATGAAATGTTAAATACTCCTCCATTAGGATTTGGATAAATATTTAAATTATTTATTAAATCTATATCTCCCGCGGAAATCCTGATAGAAGACAGTGTAGTAAAGTATTGCCATGAGTTGAATGCAGAAACATTTGAAGATATTGCATCACACTCAGATCTAACTCTCCATTTATAATTTGAAGACTGAGATAGATTAGATAAAGAAAGTAAATTTGTTGGTGTAAATTCTACAGTAAGAGGGCCTCCAATTTTTCTCCACTTAATTTTATAACTAACAGCTCCAGAAACAGGATCCCAAATAAGATCTGCTGATGTAGAAGATATATTAGTAGTATTAGCATTTAACGGAACTGTACATGCAGCTGAAATACTAAATGTTTCTGTAGAGCTCCAAGAGGATGTTGAATTAGCTGAACAATGTGTTCTTACCTCCCATTCATATGTTGTACCAAGGCTTAAATTATTTATTGTTCTGTTGGTTGAAACAATATTATATACATATAACCAATTTGTCGTACCTTGAATTCTTCTCCTTAAATCATATTTAGTTGCATTTTGAACCTGATTCCAGGATAATGAAACAGATGTACCAGATACAACACTTGTCAAACCATCAGGAGTGCTACATGGCACAATAGGAGTTAAGGTAGTAAATAATTGTGCTGAAGTCCAGTTAGAGGTATTAGTCCCCGCAGCGTCACATATAGATTTTACTTGCCACTTATAAGTTGTTGTAACATCTAAACCTACTAAATTAATCGAGTTTGTATTTGTTGTATCAAATATCCAAATATTAGATGAATTTTCTCTATATCTAATTCTATAACCCCAACTTCCTGCGACATTATCCCAAGTCAATGTAGCGCTAGAAGTATCAATATTAGTAGTATTTGGATTTTGTGGCTTGACACAAGGAATTAATGTTGTAAATACCTCAGAAGATGACCATGCAGATACAGATGAACTATCTGAACTACA
>NZRO01000038.1 GCA_002696275.1 Flavobacteriales bacterium
TAATGATTATGATAGATTTAAGAATAGATATGTTAAAGACCTAACTAATTTAAATCAAACCCTTTCAAACCAAATTGGTGATAACGACTCAATAAATTTTTCACAATTAATTTTTAAAAGTATTTACAATAACGATATTAATGAAAGCATAAAATTTCAATTAGGATTTGATCTTAATCGTCAACAAGCATTAGGAAAACGTCTAAAATCTGAATCTCAAATTCAAAGAAATATAGATTTTTTTGGAACTTCAGAAATTTTATATAGAAATCTTAAATTTAGACCTGGTGTTAGAATTATAAATAATAGTATTTACAGTTCACCAATTATTACATCTTCTCACTTATTGTATAGTAAAAATAATCTTAGATATCGAATATCATTTTCTGAAGGTTTTAGATCACCTACTTTAAAAGAGTTGTTTTTTGAATTTGTTGATGTTAATCATAATATTACAGGTAACCCTAATTTAGTTCCAGAAAAATCTAACAATTTTCAGTCAAGTTTAACATATACTACACAAAAAAACAATTTATTTTCTTCCTTAACTGCTGAGTTCTTTTATAACCTTATTTATAATAAAATCGATTTATTATCTGATATTAATGACATAACAAAATACACTTACTATAATATTGACACAGTAAATAATTTTGGAATATCTTCAAGGATTGAAATGTCAAATCAATATATTTCATCTTCAACAAATCTCTCATATTTTGGATTTAAAAACTTTAAACATTCAAATGAATATAATTATCAGTTCAATTTAAGTAATATTACCACATGCAAACTAAAAAATAATTTTAATTTAAATTTTTTCTATAGATATTATGGACCTTCAACAAGAATGTTTTATAGTTTTGAAAATAGTATTATTCAAAATAAAATTAATTCATATAGTATTTTAGATTTTTCAATTAACAAAAAAATCATTAATAGTCATTTAGATTTTACCATTGGTTTAAAAAATATTTTTAATGTAATGGAAACTACAAGTAATAATGTAAATAGTGTACATAGTAGTAATAATTCAGTTAATATTGGTTATGGTAGAACTTTCTTTTTTGCCGCAAATATAAAGTTATGAATAAGTATTTTTCGTTAATATTTTTAGTCTTTTGTTCTTGTCAAATGGGAGAGATTCCAATACCTCCCCATAATTCTGGGAATGTAATAACAGACCAAATATCATTGCAATCTGACTATAGAAATCAAGTGTTTTATAATCTTGAAAGCAGTGAAGAAATTTCTCAAAATATAAAGGACAATTGGGATTTATTATTTTATTTCAGTAGTTCTGGAAATAAAATTCTTTTAAATTCATCTAATTATATGTTTGCTGCTGAAATTAATAATTTATTTGAAGAACAGATGGATACATTAGGGTTAGTATTCAATTCTGATAATTCTAACGGTGATTTTAATGATTTGTCTATCAATAATGTAAATTCAAATCAAAGTTATGTTATAGATAGAGGGGTTGATATAAATGGAAATAGTAGAGGTTTTAAGAAAATTATTATTGAATTAAATGAATTAGAGTCAATTTCAATTAAAGTTTCAAATTTGGATAATACTGATACTCAGAATTTCACTATAAATAAAAATCAAAATGATAATTTAATCACTTTTTCTTTTGATTCTGGAGTATTACCAATATTTCCAGAAAATTCAAGTTGGGATTTATTATTCACAAGATACACATATCAGTTCCCTGACTCTGTAACATATTTAGTTACTGGAGTATTAACTAATTATTTAAATGGTGTATGTGTTGCTATTGATACAATTAATGAATTTTCTGAAATTAATTTTGATGATATATCATCCTATAATCTATTAACTGATCAGGACGTTATTGGATATGATTGGAAATACTATAATTTTAGTAATAATACTTATACAATTGTAGATAACATAGTATATATTATTAAAGATGTTAAGGGGTTTTATTATAAACTAAAATTTATTGGTTTTTATAATTATGATACAGGCGAAAAAGGATTTCCTCAGTTTGAGATACAGAAATTATGAAAGTTAAATTAATTTGGAAATTTTATGGACAAGATTCTTTGAAAACAGCAAATCATCATTTAATCCATTTAAAAGATTTTGCTGAAGAGAAAAATATTATCCTTTTTGGAAATGGAGTAGAGACAAATAAACTGAATTTATCAGAAGCATACATAATAGTATTAAAAGAAAATGTTGATTCATTGAGAGAAATTCTTAAACCTCACAAGGGAGTTCTTTTAAATAATCAATAACTTTTATTAATTACTTTCTTATTTTTGCTATATGTATTCATTTATTTTAATTTTACATATTGTATTAAGTGTTTTACTTGTAATTTTAACTTTATACACTGTAATTAGGTCAGTATTAGGAATATTTTCTAAAGTTAAATTTTCTAACTTTTTAGACTTGTCAATACCAATTTTATCTGTAATTTTTTTATACTTAGAGTTAATTTTAGGATTAATATTGTATGCTATTCATATTAACAATTTAGAGAAGTTTTTAAGTCAGGAGAATGCTGGAACTTACTTTTACACAAGGTTTTGGGCAGTAGAGCACGCTATTTTAATGTTGTTTGCAATTATATTTGGTCATTTAGCTCTAGTATATGCGAAAAATCTAAATGACGATAAAGAAAAATTTCAAAAGAATTTAATTTATTTTGGATTCTGTTTTGTTTTAATTGTATTTTCTGTAGGAATGAACATGATAAGAAATGGATAATAGGCTGAAAATATTAATAGTAGAGGATGAACCTGAAATAGCTAAATCTACTCTAAGTTTTTTATCAGAAAATGATTTTATATGTACTCATTGTATTGATTTAAAATCTGCTAATTTAGAGATTAAGAATAATTTTTTTCACGCTGCACTTTTAGATCTAGGTCTTCCTGATGGTGATGGACTTAACTTAATAAAAAAAATTAAATCTAAAAACCCTAATACTGGGGTAATTATTGTTTCTGCAAAAGATGCCTTAAATAAAAAAATTGAAGCTTTAGAGCTTGGATCTGATGATTATTTAACTAAACCCTTTTTTTTATCTGAACTTAATGCAAGAATTAAGTCTTTAATTAGAAGATTAAATGTTGAGGAAAATAAAAAGATTGTTCNAAATGAATTAACAATTTTTCCCGAGGAGNTGAGGGTTTTAGTCCATAATAAGAAGATAGATCTTACAACAAAAGAATTTTCTTTATTATTATATTTNACTTCAAATCAAAATAGAGTTTTAAGTAAAACAGTTTTAGGAGAATACATGTCTTCAAGCTATGACGATTATGGTTTTACTGATGATTTAGTTTATACTCATATCAAGAATTTGAAAAAGAAACTTTCTTCATCAGGATGTGCTGAGTATATTAAAAATATTTATGGTATTGGATATAAATTTGTAATTGAATAATGAAATTAATTACAAAATCTAGTTTGACTTTTATTTCNGCATCAGTNATTTTTTTTCTGATNGGNAGCATNGTTATGTACTTTTCTGTAAGAACTATAGTTTCTACTAATTTAAATAGTGTTCTAAANGATAAGAAAGAGGANNTTNNTTTNCAAAGNANNTCNNCTGAACTAAATAATTATCAATCTAAGAATTTAATTATAGAGAAAAGTAACCATGTTTCTAATGATAGATTTTCTGATACTGTATTGATTGAAGATAGCAAATATGTTCTTTACAGAAAGTTAGATTTTTATTTAGATCAAAATAACAAATTTTATAAAGTAACTATTCTAGAATCTCAAAACAGAACTGATTTACTTATTACAAAGTTAGTAATAATGATTTTAGGATTAGCTTTTTTGTTTTTTCTAATATTATTTTTTGTTAATAGACATTCTATTAAATCTACTTTAAAAGTGTTTTATGATACTATAAACAAGCTTGAAAAATTTGATATTAATACCGCTAATAATTTAAAATTAGATTCAGCAACTACTTTTGAAATAAGAAAAATGAATTCTGTAATTCAAACAATGGCAGATTCGTTAAAAAAGGATTTTGAATCTCAAAAAGAATATATTGAAAATGTATCTCATGAAATTCAAACTCCTTTATCAATTATTAATTCTAAGTTAGATGAATTAATTCAATCTGAAAATCTTTCTAAAAACGAATTAGAACAGATTGCTGTTTTGATGGAGTCAACAAATAGATTATACAAAATTAATCAAGCTTTAATTTTTTTAACTAAGATTGATAATAGATTTTACAATGAANCATCTAATATTAATTTAAATAAATTACTAACACAACAGTTAGAATTCTTTGATGATATAATTAAACAAAGAGAGGTTAAGTTGAAAATTAATACAAATGCAGAATTAAATATCCATATGAATAAAGATCTTGCAGAAAGTATGATTAGTAATTTAATTAGAAATGCAATTGTACATAATAATTCTAGAAATCTGATTCATATTTCTATAACAAGAAATAGTTTTGTGATTTCAAATACTGGAGAAGATTTAAGCTTTCCTGAATCAAAGATTTTTGATCGATTTAAAAGATCAGAATCAAATAAAAGNAGNTTAGGTATTGGTCTTTCAGTTGTTAGGAGTATTTGTAAATTATANTNNTTTNANCTTTCCTATACAAAAGATGAATTGCATAGNTTTGTAATAAAATTTAAATGAATATGAAAAATATTAATGAAATANTTAAAAAAGAAAATGTTACAATTATAGATGTTAGAACTGAGGAAGAATTTTCTGAAGGTCATTTAGAAAATTCTATAAATATTCCTTTACATGAAGTAGAAGATAGAGTAGAAGAATTGAGATTAATGCAGCCAATGGTGTTATGCTGCAGNTCNGGNCAAAGAAGTGGTAGAGCNATGGAATTCCTTCAATCTCAGGGNNTGACAGAGTTATGTAATGGGGGAGGGTGGTCTGAATTANTAGATCTTAATCCTTAAATCTTGGANCTTCTTAATATTTATGGAGTTCTTTGTGCTGTTGTTATAGGTNTTGTTTTAGGTTTAACTGGNGCGGGNGGATCTATTCTTACGNTACCTGTATTAGTATATGTATTAAATATTATNCCAGTAACAGCTACAGCATACTCTTTATTTATAGTAGGAGTAACTTCTTTTNTGGGAACTCTAAGAAATTTANGAAACNACACAATAAATTTTAATNTCGCTTATGTNTTTGNAGTNCCTTCTTTGATATCTGTATTTCTTACTAGAAAATATTTTGTTCCTNATCTTCCAGAAATAATNTATCAAACTAATTCTTTTTCTTTAAGTAAGGANTTTTTAATAATGACTTTTTTTGCTNTCTTAATGTTNTTTTCNTCAATTTCTATGATTAGNGGAGTGACTTATAATAATTNTTCTGAAAGAAAATTCAACAAACTATTTTTGTTTTTTGAAGGGATTATAATAGGTTTTGCTACTGGTTTTGTAGGNGCGGGTGGAGGTTTTTTAATAGTTCCCACATTAGTGATTTTTGCTAATATTCCAATCAAGANCGCTATTTCTACTTCCTTACTTATTATTTCAATAAAATCTTTAGTAGGCTTTTTAGGAGATATAGGAAATGTTATTATTAANTGGGAATTTTTAATTTGTTTTTCTCTTNTATCAGTAATTGGTATTATTATTGGGATATGGTTAAGTAGTTTTATAAACGGAAACAATTTAAAAAGGTTGTTCGGTTATTTTATTTTAATAATGTCAATTACAATTATTTTAAAAGAGTCATTTGTCTAATTATAAAAGAAAAAAATAACTTATCTTTGTATTAGATGATGAATTTTAACAAATATATTTTTTTTCTATTTTTATTACTTTCTGTTAACTTAACAAAAGCACAGATAGTCACAGGTATTATTGTTGAAAAGGACCAAACTAAAAATCAAAATCTGATCCCTATTTCTGATGCAAATGTAGTATGGGAGGGAACTAATTTAGGAGTTGTTTCAGACAAAAAAGGTATGTTCTCAATTCAAATTCCTGAAAAATTACCAGCTAAATTAATTGTTTCATTAGTTGGTTATCAAACATTTACAAAAATTATTGACAAATCAGGTTTTCATGAAATTGAGATGACTAGGGGAGTTTACATTGAAGAGGATATTGAAGTGAGAGGTCAAGTTAATTCTACTATTGTAACAACTTTAAATCCTATAAACTCACAAGTCCTTACTAGTTGTGAATTAGAAAAAGCAGCCTGTTGTAATCTATCTGAGAGTTTTTCAACTAATACTTCTGTGGATGTTATGCCTACAGATGCAGTTACTGGAGCAAAAAAAATTCAGATGTTAGGTTTAGATGGAAAATATACTAAAGTAACTTTAGGTAATTCTCCATTAATTAGAGGTCTTTCTTCATCTTTTGGTTTTACTCATGTCCCTGGTTCTTGGATTGAATCCATACAGATTATCAAAGGAACAGGTACTGTGATAAATGGTTATGACGCATTAACAGGTCAGATTAATGTAGAATATCTAAAAAATTCATCTAAATTTTTCTGGAATTCTTATATCAATTCAGAATCAAAATTTGAAAACAACTTAGTAATTTCTAATAAGAAAAATAATTGGAGCAATAATTTATTTTTACATTATACATTGTTTGACAGAGAGATGGATCATAATAATGATAATTTCATGGATATGCCTAAGATGAAAAATATTCATATTCATAATAATTTAGAATATAATAGTGATAAATATTATCTTTTAGTCTCAGGAAGGTTTATGGATGAACAAAGAAGGGGAGGTACATTGTCCGATTTCATAGATTTTGATGTTAGTATTGATAATAGAATTTTTGATTTTGAATCTAAAATTGGTCTAATACAACCAAAACAACCAGGTAGAAGTTTATCATTAAATGTTTCTATTTTAAACCATATACAAAGATGTATTTTAGGAAATAATAACTTTGATGCAATTCAAGAATCATTTTATCTAAATCTTATAAGAAAGACTTATTTATTTAATCGGATTAATGTAATTAATTACGGATTGAGTTTAAATTTAGATAATTTTAATGAGTCTTTTAGTGGTAATACCGACCAACCCTTTGACAATGAAAATAGACAAGAAAATGTAACTGGTGCATTTTTAGAGTATTCAAATACTGAAGGTAAGCTTAGTACTATTTTAGGATTAAGAGCAGATTATTACAATAAAAAAACATATTTTCTCCCTAGATTAAATTTAAAATATAGTTTTAATGATCAACTATCATTCAGATTTTCTTCTGGAAGATCTTTAAGGATACCTAACGCGATATCTGAAAACATTTCTTTGTTATCTTCAAATAGATTTATTCAGTTTCCATACATGTATCTTCCAGAAATAGGTTATAATTTTGGAGGTAATATTACTTATGTATTTAAAATTTTAGGAAATAACGCTACTGTTAATTTAGATGCTTATAAAACAATTTTTGAAGATAAAATAATTGTTAATTTAGAATCTCCAGGCATTTTAAGTTTTGAAAATTCACATTTTAATTCAAATTCTAATAATTATCAAATAGAATTATATTATGATATTTCAAAATCAGTTAAAACTAAATTTGGTCATAAGATTAATCATGTATATTCTAATTTTGATGGAGAAGATAAATTTGAGATACTTACACCTAGATATCGTACGATGTATAATATATCTTATGAAAACCCATCAAAAAAATGGTTAATAGATGCTACCCTTAATAGTATTGGTAATGTTAGAATCCCTGACTATGAAACAAATAATGGGAAAATTGATTCCTATTTCTCAGATCCATATTTTTTATTAAACTCACAAATAACAAGAAAAATTAATCAATGGGATTTTTATTTAGGAGCTGAAAATATTAATAATTATACCCAACATAATCCCATCATTAACTCAAATGATCCAAACTCTGATTTTTTTGATGCATCATTAATTTATGCTCCACTTAGAAGTAGACTATTTTATTTTGGATTGAGATTTAAGATAAAGTAACCTATTTTTTATTTAAGATTTTCTCTAGGATTTCTATAGCAGAATCAGCGATAACTGTACCAGGTCCAAATATACCACTAACTCCTGCGTTAAATAGAAAATTGTAATCTTGTTTAGGTATTACTCCACCAGCAATTACTAAAATATCTCCTCTTCCAAATTCTTTTAGTTCCTTTAGAACTCCAGGAACTAATGTTTTGTGTCCTGCTGCTAGAGATGATATGCCTAAAATGTGAACATCATTTTCAACTGCTTGTTTTGCGGCTTCTTTCGGAGTTTGAAACAATGGGCCTACATCTACATCAAATCCTAAATCAGCAAAGGAAGTTGCAACAACTTTAGCTCCTCTATCATGTCCGTCTTGTCCCATTTTAGCGATCATAATTCTAGGTCTTCTTCCCTTAATCTTTGCAAACTTATTCGAAAGATCAAGAGCCTTTTTAAAGTTTTTATTTTGTTTAATTTCCATTTTATATACTCCTGATATAGTTTGATTTTTTGCTTGATATCTACCAAAAACTTGTTCCATGGCTTCTGATATTTCTCCTAAAGTAGCCCTATCTCTTGCTGCTATAATTGCAAGTTCTAATAAATTTTGATCATCTTTTTTACATGCTTTTTTCAGATTTTGAAGTGATTCCTGTACTTTAGTATTATTTCTATTTTCTTTTATAAAATTAATTCTATTAATTTGAGATTCTCTTACAGCAGAGTTATCTAATTCTAATATTTCTAACTCAGAATCTTCTTGCTCGAGTTTATTAGAGTTTACTCCAACAATAATATCTGTTCCACTATCAATCCGTGCTTGTTTTCTTGCTGCAGCTTGTTCTATTCTCATTTTTGGAATTCCTGTTTCAATTGCTTTCGTCATACCTCCTAGTTCTTCAATTTCTTTAATATGTTTCCATGATTTCTGTACTAAATCATGGGTTAATTTTTCTACATAATAAGAACCACCCCATGGATCAACAGTATTACAAATTCCAGTCTCTTCTTGTAGATATATTTGAGTATTTCTAGCAATCTTAGCGGAGAAGTCTGTAGGAAGAGCTATTGCTTCATCTAAAGCATTAGTGTGTAGACTTTGTGTCCCTCCCATTACTGCCGCCATTGCTTCTACGCAAGTTCGGGTAACATTATTAAAAGGATCTTGTTCAGTTAAACTCCACCCACTTGTTTGGCAATGCGTTCTCAATGCCATTGACTTAGGATTTTTAGGTTTAAAACTATTGACTATTTTAGACCATATCAATCTACCAGCTCTAAGTTTTGCTATTTCCATAAAATGATTCATGCCAATACCCCAAAAAAATGATAATCTGGGTGCGAAATCATCAATATTCATACCTGAATTTATTCCTGTTTTAATATACTCTAATCCATCAGCTAATGTGTAAGCAAGCTCAATATCTGCAGTGGCACCAGCTTCTTGCATATGATAACCAGAAATAGAAATGCTATTAAATTTAGGCATTTTTTTAGAAGTATATTTAAAAATATCTGATATAATCCTCATGGAATATTTTGGAGGATATATATAGGTGTTTCTAACCATAAATTCTTTTAAAATATCATTTTGTATAGTTCCTTTTAATTTTTCAGTGTTAACCCCCTCTTCCTCTGCAGCAACAATATAAAATGCAAGAATTGGAAGTACAGCGCCATTCATAGTCATAGAAACAGACATTTTATCTAAAGGAATGTCATTAAATAAAACTTTCATATCTTCAACTGAATCTATGGCTACACCAGCCATACCAACATCACCAACTACTCTTTCGTGATCAGAATCATAACCTCTGTGTGTCGCCAAATCAAAAGCAACTGAAAGTCCTTTCTGTCCAGCAGATAAGTTTCTCCTATAAAAAGCATTTGACTCTTCAGCAGTAGAAAATCCTGCATACTGTCTAATTGTCCATGGCCTACTAACATACATAGTTGAATATGGACCTCTCAAATAAGGAGGAATTCCAGCAGCATATCCTATATGTTCAACTGTTGACAAATCAGAATCCGTATATTTAGATTGTATTTCTATGCCCTCAGCAGATGAATATGTTTGAATATTATCTTCTATATATGCATTAGAGTTGATATCTAAATCTTTTAATAATTCTGAAACTAAATAATCTATATAATAAGATCCTTCTGAAGGATCTACAACTTTGTCTAGATAACTTTCTTTTCTTAAAATTGTTTGTTGATTTCTGGCAATTCTATCTGAAAAATCAGTGTTTTTGTTTGAAAAAGAATGAATAAGAATGGCGTTCGCTCCACCAAAAATAGCAGACATGCATTCGGTAGTTGTTCTTAAAATATTATTGTACTCAAAGTCCGATTCTTTATTTTTAAAGGAACTTTCGCAAAAAATAAAGGGATCTTTAGATGTGATATTTTTCCATGCTATTCTAAATGCTTTAATTTTAGCAATCTCTAGAAAGAAATTACTTCTAATCTTAAAATTAAAATATGTGATATTTTCTTTTTTCTGACCTTCTGAAATAGCATAGTGAATTTGTTCTTTAGCGGTTTTTCCTTTAACATCAATACTGTTATTGTTTAATATTGCATCACTTTTTATGTTGTTTTTTTCAAGATAATTATTCCATTCTGATATAAAATCTTCGTTATAATTTGTAAACTTAATTTTGATATGTTCAACAGAAATATTTTTGAGTAAGGAATCTAAATCATTAGGATTTGAGAAACAAATTCCTCCAATATCATTGTTTAATGCTTGTAAAGCTTTTTTATTAGCTATTTTAGAATTTTTTGATTTAATATATTGAAATGCAATCCAATTCTTTGGAAGTTTAGAAAAGAATCTTTTAGAATTAGATTCAGCTGTGTAAATTGGCTGCACTGAAATACCTTCAATTTCAGAAACTAAATTTTTGTTATAATCAGCATCTTTTAGGTCCTGATTTATTTTTTTACGCCATTCATTTAAACTAACTTTTTTAAAGTCTTTAAATAATTTACTCATCTGTTTTTTCTCTGATTAGAATTATATCTTCCCCATCTTTTTTCATCAAAAAGTTTTCCCTAGCAAATCTTTCTAATTCATCCTGATTATTGTTTAATCTTATTAGTTTATCTTCCATTTCAGAAATCTCTAACAAAAGACTGTCAATAGTTTCTTCTTTTTTATTTAATTCATTCAACCTATCATTAAGTAAAACTAAATTGTTTTCATCTAAAAAACTAATCCAAAAAAGAAACAAAAATCCTACAACAAAGAACTTGTTTTTGAATATTGCAGGGATTTTACTGTATAATTCTTTTAATTTTAACATTCTGCAAATATAATATTTAGTCCTTCTTTTATTGTTAAAAATTTCATTTTCTAATCTTATGTTAATATCCTTTAATGTGAAAAAATGTAGTTATTTTTAACGCATGGAACTTTTAAGTACTCCAATAGAATTTTTAAAAGGTGTTGGACCCAGTAGGGCTGATCTTCTAAAAAAAGAATTAAATATATTTACTTATAAGGATTTGTTGTATTATTTTCCTTTTAGATATGTAGATAAAAGTAGGGTATTTAATATTTCTGATCTTGAAGTAGACATGCCTTTCGTTCAAATAAAAGGAGAGATTATAAGATTTGAAGATGTTGGAAAGGGGAGGTCAAGCAGATTAGTGGCACATTTACAAGATGTAACAGGTATTGTTCAACTAGTGTGGTTTAAAGGTACGAGATGGATAAAGAATAGCCTAAAATTAAATACAGAATATCTAGTTTTTGGAAAACCATCCACATTTAAAAACAATTTTAATATCGTGCATCCTGAAATAGATTTGTGGGAGGATTATAATAAGAAAGCTCATGTTGGATTGCAAGGAGTCTATCATTCATCTGAGAAATTATCTTCAAAAGGTTTAAATAGTAGGGGTATTTTAAAATTGATAAAAAATCTGATTCCATTATTAAAAAATGATATTCACGAATCTCTCTCAGATAAAATAATAGATCAATTAAAGTTTCCATCAAAAGAAAAAGCTTTGATAGATATTCATATACCAAAGAATAATACAGACTTTCTTAGAGCTCAAAAAAGATTAAAGTTTGAGGAGTTTTTCTTTTTGCAACTTCATTTATTGAAGCTAAAGCTAATTAGAACTAAAAAACTAAAGGGTTATCCTTTCCCAGTAATTGGAGATAATTTCAATTGTTTTTACAATAATCACTTACCTTTTAGTCTGACAGAAGCACAAAAACG
Source organism: Flavobacteriales bacterium (assembly GCA_002696275.1). Lineage (GTDB taxonomy): Bacteria > Bacteroidota > Bacteroidia > Flavobacteriales > BACL11. Next base: position 12,202 of record NZRO01000038.1, read on the forward strand.
AGTATTGAAGGAGATTAGAAAAGATGTACAAGGAAGCGCTCAGATGAGTCGCTTATTACAAGGTGATGTTGGAAGTGGGAAAACACTTGTAGCTTTTTTAAGTATGTTAATGGCAGTTGATAATGGATTTCAAGCCTGTATTATGGCTCCAACAGAAATTTTAGCGCAGCAACATTTTGAAACAATTTCTGATTATACTAAAGAAATGAATCTTGAAATAGGAATTTTAACAGGATCTAGCAAATCAAAGGAAAGAAAGGTTTTACACGAGAAATTAGAAAATGGTACTCTAAATCTATTAATAGGGACACACGCTTTACTAGAGGAAAAGGTTATTTTTAATAACTTAGGACTAGTAGTAATAGACGAACAACACAGATTTGGGGTCGCTCAAAGATCAAAGCTTTGGACAAAAAATGATTTTCCTCCTCATGTATTAGTGATGACAGCAACTCCAATTCCTAGAACTTTATCTATGACTTTATACGGTGATTTAGAAGTGTCTTTAATTGATGAGTTGCCACCTGGAAGGAAAGAGGTTAAAACA
>NZRO01000039.1 GCA_002696275.1 Flavobacteriales bacterium
TGTGATCCATGACTAGCCGCTCCATCAGCAATTGTTGTCGCAACAAGAACATATGGCCAAGCACTAGGTCCAGACACAAAGTCTCCACATGCACTTATTGTTGTAGGTGCTTGAGCAAACACATTCATAGAACTAATTGAAAAAACAGATAGTAATAAAAGTGTTTTGATTTTCTTTAATAGTTGTTTCTGTACTGAAAAACCATTAGTAATTTTTAAATTCATAATTCTTGTTTTTGTTAATAATAATTTTCTTTAAATTTAGTAAAAAAAAAACTTAGTGTAATATATACATTTACTTTTTTTATACTAGAGAAGAACATATGAAACGACTGCTTAGTATCAAATTACACAATCTAAATATAGTCAATTTTATTAAATTATTTTGCAACTTTATTAACTACACTAACAAAAATATGAATTAAAAGTTAAAAAATTAAAGTTAGAATTAAACTCAATTAATATTAAAAACAACCCCCAAAATAATAAGAAGAATTAACAGTTTTAGGTCCTGGATTATCACAATTATTGTCTACAGAATACATGTGAGAAATTAGATCTAGTACTCTATTAGAGTAGCCCCACTCGTTATCATACCAACTAACAACCTTTATAAACTTATCGTCAAGCTGTATTCCTGAATTTGCATCAAAAATTGAACTATGAGAATCGCTAGTTATGTCTGAGGATACCACAGGATCATTGGTGTATCCTAAAATTCCTTTTAATTGTTTTGATTCCGAAGCCCTCTTCATAACTTCACACAACTGATCATATGTAGTTGCTTTTTCTAAGTTTACTGTTAAATCTACAACAGAAACATTAGCAGTTGGAACTCTAAATGACATTCCTGTCAACTTCCCATTTAATTCAGGTAATACTTTTCCTACAGCTTTTGCCGCTCCAGTGGAAGCTGGAATAATATTTTGATAAGCCCCACGACCACTTCTCCAATCTTTAGTTGAGGGACTATCAACAACTTTCTGTGTAGAGGTAGCAGCATGTACCGTGGTCATTAACCCACTTTTAATTCCAAAATTTTCATGTAGAACTTTAGCTATTGGAGCAAGACAATTTGTGGTACAAGAAGCGTTGGAAACAAAGTTCATATTGGAACTATAATCTAGATGATTAACTCCCATTACAAACATTGGAACATCATCCTTAGAAGGAGCTGACATAATTACTTTCTTTGCTCCAGATGTTATATGATGCTTTGCCAACTCCTCTGTTAAAAACAAACCTGTAGAATCGACAATATATTCAGCACTAACATCTTGCCAATTTAAGTTTTGGAGATCCTTCTCTTTTGTTACTCTAATTTTCTTTCCATCAATATATAAATAGTTTCCTTTAACTTCAATTTTAGCATTTAGTGTACCGTGAGTAGAATCGTACTTTAATAAATATGCTAAGTGATTAATATCTACCAAATCATTAATAGCCACAATATTAATATTTTTACACATTAAAGAAGCTCGAAAAATCAACCTGCCTATCCTACCAAACCCATTTATACCAACTTTAATCTTACTATGCTGATTCATATTTTATTTTTATTTGTAGTTTTATTTTCCTAATTAAAAAGATTAGAATCGTAAATTCACCTAATTTGTGTCTATATTTATTTCTTGAAAAAAAAGATATTTTAGATGGATTAAAAAACATTTATATAAAAGATAACGCAAAGATAGTGTATTTATTACACTTTTAAAAATAAATTCAACATATTATAATTTGTGTGATAAATACACTATGTTTGCATGACTTTTTAAAAAAAAAATAATGATTTTAATAGCTGATAGCGGGTCTACAAAATGTAGTTGGGCACTATGTGATGAGAAGGGAGCACTTTTAAAGGAATGCAAGACTATAGGTTTTAATCCATATTTTATTCAAAACGACTCTATCATTCATCATTTAGAGAAATCTGAACTAAATAACTATAAAGATGAAGTAAAGTTTGTTTTCTTTTATGGTGCAGGATGTTCATCCGAGCAGGCAAATAAAATAATTGAACATCCATTTACTAAATTCTTTAAAAATGCTGAAGTTAACATTAATCACGATCTAGATGCCGCTTGCTTCGCGTTGTATGATAACAAACCTAATATAACTTGTATTTTAGGAACTGGATCTAATTCTTGTTTTTATGATGGTAAAAATATTATCGAAAATGCTCCTTCATTAGGATTCATAGTTGGAGACGAAGCTTCTGGAAATTATTTTGGCAAACAGGCTTTAAAACTATATTTTAATAATGTAATGTCAGACAAATTGAAAGAAAAATTTGAAGCAAAATATGAAACTGACATAGCTATCGTCAATAAAAGAATCTATAATGATAGTAGACCAAATGTGTTTCTCGCAGAATATTTTCCATTTATTTCTGAAACAAAAGAATATCCAATTATACAAGATTTAATAAAAGAAGGGTTAGACGAATTTATTAATCTTCACATAAAATGCTTTAGTAATTATAAAGAAGTTGAAATTAATTTTATTGGATCAGTCTCTTATTTCTTATCAGAAGAAATAAATGAATCTGCTAAAAGACATAATTTTAGAGTTGGGAAAATTTTGAAAAATCCAATTAAAAAATTAATTAATTTCCATTTTGAAAAAATAATAAATAATCCTCAGAAACAATCATCTTATTCTGACAATTAGCATTTCCTGCTTGAACCTGTGAGTTTACGATTTCAGAAACTAAAAAAGATAAAATAGGCAAACAAATATCTTCTTATAATCTACTTTCCATCTATGATAGTTGTAAAAAAGAATCTCAAAATACTAAACATTTAGTAAAAAAAGGATGATATATAATTAAAAACTACATCTAAATGAAAAACTGAAATAATAAAACCTAAAAATAATAAAATAAAAAATACAACATGATACATTGTATATCTATTTGAAAGTAAAATAGATAAAAGAAATGAAATTGTGATACCAATCATTATTAAAATAAGTGAGTAAATATCTTCAAAAACTGCAGTATTTTCATCAAAACTTATTTCTCCATGAAAAAGTGAGTAAATAAATAAAGGAACACCAAAAGCGATACATATGTCAAATAAATTTGATGCAATAGGGTTAGATAACGAGTCATCAACATCTCCACTTTTGGCGTCTAATGCTGAAATAAATAAGTCAGGTACAGAAGATGCAGCAGCCGCAAATATCAAAGCAACAAACATTATATTTTCAAAACCAAATCCACCTTCAAAATTTAAGAACGAAAGATATGAAGGAAACCTCCCAGTAAAAAGAATTTCACATGAGTACACTAAAAATAAACACCAAATAGATATCTTAAAAACACTTAATAGAATTTTATTCCAAGATCTTCTTCTTCTCTCTTTATAAATTTTCTTATCTTCACTTTTATCAAATAATCCTCCCCTAGAAAGAACTAGTAAATAACCAATGTAAATAATAAATAATACCGTTGAATCTATTAAACTAATAGTTCCGTCTTGCATTAAATATAATAGGAATAATTGACTTACTAAAAGTATTCCTGCGTCTCTAATTATTAATTTCTTATTTATTAATAAGTTATGATCATTCTTTATTAAGATATAGAGAACAACTGCTGGAATTAAAAGTATATTAAAAATAGCTGAACCCAATATAGTAGAAAGACCACTGCTAAATCCACTTACATCTTGTAAAATAATTAGAAAAAAGAAAGATGTAAAGAATTCAGGTAATGAACTTCCAATCGCGTTAATCGTAGCTCCTCTAACACCATGAGTTAATTTTGTTCCTATTATTTTTGAATTCCTATCAAAATCAGCGCAGCTCTTCCATAATAAATAAGAAGATAAAATAATAATTAATAGAGGCAAAATTATACCCATTTTTCTTTATTATTTACTCTGAAAATGATCATAAGTTCTTGTAAAATTTCTTATTTATTCAAATTAATATTATTGGATTCAATTAAAAGACACTATAACTTATCATTACTCAAACTCTGCCATTCTCCAAATCTACTTTTAATAACTTCACTAGGTATTCTTAAGTTTACAATCAATTTATTAGTAAAATCAATCTCAGATTGTTCAATTTTTGAATCAGCTTTTATTATACCAATTACTGTTTCTATTATAATTAGTTTTTGCGATTCTGAATAATCTAAAGTTCGTTGATTATTAAGAATTTCATTTACTAACAACAAACCTCTTTTGGAGAAATCCTCCTCTAAAGATTGTATATCTTTTGATAATGAAAAACCTTCGAAATAAAAATCTTTCTCAGTTATTTCCTTTAACTTTTCTATCTCAGATTTATCAATATAAGAATCACATACTATTGAACAAAACGCAATCTGAATTAGGTTATGTGTAAATACTTTTTTTTCCATAATTATATAATTTTAACTAAAAACCAATTCGACCTCGGCCTTCCCCTTTATCATCACCTTTCTTTTGGGAATATTTTTTAATTTCAGCTTGAGTAATTGACGGACTTGTTTGATTTATTATTAACTCGAGAATTTCTTGTGAAATTTTAGTTTTATTTTTTCGAGCTACTCTAGAAGCATCATTTACTATTAATTTTATATCAGAACAAACATAATTATCAGTTTTTTGACTGAGTTTAACAAAATCAATATCATCTGAAAGAACCTTCTTTCTTTGATTCAAATATAACTTAAATAACGCAATTCTTGATTCAGTATCTGGAACCGGAATTAAGATTTTTCTGTCAAATCTACCCGCTCTCAATACTGCTGAATCAATTTTCTCCATTTTATTAGTTGCAGCAACTATAAAGATATCATCATTTCCACAATTATTTAATTGCACAAGCCATTCATTTACTTCAGAAGCATAATGATGCCCAACATCAGAACCTTCTCTATCTGGAATCATAGCATCAATCTCATCAATAAATAATATTGTTGGAGAATTCTCCTTGGCCGCATCAAATAACTGTTTAATCTTTTCCTGACCCCCGTGGACATATTTACTTCCAACATCTGAAGGACTTACTTTAATAAAATTAAACCCTATCTCCTCTGATAAACATTCAGCAAAAAATGTTTTACCACATCCTGGTGGACCATAAAATAAAATTGCATTTGGAGGTTCAATTCCATAATCTTTAAAACTCTCAGGATCTTTTAGAGGCTCGATAACATCCTCTTGAATCATCAGCTTCAAAGAATCCATTCCTGCAACTTTTTTAAATCCCTCTCCACTTTTCTTGGATAAAACTTGTTTAATTTCCGCGGCTCTTATCTCTGTCTTAGAAATTAATTTCTCTTTCGTAAGTGATTTATACATATCATCAATAGAATTAAACCTTGAATTAGTGTCGGGAAGGAGAGATTTAATAATACTCAACTTGACAGCTTCATCAATATCATTCATTGATGTGAAAGTTAGTTTAGAATTTCTATTATTTATTATCTTTTCTTGAAAATCAAGACCATTGATATCAGTAATACTAAACTTATTGTGCCACGGAAAAAACCCTTCTATTAAAGTAAAATACAAAGCTCCTAATGAAAAAATATCTGTATGTACAGACCATTCACCTTTAAAAAGTTCTGGTGCGCAATAAAAAATAGAAGGAACCGTAGAATTATAAGATGTATTATAGTTTTTATACTTTGACAAACCGAAATCAATTAGCACAGGCTCTAACATACCTGTACTCATATCTAACATTATATTTAAAGGAGTTATATCCGCATGAACTATTGGTGAATCTTGAGAGTGGAGATAGGAAACAGCTCCAATAACTTTTTTAATTAGGCTTGTGGCAAAAGCAACATTTGCAGGCCCCTCTCTATCAATTCTCTCTTGAAGAGTTTCTCCACTGATGAATTTTACAACATATATAAATAACTCTTGATTTTGAAAGGTAGTAGATTCACAAGAAACGAATTTTGAAATATTTTCGTGATTAAGGCTTTTATGAATTTCAGCCTCTATTAAACCACCATCTTCATTATAATGCCATGGTTGTAGTCGTTCTTTTTCATAAATTTTTAACATATAAATATTTCCATCTTCTAATCCTTGTACTCTATAAGAGGAGCCATAAGTTGTATTATGAATTGGAAAAAGTACTTTAAATTTCTCGTGTATTATATCATTTTTTACAAACATATTTTTTACCCTTTAATTCCCCCTCCACCAATTCCTGAATCAGGATCTGACATTTGAGAAAATATTCTACTAAGTTGTTGTTTAAGTTCAGATTCTGAAGATCCAAATGAAATCATCTGCATACCCTTATCTACTTCAGATTTTGCTTGTGATGAATTCTTCCATTTAATAGAATTAAAATCATTATTAATACTTCGAATAAACGCAATAGTTTGTTCCTTACCAGCATGTCTATCGGTAATCTGATAAGACTTTCTATTTATATTTTCTAATAAACTTTGACCTAATTCTAAATTTTGTGTTGGTTTCAGTTGATCGAAATTTGTTTTAAAACTTTCTAAATCAGATTTATCCTGCTCATGCCCAGTTAATTTTTTTTCTACACATTCATTTACTAAGTTTTCTAATTCTTGTAAAGATTTTCGAATATCTTCTTCTAATTTCGGCCATTCTAATTTGTCTAATTCCCTGTCAAGTTTTATTACAAATGATTGAAGATTTCTGAATGTTTGTTCAGTATCCATATTATCTTTCCAATCCTTTTTGAGATTATCTCTTTCTGATTTTAAATCGGATAAGGAAGCTGGTATTGGGAAAGATGATGATAAATCACTAATTATATCATCTGCTTCTTTAAACAAATCTTCTACTTGATTTGAAGTTGTATTTAATTCAGCTTTTATCTCGGCTGGGTCAAGATGGTCAACAAGAATGTCTAATTCAGGAAACTCTGCTTCAAATGTAACTGTTTGAGAACGATCAATATTAACGGTAATATTTATTTTTGAATTTTGAGGAATGAATTTTTGTACATCCATTCCCGAAATTACAAATTCCAAACCACTATACTTATTTAACTTACTTCTCGTTCCTTCAGCATCAGATGAAGCTTGAAATAATTTAATAACTATTTTATCTTCAGCTACTCCTGGTCTAAGGTCATTCATAGTATACAAATCACCATTTGGCTTGGAAAGTCCTACAGCTGGAAGCGGAGCATCAACTTTTAGTCCGGATAAGTGTCTGAATATTTCTCTTTTCCTTTGCACATCAACTATTTCGATACCCATAAAATAAGGTAAAGAAGTCTCAGGTTCTGTTATGCCTTTATTAATATTGAATTCTTCCACATTACACTTAACTACTCCTGAATTCTCGTCAAATGCTTTAATTTTGAAATTATTAACTCCATCACTAATAGGTAATTCAAAAACATCATCTAGCTCTTGTTTTGATGATACCCAACTACCATCTGATTTTTCTATAATAACAAATATTTGACTTTTCTTGTTTTTCTTTAAAATAGATACAGGTGAAATATCAAGAACAGTATTTGAATCGTATTCTATTTCAATTTCTTCAACATTTCCTTCCTCTTCAGTAGATGATTCTTCTCCAATCTTATTTCCATGATTGCTAATCTCATTTTTTATATTTGAAGCATATATAGCTGCTCCTTCAGCAATTGCAGTCATAGGATTAAGAGAGGTGTCTGGTTTTTTAAGTTGATCTTCAATCATTTTNCTNAATAAAGGNATNTGNGTTGGNCCNCCNACTAATATTAACTCATCNATTTCNTCAATNGTTAAATTANTTCTNTCTATTAATTTTTTGGTATGATCAATAGCTTTTTGATAATANGGNTGGAATAATTTATGTATTTNATCTCTTGTAAACACATGCTCTAATTCAATATCATTACCGTCTGCATCTGTTCCAAATTGNNNAANATCAGAAAGGAAATCNACNTCTTCATTAAANGATAACTGAATTTTAATATTNTCAGCNGCTTTCTNAAGANNTCTATTAANACCTTTCATTTGATNTTCACTTAAACCGTCAAGTTTAAACTGCTCTTTTATTTTAGGAAGCATAATATTGTTAATCATTGCTCTATCAAGATCTCCTCCACCAAGTCTATTNTCCCCNTCAGATGNCTCAACTTTCATTATTCCNTCATCTACNGANATAATTGAAGCGTCAAANGTACCACCNCCAAAATCAAATACTANCCATTTNCCATTNTTTCCAATGTTATTCATCGCNTATGCCGTCGCTGCAGCTANNGGTTCCATTAATATTTCAACNTGTTCAAAACCAGCCATTTTAGCTGCTCTNTTTGTTGCTTCAATCTGTCCAATTTCAAACATNGCAGGCACAGTGANNGCAACTGATTTAANCACCTCATCATTTACTCTCTCAGATAATTTTTTCAAAACTTCAGATGNTAGTGTTTCTGNAGTAATTAAACTTCCATCNNNTCTTTTGGNNTCTGGATNTTCACTCAGTTTTTCTTTACCNANATCNCTTNTAAATTCAANGTATGANTCAANAGCNAGTGCTGTAATACCAACTNTTGGNTTATCNNTNNTATCGTAANAAACAGCAGAAGGAACTGTTTTNCTTCTATCAATTTCTAACATATTTGNTNTNCCNTCNTCAATTCTTGCAATACCAGAATTTGTTGTTCCTAAATCTATTCCGTAGTCAATTTTTAATCTAGCCATAATTATATATTACTTTTTAGTTCTACTTTAGCTCTTTGTATCATTTNNCCATTAAAATCAATTCTAGGNGANNCGACTCTTGTAATTATTCTTTTCCCNTTTTCTATATTTTCATCAGGGATTTCACNTATAATCTCTATTATNTCACCTTCTTTCCATTCNGNNCCTAATAATTCAGGTATATCATAACCCATAGTTTTNTAATTATTTCTAAGATTTTTAATAGCTCTTTTNATTCTTTTTAATCCACGTGAGTTTTTCTCNNCATCAGTCATTTGNNAAATGTTNTTTTCCATAGTCATAATTTCATCTGCTACTATTTTCAAAGATTTAAGAGTTTCTTCTTGCGAATCTTGACCAGAGTCACTTTCTAATATTTTTGTATGTTTTTCAAGAATATTTTTCAGTTGATTGTCTAATTTAAGAATATCTTTAATTTCATTCTTATTATTAGAAATATTTTTGGAGGTTAATTTATATATAACAATTAAGGAAACAATCAATAATAGACCAAGAAATAGAGAAATTAATGAGAGCATTGAAGTTTCGTCAGTTTTCGATTTTGTGTCTTCTATTTCATCTCTCTGATTAATTAATTTATGATTAACAGAATCTAATTGATTTTGATTATCATCCAGGGACGAATTTATATCCTTAATATCTTTTTGAATAATAACTGTTGATTCTCCTAAATTGCTTTCAAGAACATTAATTTTACTATTAATTTCAGTCTCAAAGAATTTAAATTCACTGATTAATTTTGATATATCATCTGAAAGATTTTGGATATCTTGTTTTAAATTAGAAATATCTTTTAATTCATTCTCAATAGTTAATATTTTTTTTTGAAGAATTTGCATGTTATTTTGGAGATTTTCCATTTCTTCAGTCTTAACTAAAAGCTCAGAAACATTATTCTCTGCGGTAAGAGTTGTATCAGAGGGGATAGTTTCCATATTCTGTGCATTTATACATATTGAGATACACATAATGTTTAATAATAATATTTTTCTTTTCATTTTTTTATTTTTATTTATTGCTTATTATACTAAAAAAAGCAAATCCAGCGCCGAGCCAAAAGAAACCTGGTTCGCCTATAACAGCAGCGCACCCACCTCCACATATAAGACAAATGATTATAGTAACTACCCATTCTTTATTGTTAGATGAACCTCCACTGTAAGATGAACCTCCACTGTAAGATGAACCTCCACTGTAAGATGAACCTCCTCCATAATTGGACGAACCATATCCATATGTAGATGAAGATTTGATATTTCTTTTTAACTCTAATAATTCTCCATTGACTTTTTTAATAACTCTAAGATTTTCTATGATTGTTGATTTTATAGAACAATTAATTGAAGAAACTGCATTAGAAGCATCTTGAAGAACATCTACATACGACTTAAAGCTTGTTGAAGTAATTGTAGATTTATAACCCAATTTAAGTGCATTGTTTAAGGAATCCATTTCTTTATTGTAACACATAATAACAGATCCATTGACTCTTGAATAAATTTCATCAATTAGATTTGTAAATTGAAAATTATTAACCCCCAAAATTCCTTTTAATTTATTTAAATCTGATTTTGTTTCTGAAACTAATTTTTTAAGTTGCTTAATAATTGAAGATTTTGAACTAACAATCGTAGAATTATTTTTAACAAAAGGAGCATTAAACAAATCAAAAGAGTTAATTTTTGTATTTATCGAATCTAGTATTGATTTGACAATCTGATTCTCTATTTCTTTACGAATACTCTCCTCCTCAGAAAAAATTTCTAACAATAATTTATTTTGATCATGTCTTGGAAAAAGTTCTTTCAACAAATACCTTGTATTCTGTATATACCTATCAATAAATAACTCTTGATTTATTTTACCACTATTAGAAGTTATTAAACTTTCAAAACTTTTAAAAACAAAATTATCTTTTATTATTCTATATTTGTTTTTGATAGAATTCTTTACTCGTTCAGCATCTTGATGATTAGTATAGTTAATAATTTCTAGAGTAGAATGATTTAAAATAGAACTAAAAGAAGATGTGGAAATTTCAAAATTTCTACTACCCTTCCTAAAGCTTTCTAAGGCCTGATCAATATTCTTTTCTGAAGATAGTTTATTTAGAGCAATTTCATCAATCTTAGAACCATTTACAAACCAAAAAATCGAATATAATAACTTATCTAAATCATCATGTATTTTTCTTTTTGCATCCGTAACTAATTCCTTGGTCCTTATTAATGAATTTAATGGGGGGGTTATATCAAATTTTAGATTAGTACTTTTACCAATTTCTAAATATCTAAGAATAAAAGTCTCTGATTCCAATGCATCTCTTGCAGATGTATTACTAATAATTCCTAAGATTCTAAAAGGATTATTTTCTATAATATTCATTGGTTACTGGTATAAGAAAACAAATATAAGAATAAAAATGAAAAAACTTACATTTAAAATATATTTAAAATAACTCAAGATAATTGTGGAAAATCCAAAGAATGTTCACATTTTTTCGGAGATTTGCATTAAAAATAAACCCAGTCAATTAGCTTACGATTATTCTATAATAATTTTTTTTTCAACTGTTCCGTCATCATAAATATAAAAAAGAGGAATATTTGCACTTTTTTTAACCTCTCTTCCTAAAAAATCTTTGATTTTAATTTGTTTTTTATTGAATTTTGAACCTTCAAATCCTAATGGATTAATCATTGGAAGGACAAAGTCAACAACTACAGGGAAATGATCAGAAGCCTCTTTAGTGTCATTCCAAATTAAATTATTCTGTAATAATAAAGAAGGACTCATATGCTCTGTTGATATAATAAATGATTTATCAGATGACATAACACTATTAGTAAAAAAGATGAAATCTAATCTTCCTGGAGGAAAATCTCCAACTGAAGGATTACTCTTATCCCATGTATATGCAATATTTTGCTCATTAAAATAACAAATTTGATCTTTCAGAGAAGTATTATTCCAATCAGGAAAACCTCCACTTCCAAATGTAATAGTATCAGAAATTGTACCATTTAAAATAGTGTAATACTGCTCTGAATATCCAACTAAATTCATATCTCCAGAAAATGAAATCGGTGTGTTGATTGGTAAATCTATAACGCCGCCTACTGATTTAGCATCATGTATAAATTGAATTAAAGCATCAAAATTTTCCTGCCTCCCCTGATTATTACTACAACATGGAGGATGACCATTTAGTATTAAAATATCTGTAGAATAAATACTATCGGGTAAATCTATTAATTCTGCATCAATCCTATCAGCGACCTGCCAGGATTGTAATGATGGGTATTTGGATATTGTAAGATTACCTGAAATCATATCAGGAAATATATAAGGGTAACTTATAGGAACCGTGTTTAAGAAGTTAAGAACATCATTATAGCTTGTATTTCCACATTCCTGGTAGGTTACAATATCAGGATTAACACTTGTCAGTATCTTTCTATGCTTGTCAACACGACTATTGTTAATTAACCCATTACTCCAAACATTATAGGTCATAAGGCGTAAATTTCTTGGATTATTTTTAGAAAAATCAATAGGCGTTGTAGATACTGATGAACAATTGTCAAAAATATATGTAAATTTATCACCATTGTCAGGCATAAAATCATTACCAATTTTTTCTCTTATAGAAATACATATAGTATCTGACAATAAAGTTCTATTTATAGCAATCTCAAATTCATCCGAACTGTATGTAGGAAGTGGAATAACATCTAAATCATAAAAAGAAAGGGTGTCAACGAAATTAGGATCAGAATCGTCAAATATAAATTTATCATAAAAATTAATACCATATTCAGACCCAATATTATTTACATAAAAACCCGTGGATACATTGTTGTCAGCATCGATATTAATCATCATTTCCGCGGGATTATAAAACTGTTCTGTTAGGTCAATTTCAGTATTACAACTAATCTTAATAAATAAATAATCATTATCGTTACAGACACTAAAATCTAATAATTCTATGCCTTGAGAATCTGTAGAATCATCTACATAAGTATTAAGATTAAAATGAGTATTCCAGTCATTAAAAAAACCATCTATCTTAATAATATTTTGTGAAGAAACATCAAATACAAATAACAATAAAATACAAGAAATATATATTACTTTTTTCATTGAGTTAATTTAATTAAAGCGAATAAAAAAAATTTAGTGAACAATTCCAAATTATATTTTAAGAAAATCTTTTTTTAATAAAACAATTATTTTCAAATAGACAATTATAAAAATTATTTTTATTTATTCTAAATATAAATTTCTAAAAATCAAATAGTTGTACACAAGAAAAATAAATATTTAATTATGTTTGTATATGTATTATTAAAAATAAAACTATGAACAAAGAATTATACAACATGCTTTTAAAATCAGCAGAAGCTGATAAAGCAAAAGCCTTACTATCATTAGAACTTTTAGGAAATAAATCTGTAGGTATTGGAGATCACTCAACAGAAGATTTCTATAAAAATGCGGAAGAAGCTCTTAGCATGCTAGTGGATGCAGACGATAGAATCAAAGCTCTCAATTCGTATTTCAACAAGTAAAATTACAAGTTATATAATCTATTCTTCTGAATAGCTATATGAAAAAATTACCACTAGAATATAAAACAGCCTGACCTCCAATTCTAACTCTTTCAGGAAGATTCTGACATTTTAAATAACCTCCTCGTTTTGAAAGTTGAGAAGATATCATTTTATCTTTCATAAGAAAGGTGGCCCAATATGGAATCAATGAACAATGTGAAGAGCCTGTTACTGGATCTTCTAAAATAGTTGCCTGCGGAGTAAAATATCGAGAAACAAAATCTACATGATCTCCCTTTGAAGAAACAACTACACCTCCAAAGCCTAAATTTATTTTATCAAAAAAATTTCTGTTAATTTCAATTTGCTCAACTTCTGCCTGATTTTCATATATTAGTAAATAATCTCTTGATTTATAGATTTCCTTTGGTTGTATATTTAACGATTTTTCAATTTCTAAGGGCAAACTACTAGACACAGCTTTTCTAGAAGGGAAATCTAAAAAATAAAAATCCTCAATTACTTCAACTATCAATTTACCACTCATAGTTTCAAAAAAAATTGTATCTGAACTATAATTTAAATAATTTTTAATCACAAAGGCAGTAGCTAAAGTTGCGTGACCACATAAGTCTATCTCTATATCTGGAGTGAACCATCTTAGTTTAAAACCATTTACTTCTGCAATAAAAAAAGCTGTTTCCGCCACAGAATTTTCTTGAGCTATTTTTAATAAAATCTCATCTTCTAACCACTCGTTCAATTGAACTACACAAGCCGGATTTCCTTCAAAAATCTTATTTGTAAATGAATCTACTTGATAATATTTAAATTTCATATATATTGATAATTAATTAAACTAGTATTGTATAAAATCAAAATGTAAAATTTTAGAAAACAAATTTAACTGAATTTGATGAATTGCAATTTATAATGTTTTTAAAATTAGTAATAATAAAATTCCTTGATTCAGAAATTCTTTAATTTAGCACATATGAAAATATTAATTAGAAAAGGCATAAAAAAAGATTTACCTCAGGTTTTATCATTAATCAAAGAGCTAGCAAAATTTGAAAACGCAGAACATGAAGTCACTATCTCAATAGATGATTTAAAAAAAGATGGTTTTGGAAAGAATCCTTTTTTTCAATTTATAGTAGCTGTAGTTGATGAAAAAATAATTGGATTATCTTTTTATTTTATTAGATATTCAACTTGGAAAGGAAAATTTCTTTTTTTAGAAGATCTTATAGTTACAGAGAAGTTTAGAAACCAGGGTATTGGATCTAAATTATTTGAGGAAACAATAAAAATTTGTAAATCAGAGTCTATGAATGGAATGTTTTGGCAGGTTCTTGATTGGAATAAATCAGCAATTAAATTTTATAAAAAATATAACTCAAATATCAGTGGAGAATGGTTAAACGGTAAACTAACTAAAAATGATATTGAAAAAATTAATTAGATTCCCTGATGCAGTCTTAATTATTCAAAAATTATTTTTTTCTCAACCTCACCATTATCATAGATGTATAATAGAGGTTTGTTTTTACATGTACTATTTTCTCTTCCCAGTATATCAACAATTCTAATAAGATTTTGAGATTTTACAATATTAAAATCAATTTGATTTGTTGAGTTACAACCAATAAGACCATTCATGTCGAATTTAGACAAAAACTTCCACACCTCAGCACTAGCATTAATATCTTGATTTCCCCATGAACTAAAAGGGGAGGGCCAATCATGACCTCCATTTATAATTTTCAATTCTTCAACAGAAACACATCCATCTCCATTTTGCCATGAGTACCTTTCAACAGTACTACCATCTGAGGTATTTAAATCTGGTAATTGTGTTGTTATTGGAAAAACATCCGTATTATTTGAATAAGCCCAGAAACTATCTATAGACGCAACTGAAAAATACCATCCATTTTGGTCATTATATGGGTGTATGTCATCATCAGTTCCATTTATGCTTAGTACAGCTGTTGGGTGTGTTATACTACAGCTTGAAAATGCCCCGTAAAAGGCAGCACCAGCAACGGAAGCGATTGCAGTTATTTTATTATTAAGCTGACAAGCTAACTCATAGGAAAACATACCTCCAAGTGAATATCCGCAAGCATATATTCTATTTAAGTCTATGTTATATTCAGATGATATTGTATCAATCAAAGTTTCAATAAAAAAGATATCTTTATGATCTGTTGGCTCTTTATGCAACCAATTTGTTGAGTTTCCATCACCCGGATCTTCAAGAGCTTGAGGATAAACCAATATAAAATTAGCAGTATCTGCTATAGATCTGAAATCTGCTTCATAATTCATAAAGTCATTAGCATACCCGGAACCCCCATGAAATGCAAATAAAATTGGCGTCGAAATTGATGGTGAATAAGTTTGAGGAACATAAAGAATATATTCTCTGTTATTTCCATCATACCAAATGTTTTCAGTGGTTAACTGTTGTGATATAACAACATAAGGGAAGCATAATAATAAAAGTATTTTTTTCATAAATCAAATTATTAATTTAAACAAAAATATTAAAAAAAAACAAGATTTCATCAAAATTAAAACTATCTTTTTAGGATTAAACTCACTTATTTGAGCTTTAGTAAATAATTATTTTTTAAATCGATATTTTATTGTAACTTGAACTAAATTTTTAATTTAAAACCTAATGAAGAATATAAAACTGTGTTTCATAATTTCTCTTACTATTATTCTTTTTTCTTGCTCCAAAAATGAACCAATATCAATGCGTTGGGACTTGACTGGATGCTCTAATCCATGGGACGACCACTTTAGTTTAGATACATTTTCAACTGACAGTTACAATGCGGGTATATATAATTTCCTTACTGAAGAAGGAATAGCGGTTAATAATATAAAATCTGAATTTGATTCTTCAAAAGTAGAGTTATGTTATGCTTGTCATTGTAAAACCGGAACTATAATCATTATAAACATTTCAACTAAAAACAGAAAAAAACTAAAAAAGTTAGTTACGAACAATCAATTTGATTTGAGTTTTTACTAAAACAAATCTAAAGGAAATTCATTAAATATCAGTTGTATATCTATATAAAAAACACCCTGAATTTATAGTGAGATTTTAATAATATCTTAATTAATAAATACATTTGTAAGGATTACCCCTCATAAATCTTCTTTTGGTAGAATAAAATAATCATATCAATTTATTTTGCTTGAGCGTTTTCAAGTATATAAACACAACGATAAATATCATCAGCATTTAACTTTAAAACTCCTGTGATAGTTGCAAATTGATCCATAAAAAAAGAATCATTAACTGATTTTAAACTTAATTCTATTACCGTTTCTGGACCTCCAGCTCCACAAAAAAAACAGGATGCAAAAGGTCCTTTAGAAAGAACATAATAACCATTATCAGGGTCTAATGCTAGAATATATCCACTAATTGATACTTTTTTATCATGAATTTCTTTAACACTAGGACCGAAATATGGATATAAAACATATTCACCTATTGAATCAATATACATATCTGAAAATTGAACATCTTCTAAATCCTCCCAATTAATTTGGGTTTGACAAAAACTTAATTTTATAATAAATAAAAAAATGATGATTAAATACCTATGCATTTGATAATACTTTTGGAATATTAATTTTAGAGGTGATAATAGCTGGGATTAATGAAGCAATTAACCCGATAAACAATGATATTGAAAACAACCATAATTCATCAGTAATCAATATATATTCAATACTATTTAACATTTGCTGTTGATTAACCATAAAAGAAGTCGAAAACAAAATCAACCTACTAGTCATCAAACCAAAAATAGTTCCTAGGGTTGATATAGTTAATCCTTCTAAAAAAACTAATTTAATTAATTGTAGTTTAGTAGCTCCATGTACGCGAATTAAAGCAAGTTCATAACGCCTATTTTTAAGTGAATTATACAAACTAAAAAATATACTTAATCCTGAAACAATTATAATAATTAAAGCTATTAAATTTACAGTTTGCACCCCAAATCCAAGTAAACTAGTTAATCGATTTATTTCTAATACTGGCATGGCCGCTTGTAAATTTGTAGTTTCATTAACTTTTCTAGGCATTTGAATAAAAGCCACAGGACTTTTAAATCGAACTAACATAGAAGTAATCATAAATTTTTCCGAATTATAAATATCTTCATTATGATTTTCATCTGCGTGATGATGATCGTGATGGTCATGATCTTCACAAGTGTGATGGTCATGAGTATTGTGAACATCCCAAACACTTTTTGTGTCAGTAATTATTAACTTATCAATTGTAGTGTTGGATTGTTTTAAAATACCAACTACCTCATAGTGGTGATGATCATGTACATGACCGTCATCTCCAAAACCATGAGTACCACAAAACATATCTCCGATGCTTAAATTAGTTATATCAGCAACAGTGCTTCCAATAACAACTTGCATACTTTTATCCCATAAAACACCTTTGGATAAATCTGCGTCGTAAAGATCAATATACTCCTGGGTAGTCCCAACAATTCTAAATCCATTATAAGAATCTCCATAAGATAGAGGTATAGTTTGGTCAACCATAGTATTTTTCGTTAGCTTTTCAACCTCTTTATATGAAATATTTCCTGTAGGATTATCAATATGATAAATACTAGAAAGAATCAATTGTAATGGACTACCTTTTGCACCAATCACCATGTCAATTCCTCTAAGATTGTCTTGAAGTTGTTTGTCAATTTGATTATTCAATAATAATAGAAGAGATATTACGCCTACTCCAAATGTCATTAGTAATATACTTAAAATTGTATTTAGAGGATTATAAATAATATTTCTCCAAGCTAATCTACTAATATTCATAATGTAATCGATTTATTAAATTGAGTCTTTATTCGATTATCATGAGTAATGATAATTAATTTAGATTTATTTTTTTCAGCCTGTTCTTTAAGTAATTTTATAATTCTTTGACAATTAACATCATCTAAACTTGATGTTGGTTCATCAGCTAATATTAAATCTGGTTGTTTAATTACAGATAATGCGATAGAGGCTCTTTGCTGTTCTCCTTGACTTAAATCGTCTGGCATACTATCTAATTTATTACCTAGACCTAATTCATTCAAAAGTTGCGTAACACGTTTTTCATCCTGTATATTTTTTGATAAATATAGAGATAACAATAGATTGTCAAATATATTTAAGTTTCTCACAAAATGTGGATTTTGGAAAATCATACCAATGCGCCTTCCTCTAAATTGATCCATTTCTTTTAAAGATAATTCATTATAATTAACGCTATCTAAATGAATTTGACCTGATTTTGGTTTCAACAATCCTGCTAAAATTTGAATAAAGGTAGTCTTTCCTACTCCTGAATCACCTAAGACTAATAAACTATCTGCATTATTCAACTGAATATCAGGAAAGTTAAATTTAGAAAGTCCATCGTATGTAAAATTTATAGATTCTGTTTTTAACATATTTTATTAAATTATAACTAGATATTTAATTTTCCAAATATAAAAAAAAAGATAAAATAAATAACGCAGCCAAGTTGCGTTTATATAAAAAAAAAACCTATTATTGCCAAAAATTAAAATTATCAAATGTATAAGTTATCGTTACCCTTTGATACTATAGGAATGTTTGCCGGTATTTTATGCACTATTCATTGCTTAGCAACACCTCTTTTATTTATTGCTAAAGCCTGTTCAACTACTTGTTGTGGTGACGCTCCTGTTTGGTGGATAATGATCGATTATTTATTCTTATTTATTTCATTTACAGCTATATATTTTATAAGTAAATCTTTAAATATAAAATGGTTGAAAATTTCTTTTTGGATTTCATGGATCATTTTATTTTTTACAATATTAGATCATTCAGTTGGAATTTTTATTCTGCCACAAAACTTTATTTATTTACCTTCTGCTTTAATTATCTTATTACATTTTTACAATTTGAAATTTTGCAAATGTAAGACGGAAACATGTTGTTTGGAGACAAAATAACACTAAAGAATAATTTTATTGTCTAATAACTTTAATGTAGTGAACTTGTAATTGATTTATTAATATTGAAATAAAGTAATGACCTTTAGGAAGATTATCATGTGGATTCCATGAAATAGAATATTTTCCAGGATCTAATACTTTTTCAGAAAGAGTTGCTACTATCTCTCCTTGAATATTATAAACAGAAATAATTACTTTTGATTTTGTAAATACTCCATAATTTATTTCAATATTATCAATAAATGGATTGGGATTAGCACTATAAATTATACCTTTTTCTAGATAAATATTATTTGTATCAACTGGAATTCCATTACCATTAATTATAATATCCCAACTGCCTTCTAGGTCACCATTAGCGTTTGTAACTAATGGAATAATTCGATGAGTAGCATCAAAAGAACCACTATTAACTGAAGCAGCAGCGTCTGTAGGAATGTAAGGATCTCCTTGAAAGTAAAGTTGTGTGATTAAGGTATTGAATCCTGGAGGTGTAATTTTAAAATGGATATGCGAAGGTCTATAAGTAGATCCATTAAGATATAATCCAGGTTTAATAGTTTCAAAAATATAAAATCCTTGACTATTTGATGTTGTTTTTCCTCTTAAATTATATCCTGTATTATCATAAAGTCCTGCATCATTAGCATGCCAAATATCGATTTCTGTATTTGGAATAACTTCTGAACATTCCAGATTAAATACTTGTCCACTAATAATAATCTTTATACCAGGCTCATTAACATTGGCAAGTTGATTATTCTGAATAGTAGGAGCATTAGCAGTATAAAAAGGACCTTGTCCATATATGTCTTGTGTTGATGGATTACAAGAATAACTTGAATGCTTTTTAGTAAAATTCGAAGGGTTGTTTTCTGCCTTAATAATAGTTGGTAAAATTGAAGCAGACAATAAAGACAAAGAGGTATTCTTTAAAAATTGTCTTCTTTTATTTTTTTCCATAATACAAAAGTATTAAATTATTCTCTTTTAATTAATTTTTGAATCGATTCCTCTGATTTTAGTACAATATCATCAATCTCCAAAGAATGAAAATCGATTTTTTTTCCAAAAATAATATTACAATTATAAGGAAGTATAATACTCGTTCCTTTAGGCAGGGTTTTGTATATACCATCTAGATATACTGGAATTACATCAATTTCAGGATGCTTTTGAATAAGATATCCTATTCCTTTTTTAAAGTTTGACATTACCCCTGGTGTCCCTCTAGAACCCTCAGGATATAGAATAACTGACCTACCCTTATTTAATAATTTACTTATCACTTCAATAGGATCAATATCCTTGTCAGAATTTGCTTTTTTTCTTGGTATTAAAATAGCATTAACTAAATATTTCATTAAAAACTTATTAAGTTTAGTTCCTCCAAAAAAATCTGAAGCTGCAATGGGATGTACTCTATGAATATATTTTGATGGCATTGCGCTCATTATAGCCATAGTATCCATATGACTATTATGATTTGCTATTAAAATAAATTGCTTTTTCTTTCTGAGAGATTTATGGTTGTGATATTTTAAACCAATTATTATTTTATTGAAACTTCTCCAAAAAACAGTATATATTAATGTTAAGATTAATTTTTTCATTTAAGCAAGAAGTAAAAAATAAATTAAATGAAAAAACGGCGAAGAAGTAGTTGAAAGGCTATCAATCCTATCTAAATACCCTCCGTGCCCTGGTATTACATCACTCATATCCTTTACTCCAAAGTCTCTTTTTACAGCAGATATAATTGCATCCCCCATGAAACCCAGTATCGCAATACAAGCGCTAATTAAAATCAGAGGCAATGTTTCTAATGGGGTAAGAAAGCCCATAAAATATCCAATTATCATACTACAAATAACACCTCCAATAAAACCTTCCCAAGTTTTATTAGGACTTACATTAGGCAATATTTTATGTTTGCCAAAAATTTTTCCACAGATAAACTGCATTATATCATTTGCCTCGGTAATAAAAATCAAAAATAGCAATAAAGCCTTTCCTGAAATATTTCCCGTATTCATTTCTGGAAAACTAATTAAAAGACCTAAATGACTTATTCCAAACACACCAAGCATTAGAGAGGTTGGAAGAATGCACATTGAACTAATAATATCAGTTGTATCGCCAGATAATACCAAAAGAAATGGAATAATAATAAATAGAAATACTGGTATAAATATTAAAAACATTGTATACCATCCCTGAAAGGCAAAATAATATTGAAAAGGAATAGATAAATAACAAGCTAATAAAACAGTTCTGTCAGAATCTCTTAACTTTAAAAGAGTATATATTTCTCTTAAAGTAAAAAAGGAAAGAAATGCTAGGCCTAAATAAGTAACAATAGGATGAACTAAAGAAGCAAAAAGAAAAATAAAACACATCCCCCACCAGGATTTTGTCCTTAACATCATTTCATCAACTAAATTTGAAGGTTTAACTTTTTTCCAGATTTGAAAAGTAAGCGTTGCTGTGATTAATATTATTAAGATTATAACAATAACCCATTGTATTTCAGCATTTAAATCAATAAAATCAAATATTTTTTTCATTACGAATAGATTTATTAAGTCTCACAAATGAACTTATAGTTAGTAAAATAGAAGCAGTAATAAATATATAATTCAAGTATTGGTCTAATGGAACACCAAAGTAAAACAACAAACAAATCACTCCAATTAAAAATGCACGGTCACTTTTCCCCATGGGACCATCATACCTTCTTTCTCCAGATATTACTTTAGATAGTATACCGCAAAACTCATTAACTAACGACAAAATAATAAAAAGTATAGACAACTCGATCCTTAAATCTGAAAGTAGAATTAGGGGGAAATAAATTGCAGCATCAGAAATTACATCCCCTATCTCATTTAAAACCTCTCCTAACTTGGATTGTAAATGATAGGCTGAAGCCATCATTCCATCTAAGGCATTTAATATCATTCTAAATATTAATCCCAAAGCGACAATTAAATAAAACGAATTGTTATTCGCGGCGTTCCAAAAGAAATAGGACAATAAAAATGAAAATAAAATAGAAAAAATTGTTATTGAATTTGGGGTAACTCCTATTTTTCTAAGTAATTTAAGAATAGGCCTTAATAACTGTTGAAACTTTGGTTTTATTTTATAAATTGAAATCATTCTTCTTTAATTTTTGAAATGGATCCCATTCATAAGGAATTCTTCTAGCGTTCTGTGTGAAAACTCCATTATTTAAAAAGTATAATATTTCTTCTCCTATTATATCAAATCTCACATACATTTGATCGTGATCTAAAAATGTGTGAAACCAATCATCTAAGTTTGGTTCTATTGATTGTGCATTATAATTATATTCACCATAACTATCAGCCGTTTTCTTATAATACCTCATTAATTTGGTAGCCTTGTTTTCAATAATTACTCCAATTGACAATCCTCTATCCTCTGAAAGTCCTCCCTTTTCTTTTAAGCTAAAATCCTTCAATACCTTTCCATAAATAAGTTTTGATATAAATGGAAGCTTTTTAACTGCAGTTTGTGGAGCTCTTTCTTGAGTAGGACTTCTATCATAAATAATTGTACTTATATTTCCTTTGCCATTCTTTTCAATATATTGGTTTAAAACATATCCCCCTATAATATAACATAGAAACTTAACTTCTTTATAATTATACAACTCTTGATTTTCATAAAATAAGGAAAAAGTTTCAATAGACTTATTAATAGATTTTCTTTCAATATATTCTGGAATAAATAAATCATATCCTTTATTTTCAAAGAATTCTTTTTGTTTCTTTCTGTTTTTCTTTGAATCTCCAAAACCATTTAAGATTACCAAAGCAAGCTTTTCTGATTTCTCCTTTGAATCATTTACAATAAACAAATCTTGAGAAAAAGATGATATTGTAAAGAAAACAATTAAAACAAAACTTAAAAATTTTTTCATAACACAAAATTAAATTAGCAAAATTAAATTGCTATGCTTAGCATAATAAATCACTAACTAAATTAGGCAAAGCAATACTCGCTTTCTGTCTGATAATCTCAACTCCTTCATATAATTCAGCATTTGGATCTACTATTATGATTCTATCAGCCCTTTCAGCATAATTCAACAATGAAGCAGCAGGATAAACATTTAAGGAAGTACCGACAATAATAAATATATCTGCTTGTAATACAAGATTTATTGCTTCATCCATTTTAGGAACAGACTCTCCAAACCAAACTACATTAGGCCTTAACTGAGTACCTTTTGGACAAAGATCACCTATATTAAGATCGCTTCCTTCTATAGAATATATTGAATGATCTAAAACACTTTTACTTTCTCTTAATTTTCCATGAAGATGTAAAACATTCTCAGCTCCACTTCTCTCATGAAGATCATCTATATTCTGAGTAATAATAGATAAATTGTATTTATTTTTAAGTTTATTTAATGAGTAATGAGCAGGATTAGGGTTAGTTTTTAGAAGTTGTCTCCTTCTAATATTATAAAAATCTAGTACTAGTTTTGGATTGCTTTTAAAAGCCTCTGGCGTAGCGACTTCGTCAATTTTATATTTATCCCACAATCCACCTGAATCTCTAAAAGTACTTAAACCACTTTCAGCGCTAATACCAGCTCCAGTAAATACAACTAAATTTTTCATCAATCAAATTTAAGAAAAAACCTTAAAATCTAATAGATGTACTGTAAATTTATAAAATAGTTTATAGGAGGAGATGGTATGATACCAGGACCAGGATAGCCTGTTGCTCTTCTATTATAATAGTGACAATTAAGTAGATTATTTATTCCGCACTCAAATATATATTTTGAAAAACCATACCTCAAATTTAAATCTAAAATATAATAAGATGGAATACTACCAATTACACCACTAAGGTTTGATTCTACAGCATTTGTAGCATCAGTAAAATGATCTGACAAATAGGTAAACTGAATATTTGAGGAAAAATTTTTATATCCAAAAACTAGTCCAGTTTTTAAATTTATAGAAGGGATAAATTCAACCTTGTTTCCTATTATTGATAATTCTTCTGAATTTGTATACCTAGAATCAATAAATGATGAATTTATATAATAGTTTAATTTATAACTTCCCTCAAAAAAAGATTTTAGATTAAAATTAATTAAAGATTCTATCCCGTAAATTAACGCAGTACCAACATTATCTCTAACACTTTTTACATTTCCATCAGTTGTTATCCTTTGAACAAAGCCTATTCTATCATTATACCTTAAAAGAAAAGATGTAATATCAAAAGAAATAGTTCTATTGTGTTTACCTCTGAATCCCAAATCAAAAGTCTGCCCATACTCATCTGAAATATTAGGATCAATCATAAACGCTGGATTCACAACACTTATATCTGCAAAAGTAACAGATCTATAATTTTGAGAAAGATTAGAATACAATTCATTATCTTTAATTTTATACACAAGCCCAACACCTGATAAAAGGAAACTTCTCTTGTTATATTTGTTCTCATATATAGTTGTATCTTTAATGGGATTTGCAGCGGCATCTAAATTTATTTCTTTATAGTATCCTTCTGCTTTAGTATTAATAAACTCATATCGAAATCCAGGAGTTATTGAAAAATTATCAGATAAATAAAAAATATTTTCTCCAAAAACGGAAATATTAAAATTTGGGTGAGTATAACTTGACTGGTTGTTATAATAAGGAAATTCCTCATTATAAAAATTGAAATCTGCATCGAAATTGTTTGATCCTGGTCCTTGACTATTAGAGTTATTAGATTTGTATAATTTTGTTCCTATTAATGAAACACATTTGATTTCTTTGATATTTGATTTATGAATTAATTTGTATTCATATCCAAAATTTTTAAATATTCCTTTAATTAAATCTCTTTCTAAAAATGGATCAATCTGATCAACTCTATTTGTTCTAAATCCTAATGCATTTCGTTCTGCATTTAAACCAAACAATGATAAAGTATAATAAGTATTTTCAGAAATTTGATGAGAAATCTTTGTATTATATAGAAACCAATTTACATAAAACCAATTTCTAGATCTGTTACTTTGAAACGGATTTTCTAGAAACATTTCATCACTTAGTCCGCCACCCTGCTGAGCGAGATACTCTAAAAATGTTATATCGCTTGAAATATTTACTTTTTCACTTATTTTCCATTTTAGATTAATAAAGAAATTTCTAGAATTAAATTCTGAAAAATCCCTAAATCCATTGCCTTTTTTAATATTTACAAAAGAATAAAATGCAAAATTCTTTTTTGAGGCAGAAGCTGAAGTGAAATTAGTAAATAAGTGATTACTTCCAACAGTATTTCTAGTTTCAAACTTAAAAGGAGAATTTAATTCGGCTGTCTTTAATTTAAAGTTTATTAGCCCTCCAAACTGTGTGCCATATTGTAAAGAAGCAGCCCCCCTGACTATCTCTATTCGCTCGATAGCTTCTGCTGGAGGTGTGTAGTAACTCTCTGGATATCCCAAAACATCAGCACTGATATCATAACTATTTTGTCTTGTAATAAAATTAGAAGTCCTATTTGGATCAAGACCTCTCCCCCCAACATTTAATTGTAATCCAGCGTCATCATTTTGATATATATTTAAACCAGAAACTTGACTAAATATCTGTCTACTAGTATTTAAAGACAAGTTTGAATATAATTCATCTATCAAAATTACTTCTGATTTCTTCCCGGCAAAAATAGAGGTTTCCTCTATGTCTTTTAGTTTGATTGTACTAAAAAGTTCTTTTCTTTGAGATTTTATCTCTACTTGACTTAATTCAACAGATAGTGGTCTAAGTTCAATTCTTATTTTATTATCACTATCTGATAAAATTTCCGTTTGAGAGTAGTATTCCTCAGCATGAACTATAATACAAATCTTGTTTTTAATTGAGTTAAAACTAAATTCTCCTTTACTGTTTGTTTTATCAAGAATCTTAAAATCTTCATCTATAATCTCAATATTTGAAAGTGGTAACTTTGTATCTTTATTTATAATTTTACCTGAAAATGTAAAGTTTTGAGATAAAAGAAAACTTGATTTGAATAAACAAATTAATAAAAAAAACTGCTTAGAACTCACTATTTCTTGTTAATCTAATCACCATCGGCATCTACATAATCAACTTTAATTCTCAAAGCTTGTAACATCTGAATTTTCATCAAAGGGACCGCTTCTTGAATAGCATCAAAAGTGGCTAACATTTTCATATTTTCCGACTGAATCTGATTTACAAAATTATTATCTAGCATTTCCAATTGTTGTTTTGAATTTTCAAATTTTGAAATAATATCGTCAGTCAACACAGAGTTTGTAACATCTAAAAAATCAAGATAAGTCACAAGTGAACTTCCTGTTTGTAATGAGGAAAATGACTCACCAGTAAATAACTTACGAGTAGACTCTAAAGCATGTAATGCTAAAGTCTTAGAAAAATACTGACTATAAAAACCTTCAACATTTTGAGGCAAACTAGAGCTAGTAGAATATACTCCAGCTGGTATTCCTATTTTGTTTGCTCTAAATCCTTTTTCATAATAATAAATAAAATCATTAGTTAACATATTCAAACTAGAGGTCGCTGTATTTCCGTTACTATTAACGAAACTTAATTTTTCATCGTTCCAATAATTTAAGACTGATTGAGTATTGATAACTAATTCATCAATCAAAGCTTTTGAATATTCTAAATATAAATTATCTGTATTATATAAATTTAAAATATTTGATGTATCAGAGGCAATACCATATAACATATAGTCCAACGCGGGAAATCCTTGAGAAGAATAATTTAGATAATTATCTGCAGAAAAATCATACATTTGGTTTTGTATGTTCATATCAATCATTGTAGTGTTACATGGGTAAGTATTAGATCTCAAATTATAAGAAATTTGTTCAGCTTTTCCTATGTTATATAATTCTACATATTGCCATGCAATATATGATTTTCTCCATGCTGATTTTACTGTATTAAAATTTTCTTCATTAACAGAATTATAAAAATTATTGTAAGCTGTCTGTAAACTTTCAAGATTTGTTAATAAATTTACATGTGCCGGAATAATAATATTATCAACTGTATTTAACAAAACACTTTCTCTAAATGATTTATCCTCAACACTTTGTTGATTATTACTTTCTGTTGTACAAGAGGCAAATACAATTAATAAGAATAAATAAATACCTGTTTTTTTCATCATCTTTCTTTTAAAAGAAAAGACAGCATATGCTGTCTTTTCTTTGTGTATTAATAATTAATTTTAAAGTCCACAAACAGCCTTAATATCAGCAGCCATTTGATTTAATTCTGCGTCAGTTCTGTCCCAAAAACCATCACCAGAATTAAGTTGATCCAACATAATATTCACTTCATCATGAGTATAATATGGATTACCATCAGCATCTACAGTAAATTGTAAAGACATGATAAATCCGTATCCTTCAGATAAAGAATGGAAATATGCAGCTGAAAGATCAGTTTGTAAGGCTGCATCTTCTAAATAGTATGCAGCTCTTATAGCGACAACTTTTGACAAAGTTTCTTTAATTATTTGAGCTTGTTCATCTCTTACTTCAGAACAATTTTCAACAATAGCTTGTCTTCCTTCAATAAAAGCATTGTATACAGTTGCTCTATGATCTTCATATTTAGTTAAATATTTTCCTAATAGATTGTCTCCTGAAATTTCTTCAGAGGTAACTCCGTCAGCTCCTTGAATTCCATAGATGTAACCATATCCTTCGTCCCAGTGATGTTCCATATCAGTGTAAGGATCTCTTGTAACATTATCTACAACATCACCAATCTTTGCCTCACTTAAATATCCGTTAGCTACTTGATCCAGACATAGAGCTCCTATAAGACCCTTTGCGAAGAATTGATCTAATTCCTGTCCTTTAGCATTTAACTCTCTATTATCAACCCAACCAGGAATACCGGGAGCAGCTTGAGTCCCAGCAGCCATGGCAGGGGCAACATTTGAAGTATAGTCAACTAACCAACTATCAAACATAGCCTGAATATTAGCTTTTACAGTTGCTGTTTGATATCCAGCAGTTTTACTTCTAACTTGCTTACCACTAGCATCCAATGTTGCATCAGCAAAACCTGTCCCATCAGCAAACATCTCATTCAAAATCGCAACATCAGTTGTTGTTTCGTCTTCCAATTTTCCTAAAATCTCATCTACCATTTTCAATCTAGCTGTTTGACCACCAAAAGAAACTGTATTTGTACCATCATGTGAAAACACATAATTTTCTGGAGATGAAACACTACACTCAACAATATCATTATCTGTACCACATGAACTAAATATTACAATAGTTGATAATAAGGCAGCTTTAATAAAATTTAATTTTTTCATTTTTTTTTTTTAAATTAATAATTCAGCAAAGATTGTATATTATTTATAATAAATCCAAATAAAAACAATATTATTTTTATTTATTCTAAATAAAAATTATTTATATTTTTGTAACATCAAAAAATTATAAACAATTATGAAAAAATTATTACATACAGTATTTACTATAATACTTGCTATTTTCTTTATATATAAAGGAGTGGAGAAAATGCCTATAAAGACTAGTGAAATTTCAACTGAAGAGATAGAACAGTTGTCTAAAGGAGATTATCTGAATTCTGAAACAGGAGTTAAACCAATAGGATATAAAATCACAATGAATACTATGAGAACTTCTGGATTTATTCAAATGATTGGAATCTTTCAAATTTTAGCTGGAGTCTTAATGATAATTCCCATAACAAGAATTATTGGAACATTTCTGCTTTTGCCAATTATATTTAACATTTTTATGATGCATGTATTCTTTGACAACAGAATAGATGAAAATATATTATGTGGAACCTTATTATTTATAAATGTACTTTTATGTTTCTTTTATTATAGTAACATAAAAACAATCATTATACACACCAAGTTAACAAATTAAATATATTGAATTTTGATTTATTTTGAGGAAATAAAACTGTTAGTTCTAGAAGCTATTAACCTATCAACATCTTATTTTATTAATCCAGAGAAAAGAATCTATATCCTTTATTTATTTACATCTTTAATTTTATCCTTTTACGTGTATAATAGAGGTAAATATAAAAAAGAATCATTTTTGAAATTTATATTTAATAAAAAGGTTTGGTTGAGCAAATCATCAATAATTGATTATCTCTTTTTCTTTTTTAATTCCCTGATAAAGATTTTATTTATAGCACCATACATTTACTTTAGTTTTGTACTTGCGTTCTATACTACAGACACATTGGAACAAAGCTTTGGTTTTTACCAAAATAACTCCTCACAGATTGTAATTATTATTAGTTATACTGTTTGCCTTACTATTGTTAATGATTTTTTCAGTTATATTTTACACTATTTGATGCATCATAATAGAATTTTATGGGAATTTCATAAAATTCATCATGCGGCTACAACCTTAAATCCAATTACACAATATAGAATTCATCCAATAGAATTAGTAATTAACAATTTGAGAAGTATATTTGTTTTTGGTATTGTAACAGGAATATTTGATTATTTTTCATCTCAAGAAATTAACAAACTATTATTTCTTGGAGTTAATTTTTTTAGCTTCTTATTTTATT
The DNA here is from genome assembly GCA_002696275.1 of Flavobacteriales bacterium. Taxonomy (GTDB): domain Bacteria; phylum Bacteroidota; class Bacteroidia; order Flavobacteriales; family BACL11. The sequence continues at coordinate 29,896 of NZRO01000039.1, forward strand.
TATTTGGAGCAAATCTGAGACATTCTCATATAAAATTGTCATACCCTAAATTTTTTGAAAGAATATTTATTAGTCCCTACCAACATCAAATACACCATAGTATTAACAAAAAACACTACAATAAAAATATGGGTTCTAAACTAGCAATTTGGGATTGGATGTTTGGAACTCTAGTATTTTCAGGAAAAATGAAAAGTATTAGATATGGTATAAAAGATACTCAACATAATTATCAAGGTTTTTGGTATAATATTTTCAAACCATTTATTGAGTCAAAAAATATAATTTTTTCATATTTTAATTCATCGAAGAAGAATCAGTAAAGATTGTAATATATTTATAATTTAGCAAAAAAACGATATGATTAATTTCAAAAAAATTGATGGAGTAGGGAAAATCACCCTAAATAGACCTGAAAAGTTCAATTCCTTCGTTAGAGAAATGGCACTAAAGTTACAAGAAACATTAGATTCATGTAAGAAGGATGATGAAATACGATCTGTAATGATTACCGCAAGTGGGAAAGCATTTTGTGCAGGGCAAGATTTAAAAGAAGCTACAGATCCTAATGGAAGAAATATATCAACAATTATTCAGGAACATTACAATCCTATTATTTTAAAAATAAGAAATCTTAATAAACCTGTAATTGCTGCTGTTAATGGCGTTGCTGCGGGCGCAGGAGCTAGTCTTGCTCTTTGTTGTGATATTATTGTCGCTTCAGAAAACGCATCATTTATACAAGCATTTAGTAAAATTGGACTTGTTCCTGATAGTGGATCAACTTATTTCTTACCTAGAATAGTAGGAATTCAAAGAGCAGCGGCAGTTATGATGACAGCTGAACCAATATCTGCTCATGAAGCAGAAAAAATGGGAATGATTTATAAAGCTTATCCTCAAGATGTTTTTGAGAAGGAGAGTTGGCACCTCGTTTCAAAACTAGCAAAAATGCCAACTAAAGCTCTTGCTCTAACCAAAGAATTATTAAATTCATCTATAGAAAATAGCCTGAAAGAACAGTTGAACTTAGAAGATAAGTATCAATCTATAGCAGCTAATACTGAAGATTTTAATGAAGGAGTGAAAGCCTTTTTAGAAAAAAGAAAAGCAAATTTTAAAGGAAAGTAATGACATATATTATTGACGCTATCAGAACTCCAATTGGAAACTTTGGAGGAACACTCAAAGATGTGAGAACAGATGATTTAGGAGCTATTCCAATAAGAGAACTTATAAAAAGAACAGGAATAAATACAGAGAGAATTGATGATGTAATTCTTGGATGCGCAAACCAAGCAGGAGAAGACAATAGAAATATTGCAAGAATGTCTCTTCTATTAGCAGGATTACCATTTACAGTGCCTGGAGAAACTATAAATAGATTATGTTCATCTGGAATGTCCTCTGTAATCCATGCACACAGAGCTATTTGTACAGGTGATGGTGATATTTTCATTGCTGGAGGTGTAGAAAACATGACAAGAGGCCCCTGGGTCATCTCAAAGGTTTCTAAAGCCTTCGGAAGAGATGCACAAATGTATGATTCTTCTTTTGGATGGAGGTTTGTAAATCCAAAAATGAAAGAGTTATATGGAGTGGACGGAATGGGGAATACTGCAGAGAACTTAGCAGAAAAATATAACATCTCTAGAAAAGATCAAGATCTATTTGCGTACTATTCTCAAATGAAAGCTTCTAAAGCTCAATCAGACGGTAGATTTGAAGAAGAAATTGTATCAGTAGAAATTCCTCAAAGAAAGAAAGAACCTATCATTTTTAGTAAAGATGAATTTATAAAATCTAACACCTCATTAGAAATCTTATCAAAACTTCGAACAGCATTTAAAAAAGAAGGAGGTAGTGTTACTGCTGGTAACGCATCAGGATTAAATGATGGCGCTGCCGCTATGCTTTTGGCATCAGAAAAAGGATTAAAAGAAAATAATCTTAAACCAATTGCAAGAATAGTAAGCTCCGCGGTAGTTGGTGTAGAACCTAGAATAATGGGAATAGGACCTGTAAAAGCTTCTAATAAAGCTCTTGAAAAAGCAGGTTTAACCATGAATGATATCGATATTATTGAATTAAATGAAGCCTTTGCAGCACAAGCTCTTGCTTGTCTCAGAGAGTGGGGGTTAAACGATGATGATCCTAGAATAAATCCTAATGGAGGAGCCATTGCACTTGGTCATCCCTTAGGAGTTAGTGGGACAAGAATCTTACAAACAGCCGCAATTGAATTAAAGAAACAAAATAAGAAATTTGCATTGGTAACAATGTGTATTGGAGTTGGACAAGGATACGCAACAATTATTGAAAGAGTATAAATGAAAGAATATGTAAAACTTACAAAAGAAAATGGAATTGGAATAATTGAATTTTTTCATCCTCAATCCAATTCTCTACCATCAAACATTTTATCTTTAATAGCAGAAACTATAACAAAATCAGGAAATGATAAAGATATTAAAGTAATAATTCTAAAAAGTGGTGGAGATAGAGTTTTTTGCGCAGGTGCTTCTTTTGATGAATTAGTTTCAATTAAAAGTGAAGAAGAAGGAGAAAAATTCTTTTCAGGATTTGCAAATGTTATTAATGCAGCAAGAAAATGTCCAAAATTTATAATTGGTAGAGTACAAGGAAAAACTGTTGGTGGAGGTGTAGGAATGGCCTCCGCAACTGATTATTGTTTTGCTACCAGATTTGCATCTGCAAAATTATCAGAGTTAGCCATAGGAATAGGACCTTTCGTGGTAGGTCCCGCTGTAGAAAGAAAAATTGGAACCTCAGCATTTTCTGCAATGACAATAAATGCAACAAGATGGTTTGATGCAAAATGGGCTAGAGAAAAAGGATTGTATTCAGAAGTATTTGATTCAACAGAGGAAATGGATAAGGAAATTAATATCCTAGCAACAATTCTATCAAATTCTAACCCAGAAGCAATGAAAGGATTAAAGAAAGTGATGTGGGAAGGAACAGAACATTGGGATCAACTATTAAAAGAAAGAGCTATTAGTAGTGGGACCTTAGTTCTTTCTGACTTTACAAGAAATGCGATAAATAAATTTAAACAAAAATAGATTCAAAGTCTATTTTAGTATTCTGAAATATTTTCTTCACAGCATTTCTTCCTTCAACCCCTAAAGAAACTGAGAATTCATTTACATATAAATCAATATGTGATTTTATTATTTTATCCTCTATTTCTTGAGCATTATATTTTACATAAGCTGATAAACTATTAGGATTTGATAATGCAAATTCAACGCTTCTTTTCAGAACTCTGTCAACTTTATTTTTAATGTCTGTAGTAAAGTTTCTTCTTACAACAATCCCCCCTAATGGGATTGGAAGAGAGGTTTTTTGTTCCCAAAACTCGCCTAAATCTAACACTTTTTCTAATCCTTTATCCTTATATGTAAAACGATTTTCATGTATAATTAAACCTGCATCAACTTCATTCTTCAGTACTTTTTCTTCAATCTCTGAAAACAAAACCTCCTTTTTATTTTGAAAATTGGGAAAAGCTAATTCTAATAACATATTTGCAGTTGTATATTTACCAGGTATTGCGATACAACTTTCTTTTGACAACTGCTTTTGTGGATCCTTGATTAATAAAGGTCCGCAATTTCTACCAAGTGCAGATCCGCTATTAAGTAAAACATAATCTTTAACACAATATCTAAACGCATTAAAACTTAACTTTGTCAAATCTAATTTACATTCTAAAGCCCATTGATTTAATTGTTCTACATCAGAAAGAATAACATCAAATTCTAATCCTTCTGTATCTATCATATTATGAACAATAGCATCAAACATAAAAGTATCGTTAGGACAAGGGGAAAAACCAAGAGTTAGTTTCATAAATTTGAAATTATTTTTTCAAGCTCGACATTTAAATTTTGTATTGCAAGCGGCATGTTCCAACTTTCTTTATTCCTTTTTTCCACATAATTAGATATAGCTCGAACTTGAATACATGGAACATTAAATTCTTCACAAACCTTAAAAACAGCAGCTCCCTCCATGTTTTCAATATCTGGATTCAATCTTCTCACTATATTTTCAATTGATTTTTCATTGCCATGAACAGTATTTACAGTTATGGATTTAACTTTTCTCATATCAGTATAGGAATTATTTCTAAAAACTGTTTTTAATGAAAAATCAGTAAACTCTAAAAATTCATTTTTATCTTCATATCCGATTTCCGAAATATTTTCTTCAATTACCTCTACAACATCCCCAATTTTTATAGATCTTTTAAAAGAACCTGCAATACCAAAATTAATTACTAAATCATATTTTTCCTCTAATAGTTTTTTTGTTAAAACAATGGCGGTATTCAACATTCCAACTCCCGTTATCAAAACATCAATGGAAGAGAATTTCTCTTGTTGAATCTCAGAAACAGTCGCAACAACTAATAGAATCTTCATTACGCAAATATAGTATCTTTCTTTTGGTATATTTGCAACTAATAAACAAAAAGATGAGTTCAGAATACAATAAAAATATAGCAAAAAATATTAAATCTGTTTTATCTGAAATTGGGGAAAATCCAGAAAGTGAAGACCTTTTAAAAACACCAGAACTGAATTTATGAATCTAATAAAATAATAATGAAAGCATATGTATTTCCTGGTCAAGGAGCCCAATTTAAAGGTATGGGAAAAGACCTATATGAGACTTCTAAGGAAGCAAAAAAACTGTTTGAACAAGCTAACGAAATTTTAGGATTCTCAATAACAAATATTATGTTTGGAGAAGATGAGGATGCTTTAAAACAAACTAAAGTAACTCAACCTGCTATCTTTCTACATTCTGTAATTTTAGCTAAGGTATTAGGTATTTCTTTTGATCCAGAGATGGTAGCAGGTCATTCTTTAGGTGAGTTTTCAGCACTTGTTTCTGCTGGATATTTATCATTTGAAGATGGTTTGAAATTAGTTTCGAAAAGAGCAGTTGCAATGCAAAAAGCTTGTGAACAAAATCCATCTACAATGGCTGCTGTTCTTGGATTAGAAAATGAAGTTGTTGAAAAAATATGTACGGAAATTAAAGAAGTGGTAGTTCCTGCAAACTACAATTGTCCGGGTCAATTGGTTATTTCTGGTAGTAATGAAGGAATAGATATTGCATGTAAAAAACTAACAGAAGTAGGAGCCAGAAGAGCTTTAAAACTTCCTGTTGGAGGAGCTTTTCACTCACCTTTAATGGAACCAGCAAGAGCAGAATTAGAACATGCAATTGACGATACTAAATTTTACGAAGGAATATGTCCTATTTATCAAAATGTAACTGCTTCGGCAATTAAAAATACAGAAACAATTAAAGAAAACTTAAAAAAACAACTTACCGCATCAGTGCTTTGGACGCAGACAATGGAAAAAATGATATCAGATGGATTAAGCTCTGTAACAGAAGTTGGTCCTGGAAAAGTATTACAAGGACTATTTAAAAAAGTAGACAGACAAATTCCTACGCAGAGTGCTAGCTTATAAAGTATTGTTTAATAACTTTTCAGATTTGGACAACTGATGCCATAATGGATTTGTAAAACATTCCTTTAGTTTTATTGCTTGATTGATATTATGACAATCTGTCCCAACAAAGGATATCAAATCTTCATTAATTAGTTTTTCAGCATTCTTTCTCACTTGATCAGAGTAATAACCTGTAATAGAAAGAAGGTTTAATTGTAATAAAACTCCTTTCTCTGTAAATTTTTTAAGATCTTTATTGGTGTAATATAAATACCTCTCTGGATGAGCTAAGACAACATTATATCCGGATAGTTGTAGTTGAAAAATAATATCATCAATATCTTTTGGTTCCTCTACAAATGGAAACTCAATTAACAGATATTTTGATCCGAAAGTTAAAAAGCTATTTTTAACAATTTGTTGTCTGAAATCATAATCTACATAATACTCAGAAGCAGAATCAAATTCAATCTCTAAGTTTACTCTTTTTAATTCCTTGGAAACTTGAATTTTACCTTTATTTATAATTTCAGGCGTATTTTTATAATAATCACTCATCGTATGAGGAGTAGTTATTATCTTGGAAAAACCAAGATTTTTAAGTTCTGATATTATATGAATTGACTCTTCTTCACTTTGAGACCCATCATCTATTAATGGAATTAAATGTGAATGCATATCTGTTTTTAAAACAGTAAAATCTAGAGGATCTAACTTCTTTCTTCTAAAAGCTGAAAACCACTTAATCATTATCCGTATTGTTCCATATAATATTTTTGATAATCTCCAGAAGTAACATTATCTATCCACTGTTGATTATTCATATACCATTGAATGGTTTTTTGAAGGCCTTCCTCAAATTGCAGTGAAGGTTCCCAGGATAATTCATTCTTTATCTTACTAGCATCAATAGCATATCTTTTGTCATGACCAGGCCTATCTTTGACATAAGTAATAAGTTGTTCTGATGTTCCCTTATCGTTTCTTAAAATTTCATCCATCTGAGCACACATCACTTTTATTAAATCAATATTAGTCCACTCATTAAAACCTCCAATATTATAAGTTTCTGCATTTTTACCTTTATGATAAATTAAATCAATTGCTCTTGCATGATCTTCTACATACAACCAATCTCTTGTAAACAAACCATCTCCATATACAGGAAGCTCTTTGTTATTTCTGATATTATTTATAAATAAAGGTAATAGCTTCTCAGGAAATTGATTTGGACCATAATTATTAGAACAATTAGAGATGATAAAAGGTAATCCATAAGTATTTCCGTAAGCTCTTACAAAATGATCTGAACTAGCTTTAGAAGAAGAATATGGAGATTGCGGATCATATGGGGTAGTTTCTAAAAACAGCCCTGTTTCTGGCAGACTTCCATATACCTCATCAGTAGATACATGATAAAACAACTTATCTGCAAAATCATCACTCCAATTATTTTTTGCCACATTCAACAAGTTTACAGTACCTACAACATTTGTCATAATAAACTCCATAGGGTTAGTAATAGATCGATCAACATGACTTTCTGCAGCTAAATGAATTACTCCATTAAAATCATACTTTTTGAACAATGATTGAATAAATTCTTTATCTACAATATCTCCTTTTTCAAAAATATAATTATCAGAATCTTCTACATCTGATAAGTTCTCTAAATTTCCAGCATAAGTTAGTTTATCCAGATTAACAATTTTATATTCAGGATATTTTTGAACAAATAATCTCACTACATGAGATCCTATAAATCCCGCTCCACCTGTTATTAAAAGGGTTTTTTTCATACTGGTTTTTTTAATCTTTGCAAATATAAATAATTATCAACTAATTAATTCGTTAGATAAAATTAAAGAAAATGTAAATTAGCAAAAAATTAATTTATGAATAGGTATCTTTCTATTTTAGTATTATTTTATAGTATAAACTCATTTGCTCAAGATGATACTTTTAAAAACAAAATGATTCTTTTTGAATATAGTTATCAAGTACCTATAACAAATTTAGCTAATGATTTTGGCAATAACTCGTCTATGGGATTATGTTACCTACAAAATAAAAACGACTTTCTTTTGGGTTTTGATGCAAATTTTATGTTTGGAGGTAATGTAAGAGATACTACTATTCTACAATTAATTTCTACTGATGATGGTTTTTTAATCAATGCAAGTGGAGAATTAGATGAAGTATTATTATACGAAAGGGGAATAAATACACATTTAATGACTGGAAAATCGTTCAGATTCGAAGCAAACAATCTAACTGGTATTTATATTTATGGAGGATTAGGATATCTTCAACATAAAATCAGATTGGAAAGCAACAGAACTACTCTACCACAAATTGAGGGAAATTATCTATATGGATATGACAAATTCACAAATGGTTTAAGCACAAAGATTTGTATTGATTATATGTATTTCGATAAAAAGAATTCCATTAAATATCATATAGGAACAGAATTCATTAATGCATTTACAACTATTAAAAGAAGATATAACTTTGCACAAATGGAAGAGTTTGATCAAAGTCTAAAATTAGATCAAATTGTAGGATTAAGATTTGGTATTATCATCCCAATAAACAGGAATAATGAAGCTAAATTTCATTACTACTAAATGAGATTTCTTTATAATATATTTATTTTCATCTATCATATAGGATTAAGGGTCTATTCCTTATTTAATGATAAAGCAAAACAAATCATATTAGAACAAAAAGATTTAATTCATAAGATTATAAATGAAACAAAAAACTATTCAAATATTGTTTGGTTTCATGCTGCTTCATTAGGAGAATTTGAGCAAGGTAAAAATGTAATACAGTCCTATAAGAAGAAAAATCCAACCCATAAAATTCTTCTTACATTCTATTCCCCTTCAGGATATGACTACATGAAAAATAATGAAATTGCTGATTGGGTATTTTACATGCCACACGACAGTCCTAAAAATGCTAAATTATTTACAGAACAAATAAAACCAATTAAAGTAATTTTTATCAAATATGAGTTTTGGTTTAATTATATCCACCAATTATATATTCAAAAAATTCCCATTTATTTTATCTCATGTAAATTTAGGAAAGAACAATATTTTTTTAGATTTTATGGGAAATGGTTTGCAAAAGAATTAAAAAAAATCACTTTGATCTTTGTTCAGGATGAGGACTCCAACAACTTACTTAAATCTATAAATATCAGGAATTCTATAATTTGTGGAGACACTAGATTTGATACTGTTTTACGGTATCCTAAGAAAGATTTTAACAATCCTATAATAAAAAAATTTATAAAACACAATAAAGTACTTGTACTAGGATCAGTATGGAAAGAAGATCTAAAATTAATTACTGAAACAAAAAAATTAAAAAATTACAAAATAATTGTCGCCCCGCACGAAATGACTCAAGTTAATCTTTTTAAGGGTTTAGAAAAATCTATCTTATTATCTGAAGCAAACAGTAATAATGTATCCAATTCTCATATATTAATTATTGATAAAGTTGGTATATTATCTAAAATATATAGATATGCTACAATTGCATACATAGGAGGTGGTTTTGGAAAAGGTATTCACAACACATTAGAGGCAGCTGTCTACAACACACCTATTTTAATTGGACCAAATTACTACAAATTCTCAGAAGCTAAAGATCTTATAAATAAAAAACTTGCTCTAGTTGTTAAAAATCCAAACGAATTCATACAATCTATTAGATATTTTGAAAACATAGATATTAAGGAATCTTCTAAAGAATATTTTAATTCAAATAAAGGAGCAACCAAAAAAATCCTTGGTCACATTTAATTCAATATCCCTATATTTGCTGAAAATTCATAAAATGAAAACTAAATTATTCTTAAGTTCAATTGTTATAGTCGCATTCTTATTTTCATCATGTAGAGAGGATATAATAGAAGAAAGCGGAACTGTAAATACTAAAGATTATCTTTTTGCAGAGAACTTATTTAATGACGTAGGAAGAATTGTTGAAGACGCCTTTAATGACAATGGAGAAAGTAAATCATGTCCTAGTTATACTCTTATGAATACAGATACTTCTGATCTAGATACTATTATTGTAGATTTTGGGGATGGATATCCTGATGATTGTTTAAGCTATGGAAAAGAAATAAGAGGTAAAATTATAATAACTTATACTGGAAAATATAGAGATTCCTTATCTGTAATTACAACTACATTTGACCAATATTATATTAACAACAATTGGATTCAAGGAGAAAGAATAGCAACAAATAATGGAAGAAATTCTGAAGGCAATGTTACTTTTACAATTGATATTTCTACTAGCATCACAGGAAACGGAACAATAAATTGGGAATCAACAAGGAAAAGAGAGTGGATTTCGGGATATAATACTTTTTCAAATCCATTTGATGATGTGTATTCAGTAAGTGGCACAGGTCTAGGTAATAGTAGTAGTGGACAAAATTTTGAAGTAAATATTACAGAAGATTTGTATGTAGATTTATCATGTCTTTCTGAAAACACTTGTATAGTAACAAGCGGAAAAACAGAACTTATTCCTGAAGGATATAGCACCAGAGCAATAAACTACGGAGACAGTACTTGTGATTGTAATTACTCTGTTATCCTTAATGGAAATGAATATTTTATTGTTAGTAATTAAGCTGCTTTTAACTTAACTAAAGATGATTTATCTAATTTACTTTTAGCATATGAATAGGTAAGTTTAAATTCTCTCCTATTCTTATCCGAAGGTAATTCAAACATAGCATCTAACATTATTGCTTCACATATTGATCTCAAGCCCCTTGCCCCTAATTTATACTCAACTGCTTTTTCTACTATTAAATCTAAAGATTTTTTATCTATATTAAACTCTATTCCATCCATATTAAAAAGCTTTTTATACTGCTTTATAATAGAGTTTTTTGGTTCCGTTAAGATTTGTCTAAGAGCGTGTTTATCTAAGGGATTTAAATAAGAAAGAACTGGCATCCTTCCAATTAGTTCTGGAATAAGACCAAAAGTTTTCAAATCTTGAGGAAGAATATACTTTAGTAAATTATCCTTATTTATTTTATCTTGTTTATTTGAAGAATATCCTATTGATTGGGTATTTAATCTTTTAGAGATATGTTTTTGCACTCCATCAAAAGCACCTCCACTTATAAATAATATATTTTGAGTGTTTAAAGAAATCATTTTTTGATCGGGATGCTTTCTGCCCCCTTGTGGAGGAACGTTTACAATTGTTCCTTCCAATAATTTCAACATCGCTTGTTGAACTCCTTCTCCACTCACATCTCTAGTAATTGATGGATTATCACTTTTTCTTGCGATTTTATCTACTTCATCAATAAACACAATACCTTTTTCAGCTTGAGAAATATTATAATCTGCAGCTTGTAATAATCTAGTTAAAATACTTTCTACATCTTCTCCAACATATCCCGCTTCTGTAAGAACAGTAGCGTCGGCTATACAAAAAGGAACTTGTAACAATTTTGCAATAGATTTAGCTAAAAGTGTTTTTCCTGTTCCAGTTTCTCCAACTAAAATTATATTAGATTTCTCTATTTCTAAATCCTCAATAGATGTATCTGGTTGAAGAATTCTTTTATAGTGATTATATACAGCTACTGACAACACCTTTTTAGCTTGATCCTGGCCAATTACAAAATCATCTAAATAAGATTTTATCTCTTGTGGTTTCAGCAACCTAGCGGATTGATCTAAAGCTGATAATTCAGAAGAATCTACATCTAATATTTCATAAGCTTGTTCAATACATCTATCGCAAATATGTGCTGAAATACCAGCAATCAACACATCTGTATCCTGTTTATTTTTTCCACAAAAGGAACATTTTATAACCTCCTTATTGTCCATTATTTATTCCTAATCAAAACCTCATCAATCATACCATATTCTTTAGCTTCTTCAGCAGTCATCCAGTAATCTCTATCTCCATCCTCCCAAACTTTTTTATAATCTGTTGCGGAGTGATTAGCAATAATTTCATAAAGTTCTTTTTTTAATTTTTGAATTTCCTTTGCTGTAATTTCAATATCTGAAGCTTGTCCACTAGCTCCTCCAAGGGGTTGATGAATCATAACTCTAGAATGTTTTAAAGCTGTCCTTTTTCCTGTTGCTCCCGCAGTTAACAAAACTGCTCCCATTGAAGCTGCCATTCCTGTACAGATAGTTGAAACATCTGGATTAATATATTGCATTGTATCATAAATTCCTAAACCCGCATAAACGCTTCCTCCAGGGGTGTTTAAGTAGATTCTTATCTCTCTTTCAGGATCAGCAGACTCTAAAAACAGCAATTGAGCCTGTATAATATTTGCAACATAATCATTAATGGGCACCCCAAGAAAAATAATTCTATCCATCATTAATCTTGAGAAAACATCCATTGTTGCAATGTTCATCTGTCTTTCTTCAATTATTGTTGGAGAAATATAGTTTCCATGTATTGAAGTAAACTGATCTAAATGAAGGGAGCTAATTCCCCTATCTTTGGTTGCATATTTTCTAAACTCTTTTGAATAATCCATAATAAATTTATTTTTTGGATGCTAATTTAACAAAATCCTCATAAGCAATAGCTTTTTCTATTAGTTTGAATTTTTCTTTATATACCTCTAGAGTTTTAATATCATATAATTGGTCATATATTTTTTTTCTTTCGTCTTCTTTAGCCAAGATATTTGCAACAATTTCATTCATCTTATCATCTTCAGGAGCTGGCTGTCCATACTGATTCATTTGCATTGTAATTAAAGATTTAGTATGAGATTCTACTTCTTTAGAATCTACCTTTATTTCAAAAATTTCCAGAATACTATTTTCAATTAACTGCCATCTTAAAGATTTTGAATACATATCGTATTCTGATTCGATTTGTTCTAAGTTAACTGATTGCTCTGAAGTGTGAACTAACCATTTCTTTAAAAAATCATCTGGCATATCAAACTTCACTTTGTCTAATAAGTAATTAACAACATCATTTTTTAGCATTCTATCACTTTCAGTTGTATAAGATCTCTCTGCCTCTTCTTTTATTTTAGCTTTAAACTCTTTTACTGTTTTTACAGAATCTTTACCATATACTTTCTCGAAAAGCTCCTTGTTCATTTTAGCAGGTTCTAATTTACTTACATTTTTTACTGTAAATTGAAATTCTTCTGAAGATAAATCCTGCAATTCCTCACTAGAAATATTTAACATAGCACTTAAATCAGTATGATTAGTAAAAGCCTTCTTAACATTCACTTTGAATGAATCTTTCTTTTTCACTCCAATAAATTTTTGCTTTATTTTCTTGTCTGTAATAAAATCCATTGAAACTGTAGCCTCATTTTTCACTCCATTCTGCATTAAATTCCCATCTAAATCTAATTGAACTATTTCGCAAAACACTAAATCACCCTCTGAAGAAACCTTAGGATTACTCATTTTTCCATATCTTTTTGCTATATCATTAGCATAAGTATCTACAATCTTAGTATCTGCCTCAATTTTATAATAGGTTAACTTATCTTTCTTAGATATTTTTACATCAAAATCTGGAGACAAACCTATTTCATACTTAAAATTAAAAATAGTGTCATTTTCCCAATCTACTTTTTGATCTTTTACTGGCATTGGAGAGCCTAATACTTTTACCTTTTCATCAGAGATATATTTGTATAATTCTGATTGCAACATCTTATTAACTTCATCCACTAGTACAGGTGTTCTGTATTTTTTCACAATCATTCCCATCGGAGCTTTTCCTTTTCTGAATCCTGGAATCTCGGCATTTTTTCTATAATCTTTTAATACCTTATCTACTTTTTCCTGGTAATCTTCCGGACTAACCACTACTTTTAATTCTGCTTGTAAATTGTTGGTATTTTCTTGTGTAATTTTCATAATTAAATAATTGTTAAAATGGTCGTCAAAAGTACAATATTATCTCTGATAATTAATGTAAAAGAAGCTTTTATTTATAGGTATAAAAAAAGCTCACTAAAAGTGAGCTCTTTGTGCGGATGAAGGGAGTCGAACCCCCACGCCTTACGGCACTAGATCCTAAGTCTAGCGCGTCTACCAATTCCGCCACATCCGCTAAAATTAGGACCACAAAGATATTATTTTTTATTAGTTGAAATAAAAATTTCATCTATATTTGCATGAATATAAAAATTAAATAAAATTTAACTAGAAAAATGAGCTTATCAATAAAAGGAACAGTCAAGCAAAAACTAGAGTTAGAACAAGGAACGAGTAAAGCTGGAAATGAGTGGAAATCACAATCATTTGTGTTAAATACAGGAGCTCAGTACAATCCCGATATTTGTTTTAAATTATTTGGAGAAGACAAAATACAGATACTATCAAATATCAATGAAGGAGAAGAGATAGAAGTTTTTTTTAACCTCTCATCAAGAGAATGGAATGGGAAATGGTTTACCTCCGCAGACGCTTGGAAAATTGAGAAATCAGAAAATGAAAACACAATTGAAACCGTTGACGACTCTGAAATCCCTGTATTTGAAAATAATCAAACAGAAGACGATTTACCATTTTAAATGTCCTTTGCTAAAAAGTTTGAAAATGTTTTTAGGTCGTTATTACCCTCTCCTTTTTCTATAGCGATATTAATTACCCTCATAACTTTTGTTTTAGCGCTCATCTTTACAGACAACCAAAACCCTGAAAATTATCATGTTTTAAATCTATTGGCTTCATGGGAAAATGGGATTTGGAACAATGCTTTACTTGTTTTTGCCTTTCAAATGATGTTAATGCTAGTGTTAGGTCACACATTAGCGCTGAGTAACTCAGTAAATTCTTTAATTTCTAAAATCATAAGGTTTTGTAGCTCAACAGCAAATGCCGCTGCAATTATCTCTTTCTTTACCATAATTGTAAGTTTATTTAATTGGGGACTAGGCTTAATTTTCGGGGCAATTTTCGCTAGAAAAGTTGCAGAAAATGCTTCTGAAAAAAAAATAAATCTTAACTACCCACTAATTGGAGCTGCTGGATATTCAGGATTAATGGTTTGGCATGGAGGACTTTCTGGTTCTGCACCTATAAAAGTTGCAGAAAAAAATCATCTTATAGAGATGTTTGAAGGATTAGACTTTGATGTTCCCTCAACAATTACTCTTTCAGAAACTACTTTTTCACCAATGAATATTTTTGTTTCTATTTTATTATTGATTGTAATTCCTACATTTTTATTTTACTTAGGAAAAAAGAAAACAGGAAAAAAAATCCATATAGTTTCACAAGAAACAAGAGAAGAAAGAACAAAATGTAAAGGTGCTGAGAAATTAGATCACTCTTTAGTATTATCAAAAATAATTTCTATCTTAATATTAGGTTATTGTTTTTACAAATCCATCTTACTACCTGAAATCCTGTCTCTTAATGTAATTACTCCTAATTTTATAAATCTTGTTTTATTAGGGCTAGGAATCTTCTTTCACTCCTCATTTAGTCAGTTTACAAACGCAATAACAGAATCAATAAAAGGAGCTTCAGGAATTTTAATTCAATTTCCACTATATTTTGGGATCATGGGGTTGATGAAAGATTCAGGAATGGTAAGCTCTCTTTCAGAATTTTTTGTAAGCATATCAAATGAAACTACTTTTCCCATTTTTACTTTTATTTCTGCTGGAATCGTGAATATTTTTGTCCCAAGTGGAGGTGGCCAATGGGCAATTCAAGGACCTATAATAATAAAAGCTGCAAATCAAATAGGATGTTCATTTTCAAAAAGTATAATGGCTCTAGCTTACGGGGATCAGCTTACAAATATGTTGCAACCCTTTTGGGCTTTACCACTACTAGGAATTACAGGTTTAAAAGCAAAAGAAATTCTTCCTTATACTTTATATCTCTTCCTCATTGGATGTTTGATTTTTGTTGGAGGATTGTTACTTTTCTAAAACTAAAAAAGAATAATTATATCTATTTTTATCATCTGATATACAATCTTCTCTTTCTATTATTTTCCAATCTTCAGAAAGATTAGGAAAAAAAGTATCTCCTTCAAAAGAATGGTGTATCCTAGTAAGATAAACCCTATCTATCAAATTTCTTTCTAATGCTAATTTATATATCTGACCTCCACCAATAATAAATGGTTCAACATCTCCATTTTCTTGAGCAATTTTTAAGGCTTCTTCTATAGAATTTACTACAATACAATCTTCAGTAACATAATCTAATTGTCGTGTTACAATAATATTAGTTCTATTAGGCAAAGGTCTAAATTTATGTGGAATGGATTCAAAGTTTTTTCTGCCCATAATAACATGATGCCCTTGTGTGGTTTGCTTAAAGAATTTCATATCCTTAGGTAAGTTCCAAATAAGATCATTATCTTTTCCTATTACTCCATTTTCAGAAACTGCTACTATTAATGATACTCTCATTTTTTATTCACTTTATAATTTACTCCTCTTTCTTCTAAATAATTTTTTACAAAATTAAAATGCTCTCCCAAATATTCTGGGGGAGAAATTCCAGTTCTATTATAATCACCATTTATCACTAAGTTTGCTACTGCTGTACATGTATATCCGGTAGTTCTAGACATAGAATTTATTCCATCAGTATATCTATCTAAAAGATTATACTCATAACATACTGGAACTTTGTTCTCGTCTCCAATTATTCTTATTCTCATCGCTGTAAAATCTTTATCTCCTTCTTTCATTTCCCATTTTGGAAATAGGAGTTTAGATGTAAGATCAATTGGCCTAACTTTTTGTCCATTTACTTCAATCTCATCATATGAAAAGAAACCACTCTCTCTTAAAACTTTTAAATATTCTACACAACCTGGATATCGAAGTGTTTTTTCAATCATATTTGGAACATGTTTCATGGTTTCAATCAAAGTTCGTAGTCCATCTGAATTCCAACTTTCTAGGGTTCCTATTTTTTCAAATACAACCAATTCAGTATCTGAAAGAGCTTCTTTTACTACAAGTGAGGAATTCTTAACAAATCTTGCGGGTCGTATATATTCTTCAATTACATCAATAGGCGAAAAAACAGCCTGATATTCATACGGCCATTCTCTTTTTACTGGAAGCCCCCCAACTAAACACTCATAATCTGTAATTTTCATTTTCATGTTATGATAACCAAAGATAATATTCCCCATTCCTGGAGCTACTCCACAATCCATAACTGCTACTACACCTTTTTCTTTTGCTAACTCGTCTAAACCAAAAGGATCCTCTGGATAAAAAGAAATATCTACAATATTCTTACCAGCTTCAATTACATCTTTCATCATTTTATACCCCATAAAACCTGGAACAGCACCAATTACTAGGTCAAAATCTTTAATAATATTTTGTAAGGCATTAGTATTAGAAACATCTGCAATAATTGTCTCAATTCCTGATAACTTATCTAAGTTATCTTTAGAAATATCTACGCAGGTTACCTCATGTTGAATTGATAAATCTTCAGCCATTACACTACCAACTAATCCTGCTCCTAAAACTACAATTCTTGCCATTATATCGCTACTTTACCTTTAATATGTGGATGTGGATCATATTCAATAAGTTCAAAATCATCAATAGTAAAATCAAAAATGCTTTTTATATCTGGATTAATTTTCATCCTAGGAAGTGGTCTTGGATCTCTACTTAATTGTAATTCTGTTTGCTCAAAATGATTTGTATAAATATGTGCGTCTCCCAAAGTATGAACAAAATCTCCAACCGCCAAATCACAAACTTGTGCCATCATCATAGTAAGTAAAGCGTAAGAAGCAATATTAAAGGGTACTCCTAAAAAAATATCTGCGCTTCTTTGATACAATTGACATGAAAGTTTTCCATCTGCGACATAAAATTGAAAAAATGCGTGACAAGGAGGAAGTGCCATCTGATCTATTTCTCCTACATTCCAAGCGCTAACAATAATTCTTCTGCTATCAGGATTGTGTTTTAAAGATTCAACCACTTGTGATATTTGGTCAATATGCTGTCCATCGGGAGCTGGCCATGACCTCCATTGGTATCCGTAAACATTTCCCAAATCTCCATTTTCATCTGCCCATTCATCCCAGATTCTAACACCATTTTCTTTTAAATATTTTATATTAGTATCTCCTTTTAAGAACCATAGTAATTCGTGTATAATGGATTTTAAGTGTAGTTTTTTAGTAGTTACACAAGGAAATCCTTTGGACAAATCAAATCGCATCTGATGTCCAAAAACACTTTTAGTTCCTGTTCCGGTCCTATCTTCTTTTAGCGTGCCTTCTTTCATCACGCGTTTCATCAAATCTAAATATTGTTGCATTTATTCTTAAATTAACATTCCTACAATTACAGCTGTAAATAAAGAGGCTAATGTACCTCCTATTAAAGCTAATATTCCTAATCGGGACAAGTCCCCTCTTCTTTTTGGAGCTAATGATCCTATTCCTCCAATCTGTATTCCTATAGATGCAAAGTTGGCAAAACCACACAAAATATAAGTTGCTATAATCATTGATTTTTGCTCAGCAAATAATCCGTTATTCTTCATTTCTCCCAACGACATATATCCGAAAAATTCGTTCAATACAGTTTTCTCTCCTAATAGTTGACCTACTAAAAACATATCCTCTTTGCAAACTCCCATTAACCATGCAATAGGTGCGCCAATATATCCTAGTATCATATTAAAAGAAAGTTCCGAATATCTAGTATTTTCTTCAATCCAACCATTTAAATCAGTCCAAATCCCAATCTTAAATAAAATATAATTTGACATATACATAAGTGCTGTAAACACCAAAAGCATAGCTCCTACATTTACCGCTAATCTCAGTCCGTCATTAGTTCCCTGGGAAATCGCTTCTAATTCATTTGATATTTCACCCTCTAAATTCACTTCTAAATTAGAATTAAATTTTTCTTCTTCTGGCAACAATATTTTCGCAGCAACTACAGCTGCAGGTGCCGACATTACAGAAGCCATTATGAGGTGGATCGCAAATTCTTCTCCTAACATACCAATAAAAGCTGCCAACACTCCGCCAGCAATTGTCGCCATTCCTCCACTCATCAAACACAACATCTCGGACATGGTCATTTTCTCCAAGTATGGCTTTACAAGTAGAGGAGATTCTGTTTGTCCTAAAAAGATATTTCCTGCAGCCGCTACACTTTCAGGTCCTGATAATTTTAAAGTTTTTTTCATTACCCAAGCAAAACCATAAACTATTCTTGGCAAAATCCTCCAATAGTAAAACAACGAAGTAAGTGCTGAGAAAAATATTACAGTAGGTAAAACCTGAAAAGCAAATATATATCCCCAAGATTCTGAGGGAATCATTAAATTTCCAAATAAAAACTCGGAACCTTTATTTGTAAAATTAATAATTTTGGCAAATCCTTTTGCGATAAAATTAAATACGGAATATACAAAAGGAACTTTTAGGATTAGAACAGCAAACAAAATTTGTATTGACAATCCTTTTCCAACCAGTTTCCAATCAATCCCTTTTCGGTTTCTACTAAATAAGTAGGATATAAGTAATAGTGAAATTACTCCAAGTAATCCTCTAAAAAAAGAAGAAATGGAAAAACCAGAAGAAACTTTTATTTCAGATCTTTTAAATGCATAGTTTATACCATTTTCATTTAAGACTAAAGAGTTTGCTGAAATTGAAATTTTGTAAAACCTGCTTGTATCTATTGGAGAAAAATAATGTAAACAAAGTAAATCATCTTGCAATTCCCAATTTCCGACTGCATCCAAATTAATCTGTTTAATTTCATAATCAAATGAGCCATCTTCATTTAAAGTCATTTCATCATTTTCTGAAATTGGCTTTAAATTCTCTCCAGTTTGTAATGTATCAGGAAGTATAAAATCAAACTTCCAATTTCCTTCAATATTTTGCCCAAAACAAATTAATGAAAAAAAGGAAAAGAAAAAAAGGATTATTTTTTTCATTTCTGATCTTCTCTCCTGTTTATCTCATCTCTTATCTCAGATGCTCTTTCATAATTTTCATCTTCAATTGCTTCTTTCATTAACTTTTTCAATTCTCCTAAAGATAAAGTTTCCAAAACATCCTTTTGATTTTCCTCTTCTTGTAAATCATCATCTTTGTATGCAGGTGTGTAATCGTCAGTAAGAATTATTCCAGCCTCTTGTAAGATATCATTATAAGTAAAAATAGGGCATCCCATTCTTATTGCAATTGCAATTGCATCTGAGGTCCTAGCATCTATTTCAATTTCCTCATCTCCATCCATGAAACAAAAGAAAGAAGCATGAAAAACACCTTCTCTTAAAGTATGAATAACTACTCTACTTACAGTAATCTGAAAATTATTTGTAATTGATTTTATTATATCATGAGTAAGAGGTCGTTCTAGATTTTGATGACTTTCTAGAAATATAGCAATAGATCCAGCATTACAAGGACCTATTACAATTGGAAGCTTTCTTTCTCCCCCTATTTCTCTTAAAAGTAAAACATACGAACTTTTATGAGAACTACTTGGTTCTAACCTCTCTATATCTAATTGAACTAATTTCAAAACTTAGTTTTTAAAATTCTTTATTTCTTCAATAAACTTTGGTACAACTTCAAAAGCGTCTCCAATAATTCCATAATCTGCTGCCTTAAAAAAAGGAGCTTCAGGATCCGTATTAATCGCTACCATTATTTTTGAAGAATTAACACCTGCCAAATGCTGAATTGCACCTGAAATACCTATAGCAATGTATAAATCAGCTGTAACTGGCTTTCCGGTTTGACCTACATGTTCTGAATGAGGCCTCCATCCAATATCTGAAACTGGTTTTGAACAAGCTGTTGCCGCACCTAACACATCCGCCAATTCCTCGATCATCCCCCAATTTTCTGGGCCTTTTAAACCTCTTCCCGCTGAAACAACAATTTCAGCTTCTGAAATTGAAATTTTACCACTAGCTGTTTCTTGTCCTTCAAATAAAAGATCACCTTCTTCTGAAAAATCAGATCTTTCAATTGTACAATCTATTTGGTTCTCTTTTAAACCAAAAGAATTAGGAGAAATAGATAATATTGTCTTTTCTGTATTTGATTTTACTGTCTCAATAGCTTTTGTAGAGAAAGATTTTCTTTTTACTGTAATTTCAGAGGATTTCGTTAATGAAATAACATTTGCAATACATGCTGCAGACAATTTTACCGACAATCTAGGAGCAATCATTCTAGAGGTATGTGTTCCTGAAAACACAATAACGCAAGCATCTAATGATAATTCTGCAATTATTTTTGAAGCAGATTGACTATCTCCTTTATTTAAAGAAGGAATTGAAACTACCTTTGAAGCACCGTAAGACCCTAACTTTAACAACTCTTTTTCAGAGACATCTTCTAAAGATACCGCAACTACATTTGTGCTCAACATTTTTGCTGTTTCACTTGCATAAGAAACTGCTTCAAATGTGCTTTTTCTAAAATTCCCTCCCCAACTTTCTGCATATACTAATACTGACATTTTTTATATTTTTTAGTTAAATAACCTTTGCTTCATTATGTAATAAATGTACGAGTTCAGATACATTAGACGCATCTACAAATTTACAACCAGCTTTTTCCTCAGGTTTTGCAAAACTTACAGATGTAGAATACTTACTAGAAGAAACAGGTTCTATTACAGACAATGGTTTTGTCCTAGACTGCATAATACCTCTCATATTTGGAATCCTTAATTCATTTTCTAACACCAATCCTTTCTGACCTCCTATGACCATAGGTAGAGGAGAAGTAATCATCTCCTTTCCTCCATCAATTTCTCTTACAAGTTTTACACTATTTCCTTCAATCTCTAATCCAATACAAGCATTCACAAGTGGTAAATTAGTCATTTCGGAAATCATTCCAGGAACAGCCCCTCCATTATAATCTATCGATTCTCTTCCTGCAATAATTAAATCAAAACTATTTTGTTTAATATATTCCGAAATTTCAAAGGCTACTGAAAAACTATCATGAGGATTCATATTTACTCTAACAGCATCATCCGCTCCTATAGCTAGAGCCTTTCTCATTACGGGTTCTACCGACACATCTCCAACAGTAATAACAGTCACTTTACCTCCTATCGATTCTTTAATCATAATAGATTTTGTAAGTCCAAACTCATCATAAGGATTAATTACAAACTGAATGCCGTTGTTATCAAATTTAGTATTATTATCTGTAAAATTAATTTTAGATGTTGTATCTGGAACACTACTAATACAAACTAATATATTCATATTTTATTTTTTAATTATAATTAGATTGCAAATCTAATAAAAATGATGTTCAAAATTCTTTAAAAGAACAAAAAAACCAATACAAATATGTACTTTCAATAAAAATACTATTTTTGCAATCCTTTTAAACTAATATTAAAAAAAATTAAAATGGAATCAATGATGATATATATGCCAATTGTTATGGCAATTATTGGATTGTTATTTACAGCAATCAAAAGAAATTGGATAATGAAGCAAGATGCAGGTGATGGTAAAATGAAAGAAATATCTGATCATATCTACACTGGAGCTTTAGCCTTTTTAAATGCAGAGTACAAACTACTTACAGTATTTGTAATAATTGTTAGTATATTGTTATTTATCGTTTCTACAATTGTACCTTCAACACATTGGATGATTGTAATCGCATTTATATTTGGAGCTATTTTTTCAGCATATGCAGGAAATATTGGAATGAAAATTGCTACCAGAACCAATGTTAGAACAACCCAAGCTGCTAAAACATCTTTACCTGAGGCATTGAAAATTTCTTTTGGAGGAGGAACAGTTATGGGGCTTGGAGTAGCTGGTTTAGCAGTGCTAGGACTTACAGGATTTTTTATATTTTTTCATAACTACTTTGCAGGAGAAGAAAAAGCTATGTTAATTACTTTAGAGGCTCTTGCTGGATTTTCGCTGGGTGCAGAATCTATCGCTTTATTTGCAAGAGTTGGTGGAGGAATATATACTAAAGCTGCCGATGTTGGAGCGGATTTAGTTGGAAAAGTAGAAGCAGATATCCCTGAAGATGACCCAAGAAATCCCGCTACAATTGCTGATAATGTAGGTGATAATGTAGGTGATGTTGCTGGAATGGGAGCGGACTTATTCGGATCCTATGTAGCAACTGTACTAGCAGCAATGTTACTTGGATACTATTTGATGGAGGATATGATTAGTGAATCTGTAAGTGGAACTTTTGAAATAGTAGGTGGAATACTTAATGGACCTATTCTATTGCCAATGTCAATCGCTGGAGCTGGAATCATTATTTCGATGATTGGAACAATGCTGGTAAAAATAACTGACAATAATGCTAAGGAAAATAAGGTTATGGCTGCGCTAAACAAAGGAAATATTACTTCAATTTTATTAGTAGCTATTTCTAGCTATTTTTTAACAATATATATGTTGCCTGAGATAATGATTATGGACTTTTTTGGTGAAGGGATGCAGAAGTTTAGTTCCCTGGAGGTCTTTTATGCTTCATTAGTTGGTTTATTAGTTGGCGGTCTCATTTCTTCAGTAACTGAATACTATACTGGATTAGGTAAAAAACCTATTCTAAAGATTGTTCAACAATCTAGTACTGGAGCAGCAACTAATATTATATCTGGTTTAGCTACAGGTATGATATCTACATTTCCATCTATATTATTATTTGCAGGAGCTATTTGGGCTTCTTACGAATTTGCTGGATTTTATGGTGTAGCAATGTCAGCATCTGCCATGATGGCTACTACCGCTATGCAGTTAGCAATTGATGCATTTGGTCCAATTGCAGATAATGCGGGTGGTATTGCAGAAATGAGTGAACAAGACCCTGTTGTTAGAGAAAGAACTGACATTCTTGACTCTGTGGGTAATACTACCGCTGCTACTGGAAAAGGTTTTGCTATTGCTTCAGCTGCATTAACTTCATTAGCTTTATTTGCAGCATATGTTACTTTTACAGAAATTGATGGAATTAACATTTTCAAAGCTCCTGTTCTAGCGATGTTATTTATTGGAGGAATGGTTCCTGTTGTCTTTTCCGCACTTGCGATGAATGCAGTTGGGAAAGCTGCAATGGAAATGGTTTATGAAGTAAGAAGGCAGTTTAAAGAAATTCCAGGAATTATGGAAGGAAAAGGAAAACCAGAATATGACAAATGTGTAGACATCTCAACTAAAGCATCCTTAAAACAAATGATGGCGCCGGGCTTACTAACTATTTTATTTCCACTTGGAATTGCATTTTTACCAATGTTATTTGGAATGGATAATAAGGAAATTGCTGAAATGTTAGGTGGTTATATGGCTGGTGTTACTGTTAGTGGGGTACTCTGGGCTATCTTCCAGAATAATGCTGGAGGAGCTTGGGATAATGCAAAGAAATCTTTTGAAGCTGGAGTTGAAATAAATGGTGAAATGACCTATAAAGGATCTGAAGCTCATAAAGCTTCTGTAACTGGAGATACAGTTGGAGATCCTTTTAAAGATACCTCAGGACCTTCTATGAATATTCTAATTAAATTAACTTGTTTAATTGGTTTAGTTGTAGCTCCAATCTTAGGAGGACATGCAGAAGATAGTCATCTTGAAAAGGCAAAAGAAGTTACAATTGAACATGTAAAAGAAGATAATTCAGAAAAAGAAGAGACTTCAGTTATTTTAGATTAACCATTAAAAGTGTTTATTATGAAAAACTTATTTTATAATTTAATAAATATATTTCTTACAATCATAATTATTTCTTGTACAGGTAATTCTGAAAAGAAATCCTCCTCAACCGAAATACCAGTAAAAGAAATATCTGTGCACAACGAAGTGGAAGGTACTTATGAATCTAATCGCCCTACATTTAGTTCAATTGCAAGTTCTTATACTACAAATTTAATTCCTGATACTGAACAAGTTAGTATTAATCAAATTACAATATCTAACAAGTTAGATTGTAATAGTGAAAATATAAATCTATGCAATGAACTTTTAGCGTTTTTTAAAAATGCTACTGAGTTTAACTTTCTAGCTACAGAAGAGTTTGCTAAGGTTGATGAAGGAAAAAAGAATGTTTATATCATTAAAGGAAACTTTAGTGGTGGAGACAGAAAAGTAAATGCTACTTTTCTCTACTCTGTTCATGCCAATTATTTTAAAGGCAATATAATAATTGACACTCCAACTGAGTTTTCTAGTACAAGAGATAAGATTATTAGTATTTCTGTTAAAGGAAAAAAATAAATAGATAAAAAATCATTAAAAAACCACTTAATTAATTAAGTGGTTTTTTTATATTATATTTTTAAAACAAACCATTTATCTCAGCGTCTATTTTCTGAATAATAGATCCTAAATCTTCTTCATTTTCAGAAAAATTAATATCATCAACATCTATAATGAGAAGTCTTCCTTTATCATACTCAGATATCCATGCTTCATACCTATCATTAAGTTGAGTAAGATAATCTAACCTGATACTATTTTCATAATCTCTACCTCTTTTTTGTATTTGACTAACTAATGTAGGCACAGAAGCTCTCAAGTAAATCAGCAAGTCCGGCCCCTCTACTAGAGAATCCATCAAATTAAAAAGTTCTTTATAGTTTTCAAAATCACGAGAAGACATTAATCCCATAGAGTGAAGATTTGGAGCAAAAATATAAGCGTCTTCATAAATAGTTCTATCCTGAATAAAGTTCTTGTCTTCTTTCTTAATATCAATAATCTGACGAAACCTACTATTTAGAAAATAAACTTGCAAATTAAAACTCCATCTTTGCATTTCCTTATAAAAATCATTTAAATAGGGGTTGTTTTCCACATCCTCAAAATGTGGTTTCCACTTATAATGTTTTGAAAGCTTGGTTGTTAATGTTGTTTTACCAGAACCTATATTTCCAGCTATTGCTACATGCATATTTTTTAAAAATTTTTGATAAAAATAAAAAAACTTTAGTGTTTATAAGATATTTATAATATCTGATTAGAGTTAATGTTAATAAGTTCTGTTCGCTTGTAGAATATCTAGAAATATTTTAGTGGAATTATCTAATCTTGGGACTTTATACTGACCTCCTAGTCTATTATTTTTTGAAAGCCAATTATAAAAGATTCCTTTTTTCACATCAATTAACTCAGGTGGAAGTAATAAATAATCTTTATATCTTTTTGATTCATAATCCGAGTTTAATTTCTTTAATGAATCATCTAAATCTCTCATAAAATCAGACTTAGAAGCTGGGAATCTAACAAACTCTATAATCCATTTATGAACCGCAATCGCCTCGTTAATAAAAAATGGTGAAACTATATAATTCGATATAGTACAATTATGTTTTTCCGCGCAGATTTTTAAAGCTTCATCTGCATTTTCTACCATTAATTCTTCTCCAACTGCATTCAAATAACTCTGAGTCCTACCAACTATTTTTATCCGATAAGGATCTAAAGATGTAAACCTGACTGTATCTCCAATAATATATCTCCACAAACCTGCATTTGTAGAAATCACTATCACATACGTTGTATTTAGAGAAACATCTTTCAAACATAGAGCTTCCTTATTACCTTTGTTAAACTTATCCAGAGGAATAAATTCATAAAATATTCCATAATCCAACATTAATAGCAAGTCCTTTTCCTGTTTCTGATCCTGAATTCCAAAGAACCCTTCAGAAGCATTATAACCTTCCAAGTAATTCATATTTCCTTTAGTAATTAGCTTCTCAAACTGATTTTTATAAGGACTAAAGTTAACTCCACCATGCATGTATAATTCTAGATTAGGCCAAACTTCCTGTATATTTTCAGCTCCTGATTTCTCTAAAATCTTATTTAACAAAACTAAAACCCATGAACAAACTCCTGTAATATTAGTAATATCTTCTCGCAATACTTGATCTGATATTAAATCTAGCTTGAGTTCCCAATCTTTTAACAAAGCTGTTTGTAAATCTGGAGATCGATGCATATTTACCCAAAATGGAAAATTATTTATTAATATAGCAGATAAATCACCATCTGTATAGTTATATACCATATTCTGTTCTAAACTACCTCCTAACATTAACCCTTTTCCATTATACAAGTTTGTTTCTGGAAAATTATTACAATATAAAGAAAGCATATCTTTTCCTCCTTTAAAATGACACTCTTCTAAAGAATCTCTAGATATAGGAATGAATTTACTTTTATCATTTGTAGTTCCTGATGACCTAGCAAACCAATGTACTTTACCTGGCCATAACACATCCTTTTCGCTCTCTCTAACCCTATTTATATAAGAAAATAATTCTTCATATGTACGTACTGGAACTTGTTTACGGAAATCGACAATTGAATTAATCTTATGAAATTTATGATCTTCCCCAAATGAGGTATTTTTTCCTTTTTCTATTAACAATGAAAAAACTTCTTTCTGCACATCATGAGGAAATTTCCTAAATAAATTAATCTGATGAATTCTTTTTTTCATCACCCAAGAAAGAATAGAGTTTTTAAAAGGAATATTGATCAATAATTCATATTTTTAGAGCTATAAAAATACAAAAAAATATGAGTAGAGATACACTAAAGAAGATGCGTACAGAACTTTGTGATGTCGTCAAATACAGCTTAGAAATTAATGGAGAAACTTATAATATGAATGATCTTATTGGTAAAAATATTAAGATTGAATGGAAAGGTAAAGTGATTTGTAATTGTGGAGAGGAAAAGAAAAAATTTTTTCGTTCAGGATTTTGCTACAATTGTTATTGGACATTACCAGAAGCATCACAAAGTATATTCAAGCCAGAATTATGCACCGCTCATTTAAATATAGAAGAAAGAGATTTAGAGTGGGAAAAAAAATTTCAATTAGCCCCTCATTATGTATATTTAGCGAACTCAAGTGGAATAAAAGTTGGGATAACACGAAAAAGTCAAGGAGTAGTGAGATGGATGGATCAAGGAGCTAGTCAAGCTATTTTATTAGCAGAAGTACCAAACAGAAGATATTCTGGTGATATTGAAGTATCACTAAAAGGATTTGTAGATGACATTACTAATTGGAGAAAGATGTTGTCAGGAGTACCACAATCTGTAGATTTAGTAAAGTTAAAAGAACAACTATCTGAACATGTTCCAGAAGAATTTAAACAATACATTCTAGCAGACAACACTGTTACTGAAATACGATACCCTGTAAATAAATACCCTTCCAAGATAAAGAACTTAAAACTTGAGAAGAATCCAGTAATTGAAGGGGAATTATTTGGAATAAAAGGTCAATATCTAATTCTTGATGATAATAGGGTATTTAACATAAGGTCTCATGAGGGTTTTGTCGCAGATTTCTTCTACAATGACATTCCAAAACAAGGTTTATTGTTTTAATAAACTTCTATTATATAAGGTAATATCGCTTGAATCTTATCGCCCGAATTTAGAAGTTTAATGTGTTTAAAAGTTTCATCTGAAATATTTAGAATCTCCTGAAAAAACACATTTTGTTGCATAGTTAATCCTTTTAATAATTCTTCAATTTCATCGGTTTTTTTCGGAAGTGAAACAACTCTATAATCTTCTAAATCAGACAATTCTGCTGCTGACACAATAGCATCCTCTAATCCTCCAATCTCATCAATAAGGCCTATCTCTAAAGCATCTATTCCACTCCAAACTCGACCCTGACCTATATTATCAACATCTCGTTTACTCATTCCTCTTCCTTCAGAAACATGAGTAATAAAAGTTTCATAAACATCTTCTACAGATTCCTGGATAACATCTAACTCAAAATTGGTTAATCTTCTATTTCCTCTTCCTAAATCAGAATACTTATGTGTATTTACAGTATCAATATATACTCCTAGTTTGTCATTTAATAATCTCTTGCTATTAGGAAGAATACCAAATACACCAATAGAACCTGTTAAAGTTGTATGGTTTGCAAAAATCTTATCCGCATTACATGAAATATAATATCCACCGCTAGCAGCATAATCTCCCATTGAAACAACTATTTTCTTTTTCTGTTTTGCTAGATTTAATTCTCTTAATATTATATCAGAAGCCAGGGCGCTACCACCGGGGGAATTTACTCTAAATACAATAGCCTTAACCTTTTCGTCTTCAGCAGCTTCTCTTATTGCCTTCACAGTAGTTTCAGAGCCAATAGAATTATAACTTCCTTTACCAGTATTTATAGCTCCTGTTGCATAAATTAGGGCTATCTTATTTTCACTAATACTTTTTACAGATTTTACATCCAGATATTTTTGAAATTCAATTAAATTCTTAGACTTTTCTTGAAGTAAAGATAAAACCTCGTCTTCATATCTAAGATCATCAACAAAATTTAGTTCCATACATGCTTGTGGAGAATTTAATTGCAAATTATTGATAATCTCATTAATCTTTTCATCCTTTATACTTCTCTGCTTAGAAACTCCTTCATTAATTACATCTGACATAGAATTAAGTAGTTTTTCTAATTGTTCTCTATTTTCATCACTCATTCCATTATACATATATGGTTCAACAGCACTTTTAAATTTTCCATGTCTAATAACCTGAACATCATAACCTATTTTATCTAAAAATTCTTTATAAAATAATACTCCCGCACTAAAACCATTAAACTCTATCATCCCTTGTGGATTAAGAAATATAGAATCTGAAACAGAAGAAAGATAATATGATAATTGAGTATATACTTCAGAATAAGAGTAAATAAACTTTCCTGTTTTCTTAAACTCTAATAGCTTCTCTCTTATCTCCTCGATATTAGTGAGACCCGCATTCAGTCCAGATAAATTTAAATAAATTCCTGTAATCCTTTCATCAAGTTTTGCCTTTTCAATGTTATCTAGTATTTGCTTAAGTTCAATATTGTCCGCAGTAGAAAAACTTAAACCTTCAATCTTAGGAAGAGGATTTCCAGAAGTTCTATCTAAAATATTTTTATCTAATTTTATTTTTAAGATAGAATTTTTCTTTACAATTATTTCTTTTTCTTTAGGAATTAAGACAGATACTAAAACTAAAAAGAAAATGAATATTATAATTATTGAAAGTAAACGAGAAAATGTATTTTTAAGAAATTTTTTCATATTTATTTTTTGAGAATATAAAATTACAAAAAAATATAATATAATAATTGTCTATTCCTATATTTGAATATTAGATTAATATGAATATAATTTACATACAAATAGGAAGTAATATGGGCGATAGAATATCCTATATCAACAACAGTATGCAACAAATTGAAGATAAATTAGGTGAAATTTCAAATTCATCTAAAATATATGAGAGCAGTCCTTGGGGAAATATTAATCAAGGAAATTTTTTAAATAGCGTTATTAAAGTAGAAAGTGATTTGGACGCGTTTAAGACCTTAAAAATATTACAAGAAATTGAAGAGAATTTAGGAAGAAAAAGAATCCAAAAATGGGGAGAAAGATGTATTGATTTGGATATACTATTCTTTAACAATCACATAATTGATTCTAAAAATTTAACTGTCCCTCATCCCTATATTCAAGATAGAAATTTTGTACTTATTCCACTAAACGAAATTGCTTCTACTTTTAATCACCCAACTCTAAAAAAGGATATTTTTGCATTATTAAACGACTGTACAGACAAGGAAGAGGTTTCAATTTATGAGATATAATTTTTTAGTTATAGAAGGAAATATTGGTAGTGGAAAAACTAATCTTGCAAAGAAAATTGCTGAAGATTTTAATGGAAAACTAATTCTTGAGGCATTTGCAGACAATCCATTCTTGCCAAAATTCTATAAAGAATCTGAAAGAAATGCCCTTCCATTAGAATTGTTTTTTATGGCAGAAAGATTTCAGCAACTAAACGAGAAGAAGAATACATCCGATCTTTTTTCAAAACTTATTGTTGCTGATTATTCTTTTTTTAAATCTAAGTTATTTGCTCAAAATAATCTGAAAGAAGATGAGTTAAATTTATTCAATAGACTTTATGATATTATGTTTTATAACGTAAAGAAACCTGAATTATTGATATATATTCACTCTGATGTGGAGAGATTACAAAAAAATATTAAAAAGAGGGGTAGAAAATTTGAACTGGAGATTAAAGATGAATACTTGAAAAGTATTGAAAATAAATATCTAGATTACCTAAAAAAACAAAGAGATTTTCCTGTATTAATAATTGATGTAAGTTCTATTGATTTTGTCAACAACAAAAGTTCTTACAAAAAGATATTAGATGAAATAAATTTTATATCTAATAATGAGCAAATTAGAAGCGTTACATTAGATTAGCCATTTACTTAAATCTCTACCTATCAATTTCTCTAATTTTGGTATCTCTTCCTTGTAATATTTGTGTGTAAGTTTTTTTCTAAGTTCTGCAGATAATTTTTCAGGTTCCTTATATGCTAATTTGAAAATAAAATGTACTAAACGAGATGGTAAATATTTAGAAATAGTAAACTTTGGCATTAAGTTATAAAACCTCATTTTTTTTAAAACAAATCCTAAAATTCCTTTAGGAGTTCCAGAAACATTGGATTTATTAGATATATCTATTTCAACATTTTCATTTACCTCTAGGAATTTAAAAATATCCTTTAAAGTTTCCTTGGGGCTTTTTATTATATCTTCAAATAAATAAACTTTTATTTTCTCTGAAGGAAATAAATCATAATACCTTTGTAATTGATCTGAGTAATACCCTTTTTCTATATAATGATACAAGGGACTCCATTTTTCATTTATCCGTTCCTGTTCCTTTTCTATAGATTCTTCAAAAGAATTTGAATTTTCCTTATCTGCTCTTACAACATGAAGGTAATTAGAATATGCTCTATCTACAGGTTGTCTTAAAATTGCAATAATTCTTACATTCTGAAGATTTTCCTTAATTAAATGAGGTGCTTTTTTATTATAAATATATGCAGGTGAAGCTTCTCCAATTGCTTTCTCACTGGAAACATCTTCAAACATCAACCAGTAATCTTCAAGAGTTGTCAAATTTTTACTCTTACTTCCTAAAACCTTATAATCCAAATTTTGTTTATAATGATTAAAGAACATAGGTTCTTTAATCTTTGTCATGAAAATTTCCGGATGTTGTTTTAAATAAGTATATAAAGATGTAGTTGCCGATTTCATCGCGCCAATCACAATAAAATTTGGTTTATTTTTTACCATTTTGTTTCATACAAAAGAACCCCAAATAATTGGGGTTCTAAACTTTCTTAAATCTTTATTTTGTTAACGAAATAAATTTTTCGTGAGTTCTATATTTCTCAAACTCTAAATCTTTTAGAGCTTCCTCTTTATAAATATCTGAATTCTGAATTGATTTTTCCAAATTTATGAATAACATAGATTCGTTACCTGCTCTTGCTCCTGCAATTGCATTTAAATAAAAACACTCAGCGGTGTTTTCATTACAAGTATAATTGTTGTTACCATTTAGAATATTAGCAAGAGCAGCATTGTAAGAATTACCTCTTAATCTTTCTGTAGCAGACCTATAATTTCCTTGTCTTATATCTAATATAGCAAGGTTCAATGGGGTGGTATTTGCTTTATTAAATAGAATTCGAGCTTTTTTCAGATCTCCATTCCAAGAAGCAACAATTCCTAAGTTGGTAAGTACAGAAGATTCATTTGCCCCTCCATTTTGTTCTGCTTTATTTAAATATTCGTATGCCCTATCCATGTTTCCTTTAGAAAGATGATAAGCAGCAATATTATTATATGCTCTCCAATCATTATGCAAATCTATAGCAGTTGAGTAAATCTCTAATGATCTAGAAACATTTTCTAGCAAAGAAGCAGAGTACAATAACTCTTCAACCGATAAGTCAGAAGGATTACTAATAGAAAGCAACAAAATATCTTCTTTTGTCTTTTTTGGTACATAAGAATTAATTGTAATCTCAGATTTTCTTAAGTATTGTAAAACATCATTTTCTAAAGCATCATATACTTGAGCCATATCTTGCAACAATTCACCTTTTTCCTTTTGAGATTTCTGTTTGTTTCTATCTGTTAAACTTAGTATTGTATTTTTTTCTTTTATAGAAGAATTAGAAACTAATTTGTTAAAACCGTCCCAGTCAGCACCTGCAGATGACTTTTTATAGTAATCATCACTACTAGCTCCATCTGCTTTTAATCTTTTTAGTAAATATTTTGCATATGAGAGAGTACTATTTTGTCTGTCATCAGAAAGCTCTGTATTGACCTTCTCTGTTCCTTCTGGGGAAGCTGAAGATTTAATCACAAAAGATTCGGTTTTATATCCTAACTTGATAAAGTCTTTTAATTTTTGTACATCTTCATCACTTTTTTCTGTAGTTCTAATATTACTTTTATTTACCAAAAAGTATATAGTAGCTGTTTCTGATATAGTTTCTACTTCTTTATATCCATGATCAGCAACCGCGATAATCTCATCATTCTGCACTCTCATTGATGTAGAGATTACACCATTCGCAATTGTAACAGGACCCAAAATTTTATTATCATCTTCTAAAATAGCTAATGCTCTTAACTCTAAATTAGATGATTTCATGTCCTCCGTATACTCTATTTTATCAGAGTAAACAAAAGAACCTCCTGATTCAAAAAATATTGTTTCATCTCCTCCTGTTGCTTGTTCACCTTGTAAGATAACTGACTTTAATCGCGTTTCTTCTCCTGTTTCGCTTATTATTACTGGAGTAATTTCTACAGTAGCTTTTTTGGCAAAATATTTTTCAGGGAATTTTCCTTTCAAATTAACAACTACATCTCCTGCATGGACTTCTAATACTTTAGGAGTTTGTTCATAAGTAACTTTATCATAATCAGAAGCCATCCTCTCAAGACCGCATCCAAAGAATGATATGACAATTGTTAGTAGTAAAAATAATTTAGTATTAGTCATTTTTTATAATTTTTAATTAATGCAAATATATAATTATTAGAACAAAATATATTGTAGCTCTTCTTTATCTTTACAGAGGATATTAACAAATCTATTTAATTAATTTTAAGTAAGTTTGCAACTGATAGTGTTTAATTATGAAAAAAATTTTAATAATTTGTTTTGGGATGATATTTGGATTGAAATTAGTTATTTCACAGAATAACACTAATATAAACCATTATTCAATTAAAGTTGATACAGAGGAATCAACAACAAAACAAAAATCAAAAAAATTATCTAATAATAATTTGTTTAATAATATTGAATTTGGACTTATGTCTGGAGTAACACAATTTTATGGAGATATAAAACAGTTTGACTTTAGACCTAGTTATGCTAGATTTTTTGATGAAATAAAACCATCATATGAGATATCAATAAGAAAAAAAATCAATCCATTAATTTCGCTAAAAGGAAGTTTTATTACTGGAAAATTTGGAGGAATACACACTGAAAAGATTGGTGATAATTATGAAGTTTATGACCCTTACAATAACTTCTATGAAGGTAAAGGTGAATATTTTGTAACTAATTTTAATGAATTAGACTTACAACTATTATTAAACTTATCAAACGCAAGCTCATTCTTCTCAAACCATAATTTAGATAATTTCGATTTTTTCTTCAAAACTGGATTAGGAATAAATACTTTTAATAGTTTAAATAGAAATTTTAGCGGAACTTATATTTACAGCTATGGATATGAAGAAGGTGTTTATCTACAAAATGATAACTTTATAAAAAAATCATTTTCAGAATCTCCAAAAGAAATAGTATATGTATATGGTATTAGTTCATCATACAAATTAAATAATAAAATAGATCTTAATTTTGATATAACCAAGCGTAAAGCAAATACCGATTATTGGGATTCTCATGATAATAATGCTAATAATGACTATTTTAATTTTTATGCTTTTGGAATATCATATAAAATCTTAAATAAAGAATTAAAAGATTGGTTAACTCCAATACAGGAGCTAGAAAAAAATATTAATTCTACTAATGCAAATATAGAATGGCTATCAGAAGACTCAGATCATGATGGAGTTTCAGATGCATTTGACAAAGAATTAAACACACCTATGGGGGTAGCTGTAGATGGATCTGGAATTTCTTTAGATATTGATATGGATAATATTCCAGACTATATAGATAAAGATCCTTTCTCTTCAAAGGGGGCAATTGTAGATAACAATGGAGTTGAATTTGACTCTGATAATGATGGAATTCCTGATAGTAAGGACCTTGAAAACAACACAGAAACAGGATCAATTGTAAATCAATATGGAATTTCCGTTATCAATTACAACAAAGAAAACAATACTTATTTTCCATCTGTCTATTTCGAAAGCGGCAGTTTCTACATTAATAACTCTAATTTAAAAAGGTTAGCTACTGTGGCAATGATATTAAATAATAATCCTGATTTAAGATTAGAGGTTATAGGAAATACCGATAGGAATGGAGATGCTGATTATAACAAAGAACTTGCCAAAAAACGAGCTAACTCAGTGATTACTTATCTTTCAACAAATTTTAAAATTGATGTAAACAGATTTAAGTCTTCTAGTAACGGAGAAGAGAAACCTCTTTCTATAGAAAGAATTTTAAATGACTTACCAATCAAAAATTCCTTATCAAAAATTAACAGAAGAGTCGATTTTAGAATTATCGAATAATTTTATTATACAAATCCCACAAAACAATACCAATACTTACAGATACATTTATAGAGTGTTTAGTTCCTATTTGCGGAATCTCAATGGAACAATCACTTAAATCAATAACAGATTGTTGAACTCCATTTACTTCATTTCCAAATACAACAACTATTGGTTTTTTAGGATGTGGAAACTGATGTAATAGCGTTGAATCCTCTACTTGTTCTACAGAACATATCAGATAATTCTTCTTTTTCAGATTTAGAACGATATCCTCTGTTTTTTCAACATACTCCCAATCGACAGAATTCGTTGATCCTAATGCTGACTTTCTGATCTCCTGATTTGGTGGAGTAGCAGTAATTCCACATAAATAGATTTTTTCTATTCTAAATGCGTCAGAAGTTCGAAAAGCAGAACCCACATTAAAAGAGGACCTTACATTATCTAAAACAAGTATAATAGGTGTTTTTTTAGCAGATTTGAAGTTTTCAACACTTATTCTCTCTAATTCACTATTCTTTAACTTTCTCATATATTATATTTGTATTCGCAAAATTAAAAGATTTAAATTGACAAAAACAAAAGCAAAAAAAGAAACGCCATTAATGACCCAGTATAATGGAATAAAAGGAAAATATCCTGACGCTCTTTTACTTTTTAGAGTCGGAGACTTTTATGAAACTTTTGGAGAAGATGCTATAAAAGCCTCTAAAATTTTAGGAATTGTTTTAACAAATAGAGCTAATGGTTCTTCAAAAATCGAATTAGCAGGTTTTCCACATCATTCAATAGACACTTACCTACCTAAATTAGTAAGAGCGGGAGAAAGAGTTGCAATATGCGATCAATTAGAAGATCCTAAAACAACTAAAAAAATTGTAAAAAGAGGAGTTACTGAACTTGTAACACCTGGAGTTTCCTATAGAGATACAATTACCGACCAGAAAAGTAATAATTTTTTAGCATCAATATATTTTGAAAAAGATAAAATTGGAATATCTTTTTTAGATAATTCTACTGGAGAGTTTTTAGTTGCTGAAGGAAAATCTGATTATATTGATAAATTATTACAAAGTTTTAATCCATCTGAAGTTTTGTTTGAAAAGAATAAAAGAAAGGAATTTGAAAAATTTTTTGGGGACAGATTTTTTACTCATATGTTGGACGATTGGATATATACAACAGATTACTCGAAAGAACTTCTAACACGTCAATTTAACACTTCTTCATTAAAAGGCTTTGGTATAGAAAAAATGGAAATTAGCATAATATCGGCTGGAGCTATCTTACACTATTTAAAAGAAACGCATCATAATCTAACTCAACATATATCTTCAATAAGCAGAATAGAACAAGAAAAATATGTTTGGATGGACAGATTTACTATTCGAAATCTTGAGTTATTTCACTCTTCAAACGAGCAGGCTAAAACACTAATTGATATTTTAGACCACACTATTTCCCCAATGGGAAGTAGGATGATAAAAAGATGGCTTGCCCTTCCATTAAAAGAAAAATCTCAGATAGACAAAAGGTTAAGTATAGTAGAATATATAATAAAAGAAAAAAACTTTCAGGAGGTTCTAGAAGAGAATATAAAGCATATTGGAGATTTAGAAAGATTAATCTCTAAAGTATCTACAACAAGAATAAGTCCAAGAGAATGTAACCAACTTAAACTATCTCTGCAATCAATATCACCTATAAAAGAAATATGCATTGAATCTAGCAATAAACAATTGCAAATTATAGGAGAAAAGTTAAATCCATGTAAAAAAATAACTAAGAAAATAGAGTCTACTATTTCTGAGAACCCTCCAGCTCTTTTACAAAAAGGAAATGTAATAAGGGAAGGAGTAAGTTCAGAATTAGATGAATTAAGAAGCTTATCAAAATCAGGGAAAGATTATCTTCAAAAAATACTAGAAAGAGAAACTGAAAGAACTGGGATTCCATCTTTAAAAATATCATTCAACAATGTTTTTGGATATTATCTTGAAGTTAGAAATGTTCATAAAAACAAAGTTCCTGAAGAGTGGATCAGAAAACAAACTCTGGTTAGTGCTGAACGATATATTACAGAAGAGTTAAAAGAATACGAATCTAAAATACTTAGTGCGGAGAGCAAAATTGCAGAATTGGAATCAAAATTGTTTTTTGAATTGGTATATAGTTTATCAGAGTCTGTACAAGCCATCCAATTAGATGCTCAACTGATTTCCCAACTAGATTGTTTGTATTCGTTTGCTTTAATTGCAAAAGCAAATAATTATAATAAAGCATCTATCACAGAAGGAACAAATATTCTAATAAAAAAAGGAAGACATCCTGTAATTGAACAACAACTAAAATCTGGAGAAAGTTACATTCCTAATAATGTACAACTAGATAGAGAAACTCAACAGATTATGATGATAACAGGACCTAATATGTCTGGTAAGTCTGCTTTGTTAAGACAAACAGCTCTTATAGTCCTTATGGCTCAAATAGGAAGTTTTGTTCCTGCAGAAGCTGCTGAAATTGGAATAGTTGATAAGATATTTACAAGAGTTGGAGCCTCAGACAATATCTCTATGGGAGAATCAACATTTATGGTAGAAATGAATGAAACAGCAAGTATTCTTAATAATCTCTCTGAGAGAAGTCTAATTTTATTAGATGAAATTGGAAGAGGAACCTCAACTTATGATGGTGTATCAATTGCATGGGCCATTGCAGAATATTTACATGAGAATAGCTGTAAATCAAAAACTCTTTTCGCAACTCATTATCACGAACTTAATGATATGTCAAACATGTTTGATAGAATTAAAAACTACAATGTTTCTGTAAAAGAAGTTGGAAAAAAAATAATTTTTATTAGAACCCTGGCAAAAGGAGGTTCAGAACATAGTTTTGGAATACACGTTGCAAAAATGGCCGGCATGCCTAAAGAAATTATAAAAAAGAGCGAAAAGATTTTAAAGAAACTAGAAAATAACAAAAGTAAAAATGAAAATAAGAAAGCTATAAACACAAATGAAGAGATGCAACTTAGTTTCTTTAATTTAGATGATCCTACTCTAATTCAAATAAAAGATGAAATTAAGGACATTGATATTAACTCCCTAACACCGGTTGAAGCATTATTGAAACTTAATGAGATAAAAAAACTAATAGGAAAATAAAAAAAGAGTTGGAAATATTGAATATTTAATTAAATTTGCTGACCTAACGCGAGTGTAGCTCAGGGGTAGAGCATCACCTTGCCAAGGTGAGGGTCGTGGGTCCGAATCCCATCACTCGCTCTAGTACTTTAAAATATCCTGCCCGGATGGTGGAATTGGTAGACACGTTGGACTTAAAATCCAATGGACAGTAATGTCCGTGCGGGTTCAAGTCCCGCTCCGGGTACTTAAAGCAGAAACGAAAGTTTCTGTTTTTTTTTATTTCTTATTTTAGCCAAATTAAATAATTTATTTGAATGAAAAATATAAAAATAATAAGCGTGATGTCTGAGTTAGGAGCTGGAACAAGAGGGTCAAGCTTGGCATTTCCCGCTATGTTAACCGCTTCTTTAAAATCAAAAAGTGATTTATTTGATAAATATCCGGTCGAAGAAATAGAAAATGAAAATCATTATTTATTTAATCANCCTACAAATTCTTTTGCAAAACACATTGACGGAATAATTAAGATTTATNATAAACTTTCAAATAAAATAAANTCTATTTATNCTAATAATAATTTTCCAATTNTAATTTCTGGAGATCATTCTTCAGCTGGCGGNACTATTGCAGGNATAAAAGCNTCTCATCCAAATAAAAAACTTGGTGTTGTATGGATTGATGCGCATGCCGACTTACACTCACCATTAACAACACCATCAGGCAATATGCACGGAATGCCACTAGCTATTTCATTAAATGATAATAATTCACAATCAAAAATTAATCTTGTAGAAGATTCTGTTCTTAAAAAGTGGGATTTTTTAACACAAAAAGAAAAAAAAATATTACCTGAAAATTTGATTTTTTTTGGTGTTCGAGATACTGAAAAACAAGAAGATGAAATGATGAACCGCTTAAATTTGAGAAACTATTCAATTGAAGAGATTAGAAGTAAGGGAATTCAAAAATGTGTCTTAGAATCTTTTAAATTATTGAAAGAATGTGATCTTATATATATATCATTTGATGTTGACAGTTTAGACTCGTCTATTTCAAAAGGAACTGGAACTCCTGTTCCAAATGGATTTTCAATTTCAGAAATTAAAAATTTGTTAAAATATTTTTTCATGAGTGAAAAAATATGTTGTTTTGAAATAACCGAGGTAAATCCAACCTTAGATAATAAAGGAAACAAAATGGCAGAAATAGCTTTTGATATTTTAGAAAACACAATATCAAATATAAATTAAGTTATAATAACACCTTGAGTTTTATACAATCCTTTTAGAAATCAGTAGAGATTTTAAGAAGAATAGTGATTCTAAATCTACTTTGAGTTTTTGAATTTGCTGTTCTTCAAGAATACTGAAAGTAGAAACTTTCGTTTCTTTTTTTGTTTTATAGAAATTTTTTGGGAAAAAAGTAATTTATTCTTAAATATTAAACTAATCAAAAATTACTTCAAATTCTTTTTTTACTTCGTCCCTATAGATAACAACAATTGTTTTGTCTCCTGATTTAAAATTTGACAAAGCCTTCATATATGTCATTATATCTGTTACATCGAATTCTCCTAACTTGACAATAACATCTCCATTTAAAATTCCAACTCTATCAGCTAATTTATCTTTACTTACGCCATCAATCCTCAATCCACTTTCTTCTGAAAGATAATCAGGCATTATTCCCAATGTTACTGAAAATCTAGGTGTTTCTTTTGATTCAGATTTAGTTTCTACATAATCAAAATCTAAAATATCAAATGAATTTTTGATAATATTAACAATATACTTTGAAATATCATATATGCCTTCAAAATTAATCTTTTCAATATCATCAGAAGGCTTATGATAGTCTTCATGTTGCCCAGTAAAAAAGTGTAGAACTGGTATTTCTCTATTATAAAATGGAGTATGATCAGAGGAGCCAAATCCAGAAGGTGTTGTTTTTAAATCAAAATCGTAAATATTACTTTTTGCTAATAAACTTTCCCACTGAGAACTTGTGCCAACACCATTAACTAATAATGTTCTTGAGCTATTTAACCTCCCAACCATATCAAAGTTAAACATAAACCTAACTTTTCCTAGGTTAATTGTTGGATTTTTCGCAAAATAAGTTGAGCCGTATAATCCTAACTCTTCTCCAGAGAAAGCAATAAACAAATAATTATAATTTGTATATTTAATTAATTCAGGAATTAAATTAATCATCAATGCAACACCACTAGCATTATCATCAGCTCCATTATGAATTTGGTTCTCTAAGGGTGACAAAGATCCAACTTCTCCATATCCCAAATGATCATAATGAGCTCCAATAATTATTGTGTTTCTAGCGTTATTATTATAAAATCCAATAACGTTTCTTCCAATAATTTGTTTGTTATCAATATCTGAATGTGGATTTAACCTTAGTAAAGCATTAAATTTTTGAATAAAACTGTTACTATCACCTAAAGGCTGTAAATTAAACTCCTCAAAATTTGAAATTATATATTCAGCGGCTATCTTCTCTCCTTCGGTTCCTGTAAATCTTCCCTCTAATTTATCAGAGGCTAAAAATTTTAAATCATCTTGAATTTGGTTAATTTTATTAGTTTCTTGACCACAGATAATCGTTGTCTGGAAAATAAACAGTAAATAAATCAGGATTTTTTTCATATTCTAATAAAATATAATTTGTTAACTTATCTTTGCATAAACTTTTCAAAAATATGAAACATTTATATTTATTTAAACATTTATTGATAATTATACTCTTTTTCAGTATAAACCAAATAGAAGCACAAGACTCTAAATTAAAATATCCTCAAGAAAAATATTTTAAAAATATCAAACAAATTACTTTTAGCGGAGAAAACGCTGAAGCATATTGGAGTTTTGATGATTCAAAATTAATATTTCAATCAACTAATGAAAAATGGGGTGAAAGCTGTGATCAAATTTATATAATTGATTCTAATGATTATACTTTAAAAGATTCTATTCCAAATAGGATAAGTTTAGGTAAAGGTAGAACAACTTGTTCATATTTTCTACCTGGAGACACAACTGTATTATACGCTTCAACACATCTAAAAGATGCTAAATGCCCACATTCTCCAGCAAGAAGAATCAATGGAAAATATGTATGGCCAATATATGATTCATATGATATTTTTATTTCTGATCTTAAAGGAAATATTGTAAAACAGATTACTAATGAAAAAGGATATGATGCAGAAGCTACGGTTTCACCAATAGGAGATAAGATTGTATTTACATCAATAAGAAGTGGTGACTTAGAATTATATACTTGTAATATTGATGGATCAAATGTTACACAAATTACTAATCAACTAGGTTATGATGGAGGAGCATTCTTTTCAAACGATGGAAAAAAGTTAGTTTTTAGGTCTTCGAGACCAAAAACTGAAAAAGAAATAAAAGAATATAAAGATCTTTTAGCTCAAGGACTTGTACAACCAACAAAAATGGAGATTTATACATGTAATGTTGATGGATCAAACCTTAAACAAATTACAAATCTAGGAAATGCCAACTGGTCCCCTTTTTTTCATCCAACTGATCAAAAAATTATATTTTGTTCTAACCACGCAACTAAGATTGGATTCCCGTTCAATCTTTATATGATTGACACAAATGGTGAAAACCTAGAGCAAATATCATTTGATAAAACATTTGATTCTTTCCCTGTATTTTCTAATAATGGGAAAAAAATTGTATTTTCTTCAAACAGAAACAATGGGGGTACAAGAGAAACAAATATTTTTATTGCAGATTGGGTTGAATAATTCTATCTAACTAAAAATATTGTTCCAAAATCTTGATGTTTCCAACCTTCAAAATCTTTGTAATTAATTTCGTAAATGTAAGTACTCATTAATAATGGATTTCCTGTATCTTGATAAGTTCCATCCCAACCATTATTACAATCTAAATCTATAATATTATTGGTAGAATACACTAAATTAGAGAATCTATCATAAATGGTAAAATTGAAGGATTCTGATC
The DNA here is from genome assembly GCA_002696275.1 of Flavobacteriales bacterium. Classification (GTDB taxonomy): domain Bacteria; phylum Bacteroidota; class Bacteroidia; order Flavobacteriales; family BACL11. The sequence continues at coordinate 72,206 of NZRO01000039.1, forward strand.
TTATTCCATTGTATGAAATACAAAACTTATCATTAATTTGATCGTCATCTGGAGTAAATGAATTTGGAATATATATCCAAAATTCATCTTTTACAAAGATATTTTTATATGTTGTGTCCTTACAATTATTTTCATCAGAAATCACTAAGGAAACGGTATATATAGAAGATATTGGTTCAAAAGTGTGTTCCACAAGTTGATCATATTCATATGCAGAATTATCTCCAAAATTCCACTGCCAAGAAACAATATTTCCATAAGAATCATCTATAAACTCTGAAGTTGGATTTAAAATACTAAGTGTATCTGAAGATGTTAAATGAAAATCTGCAACAGGAGGTTGAAATACAGTGACCAATGCTTGACCACTAACACCTCCTATTTCATCCGCATCAGAAAAACTAACTAGCTCATAAATACCCTCTATTTTAGTTTCTATTACATAAGGATTTAATGTAGTTGTAAATGGACCTTTATTTTCTCCATTTAAACTATATACAAAAGTGTATGGAGCTACACCGCTAAATGAAATACTTACCTCCGCTTTCTCCTCACTATTTTCGCAAATACTATCATTTCCGCTTATAAAAGCTTCTATAGTTGGCAGTTCATAAATATGAAGAACAACAGTATCATGATAATTTACATAAAAAGAATCTATTGCATTAGTTGCTAATGGCATCATAATTACAGAATCTGTTTGCCAATAACTAAATCCCCAAAGCGGATCTAATTGAGGAACTACTGTAACAGTATCTCCAATAGTATAATTAATTGATGTTGGAAATACATTGATATTAACACCATTTACATCAATAGATGTTGAAGTTCCTACCGGATCAACCATATAAACAATATCTCTTGTAGGAGTTGGTGGTATAAAAACTGCTCTAACAGTTACATCTCCTTGCAATTCAAATGCAAGTGTATCTAAAATTGGATCATAAATATATGTTCCTGCAGGCAATACTTCCCAATATTGGAATGTTCCACTCTTTACCTCAAACGGGAGTTCTACTCCACCAAATCTACTATACACTTGTGGTGTATTAGTTTCATTTATTATAAGATTATCACTCATTTCAACCTCACCTATCCCAACAATTTCCAGTGTTACATCAAATGGTCCAGACAAATCTGGATAACAAGGAATGAAACCATTATTCATGGTACTACATCTAGCTAAGATAAAATCCCGAACATCCTGCACGTTAGATTGCCACTCTGTATATGTACCTCCCCATGTAGCGATTTGTCTTGGCATTTCAGGATCAATCACAGCGACCATACTATCTAAAACAGCTATCATATTTGTACAAGACAAATCCGTAGTAGCTAAGTCTTGCCACCTATTAATATAATCATTAAAAAAGTCTTCATTGGTAAGCATTTCGTTCCAAATAGGAACATGACCCTGACCACCCGGATCATTTAAACTACTAGGGTCACAAGGGTCTGCGTTGACACCTGTAGTAGGAATTCCAGTATAATTTGTTCCATGTCCAAATGTATTATCCATATCCCAAAGAGTATATCTCCACTTTTTCTTATCTCCATTAGGATCTAAACCTCTCCACCATCCAGTATTCCAATTCAACCAATCTGCACAAACCACATAAGCATTAAGTAAGAAGTAATCTATTAAACTTCCAGTATTATACTGATCCTTTGCAATGTTATAATTAGCAGGAACTGCCATTGGATTATTATCAACAAAATTTACAAAATTATCCCAATCAGGTTGGGCGTTAGGAGCACCATACTCTGTCCAAGTACCTCCCCATGTTTTTAAATATTGGATATTGTTTTTATCTTGATCATAATAATAATCTGTAAAATCATGATCATCTGTTTTCTCCCTCATTTCATAAACACCCCAATATACACCATCTAAATAAACAATGCATGATGTTGTTGATCTTTCATCTAATCTTAAATCAGCGAGTTGAGATAAATGACAGATATAGGCGTCACGGATGTGAGCTCCATTACTTCCATATGAAAATGGGTAGTTATCATTTGCGGCGGCTTTAACAATTACCCTTTGGAATTTATCTCTATCCTTAGTCATAAACAATTTGTCTTGTAATGCATGATTATATCCAAATTGATCTCTCATTATATAGTCAAAACCTCTCTGCGCGTATGCCCATGAGTCATTTCCATGTTTATTAAACTCACCCATTCCTTTATCTAGTATAATACCATCCTTATCAAACCATTCAATTGTTCCCTCAGGCTCCATTGAAGTTGATCCCCAACCACCATCTAAAAGATCAAGCACTTGGTCTCCCGATATTGACAAAATAGGTATGGTATGATTATCATCAACGAAATAAGTATTATATTCTATGAATGATGGAGGCACATTTGAATTTGAACTGTAGGTGACCGCTTTTAAAACAGTAGTTTGAGTAAATGTAATCGGAACTGTATAAATTGGAGATGTATTATCAGGCCTCGTTCCATCAAGAGTATAATAAATGGTTGCCGTAGGATCTGAACAAGTAATAGCTACCTGTGCAGAACCGGTATAATATCCTGGTGGAATTGAAAATACGGGGGTTGGAGCATATTCTAAAAAAGCTCCAGAATTTGAAGCGTTAGGAGTTGGAACTAAAAAAACAGACCAATTAGCACTTCCGTTTGTTTCTCTTCCTCTAGAATGTGTTTTGATATTTGGACGGACAGTTACAGAATCTAATAATACTTGAGATGGATCTGAAATCATAATCACTTCATTACCCTTTGTTTGAGTTATCTTAAAATTAGTATGTGCTACTCCACCGGCAACTTCATCTCTTCCTGAGCAAAATACGACAGCAACTCCATTAGCAGGAACTGTAAAAGAGGATGGTATTTGCCATTTTGTAGGATTTGCTAATTTATCTGTTAGAAAATAACCGTTTAAATCGATAGTTGTAGCGCTAGAATTATAGATCTCTATCCAATCTTCATACTCTCCATAGTTATCCTGATAACTATCAAAATTTGCTGCTGAGTACTCATTTATAACTATTTGAGCACTAAGAAAATTGGAAAATATTATTACAAATAATAAAATACTATTTCTCATAAGTGCAAAGATAATAAAAAATAAAAAAATCAAGAATCAAGTTTTAAAATCTTGTTCATTTAAACTTTTATAAAGAAAAAAATAAAAAGGAAGTTTATTCATCTTATTTTCTAATTTTGCAGAAATAATATTTAAAATATAATGTCAGAAAAATTATTTGACGATTTAAATACTTTCAATCATCTAGCAAAAGATATAATATCAGATTGTAATAAGAAAGGAATTTCTAAAAAAGTAAAACCAACGGATTTATTAAAAAAATTTGGCATTGAGCTGAAAAATTCAGGAATTTCAGACAATCATCTAAAAGAAATTCTAAAAGAATTAGTATTACACACCCCAAAAACATCTGGAAAGTTATTTTTCAACCAACTTTTTGGGGGGGTAAATAGTAAAGCTGTTCTTGGAGATTTATTAGCTGTTTTATTGAACAACAGTATGGCTACTTACAAAATTGCCGGGCCAATGGTAGAGTTAGAAAGAGAAATCTTAAGGAAGGTAGCTCATCTTATTTCTTATCCTAATACTTTTGGAGGAACAATGCCTACAGGGGGCAGCATGAGTAATTTTATGGCATTAGTTATAGCAAGAGACAAGAAGAGACCTAAAACTATACAAGACGGAAATACTGACAGATTAGTTTTTTACACTTCGGAAAATTCTCATTATTCAATTGGGAAAAACGCATCTTTCTGTGGAATTGGAAGAGATAATGTTAGATATATAGATACAAATGAAAAAGGAGAAATGATATCAGAAAAATTGAGTGACGCTATTCAATCTGACATTAAAAATAAATTGATACCATTCTTTGTGAATGCTACTCTAGGGACTACTGTAATGGGAGCAACTGATCCTATTAATAAAATTTCTGAGATATGCAAAAATCACAATATTTGGCTTCATGTAGATGGAGCTTTTGCTGGATCCGTAATATTTTCAAAAAAATATAAACATTTAATAAAAGGAATTCAGCATTCAGATTCATTTTGTTTTAATCCACACAAAACATTAGGAACTCCTTTATCTACATCTGTTTTCATAGTAAAACACAAAAAAGATTTATACAATTCATTTAACTACAAGGCCGATTATTTGTATCAAACTGAAGACAATGATTATAATCTAGGGCAAATTTCTTTTGAATGCGGCAGAAGAAATAATGCCTTAAAATTCTGGACTCTCTGGAAATCATATGGTACAGATGGGATTTCAGAAATGGTAGATCATAATTATAAACTAGCAAGTTTCGCAAGAGATTATATCAGAAACAATTCAAACTACACACTTCATAGTTTTGAAGAAAGTCTTTCAATATGTTTTAATTACAAAAATATTGATCCAAAATTATTGTGCACTGAATTATATAATAACAATAAGTTAATGGTTGGATATGGTAAACATAAAAAAAGAGAATTTGTTCGTCTAGTAAGTATAAACAGAGAAAATACCAAAGAAGATATTTTAAATTTCTTTAAAGTATTAGAGGGATTTACTGAAAATAATTTATAGTATATTTACCGAATGATTAATAAGGATTTTATTATTACTCTAGCTTGGCCAGAAGGAATGGTAACAGCCTCAGATTCCTGGTACGATAGATTTTTTTCCAAGAATGGAAAATACCGAGTTGGTCACTCAGCACTAATTCTTGTAAATTCAGAAACTAAAAAATTACACTATATGGATTTTGGAAGATACCACACTCCAAAGGGATACGGAAGAGTGAGAGATGCTGAAACTGATCCAGATGTAGGAATTCCATTACTAGCTGAGATAAAAAATAATGAAATCCTAAATATAGATACAATTCTAAAAGAAGCAGCTTATAAAAAAGCAAATCATGGGGAGGGAGTTTTATACGCTTCAGTTTTAGGAGGAGTTTGTTTTAGAACCGCATTCAATTTTGCAAAGAAAATACAAAATAAAGGAGCTGTAGAATATGGTCCGTTCATAATAAACGGAACAAATTGCTCAAGATTTGTATCATCAACTATACAAAAATCTAATCCTAATTTTCTAAAAAAATTAAGATTAAGATTTCCCTTCTGTATCACTCCATCTCCAAAAAGAAATGTGAGTATATGTAATAGAAATTATTACTTTACAGACACAAATGGTTGTATAAAAATAAATCGAAACATCTTTTCTGGGTATTTTAAAAGTATAGAAAGAAAATAATGAGTAAACCTAAAAATATTTCGGAAAACGCACAATTACTTAGAGGTATCGGATCCAGCTCCTGGTTTGAAATCAGCAAAGAGGGAGACGATTTTAGAATTAAGAGATTTTCAGAGGAAGGAGAGTTAGAATGTTCCAGAATATTTTCGACAAACTCAAACGAGTTTGATTTATACAAAAAATATGAATTTACCTACATATCACACTGTAAACAATGTAAAATAATTCAAGATAATAAAACATTTACCTTTAATGCAAAAAATTATGAATATTAAAATCTATGGAGCGGACTGGTGTCCAGACTGCATACACGCAAAAAACTTTCTAGACTCAAAAGGAGTTTCTTATGAATATATTATTATCACTGATAATAAAGAAGCTACTGATTTAGTAGAAAACATAAATAACGGCAAGAGAGTAATTCCTACTATAATTATTGATGGAAAAAGTTATACTAACCCAGGAATTAATGGATTAATTAAGATATTAGAATAAAAAAACCCTAATTTTAAAAAACTAAAAATTAAAGAATGAGCGATTCAATAAAACACGAATGTGGCGTAGCGATGTTACGACTACTGAAACCATTAGAATTCTATCAAATGAAATATGGAACTTCTTTATATGGTTTAAATAAAATGTATTTATTGATGGAAAAGCAGCACAACAGAGGACAAGACGGTGTTGGACTAGCAAATATAAAATTAGATGTAGATCCTGGTAAAAGATATATAAGCAGAAAACGATCCGTTACAGCAAATCCTATTCAGGATGTTTTTAAACAAGCAAACAAACGATTTATTGAGTTAGAAAATAAAGAACCTGATAAGCTAAAAGACACAAAGTGGATGAAAGACAATCTTCCTTTTACAGGAGAATTATTTTTAGGACATCTACGATATGGTACTTTTGGAGGCAATACAATTGAGCAATGCCATCCATTTTTGAGACAAAGTAATTGGAAAACAAGAAACCTAGTATTAGCTGGAAATTTCAACATGACTAATGTAGATGAATTATTTCAGCAATTAGTAAATATTGGACAGCATCCTAAACAAAAAGCAGACACAGTAACTATTCTCGAAAAGATTGGTCACTTCTTAGATGAAGCAAATGATGATATTTACTACAAAAATAAGGAGAGTTTCACAAAAAAAGAAATTACTAAAGTTATTGAAGATCAATTAGATATTCAAGACATTTTAATTCAATCCGCTAAACATTGGGATGGCGGATATGTCATGTGTGGTTTATTAGGACATGGGGACGCTTTTGCCTTAAGAGACCCAAATGCAATACGGCCAGCATATTACTACAGAGATGAGGAAGTAATAGTAGTCGCTTCAGAAAGACCTGTAATACAAACAGCTTTTAATTGTAAATCAGAAGATATATATGAAATAAAAAGAGGTCACGCACTTATCATTAAAAAAGATGGAAGTGTTGAAGAAAAACAAGTAAGAAAACCATTAGAAAGAAAAGCATGTTCTTTTGAAAGAATCTATTTTTCAAGAGGGAATGATAAAGACATTTATAACGAAAGGCTAGAATTAGGAAAAAGAGTTTTTCCAAAAGTATTGAAATCCATAGAAAATGATGTAAAAAACACTGTCTTTTCATATATCCCAAATACTGCAGAAGTCTCTTATTTTGGGCTATTAAAAGGATGTCACAAGTATCTGAATGAGGTAAAAACTAGAAAAATTAAAGCACTTGGAGACAAGCCTGACCATCGAGAAATAGAGGAAATTCTTAAAATTTCTCCTAGAGCAGAAAAAATAGCTATTAAAGACGCAAAACTCAGAACTTTTATTACTTCAGATGAAAGTAGAGATGATTTAGTAGCTCATGTTTATGATATAAATTATGGAACAGTGCAATCAAGTGACAACCTAGTAATGATTGACGATAGTATTGTTAGAGGCACTACACTTAAGCAATCTATTATCAGAATCCTAGATAGACTAGAACCTAAAAAAATTGTAATTGTATCTTCTGCTCCACAAATTAGATATCCAGATTGTTATGGAATCGACATGGCAAAAATGGGAGATTTTATAGCCTTTAATGCAGCGGTTGAACTACTCAAAGAAACAGGCAAAGAAAATATATTACAAGAAACTTATACCAAATGTAAGGATCAATGTAATTTAGTAAAAGAAGATATGATAAATTATGTTAAAGAAATTTACAAACCTTTCACAGCTGATGAGATTTCAAAAAAAATATCTGAACTCCTAACTCCAAAAGGAACTAAAGCAGAAGTTGAAATAATTTATCAATCTATTGAGGATTTACACGCCTCTTGTCCAAATCATCAAGGAGATTGGTATTTTACTGGAAACTATCCAACGCCTGGGGGTACAAAAGTTGTAAATACTGCCTTTATAAATTTCATAGAGGGGAGTAATAAAAGAGCTTATTAGTATTTAAACTATTCAAAAAGAGATTCTAAATAATTATAAGAATCATCTATGATAGTATTTGATTTTTCTTCTCCATAAACTTCACTAAGGCAATCAAAACCAGTTCCATCCCATATTTCACTTGTTAATTCTTCAGTTTCCAAGAAATTAAGCCCAGTTACACCTATTAAATGTTTAAAAAATGTTTTTAGACTTTGACTATTTTCAACTTTAATCCAACATTCGAACTCATCTCCTTTGTCAAAACATTCATAGATTTCAGGTATTTGATTTTCAATTAGAAGGTTAAAAATATTTTTGGAATCAAAATAAAAATATATTTCTGCAATTTTGTCTTTCATATAAATATTAATTTTTTTCTTTTAATTACTTTTTTTGATTGAGTTATTCCTTCATACTGTTGTTAAGAAATAAAAAAATCTATAATATTATTTATTTTTCCTACTTTACTTCTGTAGTATATACATTTCCTTTCCACCAAAAAAGTTGTTTATTACTTGCACCATACTGTTCTACAGCCATGTCAAATGCAGATCCGAATGAATGCATATCAAATACTGGAATTTCAGTTCCCATATACTCCTTCATTTCTAAGGGTTTTACTATAGTGTTAGGATCTGAAAAAGCGTTTTCTAATTCCATGGCAACTAACTCTTCAGAAGTCATCTTTTCAGGACGATTTGGTGCAATAGTCATTTCATCGATTAAATGTGTAGCTCCGGCATACTTGTCAATAATAAATAGAATGTATCTAATATCTACGGAAATAGTTCTTTGAATTTCATTTTCAAAAACAATATCTCCACTCATTGCTTCCCAATTACCATCAAATGCAGTTCCAACAAGCTCTCCCCAAGCATTAATAACAGGAGAACCTGAATTACCACCAGTAATATCATTATTGGAGATGAAATTAATCCTTAAATTCCCGTCCTTATCAGCATATTGACCATAATCTCCAAGATAATACAACTCTTTTAGTTTTTCTGGAACAATAAACTCATCATCAGAAGGGTCTTCCTTTTCCATTATACCTTCTATAGTAGTATAATAATCATAATGAGCTCCATTTCCGGGAGAATAATCACCTACATTTCCATAAGTTACCCTCATAGTAGAATTTGCATTTGGATAATAATCTATATCAGGATTCATTTCTCTTAAACCCGCAATAAACAATCTGTTTCCTTCATCCAATTTTGATCTTACAGATAATCTTTTTTGATAGTGATTTTCTAAATAATAGTCATATATTGACATCATTGTAGTATAGGCAGGATCTCTATCTAATTTCATCTTTGAAGGATTATCAAGAAACTCAAAGAATTTCTCTTTAGAAGAGAAAATTGATCTTCTAAAAACATTTCTAGCGTAATAATCAAAATCTAAAGCCTTAAAACCAAATAATTGCTGTTCAATTCTTTTGAATACTGACGGATGCTGATTCTTCGGAACATTATAATAATACATTTCTAACATTGACGAAAACAATTCCTCATCAATTGTTGAATTATAATTTTTATAATACTCTTTAGCTTCCATTTTTATATCCTTAATTAATTTTCTTTTTTCTTTTTCATCTGAAGGTATATTCTCTAATTTCCTATTCATTAAATAAGAAAAGTACATGATTTCAGCTCCTTGGAAAATAGCCTCATTTAAATACGTTCTAGCGATATTAATTTTTTTATTCTGATCATAAGCTTCCTCAATTATATTCAAAACATTTCCATACTTCTCATACCTATTTTCATCTCCTGAATTAACCCAATCTATAAATTGATCTTGAATAGCTAATTTTTTATCGTAAACCTTCATTCTTTTGAGTCCTTTTGACTGGCCTATATAGTATTTCCAGTAGTTTGATGTTTGAGCGTGCTTTGACGCGTATTGGATTTTTGTTTTTTTACTAGCATCCATACCGGCTTTCATAATTGATAACTTTTCTTGCCTAATTTGAACTATTGTAGGATTTGTTTGATCTAAAGCTTGTTGTATTCCGAAAGAAGTTAAATACCTATCTGTTCTACCTGGAAAACCAAAAATCATAGTATAGTCTCCATTATCCACTCCATCTAGTTGAATCGGAAGATGATGTTTTGGAGTATATGGAATATTTTCTTCTGAATACTCTGCAGGAGATCCGTCTGGAGCACAATATACTCTGAACAATGCAAAATCCCCTGTGTGTCTTGGCCACATCCAGTTATCCGTATCTCCTCCATACTTTCCAATGGAGGAAGGTGGAGCACCTACCAATCTAACATCATTATATGTAACATATTTCATTAGGTAAAATTCATTACCTCCAAAAAAAGATTTAACTCTTGCATTATAATTTGTTCCTTCAGTAGATTCAGAAATAATTGAATTAAAAATCAATCTTAACTTTTGGTTTCTTTCAGACTGTGAAACATCCCCTAATTCTTCTAACACTCTATCAGTGACGCTCTCTATACTTACTAAGAAAGAGACAAATAAACCATCATTTGGCAATTCTTCATCTCTAGTCATTGCCCAGAATCCATCCTTTAAATAGTCGTTCCTTAGAGAAGAATGCTCTTGTATCTGACCATATCCACAATGGTGATTTGTTAAAACTAACCCTTCAGATGAAATCATCTCTCCAGTACAAAACCCTCCAAATGAAACAATAGCATCTTTTAAAGAAGAATTATTGACATCATATAAGTCTTGCGCTGTAAGTTGTAATCCGCATTCTTGCATGTCTGCTTCATTCATAGATTTTAATAAATGAGGCAGCCACATGCCTTCATCTGCACTCGCAGAAAAAAAGCTAAAAGTTAAAATCAATACAACTGATAATATTTTTTTTGTCATTTTTAAATTTTTTATTTTAAGCAAATTTAAAAAATTTCTATCTAGAATTTTATAAAAAAACGGAGAAGATTATATGAAAGTATGTTAGCAATTTATAGCCTCTTTTTTACCCCCTCACTTCTAGTGCAGATCTCAAACCATTGCCTAAAAGCATAAAAGCTAACACTGAAAACATAATACAAATACCTGGAATTATTGCTAAATATGCCTTATTCATAATAATATAATTATAGTGATCCTTTATCATGGCTCCCCAAGAGGGAATAGGAGGTTGAGATCCTAACCCTAAAAAACTAAGTCCTGCTTCTATCAAGATAGCGGCCGCAAAATTTGCTGCAGAAATAACAATAACCGGAGCAATAATATTTGGAAGAATATGTTTAAAAATGACTCTAAAATTAGAATAACCCAAAACTAATCCTGCTTCAACATATTCTCGATTTCTTTGAGAAATAAATTCGCCACGAACTAATCTAGCTACTTCTACCCACATCGTAAGCCCAACCGCAACAAAAACTTGCCAATAACCCTTTCCCAAAGCTAAAGTTATTGCAATGACCATTAAAAGGGTTGGTATAGACCAAAATACATTTACAAACCACATTATAATATTGTCAATATTTCCTCCATAATATCCTGCAAAAGACCCTAACAAAACTCCAATTATTAATGAAATCAATACTGATACAAAGCCTATAGACAAAGAAATTCTAGTTCCATATATGATTCTACTGAAAAGATCTCTACCGAATTTATCTGTCCCAAAATAATAAGTTCTTTTATAGTGAGAATATTCTCCTACATATTCTACATATTCTGAACTAGATATTAAATCATATGTTACTCCCCATCTTTTCTCTGTAACATTTTTTGCAAAGATTACATCATCTTCAATGTTAAGTACAGATATAGTAGAGAAAGGAGGAAGTGTAGAAATATCCAGATTCATCTCACTTGCATACTCTGTTTTATCAGTCATAAAAACATAAGGGATTACAGATAACATAGATAAAAAAACAATAAAAAATAATGAGACTAGAGCCATCTTATCCTTTTTAAATCTACTCCAAGCTATTCTATTTAAAGATTGTGAGTTCATAGTTTTCTTCCTTTCCATTGCAATGGAATAATAAATGACAAAGGTACAATAACAACTGTAATAATTGAATGAATTACCGCAAAGGGAAAAAGATATTTTAATAAGTTTTCTTTATTAAAGAAATCTAATCTTGTATTAAGAAAAAGAAAATCAATGAAAACTTTTATAGCAATTATTAATAAATAATAAGAACTTGTAAATAAATCTAAAACAAAAATAAAAGAATATATAATCTGTAAAACAGAGTAAAAAAATATTATATTTACTAGATAGACTAAAAGAGAAATTAAAATAGTATGTGAATCTGTAAAATATCTTGAAGATGAAATCCATCTCATTTTTTGAGAAAAATAAGATTCTAAACTTTCATGCTTATCTGTAGAAACTATAGCTTCTATATCTTTAATAAAGAATATACAATTCTTAAACTTATCTTTGAAATAATGCAGTAAAGACAAATCATCAGTTGTAAATTTCTCAAAATCCTTTTGATTAATTTTCAAATAATCTTTTCTTCTAAAAGCTATATTCGCTCCGTTACATAAAGTAGGTTTATTTAAACCGATTGCAGCAGCAGAGGTTAATACTAATGACAATAATTCTAATTGCTGATACTTAGAAAATAAATTATTTTCTTCATTTAACATAACTGGAGCGGAAATAAATCTGCAATTAGGGTCCTCGAAATATTTAATTATCGTTTCTATCCACCTTTCTCCCATTTCACAATCTGCATCAGTACAAAGAATAATATCTCCTGCAGCCGCTTTAATTCCCTCTCTAATTGCATTTTTCTTACCAGTAATTGAATCCTTAAGATTTATAACTTCTAAATAACTACAATTTTTTTGTGATTTTTCTAATAATTCTAATGTTTTATCTTCCGAATGATCATTAATAAAAATCAATTCTAGTTTTTTCTTGTCAAAATTTTGCTTTTTTAAACAACTAATAAGTTTAAGAATATTCTGATCTTCATTTCTACATGCTATTATTACAGATACTGATTTAGTATAACGCTTGATTTCCAGGGAGTTAATTTTATTCCATGACCGAATATAAACATAAAACAAAACAAAGTAAATGAATAAAATTATTATAGAAATCATAAAAAATGTTGTTAATACAAACTTAATCAAAATTTGAAAATTAAGATATACTATAAAAATCATTTACTATTTTTGAAAGTATATTTTGGAGGAAGAAAAAATCATATTAGGAATTGACCCAGGAACTACAATCATGGGGTATGGTATCATAATCATAAAAGGAAAGGAAATGGAGATGCTTCAAATGGGTGTGATCCATTTAGAAAAAATTGATAATCATGCACTAAAACTTAAAAGAATTTTTGAACGAACTGTAAAGCTAGTAGAAGAGTACAAACCTGATGAAGTTTCCTTAGAAGCTCCATTTTTTGGGAAGAATGTACAATCTATGCTAAAACTTGGTAGAGCGCAAGGAGTTGCCATGGCTGCAGCGCTGTATAAGAATGTTCCAATTTTTGAATATACACCAAAAAAAATAAAAAAATCAATTACAGGTAACGGTAATGCGTCTAAAGTTCAGGTTGCTTCCATGTTACAATCCTTATTAAAAATAAGAGAAATGCCAAAACATTTAGATGCAACTGATGGCCTTGCAGCAGCTGTATGTCATTATTTCCAAAGGAATTCAGGATCTAAAGTTAAAAGTTATTCCTCTTGGTCTTCTTTTTTGAAGGAAAATCCTGATAAATTAGCCTAGAGATTGTCTAATCCTGTCCGCAACTTCTCTCATTTTTTCTGCAGAGAAACTCTTTTTAGGTTTATCAAAATTAATATCTGAGACTCCATTAATAGGAACTAAATGAATATGTGCATGTGGAACTTCCAGTCCAATAACAGCTACACCAATTCTTTCGCAAACTAATACTTTATCCATTGCTTTAGCTACTTGTTTTGCAAATTTCCAAAGTCCAATATATTCATCAGAATCTATATCAAAAATATAATCTATTTCCTTTTTAGGAATAACTAAAACATGTCCATAAGCTAAAGGAAATATATCCAAAAAAGCGAGAAACTTATCATCTTCAGCAATCTTGTAGAAAGGAATCTCATTATTTACTATTTTAGTAAATATACTAGACATTAAGCAGCTTCAATATTTACTATTTCAAATTTAATAGTACCATTTGGAATTTGAATTTCAGCAATCTCCCCAACACTTTTTCCTAATAAACCCTTTCCTATTGGTGATGTAACTGAAATCTTTTTTGATTTTAGGTCAGCCTCTGCTTCTGGAACTATAGAATAAGACATTTGCATATTATTTGCCGTATTTTTTATAGTGACCTTTGTTAATAATCTAACAGTAGAAATATCTAATTTTGAAGTATCTACAACTCTTGCGTTACTATACAAGGATTCTAATTTATTTATTTTATCCTCTAAATGACCTTGAGCCTCTTTTGCAGCGTCATACTCTGCGTTTTCAGATAAATCTCCCTTATCTCTTGCTTCTGCAATTTGTTGAATTATTTTTGGCCTTTCTACACTTTTTAAATGATCTAATTCATCTTTTAATTTTTTTAAACCATCTTCTGTAAAATATTGTATATCACTCATATTATATTCTTTTAGTGTTATATTAAACTGCAAAAAGGAAGTTTTACCTTCCTTATTAATTTATATGTTGGTATTTCGTTTTACAAATTTATTCTACACCCTATAGCGTGAGATCCTTTAAACGGATCAGTAGCGGTGTATGAGTAATCTACTCCAAAAGTAGATCCATTACCCATTGGTAATTCAACAGTAAAACCTGCTGTAGGGCCTGTCAATGCAGTAGAAGTAGTCTCAATATCACCTATTCCCTCCTCATAAACATATCCCATTCTTGCCATAAAATAATCTTTATAAGAATATTCCGTCCCTATTCTATATTGATCTTTCTGAAAAGAATTTGAAGTAAATGTTCCAGCGCAAGTAACCCTATGATCTAATATTATTATATCATAAGACATACCAATATTAAATAATGAAGGTAATTCAAAGAAAGATGATCTTTGTTCTACTGTCATTTTATAATCATCTTCACTTCCAACTATTCCTCTAAATGAAAGTCCATCTCCAGAGAAAGACATCCTAGGACCCCAGTTTTTAAATGAAATTCCAAATTTCAATTCATCTTGTTCTCCAGTTCTGTACTGAATACCCGCGTCTAAAGCTACTCCATTAGCACTTACATCCGCAATTTGTTCTGAAATCATTCTAAGAGTAAAACCCCCTTGAATACTGTTTGAAAAAACATGCGCATAAGAGGCTCCAATATTCATAAACTTTGGTGAAAATGTTCCAATACCCCCATCAGGCATATCTACTGTAGTAATTTCAATATCACCAAAATCCATTGCCATAACACCAATTCCTAATACTCCTGATTCACTTACTCTTTGAGAAAATCCGAAAGTACTTATACTACTCACCGATTCATCCGCATTAAATAATTCGTTTCCATATTGTAACCATGATGTTTGTGAGAATATTAATTCTGTTTGCTCAGTTGACGCTAATCCTGCAACGTTAGAATACTGACCTTCAAGGCCAATCACTCCAGCAACATTCGCGGCTCCCCAACCAGAAGTTCTAGAAAAAGGATTAATTAATAATTCTGCCGCACCAGCAGATCCAGATCTTATTGCTTGTTCTTGAGCAGTTCCATCTATTACAGAGAGTAATAATACTGCTGAAATTACAATTACCTTTAAACAATGAGTTATTTTTTTCATATTTAAAATTTTCATTTTTCTTTTTTATTAGAATGTATCTAAGTCAACAGGACGTAATACACCAAACCATTTTAAAATCTTTTCCTGCTTTAAATTATCAATAGTTGTTTCAACATGAATAATATATAAACCACTAGCAATAGGAATACCATGATCGTTCTTTAAATCCCAATCTACAGATGTTAATTGATCCGACTTTTTAATAGTCTTGATTAGAGTTCCGCTAACTGTATAGATTCTAATCAGGGACTCTTCAGGAAGGTTGGTTAGTTTTATTCTATTATCTAACTGACTTGTCTCGTATCCTGAATATCCATAATATGGATTTGGAACAACATTTATTAAATCTAAAGCGGACACCGCCTGTTGGTTATCATTTTGTTTAGATATTAAGTCTGAAGTATTAAACTCATATACAGGATCAAAATTATTTATAGGAATCTCGGTAATTAATCTTGCTTTAGAATTTCCTGACCACGAGTTAGAAGTTGCTATAAAAGACTCTCCAACCTGATAGTCCGTTCCAGCGTGAGTTGCTTTCTTACCACCTAATATTTTAGGATAAGTAAGTTGTAATCTCGCATTATGTTTCTGCATATTTTTGTCGGCTACATAGTAGGTGTTACCAACTACTAAATCATCAGCAGTACTTAATATTTGTGATGGCTCAACATTTACATATGGATTATATGAAGATTCAACTCTAAGTTTTACCCTCGCTGTATTATTTCCATTTTTTCCAAAAATCTTTGATCCTAAACCAGGAGCTAGTAAAGGAGCCCCTACCCAAGTAGTATGTTGGAATACTTTTGCAATATTTCCTTCAAAAGAATTAGAAGTAGAATCTGATAATAGGTTATAAATCCAGGCTCCTTCATCATAAGAAGGACATAAATCTTCGTTTAAATAATCATCTTCTGCTAAAACTGACGCATCTCCTCCAATTACATATACAAAATGTTTACCTCCTAACAAATAACTTCCTCCAGAAAATTCTCCAGAATTAGTTGAATAAAATGGGAACTCCTCAGTAACAATGTTAGATGTTGGATTCCAGATCATGTCTCTTCCATTTTCTCCAGCTAACCAAGAATCTTCTGAGAAGATTACATTTAATCTTTCTCCTGTTTCTATGTCAATGACATAACCAGGAAACCAACCCATACCATAAGTTCCTGAGTTATCCGGATTACCATCTTTACCTACTGAAGGAGAACTTCTTAGTCCTAATTTAGTTTGACCTCCTTCCGCTAAATTTTTATCATCAGAAGCTTCTACAACTACACATCTAGTCCATTTAGTTTGGTCTGGGGTAAATACAATATCTACGGAATTTAGTGTTGTTGCAGATGAATAAGGGAATGATGTATAATAATTTTGCCCTGGACCACTATTGAAGTGTGATGCAAATCTGTAAGGAGCCCAAGTACCACCAGAAATCTCTAAACCTCCAAAAACTGTCGCGGATTGTTCTACAACAGTTTCATAAATTCCATTGGGATCCTCATCAGAAAAATAATCATCTAATTTGTCATCATCTTCATCAGAATAAGACCCTGAACGTATCCAGTTTAATCCGTATAAGAAAGGTTCATCATAATCTGGAAGTCCTGTTAACCATTTGTCGTATGGATCATCAAACTCGATTTCACCTGATATAAATCCATTATTGGTATTTGTAATTGGATCACTAGTTGGTACTTCTACTTGGTTAAGTTTTATTGAGAATCCATGTTTGGGAAATAATTGTTCTACTCCTACATCTATTGATTTTGAACTAGATATTAAAGTATCATTTCCATTTAAAACAGTCCAATTTTCATAGGAAGTAACCGCTCCTTGTGGAGTTTTAACTGGCTGTTCTAAAATAACTGTATAATCTTCTCCTTTGATCTCAACTGGATCAACTACAGAAATAGTAATAGGTCCCATTCCGTTCTTGTAAGAAGGGAATAAAGATTTACCATTCTCAAGAATTTCGTTAACAGTAGCAGAATCAATCTCTAATGTATTAGTACCGGTACCACTACCTTCTACTCTTCTTATTTTAACCCCATCACCATAAGAAGCTCCTAAAACAGTACCTCCATTCTCAGGAGCAATTTGATGAGGAATTGCAGTATAAGGTCTAATATTTCTTCTTCCAGCGATATGAGGCTGATTTCTACCATCATAAAGTGGATTGTTAACATCATACGGATTTGCATTTATTTCTGCTGGATTAAATCCGTAAGCAATAGCCATATAATGATATGTTTTATGATTTACTAAAGTTGGATTACCTAAAGCAAACTTATCCTCAGTAACTCGAAACGAATATTCTACTCCTTCATCTACAGCTCCAGCTACACCAGACTCCATTAATGAAGGGATCTCTTCAACTGGAACATATACGTTCATGATAGGATCAAGATACTGATTAATTATTCCTTTTACACCATCCTTAATGTCTGAACGGAAAACTAATCTAGCTTTATCTGGATTATCAAGGTCCGTTACAGAGACTGTAGCGTCTTTTAATTGATACACTAAATAACCTTGGAATTTATAATTCTGATTATCTACATTTGAAGCTAATGTAATGTATGGATCTTTCTCTGAGTACTCTTCATTATAGTTATTAGAAGATTCTTTATTAGTTAAAGAAATAATTAATTCTTTATCTAATTCTCTAATTTCTAAATCTGGAGCATCAGGTCCATTCATAATATTAAAATTATTATCAAAAAGTGCTTGAGCTTCTCTATCGTATATCTTTACTAATTGAACAGATGCTTCATTTCCTCCTGCTTGAGCTCGTGCCCAAACCACTCCAGTAGTAATTGTATTTACAGCTCCAGGTTCTAATGTAAAAGGACCGGCAGATTGAATAAATCTTCTATCAGCAGGTTGATTACCGGCTGTAACCTCTGACCATTCTTGTCCAGGGAAATCTGGATCTGACACTCCTGGAAACATGAAATTACAAAGATCAGTAGTGGCTCCAGGACCTGAACCCTTTCCATCTCCACCATAAGTCATAGGAACATTATCTTTCCAAATACCTCTTAAATAATTGTAAATATGTGTTCCATTTTCAGGATTTCCTCTAACTGTAAAGTCATTGTTATAATATACAAATTTTGACATGATAATCTGCTCTCCCTCTTCATCAATAATACCATCTCTATCATTATCTAATCCATCATTTGGATCTGCTAATGGTCCTTGAAAGAAATCTACTCCAATAGCAGGTGGATTAAATCCATATCCTTGTGCTCCCTCATCTTCTGCATCACCATTATAACAGATACCTAATCCTAAACTCACATCACAACCAACATAATCATCTAAATAATAGCCTAGATCTGGATCAACCCATTGCCCAAAATATACATCTGATAATGGTAGTGTAGATCTATTAATAATCTTATAATTATAGAAAGTCATATCATTAATCTCATTATCAGCTGTAAAACCAAATGCTTGAGCATGAATTTCTAATCCAATTGGATCTGCTTCTGTTTCTGTATGGATATTTCCTTTATCATTAAATATCCACCATAATGTTTGATCTCCATATAACTCAGCTTCATCATTGTCTCCAGTTATATTATAATCTGGATAATCACCCAGTAAAGGTTCATAGATTCCATTTCCATTTAGATCATAGAATGGAGCTAAAAATTGATCTTGAGCAGAATTACCATTAGCTGGCCAGTTCATAATAGATTCCGGTATCATAGATTGATCATAAGTTGGGTCAGATCCAAATCTAGCTACAAACTCTTCCACTTCTGCCCTTGTGATTTTAAAATGTTTGTCCCAGATATTACACTCATCTGAAGTTATAGTACCTGTTGCAATATCTAATGGCCCAGGCCAGAAATCATTTCCCCCTTGTCTGTAAGTCATAGCGGCAACCTTCAACTGACCTCCAGCATCTACACCACCAATCCATAAAGAACCAGCAAATAAAGAATTTAATCCACTTCCTTTTGGAATCTCATATTGAGCATCTGATAAATTCCACCACATATCACCTCCACCTAAAATAGTAGCTCTTACATTATTTACATCGATATCCGTTTGAGATGTTGCAGGAGAACATCCTGAAGCAACTTTAGAATAATTACTAGAATTCATATTAGGGTTCGGAACATTTTCTTTTGCAGTAATTCCAAAACTCGTCAGAAATGCAATTACAAATGTTATTATTATTTGTTTATTAAATTTCATATTTATAAATGATTTTTTTGATATCATAATTAATTTTTATTAAAAGGTAAGCGATAAACCTAATCTAAATGTTCTTGGCAAACTATAATGTGACGGATTGTTTACCGCTAACGAATATAAATATCTGAAGGAATCAGGGTTGTTTCTACTCATAATATCATTCTGTGATTCTGCAGCTGTTAAATATCCATCATCCTCTGGATTACCAGTAGCTCTGTATACACTAATAATGTTTTTAGCATCTAAAAGATTCTGAATTTGTAAATAAGCATTAACAAAAGAGGATTTTTTCTTATTCCATTTAATTTCAAAATTCTTATTAAACTTAGCATTTAATCTAAACTGCCATGGCAATCTAGATCCATTAATACTACCCATAAGAGTAGAACGATCATTAATTCCATCAGCTGCTTCCTGAGTAATATTTGACTGTCTTGAATAAGGAGTTCCAGAACCTGCAGACATCATAATATTAGCTCCAGCATCTTCAAATATTTTCAAACCAAATAAAACTGGACCTGTATATTTATCTCCGGTTTTATATCTATAATCTACAGATGCGGAGAGAGCATGTCTTTGATCATAAGATAATGGGATAGTTGTTCTTAAATTTGGCTGACCTGTATTAACCAAACTATATCCGGAGGAAGCTGATGAACCTGTACCATCAGCAAATTGTAAGGTATAGTTAGTAGTCATTTGTACTCTTCCAGTTCTTCTTAAGTCGTAGCTTGCAGAAAATCCTTTTACAGTACCAAAGTCAATATTCTGATACATCATATAAGTAGCAGGATAAGCACCCAGTACATTTGTAACCTGAATCATATCTCTCAATTCTTTGTAAAATAAAGACATCTTTAGCGCTGAAGAAAGAGTTAATTTCTTAGCAAAACCTAGTTCGTAATCTATAGTTTTTTCTGGTTTCAAATCAGGATTATTTAAAAGAGCTCCTACATTATCTTCCATATATAAATAATCCAATGGCTCAATTCTATTAGCTGATGGAGGTCTTTGAGTTAAAACATCATAGTGAGCAAAGAACTGTGCTTCATCTGAGATTGGGAAAGAGAATGCAATACGTGGCATAAAAGTTGTTTGAGCCTTATAATCTACAAAAGCATCATCTGTCTTGTAACCACCTTTAACTGCTTTAATCGCATCCTCGTCTAATAATGGAGAAATTTTTCCTTCAGCAGCTTCTGCTAATAAAGTAGGGTCTGAAATTTGAACTCCTTGCTCATTATACCAATTATCTCCATCTCTATATCCAACAATTCTTGATGCATCTTCAATATTATCTACATATACTACAAAATTATCACCAATAGAAGAAGGATGATTCAAATCTTCCCAATCTAAATTATCAGGATCAGGATTTGGTAACAATGATTTAGCGGCTTGTGTATTAGCTAGAGACGGATTAAATAATAAATATTTATCATTTAATACTGGTTGGTTTGCATCATAGTTATCTATACGTAAACCTATATTAAATAATAAATCATTAACTGCAAATTTATCTTGAATATAACCAGCTGTGTAAATGGGACTAAACGCAGCTACTTCTCTTCTTAACTGATTTTCTGAGATTACTGTTCCAATTTCATTCTGTGGCGTAACAGACCCCTTTTCAACTAAATTTCCATCTTTATTTCTATGACCAAAGTAATCTGTTAAAGTAGGGGTCCCAGAAATAGGATTTCCAAAAGCATCAAATCCAAAATAATAAACATAATTAGACCCTCCGTTTAATAACTCATTTGCACTAAAATAATTAATACTTAATTGGTCAGGGTCTAGATTGTCAATATCAATCCAATTTATATCATCATAATTATATCCTTCAAGATTTCCTCTTAAATTATAATCAAAGGTAGATTGTTGACTTAATCCAATCCCCTGATACTGATTACCATCTGCATCAGAATAATAAAATATAGGATTACCCAAATTATCATACTGTTGCTCATTTAACCTATTAAAATCTACAGTGTCTTGAAAAATTCCATTTGCATCAAATATAGGTATTGGATTGTATATATCTCTTTGAACTATATGTTTATTAGTTAGTTGACGAGCAAGAGTCCACAAACCATTTGCTCCTACTCCCCAGTACTTATCTACTCTAGTCTCTCTTTCAAAACCAAAAGAAATCTCATGATCTCCTACATCAGCGGAAGCAGAGAACTTAAAAGTTGATTGTGTATTATACTGTCGATTTGCACCAGTGTATTGTGTCCCCCAATTACCAAATAAAGAATAAACAGAAGATGGTCCATCTCCATTTCTTAATCCCTGTCCCTGAAGATCAAACTCTGTTCTAATAACTCCATCAGCTCCATATCCAGAAATATATTGTGAGACATTCCATATTGCTCAAACATGTCGTAGTAAGCACTAGTATAATTTGCTGCGTCTGGGTTGTGAGTAGTGGAATCAAAAAACTCATATAATGTATCTCTCCATCCTAACAAAATTTGTCCCGAGTAAGGAATGCCTGTAATTGAATCTATAGCTGTTCCATTTCCATATACAGGAGCTTTATGAGTAACAAAATTCCCAACATGTCCATAATTAAACAAATTGTACTTATGTCGCTCATCATAAGTCTGATAATAATTAGATGTGTAATCTCCCTGTATTGTTATATATGCGTTTTTAATCAAGCTGGAACTTTTCTCACTGTTAGATTCCTCGGTACCAAACTTTTGAGTAAGTCTTCCAAAAACTCTCCATGTTTCCTGAGTTGAAGTACTGTTATTAGATGAGCTAAACATAGATCTCCAATAGCTATAATTTTGACCATCGCTCTTGTAATATGTCCCTCCTAAAGATAAGAAAGTATTTTTAGCTGGTTTTATATCTAATTTACCAGCAAAATTGTATCTAAACTTATTTGTATTTAATTTTGCTTGAACATTTTCAAAGTCATCCTCAGTTAAGAAATCAGAAGTACTTAAGAAACCAGCAGCGGCATTAGGAGCAATAATAAATGGGGTCGCTTTTAATTCCGCTAATTTATTATCTTTAACCTTCCACATTCCTATTGCTGATGGATCCGAGTCATCTACATTTCTTAATTCTCCGGATAAAAAGAATCCAACAACTGAATTTCCTTTCGTTCCATCTGAGTTAGTTTTTCTAAAAATAGGTCCCGAAAGAGCAAATCCTAATAAGTCGTAATTATAATCATCGAATAATCTTGAAGACTCATACTCAAAAGATCCAAACAATTTATTAGATGGACCTTTTGTTGTTACCTCAATAACTCCTCCAGTAGCATCTCCATACTTAGCTGGAAGACCTCCTGTAACCACAGTAATCTGTTCTATTGCTGAAGTAGGAACTCCCATTGTACCTCTTACTTTAATACCGTCTACAATATAAGAGGTCGCATCTGAACGAGAACCTCTAACATTTACAGCATCACCTTCATCCTTCTGATATATACCTGCTGTTGTAGAAGCAATAGAGTTGATACTCTTCGTTGGCAGCGCTACAATTTCTTTTGAAGTTTTTGTTTCTCCAGATAGATTACCCTGGTCAATGAGTGGCTTTGTAAACCCTTTCACCTCAATTTCATCTACTAAAACCCCTTCTGTCATTTTTATAGCATTATCACCTGTTAGATAAGTAATCTTATTTGCAGAAATAATTACTCCCTCCAAGGAGAAAGTTGTATATCCAGCAAAGGAAGCTTTGACGGTGTAGGTACCAGGATCAATTGGTTTAATAGTAAAACTACCATCTAAACCAGTAGAGGTACCACCTTTTTGCACACCATTTTTCATTATTACAACATTCGCAAAATCAACCGGAGCGCCAGTAACTCTATTTGTAATAACCCCCTTAAGGGTCCCTGTCTGGGCAAATGTAATTGTAGCAAATAATCCAAAAAGTGTTGTTAAGTATATTTTTTTAAACATAGGTATATAAATGTTTTATTAAAATTTATTATCAAAGGCGGTAAAGATAATAACTTTTACTATTGCCACAAAAAAATCTCTTCACTATTATACTACTATTTTTATTTGTAAAATTGCAGTGTGAAAAAACTAATTATATCCTTATTTTTATTCATTTTTTTCAGTTCATGTATTGATAGAAATGATTACATCAGAGATGTTTATGTAAACATTGAGATCCCATTAAATCAACCAGAATATTCTGATTTAGGAGCTATAGGTAATTCCATTTTTATATCAGGAGGAGTAAAAGGAATAATAATTTACCATTTAAACGTGAATGACTACAGAGCATTTGATAGAAATTGTTCTTTTGAACCATCTTCGGAGTGCGCCTATATTGATTCGATTAATGCTACAATAGCTTCCTGTTCTTGTTGTGAATCAAAATTCTTAATTGACCAAGAAGGTGTAACAGCTAATGGACCAGCGTTATTGCCACTAAAACAATATTACACTTCTTATTCTGGCGGGATTCTAAAAATTACAAACTAACAAAATCCCGACCTCTCGAAATTTTCATATCTACTAAATTTTAGACTAAAATTAATATCTGTAGTAATCTGGCTTATAAGGGCCTTCAACTTTCACACCAATATATTCTGCTTGATCTGGTCTTAATGTTTCTAATTCTACACCAATCTTTGAAAGGTGTAATTTTGCAACCTTTTCATCTAAATGTTTAGGCAACATATATACTTTATTTTCATATTTTTCTGAATGATTCCAAAGCTCTAATTGTGCAAGCACCTGATTAGTAAAAGAATTAGACATTACAAATGAGGGGTGACCTGTAGCACATCCTAAATTTACCAATCGACCTTCAGCAAGTAAAATAATATCATTTCCATTTATTGTATACATATCCACCTGAGGTTTAATTTCATTTTTAGTATGCCCCCAATTCTCATTTAGCCAAGCGACATCAATTTCATTATCAAAATGTCCAATATTACATACAATAGTTTTATCTTTCATACTTTCAAAATGACGTGATTGAATGATATCTTTATTTCCTGTAGTAGTTACTACAATGTCCGCTTGTTTTACCACATCATCCATTCTCTTTACCGCAAATCCGTCCATAGCAGCTTGAAGAGCACAAATTGGATCAATTTCGGTTACAATAACTCTGGCGCCCGCTCCTCTTAATGAAGCCGCTGAACCTTTTCCCACATCACCATAACCGGCAACAATAGCCACTTTTCCAGCCATCATTACATCCGTAGCCCTTCTTATAGCGTCTACCAATGATTCTTTACAACCATATTTGTTATCAAACTTTGATTTAGTTACGGAATCGTTTATGTTAATTGCTGGGATGGTGAGAGTCCCTTTGTCCATCCTTTCATATAATCTATGAACTCCTGTAGTAGTTTCTTCGGAAAGACCTCTTATCTCTTCAACTAAATGAGGATATCTATCTAAGACCATGTTTGTTAAATCGCCTCCATCATCTAAAATCATATTTAACGGCTTCCCATCATTAAAGCCATGAAGAGTTTGCTCAATACACCAATCAAATTCATCTTCATTCATCCCTTTCCATGCAAAAACAGGAACTCCTGATTTAGCAATTGCCGCAGCAGCTTGATCCTGAGTTGAAAATATATTACAAGATGACCAGGTGACCTCAGCTCCCAAATGAACTAATGTTTCAATAAGCACTGCTGTTTGAATAGTCATGTGTAAACAACCTGCAATTCTAGCTCCTGTTAGAGGTTTACTATCACCATACTCTTCTCTAATAGACATAAGTCCTGGCATTTCTGCCTCTGCTAATTTTATTTCTTTTCTCCCCCAATCAGCTAAGGAGATGTCTTTTACTTTGTAATTCATAGTTTCTACTGCCATATTTTTTAAAAAGGACTGCAAATATAAGCATAATTATTACTTTAGCCTCAACAAATCACCATATGCCATTAGTCCTTAAAAAAGAGGAAAATAATGTTTTAATTTACATCTGGAGGATTCAAGAATCTTTAGAAGAATTAGTCCAATTATATCCTAATATAGAATTCCCTAAATTTAGATCTGAAAAAAGAAACCTAGAATTTATCTGTGCCAGAATTTTACTTTATTTACATTCTAAAAATCTTAAAATATCTTATTCTGAAAATGGAGCTCCACTACTAAATAATCATCAACATATTTCTATCTCTCATTCAGGAAATTTAGTTTGCATTACGATAAGTGACAATTTAATAGGAGTAGACATAGAGGAGATTTCTGAAAAATCTATGAAAACTCAATCAAAATTTGTCAACCAGAATCAAACCAATTTAACAGAGAATAAAACAAGTTTAATCTGGTGTATAAAAGAATCCGTTTATAAATTTCATAAAAAAGGAAATATAAATTTTAAAAAAGATATCTTATTAGAAGATTTTGAAGCAAAGAATAAGGGTATGTTGATAGTACATTTCAAAAAAAAATATTTAAAAGCATATTATTTTAAAATTGAAAATAAGTATTTAGTGTATGTTTGCAGATGAGATGAAAGATATTTACACGCATATTTTAAAGTCTAAAAAAGAAGGTAAAAAACTTTTTGCAATATTAATTGACCCAGACAAACAAAATAACGAAAGGTTATCTACTATAATTAATAAGGCAAACAAAAATAAAGTAGACTTCTTTTTTGTAGGAGGAAGTTTATTAACTAACGACAGTTTAAATTCTTGCATTTCTAACATTAAAGAAAATTCTAATATACCAGTAGTTTTGTTTCCAGGAAATGCAATGCAAGTACATAATAAAGCGGATGGAATTCTTTTTCTTTCTTTAATTTCCGGAAGAAATGCGGAAATGTTAATTGGCAAACAAGTAATCACAGCTCCAATATTAAAAAAATCAAGTTTGGAAGTTTTATCTACAGGATATATGTTAATAGAAAGCGGAAAATCAACTACTGCTTCTTACATGAGCACCACAACTCCTATACCGCACGATAAAAATGATGTTGCAGTATGTACCGCAATAGCTGGAGAAATGTTAGGTTTAAAATTAATTTTTATGGATGGAGGAAGTGGAGCAATCAATACTGTAACTGAAGAAATGATTAAATCTGTATCTGAGCAAATAGAATGTCCTTTAATAATAGGTGGAGGTATAAATACCTCTGAAAAAGCATTAGAAAAACTAAAAGCTGGAGCAGATGTTATCGTAGTAGGGAATGCTATCGAAAATAACACTGATTTAATCACAGAAATATCAATCAAAATAAAAAATACCGAATGGAATGCTCAGTAGAAATATCTATGTATCCTCTTAATAAAGACTAAGGTTATTAATATTAATTTAGAAGAAAAACCAAATTTTTAATGCAAGAATTTTTTCAGATACTTACAAATATAAAGTTCAACTGGAGTATTATTGAAACCATCGCTGTATTTTTCTCTGTAATATATGTTGTTTTAGCAGCAAGAGAAAGTATCTGGTGCTGGGTTTCTGCTTTTATTAGTGTTAGTTTATATATACACATTTGTTATACTGCTAAATTATATCCGGAAACTGGATTACAGATATTTTATCTAATAATGGCGGGAGTAGGATATTACATGTGGAATAAGCAGAACAAAGAAGAGATTAAGGAATGGTCTGTATTCACTCATCTTGGAATCATAGTTCTTGGTGCAATTCTCACTTTTTTTATTGGATTCTATTTTGCTACATATACAGATTCTGTAATGCCCATTACAGATTCATTTACTACAATTTTTAGCTTGATTGCTACTTATATGGTGGTTAAAAAAGTATTAGGGAATTGGTTATATTGGATTGTTATTGATTTAGTTTCTGTCTATCTATATTTTAATAGAGATCTACATTTAACTTCTCTACTTTTTTTCGCCTACACTATTATAGCTATTTTCGGATATTTTTCCTGGGTTAATAGAATGAAAATTAATGGATAAGATTGTTGTAACAGGACCTGAAAGTTCAGGAAAAACTACACTTTGTAATGATATCGCAAGTCATTTCAAACTTTCTCAATCTAAAGAATACGCCAGAACATACCTTAAAAAAAAAGGCAATGAATATATGCAAGAGGATTTATTAAGGATAGCAAAAGGGCAACTTAATTCAGAAAAAGATAATATAGTTTTAGATACTGATTTAATTACCATAAAAATATGGAGTGAATATAAATTTGGTAATTGTGACACTTGGATTTTAGATAAAATCGAAGAACAACAAAATGAAATCAGACTATATTTATTATGTAAACCCGATATTCCATGGGAGTCAGATCCACTTAGAGAAAATCCAAATGACAGAATGGAACTCTTTGAGATATATAAAATGGAATTAGATAATTTAGAACATAACTACTATATTGTAGAAGGAAAAGACAGATTAGAGAAGGTAATTAAAAAAATCGACCAACTGACTTCTCTCAACTAACTACTTTTTGTAATTTTGTGCAATCTTATTAAGGGGGTGCCTAAAATTTGGCTGAGATTATACCCATTGAACCTGAGATGGTAATTCATCATAGGAAAATGTGAGTTAGTTAAATAAAACAAACAATACCCCTCTAATTTTAAATATTAACTAAAAAATTAAAACAATGTTTAACAAAAAATGGAGTATTGCTGTAATGATGACATTACCAATATTTGGTTTTACACAACAACAAGACACTGTTTCTCTATCACAACTCTTAGAGGAAGTACAAGTTAAAGGTGTAAATGCTGGAGAAAAAACACCTATATCATACACAAATTTATCTGAAAAGGAAATTGACAAATCTAACTTAGGACAAGATTTACCCTACTTAATTTCACTGACCCCTTCTGTAGTTTCATCATCTGATGCGGGAGCAGGTATTGGATACACTTATATGACTATCAGAGGATCAGATGCGAACAGAATTAATGTTACTATAAATGGCATTCCATTAAATGACTCTGAAAGTCAAGGAGTATGGTGGGTAAATATGCCAGATTTTAGCTCATCTGTAAACAACATTCAGATTCAAAGAGGAGTAGGTACTTCTACTAATGGTGGCTCGGCTTTCGGAGCTACAGTAAATCTTCAAACAAACGGATTGAAAAAGGAAAAGTATTTTATTACTTCTAATACTCTTGGTTCATTTAACACATTAAAAAATAATATTGAGTTTGGAACAGGGCTTTTAGGAAATAATTTGTCATTTGATGGGAGAATTTCTAAAATCACTTCTGATGGATATATAGACAGATCTTCCTCAGATTTAGAATCTTTTTATCTTTCAGCTGGATATTATGGAAAAAACTCTACTTTGAAAGCTATTTTGTTTGATGGTCATGAAAGAACTTATCAAGCCTGGAATGGAGTTCCTCAGTCATATTTAGATAGTAATAGAAAATTTAATCCTTACAATTATGAAAATGAAGTAGATGATTATGGACAAACTCATTTTCAACTGCATTACAACAAACAATGTAGTGATAGAACATTCTTAAATCTAGCTATACACTACACTAAAGGGTCTGGTTATTACGAACAATACAAAGGCAGTGAATTCAACTCCCTTATAAATTATGGATCTGAATCTACTTTATCAGATTATGGAATCTCAGATACAATAATTAACGGAGATACTATTTCTACATCTAACCTAATAAGAAGAAAATGGTTAGATAACGATTTTTATGGAGCTACTTTCTCCTTTAATCATTCTACAAATAAAGTTAATTTTATCTTAGGAGGAGCTGCAAATACATATAATGGAGCGCATTTTGGAAAAGTAATTTTTACAGAAATTCATGGAGATTTAGATCATGAATACTATAGAAATGACGCAACTAAAAATGATTTAAATCTCTATTTAAAAACAGATTACGCTATCACCAATAAACTTAATGTATATCTTGATCTACAAACTAGATTTGTAGACTATACTTTTGAAGGATTTGATGCGAACGGAGAGGTTGCAAATCAAACGGTTAACCTAAGATTCTTTAATCCTAAGTATGGTATATTCTATTCCATAACTGATAAATCTTCTGTTTACTCCTCTTATTCTGAAGGTAAAAGAGAACCAAATAGAAATGATTATATTGAAAGTACCCCTTCTTCAAGGCCTTCTCCAGAAACTTTGTTTGATACTGAAGTTGGATACAGATATAATTCAAAAAACTTTGATTTGGGAATTAACCTTTATAACATGGAATACAAGAATCAACTTGTAAACACTGGTGAGATAAATGATGTAGGAGCTTCTATTAATTCGAATATAGATGAATCTTACAGAAGAGGTGTTGAAATTGAAACTGCTTTAAAACTAACAAAGAAATTAAGTTACTCTGCAAATATTACATTTTCTAAAAACAAGATTGCTTCTTTTACAGAGTATATTGACAATTGGGATACCTGGAGTAAAGATACTATAAATTATAAAAACACTGATATTTCATTTTCTCCAAATATAATCGCAAAATCTCAGCTGATTTATGATATTGGAGATCTACAAGCTTCTTGGATTGTTAAACATATAGGAAATCAATTTATGGACAACTCTCAATCTGAAGACAGAATGCTAGAAAAGTATACTGTAAACAATCTACTACTGAGCTATGTTGTAAAGCTAAAAAATGTAAAAAGTGCTAAAATCACATTATTGGTAAATAATTTTCTAAATACAGAATATGTAAATAGAGCTTGGGTATACAGATTTAATACAGAACAATCTGAAGAGGACCTATCTTATGATCCATATATAAACATAGATTCTGATGGTTATAATATGATTGGTTATTTTCCACAAGCTAGTAGAAATTACTTATTAGGCGTAACTTTAGGATTTTAATAAGTTTATCTGAGAAATATATTTCTATTCTAAAAAGTGGAATGTTTTAAAACATTATAATCTCATAACTATTATCTAATTACTAATTTATATATTTGCGATTAAACTACATTTTATGAAATATAATACCGAAAGGGAACAACTAATCATTCCTGAATACGGAAGACACGTACAAAAAATGGTTGCATTTGCAACTAAGGTTAAAGATTCTGAAGAAAAGAAAAAATGTGTTGATGCAATTATCAGTTATATGGGACAATTAAATCCACATTTAAGAGACATTCCTGAATATAAACACAAATTATGGGATCATTTATTTATTATGTCAAAATTTGAGTTGGAGGTTGACTCTCCTTTTGAAAAACCTTCAGCTGAAAAACTTAATGAAAAACCTGATCAAATTGAATATCCAAAGTCAGAGTTTACTTTTTCCTATTACGGAAAACATATTGAGACCATGATAAAAACAGCGAGTAAAATGGAAGATGGAGATGAGAAACTTATCCTTACTGGAATGATTTTAAATCATATGAAGAAATGTTATTTAACTTGGAGTAAAAGTTCTGTAGACAACAAAACTATCTTTAAACATTTAGACAAACTTTCTGAAGGAAAATTACAAGCTCATGCAGATTTTGATATAATTGATGATATAAAAGCAACAAGGAAAATTTCTTCAAAAAAAAATAAAAGGAATCAACAAAACAATAAAAATAAGAAAAAAAGACTCTAATGGCAACATTTAAAGTACAAGGTGGATTGAAACTAAAAGGAGAGCTTCATCCCCAAGGGGCAAAAAATGAAGCATTACAAGTATTATGTGCTGTGTTACTAACTGCAGAAGAGGTTATTATCGAAAATGTTCCTAATATCAGAGATGTAAATATTCTTATTGACCTATTAAGAGATTTAAATGTAAAAGTAAATAAAATTGATAAAGAAACTTATAGTTTTAAAGCAGATGATGTAAATGTTGATTATTTAACTTCTGATGATTATAAGTATAAAAGTAGTAGAATTAGGGGATCGATTATGATAGTAGGCCCTCTATTAGCTAGATATGGAAAAGGGTTCATACCTAGACCAGGAGGGGATAAAATTGGAAGAAGAAGAGTAGATACTCACTTTATTGGATTTGAGAAATTAGGAGCAAAATTTGAGTATGATAGTAAAGAAGAGTTTTATAGAGTTTCGGCTGAAAAGTTAACAGGCACATATATGTTGTTAGATGAAGCTTCTGTCACTGGAACCGCGAATATTATAATGACTGCTGTAATGGCGGAAGGTCAGACTATAATATATAATGCTGCCTGTGAACCTTACCTTCAGCAACTTTGTGAGATGCTAAACTTTATGGGTGCTAATATAACAGGAGTTGGATCTAACTTATTACATATTGAGGGAGTGAAAAGTTTAGATGGATGTAAACACAGAATTCTTCCAGACATGATTGAAATAGGGTCCTTCATTGGTCTTGCTGCAATTACAAAATCTGAGATAACTATTAAAAATGTTTCTTACGAAAAATTAGGAGTTATACCATCCGTTTTCTCTAAACTAGGAATAAAAATGGAACGAAGAGGAGATGATATATTTATACCTAGTCAAGAAAGTTATGAAATTCAAAACTTTATAGATGGTTCTATTTTAACAATATCTGACGCTCCATGGCCAGGATTTACTCCTGATTTACTCTCTATTATTCTAGTTGTTGCGTCACAAGCGAAGGGATCGGTACTTATTCATCAAAAAATGTTTGAATCCAGACTTTTCTTTGTAGATAAGTTAATAGACATGGGAGCTCAAATCATTCTTTGTGATCCACATAGAGCTACCGTCATAGGTGGTAACCATGAGGTAAAATTTAAACCCACTACTATGACATCTCCTGATATTAGAGCGGGAGTTTCTCTATTATTAGCTGCTCTGGCGGCGGATGGAGAAAGTACAATTCACAATGTAGAGCAGATAGACAGAGGATATCAGAATATTGATAATAGATTAAATGCTATTGGAGCCAAAATCAAAAGAATTGAATAAGAAAAAATTCTATACATTGCTTGTGAAATCTCTTTCCTTCTCTAATTTTGTCACATGACAAAATGTCCTTAATTTCTATTTGGCAAAGTATTTTCAACAATATCTATTGTACAACTAAAATAGCATAAAAAAAATGGCGAAAAAGAAAAAAAAAGAAGTGACAGAAGAAGTAGAAAAAAAGATTCCGAAAGAGGAATCTAAAAATATTCCCTCTCTAAAAGAATTACTAGCTGAAGAAAAAGATAAAAATCTACGATTATTCGCAGAGTTCGAAAACTTTAGAAAAAGAACAGCTAGAGAAAAATTAGAGCTATTTTCCACTGCAAATAAAGACATTTTGACTGCTTTATTACCAGTTCTTGACAATTTTGAAAGGTCAATTATAGCGAACAACTATACTGAAGAAGATGGCCCTGTTTTAATATATAAACAATTAAAAACTGAACTAGAGAAAAAGGGATTAAAAGAAATGGAAGATCCTACAGGAAATGTATTAGATACTGAGTTTCATGAAGCCATAACTAATATTCCCGCTCCTTCAGAAGAACAAAAAGGAAAGATTATTGATACTGTAGAAAAAGGATATCTACTAGCAGATAAGGTATTAAGATATGCTAAAGTTGTTGTAGGAAATTAATTTATTATGTCGAAAAGAGATTATTACGAAATATTAGGAGTTAGTAAAAGTGCTAACGAAAAAGAGATAAAGAAAGCGTATAGAAAACTAGCTATCAAATATCATCCAGATAAAAATCCTGGAGATAAAACTGCAGAAGAAAAATTTAAAGAGGCAGCAGAAGCGTATGATGTACTATCTACTCCAGAGAAGAAACAAAGATATGATCAGTTTGGCCATGCTGGAATGGGGGGAGCCGGAAGAGGTGGATTTGGTGGAGGTGGAATGAATATGGATGATATATTCTCTCAATTTGGAGATATCTTTGGTGGAGGTGGATTTGGAGGGTTCGGAGGAGGAAGCCAACGAAGGAGAGTAAAAGGAAGTAATCTAAGGATTAGAGTAAATTTGACCTTAAAAGATGTTGTTGAAGGGGTAGATAAGAAAATAAAAGTAAGAAAACTTGTATTAGCTGAGGGAGTAACTTACTCTACATGCACAAATTGTAATGGAAGTGGTCAAGTTACTCGCATAAGCAACACTATTCTTGGTCAAATGCAAACATCTACTACTTGCCCAGCCTGTAATGGTACAGGTAAAAAAATCGAAAAAAAACCTCCAGGAGCTGATCAAAATGGAATGATCCAAAAAGAGGAAACTGTAGAAATTTCAATACCAGCAGGTGTTGAAGATGGAATGCAGATGAAAGTAAGTGGAAAAGGAAATGCGGCTCCAGTAAATGGAATAAATGGTGATTTATTAGTTGTTATTTCCGTTGAAGAACATCCAGATTTAGTGAGAGATTCTTCAAACAATCTACACTATGATAAATATATTAGTTTTTCAGAAGCTGTTTTAGGAACATCTACAGAAATACCTACTGTAAGTGGAAAAGTAAAAATAAAAATAGAAGCAGGAACACAAAGTGGTAAAACTTTGAGACTTAAAGGTAAAGGGGTTCCTTCTGTAGAAGGATATAGAACAGGAGATATATTAGTACATATAAATGTTTGGACTCCACAAGATTTAACAAAAGAAGAGAAGCAATTCTTTGAAAAACATTCTGACTCTGAGAATTTTACTCCTAATCCAAAGAAATCAGACAAATCATTTTTTGACAAAGTAAAAGAAATGTTTGGATAAATATGACAAACAACATTCTGATAGCAAGAAACATAATAAAACAATATGAAAACCATTTTGCTTTAGATGATGTAAGTATTACTATTTCAAGAGGAAGTATTTATGGTCTACTAGGACCTAATGGGGCGGGTAAAAGCACATTAATGAAGATTATAAATCAGATTACTGCTGCAGATAGTGGAGAAGTTATTTTGGATGGAGAACAACTTCAAAGAAAACATATATCTAGAATCGGATATCTTCCAGAAGAAAGAGGTTTATATAAAAAAATGAAGGTTGGTGAACAATCTCTATATTTAGCTCAATTAAAGGGAATGAGTAAGAAAGATGCTTCTAAGAAACTTAAATATTGGTTTGAAAAACTCGATATTCTCAAGTGGTGGGACAAAAAAGTAGAAGAACTATCAAAAGGAATGGCTCAAAAAATACAATTTGCTGTGACCGTAATTCACAAGCCTGATTTACTAATTTTTGATGAACCATTTTCAGGTTTCGATCCTATAAACACTGCTATCATAAGAAACGAGATTCTTGAGTTAAAAAAACAAGGAATTTCTATTATTTTTTCCACCCATAGAATGGAATCTGTAGAAGAGATATGTGATGAAATTACTCTTATTAATAATGGAAAATCTATTTTAAATGGAGAAATAAACAGTGTGAAAAATGATTTTAAGAATAATACATTTGAGTTTGAATGCGGTTCAGAGAATCTTATTTTAGATAATTTTACATATATAAAACAGGACAGGAATAAATATTCTGTAGTATTACCAGATGGCAAAAGTTCCAAAGATCTAATTAATGAAATCCTAAAATATACAAATATTCATTCTTTTAAAGAAAAAATTCCTTCTATGGAAGAGATTTTTATCAAAACAGTACATAATAATGGATAAGATTTGGCTAATCATAAAAAGAGAGTATTCTGTAAGAGTACGAAAAAAATCCTTCATTATTATGACTATTGTTACCCCTATTTTATTGGGGATGATAATATTTGCTCCAAGTTATCTGAGTTCTATAAGTTCAGATTTTGAGCAGGAGGAAACAAAAAACATTGCAATTATAGAAAAAGAATCCTTTTTCTCAAATAGACTAATGAATTCTGATCATTTGAATTTTAGTCAAATACCAGAATCAGAAAAGGAAATTATTAAAAACAATTTTGAGGAGTCTTCATATCATGCAATAGTAGAAATTGAAAATGAAAAAACTGTAAATATTTTTTCAGATAAACAAACGAGTAAAATTATATTAAAAGAGATTGAAAGCAAGATCTACCAGATACTAGAAAGACAAAATTATATAGACGCTAATATTGATATTGAATTACTAAATACACTTTCTCCACAGATAACATTCAACAATATTATAGTCACTGATGATGGAAAGGAAACTATTTCAAACTATGAAGTAAAATCTATAATATCTTTTATTTTTGGTTTTCTGATTTACATCTTTATTTTTATGTACGGAAGCCTAGTAATGAGAGGTGTTATAGAAGAGAAAACGAACAGAATTGTTGAAGTTATTATTTCATCTGTAAAACCCTTTCAACTATTAATAGGTAAAATTATAGGGGTATCACTGGTAGGATTCACTCAATTTTTTCTCTGGATTTTTCTTAGTTTATTAGTAGCAAACATTTTTGAGACAAGTTTTATAGAAGCAAATCAGATAGGAATATTTGACAATATGAATAACCTCTTAATAGATATTAATATTTTCTCTTTATCCCTTTATTTTTTATTCTATTTTCTT
>NZRO01000040.1 GCA_002696275.1 Flavobacteriales bacterium
TCAACTGTATTTATCTTTTTGTAACTCATTATTTATTTTGTACAAATTTAAGTAAATTGGCCAATCTAAATTAAATATTATGAAAAAGACATTTATATTATTTATTTGTATTTTTATTTCACAAGATTTTTTCGCACAAAAACAAGTTACACTTGAGGATATTTGGTTAAATTATGAATTCTACCCTAATGGAGTTTCTGGATTTAAATCTATGAATGATGGAGAACATTATTCTACTACTGAAAAAACAGAAAATAGAATAAAAATATATAAAAACTCATTTGAAACTGGAAAAGTTATTGAAACTATAATGGATTCTGATGACAAAAGATTAAAAAGAATGGGAAATTACACTTTTAATACTTCAGAAGATAAAATTCTAATTGCTACAAATACAGAATCTATTTATAGGTATAGTACTAAATCAATATATTACATATATAACACTAAAACAAAAACATTAAATAATCTTTTTGAAGATAAAGTTATGTACGCTACCTTTTCTCCAAATGGAAATAATATCGCTTACGTATTTGAAAACAATTTATATGTGTACAGCCTATTAACAGAGGATACAAAACAAATAACCTTTGATGGAGTCAATAATAAAATTATAAATGGAGCTTCTGATTGGGTTTATGAAGAAGAGTTTTCTCTAGTTCGTTCATTTGATTGGAGTCATGATAGTAAAACTATTGCTTACTATAAATTTGATGAATCTGATGTGAAAGAATTCTCTATGGATATATTTAAAGGAGGCTTATACCCTACTCAAGAAGTATTTAAATACCCAAAAGCTGGAGAAGATAACTCGAAAGTAACTTTACATTTATATGATTTGAAAACTAATAAAATTACCGATATTAATTTAGGAAAGAATTATGAATATATACCTAGGATAAAATGGTTTAGCTTGAGAGATTCTACTCAAAAATTAATTATTTTTGGAATGAACAGGTATCAAAATGAATTGGATGTTTTAACTTCACAAACAGATGGTTCCACTAGAGTTTTCTTTTCAGAAAAAGATAAATATTATATAGATATTCATGATAATATTACTTTTTTAAAAGATCATGATGCATTTATTTGGACCTCTGAAAAGGATGGATTTAATCATATCTATATTAAGTATCTATTTGACAGTAATGATGTTCAAATTACAAAAGGCAATTGGGAAATCACTAAATTTTATGGAGTTGACGAGAATAATATAATATATTTCTCATCTAAAGAAAGTGGGTCTATATATTCTTCTTTATACAAGGTTGATTTAAATGATAATGATTACAAAAGAATTTTAATGACCAAGAATACCGGGTATAATAATATAACTTTTAGTGAAGGAATGAAGTATTTTATGAATAGTTTTTCTGATAGAAATACTCCTCCTTATATAACCTTAAACAGAACTTTTGATGGGGAAATAATAAAAGTTCTTGAAGATAATTATGATTTCTATGAAAAGTTAAAAAAATATAATTTATCGGAAAAGGAGTTTTTTACAATTGAAACAGAAGATGGAGTTGAACTAAATACCTGGATGATGAAACCAACTAATTTTGATCCTAACAATGAATATCCTTTATATATGTTTTTATATGGAGGTCCTGGATCACAACAAGTAACAGATTCTTGGGGTTGGTTTAATTATTTCTGGTATCAACATTTAAATGAATTAGGATATATAGTAGCATGTGTAGATAATAGAGGAACTGGAGGTAAGGGTGCTGAATTTAAGAAAATGACATATAAAGAATTAGGAAAATATGAAACTATAGATCAAATAAATGCTGCGAAATATTTTGGAAATTTAAATTATATAGATAAAAATAGAATTGGAATTCAGGGATGGAGTTATGGTGGATATATGTCATCTTTAGCGATTACAAAAGGAGCTGATGTATTTAAAATGGCTATTGCAGTAGCTCCTGTTACAAATTGGAGGTATTATGACAATATTTATACTGAAAGATACATGAGAACTCCTCAAGAAAATGCTAGTGGATATGATGATAACTCTCCTATTAATCATGTAGATAAATTGAAGGGAAGTTATTTATTAGTTCACGGTACAGCGGATGATAATGTCCATGTGCAAAACACTATGGAAATGATTTCAGCATTGATAAAAGCAAATAAACAATTTGATTTGTTTATTTATCCTGACAAGAACCATGGAATATTCGGTGGAAATACTAGATATCACTTATATAAAAAAATGACAGATTTTATACTAGAAAATCTTTAGTGGGTTTGAATACGAATTGAATCAATAAAAATTGAGTCTCTTACTTCAATTTTCTCTAAATTTTGATCATTATGATCTTCAATTTTGCCTGTAGAACAAGAAATAATCAATATAAATATTGTAAAATAAACTAAAATTTTCATCTATTTATTACCTTTAAATATTTAGCAATTTCTGATATTAACTTTTTCATGTTATCCTCTTTCTTATTTAAACTGATCATCAAATCATAAATTTCATATCCATCCTCATGTTTTCCAACTTTAAATCTAGCTACTGATGAAGCTACTAAATATTTAATAGGAATACATTTACTATCAGATAAATTAATTAGAATATCGTACTCTTTCTTAATAAAGTTTTTAATATAATCATTCTGTGGTTTGTAATACCAGTTTAAATCTTTAAGGTTAAAAAAATCATACTGTAACTTTGGGATATGACATTCTTCATATTTTTTAGAATTTACATAACCAAATGCCTTAACGTCCTTTTTAAGACCAAAGAAATAGTCAACTAAAGGTTTCATGTCGTTAATTTGCTCCTTTGTTGTTGCTTCAAATAAAATACCTATAGATTTAGCATCATTTAAGTTGCATACAGATTTTATTCTTTTATTCTGTTTAAGTTCTCTTTGAAATACCCATTGTCCTATTTTGTGTTTAATATCTTCTACAAATTGAATATGCATTAACTTATTTTATTTATAAATTCTTCTTCAGTTAATATTGGAACTCCTAATTCTTCTGCCTTTTGTTTTTTGCTTGGTCCCATATTGACTCCAGCTATTACAAAAGTAGTTTTTTTACTAATGGATCCGACATTTCTTCCTCCATGTTTTTCAATCATATCCTTTAAATTCTTTCTACTAAATTGAGTAAAAACACCAGATATAACAACAGATTTTCCATCTAATTTATATGATATTAATGATTGTGGTATATTGTAATTCTTATTATTATCGTATAAAGTCCGTCTGTTTTTCTTTTTTGAAAAAGGACTGTATTTAAAGTCAGTTTTTAATTTTCCGATCTCAAAACCTGCTTCTTCAGATAATTCTATTAAGCAAGATTTATTTTTAATGTTTAACAATTTAATCCCTAATTGAGCACAAACAATTGAATCACTTAAGGCCTCATGGTGTTTTAATTCAAAATTAAAATGTTTAGCTAGTGTTGAAAGTTTGTAATTTGGTAAGTTTAGAATTACTTGTTCAGATAATCTGTAAGTACATACATATTTTATTTTTGGATATTCTATTCCTGACTCATAAAGAATATATCTTAATACGCTTAAATCAAAAGAAGCGTTGTGAGCAATAATAAGTCTATCTTCAAAATAATGTTTTATTCTATTCCATTTCTCCGAAAAACTAAGTTCATTTTCAACATCATTCTCAGTTATTCCATGAATCCATGTATTGGTAAAATAATTAGGAAATGGTTTAAAGAATATATGTTCTGTATTTATTATTTCTCCATTTTTCACTTCAACAATACCAATAGAACATGCGCTCGTTCTCTTTTCATTAGCAGTTTCAAAATCTATTGCGACAAAATTCATTGGTTTAACATTTGTATAAATTCATTTTCTGATATAATTTCTACCCCATTTTTTTCTGCTTTTTCTTTTTTAGATGGCCCCATATTCTTACCAGACAACACAAAAGTAGTGTTTTTTGAAATGGAACTCACATTTTTTCCTCCATTAAGTTCAATTATATCTTTTATCTCTTTTCTACTGTAATTATCAAAAACACCACTCACAACAAACCTCATTCCTTCAAAAATATTTGAATCTTTTTGTTTCTCTTCAAACTCAAAATTAAGTCCACTCTCTTTTAGATCATTAATTAACTGAATATTTTCTTGTTTCGAAAAATAATCAATTAAACTATTTGCAATTTCAGGTCCAATATCATTTATAGATTCTATTTCTTCAAATGACATTAGAATTAATCTTTCAATGGATTTCACTTCTTCTACTAATTTTTTAGATACAGTTTCACCTACATGTCTAATTCCTAAACCATATAATACCTTTGAGAAACTTTTACTTTTAGATTCATCAATACTTTTTAGTAAGTTATCTACCTTTTTCTGCTGTAACACAACCTTATTTCTTTCTGATACTTTTATGAAAAAATCTGATATTTTCTTGTCTTGTCCTTCTAAAAATATAACATTCTTAACCTTTTCTAATTCATCAATAAAATTACAATCTTTAATTGCTTTTTCTAGTTCTTCTTTACTTTTGATAGTAAACTCTAATAATGAAATAGAGTCTAAAAGTGAAATATATTGTTTTAATCCATTTTGATTTAAATAATCGAATCTGTCAATCCATCTTTGATTTTCAGTTATAAAACGAACTATTTTTTTACTTTTATCATCTGCTACTTTCTGTGAAAAAGAATTCCTAATTAACAACTTATTTATTTCTGTAACATTATTTATCTCTTTTAATTCTTTATAGTGATCTAAAATTATTTTCGATACTTTTCTAGAGAAAATAGTTGGATTATATGCAAATAATAAAGCATAACTTTTAACTTGTAATGTATCATTGTATTTAACTGAACTATCATCTGTTTCTTTATATTTTGTTAATCCAATTAATTCTTCTCTTTGATCTTTTAATTTGTAAATATCTGAGATCTTGTTTAAGAAATTATTTTCACATAACATTTCAATAATCTCCTCACCAAGACCATTGATATCCATTGCTTTTCTACTAATAAAATGTTCAAATTTTCCAATTATTTGCGGAGGACAATTTTCCCTATTAAGACAGTAATGCTTTGCATCACTTTCTTTTCTAATTAGTTCTGTTTCGCAAGAAGGACAAAGCTTAATATATTCGGTAGGCTGTGAAAACAAATCTCTTTCCTTTAATTCTACTCCTACAACTTTAGGAATGATTTCCCCTCCTTTTTCTACATATACTAAATCTCCTTCTCTAATATCTAATTTTGCAATCTGATCTGCATTATGTAGAGAGGCTCTTTTTACCCTAGTTCCTGCAAGTTGAATAGGTTCTAAATTTGCTACAGGGGTAATTGCCCCTGTTCTTCCTACTTGATAAGTTATTTTATTTAATCTGGTTGTAACCTGTTCTGCCTTAAATTTGTAAGAAATTGCCCATCTAGGTGACTTAGCGGTAAAGCCCATTTCTTCCTGCATGTTTACATCATCAACTTTTATTACAATTCCATCAATCTCAAAAGGTAAGTGTTTTCGTTTCTCTTCCCATTTTTTCACAAAAGACAATACACCATTAATATCATTAAATTGCTCAATCTCTTTCGGAATTTTAAACCCCCACTTTCTGGCTTCTTGTAAATTATTGTAATGACTAGTTGTGGGATTATTTTCTCCTAATAAGTAATACAGAAAACAATCTAATGGTCTTTTTCCTGCTTCTGTAGAATCTAATAATTTTAAACTTCCAGAGGCTATATTTCTAGGATTAGCATAAGGTTCTAAGTTCTCTTTTGCTCTATTCTCATTCATCTTATTGAAATCTGAGATTGGAATAAATATTTCTCCCCTTATCTCAAATTCTTTTGGATAGTTTCCTTTCAATTTTAAAGGAATGCTTTTTATAGTCTTTACATTTAATGTAACATCATCTCCCTTTGTTCCATCACCTCTAGTAAGTGCTTGAATTAACTCTCCATTTTTGTAAGAAAGACTAATAGAAACACCATCATATTTTAATTCACAAACATATTTAATAGGTTGATCAGTTATCTTTTTTAATCGAGTATCAAAATCAATTAAATCCTCTTCTGAATAGGTATTCCCTAAAGACAACATCCTGTATTTGTGAGGTACAGAAACAAATCCATCTATAACAGATCCTCCAACTCTTTGTGTTGGAGAATTTCTATCAAAATATTCTGGATGTAAATTTTCTAAATTTTNNAACTCNTNNAGNAGAGAGTCAAATTCAAAGTCTGAAACAGAAGGATTGTCCAATACATAATAAGAATGATTATGTCCGGANATTTCTTTCCTTAAAAAATCTATTCTCTNTTTTACATTCATCTATTTTTGATAAGGTAAATGNGAATCGTGNAAAATNATTTTTAATGTACCATTTATCTTTTTTAACACTATTGTGTANTCTACTTTNAGATCTTCTTNACCTTCCATTCNAAAAAANTAATTTCCCATACAAATAGCACAATCAGACATAATTTTTATTCCTATATTTTCCCAATTNACACTATTCCATCCTTTTATAGCGAATCCANTATCTTCNGAATAGTNAGGNTTAGATCCAACAAAATANGAAAGTGCNGCTNNTTTATCTAATCTAAATTGNGTATCNNTAGCCAAAGTTGGTTTAAACAATACTTTTTCTGATTCGTAAGCATATAATCTNTTNATAAAATCTATTGCTTCTTCTGTATANTTTCCTCCATTTTTATAGGTTGTACTCATNCTTACAATNCCATTTCCCCAANTCTTTTGAANCTCTAAAACTTCTTCTTTTGTAATCATTTCTATATTTTTAATTATTATTCAAAAATAATTATTTCCAAATAGCTTTTATCATTCTATCTTTATCGTTTATATCTTTTTTTAACTCGATATTAACAAATCCTTTTTTTTCTAGTAANTCTACGATTTCNTTNCCAAATCTTTCATTTATTTCNAAATANAANNTTCCATTTTTNTTTAAGATNTTTNTAGCTNTATNCGCTATATTATTATAAAAAATAAGNGGGTCNTCATCTTCTACAAATAANGCAANATNNGGNTCCCAATCTAAAACATTTTTTTTCATCTGTTTTTTTTCAGAATTTAATACATAAGGTGGATTGCTTACAATTATATCATATTTAATATTTAACTTAGACGGAGCCAAGTCTTTATCGTAATCNAATATATCNANGGNTTCAAAAGATACATTNGTTTNATTTNTATCATTATTTATCATAGCNACTTTTAAAGCGTCTNAACTAATATCTACCCCTNTAAAAGTACCTTTTANANTTTTACACAAAGAAATAATAATACATCCACNTCCAGTACCTATGTCTANATAATNCTTTGTGTCATACTTGTTNTCTTTAANAATCCAGTCTACTAACTCTTCAGTTTCCGATCTAGGTATTAATGATCTAGAAGAACAATAAAATAAATTATTATAAAATTCAGTTTCCATAAAAATATATTGAATTGGCTTATATTTTTTTAAAGAAAAAACAGTAGATTTTATTTCTGCTATCTTACAATCCTCTATAGTTAAATTACCATTAACTAATGTATTTGACTTGCTCATTTTTAAAATATGTTCTATGGAAATATAGGCTAGTGATTTTATCTCTCTATCATCATAAAAACCCTTTAATTCTAATAAGAAAAAAGGCAGTATATCTGATATAATTTTCATTTAGCTAATTTACTAAATTTACTTATGTTTGTAAGGTGAAAAATCATGAATATTATCTTGAAAAATGCTTGAATTTAGCTTGTAAGGGATTTCCAAACAATAGGCCGAATCCAATGGTAGGATCTGTTATAGTTTATAAAGATAAAATTATTGGTGAGGGATNTCATGAAAAATATGGGTCTAATCACGCTGAAGTAAATGCTATAAATAGTGTGATAGATAAAAGCTTACTTACAAAATCTACAATTTATGTTAATCTAGAACCTTGTTCACATTTTGGTAAAACACCGCCATGTTCAGACTTAATTATAAAGCACAAGATACCCAAGGTAGTTGTCGGTTGCATTGATACTTTTTCTAAGGTTTCTGGTAAAGGAATNCAGAAAATGAGGAAAGCGGGTATTGAAGTTGTAACTGGTGTATTAAATAAAGAATCTAGAGATTTAAATAAAAGATTCTTTACCTTTCATGAAAAAAAAAGACCATATATTATTTTAAAATGGGCAGAAAGCAANGATGGTTTTATCGCTCCAATNGATCAAAAAAAACCATTTTGGATGACTTCAGAAAAGTCAAAGAAATTAGTACATAATTGGAGNTCTGAAGAAGATTCAATTTTAATAGGCAGGATTACAGCGGAAAAAGATAATCCCTACCTNACTGTTCGTGAGATAAACGGAAAGAATCCTATTAGAATTGTAATTGACAGGAATTTAAAGCTTCCAAAACATCTAAACTTANTTAATTCTGATGCTGATACTATTATATTTAATGAAATAAAATCAAGTAAATCAAATAATAATAATTATATTAAAATTAATTTTAATAAATTGATTAATAATGTTTTAAAAGTTTTATATAAACAAAATATTCAATCTTTAATAGTTGAAGGTGGAACTAAGACCTTACAATCTTTTATAGATAATAATTTATGGGATGAAGCAAGAGTTTTCTACACAGGCTCTGAACTTACAGCAGGAGTTTACTCTCCAAATATTAATGGAAAAATAATTTCATCTAAAGAAATAGATGCTGATTTACTGGAAATTATTGTCCCAAAATGATCTCTCTTTTACTATCCATTGTTTTTACTGTAGTTTTATTTCTTTTTTTTAAGGAATTTGAAAGAAGAGCTATTAATACGCACCATGCTATAACAATAAACTATATAACTGCTAGTTTGCTGGCTTTTTTTATTTATAACAAAGATATAAGTTTAGTTGAATTGATTTCTTCTTCTTGGTTACATCCAACTATAGGACTTGGAATATTTTTCGTAATAATGTTTAATATAATGGCAAAAACTACTCAAAAACTAGGTGTATCTATTGCTGCTATGTCTTCTAAGATGTCCTTAATTATACCTGTATTACTTTCATA
This sequence comes from Flavobacteriales bacterium, assembly GCA_002696275.1. Taxonomy (GTDB): domain Bacteria; phylum Bacteroidota; class Bacteroidia; order Flavobacteriales; family BACL11. Next base: position 9,035 of record NZRO01000040.1, read on the forward strand.
TTTCATTTATCCAGACTCAAATATATCCTCATTACAATTTTTTGGAATAATCTTGGCTTTAGTTGCTGTATATTGTACTTTTAAGAAGAAACAGAAAAATTTATATCCTTTATATATTGCTATTGTACTATTTTTTGGTGCAGGGATATTAGATGCTAGTATTAATCATATTAAAACCACTTTCTTAAATCAACATGATGATGAATATAATAAATTTATCATTACTATTTTTAGTGTTGCATTTATTACTGGATTACTAAAAATGATATATGATAAAAAACCAATAAATATAAAAAGTGTATATTCAGGTATTCTGTTAGGTGTACCTAACTACTTTAGTATTTATTTTGTATTAAAATCACTAGAGGAATTAGGAGGAATTGTTGTTTTTCCAGTTTTAAATATTGGAGTAGTAATTCTTTCGTCAATTATAAGTTTTATCTATTATAAGGAACAAATAAGTATACTAAATTGGATAGGAATTAGTCTATCTTGTATTTCTATAATTTTAATTCTATCAGTATGATTTTTGATGACACATATAAAGAAGTGAAAAATCCGAGCTCAGGAATTTACAAAGAAAAAGGAAGTAAATTTATTTCTTACTGTTTCCCTGTATATACTCAAAAAGATGTTAAAGATAGAATGGAAGAAGTTAAGAAAATAGAGCATTCTGCAAGTCACTATTGCTATGCATTTGTTTTAAATCCAGATAAATCCTCACAAAAAATAAGTGATGATGGAGAGCCTTCTTATACAGCTGGAAAACCTATATTAAGGCAGATATTGTCTAATGATTTAACAAATATATTAATTATTGTAGTTAGATATTTTGGAGGCGTAAAACTGGGAATTCCTGGATTAATCAGATCATATAAAACAGCTGCCACAGATGCAATAATCAATTCTCAAATTATAACAAAGATTTTAAAAGAACAATTTGAAGTTTGTTTTAAATATTACCAAATGAATGATGTAATGAGACTGGTTAAAGAATTTAATTTAGAAGTAATAAAAACAGACTTTCATATAGATTGTAAACTTATATTTACAGTTGCAAAAAGTAAATCCTTAAGAGTAGAAAAAACTTTTAAGAATAACCATGAATTAACAATAAAATATTTAAAAACAAGTTAATGGAATTATTAAAAAAAATGTGCGAAATTCACGCTCCTTCAGGAGAAGAAATAAGAATGAAAAAATTCGTTCTAAAACATATAGAAGAAAATAAAAATAATTGGAAAACACAACCTAAACTTCATTATGGCAAGGGGTTTCAAGACAACATAATTTTAGTTTTTGGAAAGCCAAATACTGCAATATTCGCTCATTTAGACTCAATTGGTTTTACCGTAAAATATAATAATGAAATTGTAAAAATTGGTGGACCAGTAACTTCAGATAGAATTGTATTAGTAGGAAATGATTCTATCGGAGATATTGAAGGTAAAATAGTAAAAAAAGAAAATAAAATATTTATTGATTTTTATAGAGAAATTGAAAAGGGCACATCATTAGTATTTAAATCGAATTTCAGAGAAACAAAAGACTATATACAAAGCTGTTATCTGGATAATAGACTTGGAGTTTGGAATGCTCTTGAGGTTGCCAAAACATTAGAGAATGGAATTATAGTTTTTTCTTCATGGGAAGAGCATGGTGGTGGATCTGTTGGTTATTTAGGTAAATTTATTCAAGAAAAATATGGGGTAATGCAAGCTCTTATCTCTGATATTACTTGGGTCACAGATGGTGTTAAACATGGAAATGGATGTGCTATATCCCTAAGAGATAGTGGAATACCAAGAAAATCATATGTAAATAAAATAGTTCAAATTGCTACCGAATCAAATATTCCATTTCAATTAGAGGTTGAGGATGCTGGAGGCAGTGACGGTAATGCCTTACAAAAGAGTGATTATCCTTGGGACTGGTGTTTTGTTGGAGCTCCTGAGGACAATGTTCATTCTCCGGATGAAAAAGTTCATAAAAAAGATATTCAATCTATGTTAGACTTATATAAAGAATTAATGAAAAAACTTTAATCAGTTCCTTCTCACTTTTTTGTTGAACAAATCAACTCAGTTTTTTGAAATTAATTATTTATAAATTTTTAAATCAATAACAGGGTCATTTACCTGAAAGGAATCTACAAATTGATCTAGATAAACATTGTATTTATAAATATAATCACTATTATTCTTATCATTCATATATAAAAAATCTACAAAAATAGATGTAGTATCTGTATTTGCGAACGACTCTCTATTTATTTCAAGTACTGTGGGTATTTTTTTGTCTGTAACTAAAGTATGGTTAAGAGAAGTTGTAGATAGATAATAAACACCAGATGAACTTGTAATATAATACTTTGTATTAGAATTATTGATTAAAAGATTATTAGCATTATAAACATTACTTAGGGTATTTGAAGATTGGACATTTAAAGAACCAGATCCAACTAAATGAATTGAAGATGGAGTATTGTTTGATAAGTTAGATTCATCATATATTCCCTTACATAAAACAACAATTGAACCATTAAAAAGTGCAGAAACAGGATTCTTATCCACAATTATATTTCCAGCAAATTCATTTATAGCGACCACACCATCTTTCACATCTATTGCACATAATGTAGTGTCATAATCATTAAAATTATCCCTACCTGAATTTAAAACAAAAGCTCTCTCCCAACTTAATACAATATCAGAAGGACTTACACTATCTCCAGTCTTTACGCGAGCTATTACTTCTCTTAAATTTATGTCTACTACTTTAATTTCAGATTCCGCTTGATCAGAAATGTACATTCTGTTAAATTTTGCATATTCACATTCTTGAGCATCAGAAAAAGATTGTAATTCCCAATTTTTAAGAAATGTATTTATATCAACAGAATATAGAGTGTTTTCAGATACAATATACATATTTTCACTATTAACATTTAATGATTTCAGATTAGAGATTGAGTTTCCATTAACAGTTTGAAATATGTTTTCCTTTAACTCATTGTTTTTATAATCATAATAATTTATACTGTTTTCAGACAGTATGTATAATCCTTTACCATAATCGCTATCATATACAGGAGAATCAATTTTTTCTGGCGGGCATCCAAATAAAAAAATTGAAAAAAAAGATATTAAAAATAATTTATCCATCTTAAATTTTTTCACAAATATAAAAAAAAGGGATGTATACATCCCTTTTTATCCTCAATACTTTTTAATTAAAACAATAACCTCCAGGTATTATCCCAACCTGTACTGAATCAACTATTGTACCAGATTCAGTATATTTATATGACCATCCATTTTGCACATAATCAACAGCGTCACTTCCATAAATGTATCCATCATTATATCCAAGACCATAAAAACTTCTACTAATAATAGGTGTTGTAGTAATCTCTAAATCAGAAATATTAAATTTATATACATTTTTGCTCCAACTTCCATCAGAATAAAACAATGATGTTCCATTATCGTTAATTACTAAATCACTCGGGCTATTACCTACATCAAAATTAAATGTTGATACAATACTATTACCTGTTATTTTCACAAGACTTCCAGCGGTCTGAGATACAACATTCCATTCTGTATCATATTCAGTGTATCCTCCACAAAGAACCCATATATTTTCATTTGCATCCGAAACTATAGAGTTAGGCTTATCTCCTACTTCAACAGTATTGATTACTATATCATTACTAACGTCGATTATAGATATTGTCTTTTCGTATCCAAATCCACCAACATTACATACATAGACATAACCATTAGAATAAATCATTTTTTCAGGACCATTTCCAACACTAATTGTAGATGAAATTTCTAGATTGTTTAGATCTAACACATGAATTGAATTTGTTTGCCAGTCAGAAACATAAGCCTTTGTGTTAGATACTTGAGTAATATATCTTGGTGATACAACAGTATTAATTGTTTTTAATGTTCTCATTGTCTCAACATCTACAACTTCTATTTTAGATGAGTTGTTTATTACAATGTAAGCACTACTATCAATAATAGTCATTGACTGAACAACATCACCTAGGGTACTAGAGTTTACACATTCAAAAATATTATTTTGAACTATTCCATCTATTGAAACAAAAGAAACAGAACCATTTCCACTTCCAAAATTTCCTTCATTTGTGACAAAATAACCACCGTCAGAATACTCAAAGGTACATATTTCAGGTAGATCACTACTACAAGAACTAATTATTACAGATACCAAGATTAAAGTTGTGATTTTGTTAATTGTTTTTTTCATTTTTTTTATTTAGGTTAATATATTTATTTGAATTACAAAGTTTCTTCCAGGTTGTGGATAATTTAAGTAAGTCTGATAATCTAGATTAAACAAATTATTAATCTTTAGAATTAAATCAGAATTTAAAATATTTAATTTCTTAATTAGTGTTAAATTTACTGTATAATGACTATTTAGAAAATTTAAATTATCAGAAGAAGTATATACTTTTCCAATAAATGATTGATTAAATATAAAATTATAATCATTAAAAGTAAAATTTGAATTAAAATTCGCTTTATTAATAGGAGTGTAAATTAGTTGATTACCAACAGAAGCATCTAGATTATCTATACCTATCTTATTTATTGACAAATTATATTGATAGTTAAATTCATTTTGAATTTTTAAACTATGTATATTAATGTTAAAATTAATTTTTGATTCAAATCCTTTAGAGCTTACCTTTCTTATATTTTCAGGCATCCAAATACCATTGTCCTGTTGATTCCATAAAATCCAATTATCTACATTCAAGTTAAAATATGTAAAATTATATCTCATTATTTTCGAATTAAAATCTAAACCTATCTCCATATTAATACCAGTCTCAGGTAATAGACTCATATTGCCTGTTGATCCAGAACTTATCCAAAATCTATCGTTAAATGTTGGTGATCTGAAATTCTTATTAATTCTTCCCCTCAACCTATAATTTTTTAATTTCAATTCACAAGAATAAGATGGTATAAATGGGTGATTAATAGATTTATTAAATTCTTTTCTTAGAGAAAATTCGTTCGTTATAATTTTAGATTGATATGATATTGATGTGTATACAGAATTTGTTAAATCAGATTGTTTAAGATTTTCATATGATGAATTTTTCAAATCATTTTTTAATGAGGATAAATTAAAATTTGTAAATATTTTTTTATGATTATAATCTAAATTAAATTCAGAAATATTAGTTATTCCCTCATAGAAGGAATTAATTTGTTTTGGTACATCAATGTAATATAAATTATCAAAAAGTAAAGCGTGGTTAACTTTAAATTTAAACTCTTTAAAATTATTTAATAGAGTGAATAAATATCTTTCAGATTTATCTGTCTGTTCAGCAGTAGAGTTAGGAACTGTAATATTACCTGGTACCTCTCTAAATAAATTAGTATTCCAATAGTTAAACTGGAATACTGATTTTGTATTTAACAAATATGAAAAATTAGAGATTAAGGTTTGTCCTTCTGTAAATGAGTGGATATTTTCTCTAACTTCATTATTATAGTTATATTTAAAATTGTTACTATCTCTTAAGTGTGAATAGTTTATATAATAGTAATAATTATCACTTGATTTTTCGACACTTAAACTATTTGTACTTAATCCATAGCTTCCTCTTTCTATTGTAAAGTTAGAATTAGTTTTTTTTGTAAAAAATGGAATGTTATTTAGATGAATAGTACCTCCTACTGATCCACTACCAAAAATTGTTGAGTTTCCTCCGTATGAAATTCCTAAATTATTAAATCCATTACTTGGTAATAGCTTTAAATCTGTCAATCCAGATGCAGATGAATTGATTGGAATTCCATTCCATGAAATTAGTGTGTGAGAAGCCGATGTTCCTCTAAATGATGGGGTATTTAAAGCTCCATAACTTTTTACATATATTGTAGTATTTTCCTCTAAAAGTTTATCAAAACTATTTGAATATGAAAAGTTTGATGAAGTTCTTTCAAGTAAATCATATCTAATACCAATTGAATGCTTTAACTCTTTTGATTCAAATAATTCAACTTCTTCAAGCGTTACGGAGTCAGTTACTGATTGAGATATCAATAATGTCGGAAATCCTAAAAGGAAAATTATATTATTAAAACTATTATTCATAAACTTTCGTTTTAATCCAGAAACGAATCATTATATAATATTATTTAGTAGGTCTTCTGACTTAGTTCTTTTGATTATTACCTTCCCATTTTTTTAAAAAACAGTGGTTGTATTATCAATAGAAATGAACATTACAGCTTCTGGTAAAGTTGAGGAATCACACCTCATTCCCTTACACTAAACAATATGCAAAATTAGTAAAAGAAATTAATAAAATTCTATTAGTTAAAGTAAATTAGAAATTTAAAATCTTATAACTCTTGAAAATTATCAAAAAACTAAAAAATTCGATAATCTCTCAATAAGATTGTTGTTATCCTCGGATCTCTTTGAAGTTATTAATTAAAAGTATAGTTATTTGTTTTTTTCTTGCATAATGGTAATATTATTACTTATTTATTTTCATTTGCCAGATTTTCACTTTTTCAGCTATTGATACTCTACATCCATTGGATGGCGATATCAAACAGGAATAATGTATTCCATTTTGTTTACAAAGATTTTCAATTTCAGTCCAGCGTTTATAAAATATTCCATTCTTTCTTAAAGTATGACAATATCGAGTAAGGTAAACACCATACAAAGTTTCAGAATTTCTAATAATTAGATTTGAAATATCAGTAAATATAACTTCATTAAATCTCTCAAGATGTTTATCCTGAAACCCCAAAATTTCAGTTTTATGTTCTTCTTCTTTAGCATCTTTAATGGTTTGAATTATATCTGTTAATCCAATACCATTTTTAATACAGTAATCTTTCCAAGGTTTTGGATTCTGTCTATTATTTATAATATTCAAATTAGGATGTCCAAAAGTTTCTGGTAAAATTTTCCAAAAACTATTTGTATATCTTCCATAGAACCAATTAGCGTCATTTCCTTTGGGGCTATCCCATTCTGGGTTAAAAGTACCAATGAAAAGATACTTCAAATTGTGATTTGGATATAAGTCTTGTATGAAACGATGATTACATGGCATATTTTTTTATATTTTTTTAAGTTGATGTTTATTTTTTATAATTTAGACAAATTATAATATTTTTTAAATATAATGAAAAATCTTAATTATGAAATTCAAAATTCATAAACCATGAAAGACCCGTACGGGTCTTTCTTTTATTGTAGCGTGAGGCAGATTTGAACTGCCGACCTCAGGGTTATGAATCCTGCGCTCTAACCAACTGAGCTACCACGCCAATTGTTTCGCAAATATAATATTATATAGAAATAAATAAATGTTTTTTAAATTAAAATTATGACCTGTCTTTTTCCTCTAAGATATTAGTATAATGTTTAATAGATCTTAGTATAAATACAATGATAGATACAACTATTAAAATTTGCAATATAAAGGGAGATATCGATATATTGCTGTTTCTAATAGACAACCTAACTAAATCTATAAAAGTAAAACCAATAACCGCAGCTAAAACACTAGCGTATTCTCTCCTCATTATACTTTTTACAGAAAAAAGAAAAGTAGATTTCTTAAAATTCTTAAAAGATGGTAAGAAAGCTGGCACAGATCTTGACCAATTTAAATATTTTTCTCCATATTTTCTTTCTAAGAATCGTTCTTCTGCAAACATTATTCTTTCATAATATATCCAAAATAACAATGAGATTATTATCGTATAATAAATATTATATGTAAAAATTGTAATACCTAACCAAATTAAATAATTACCTAGATACAATGGATGACGAACTACAGAATATATTCCAGTAGAATTCAAGAATTCAGCAATCTGTTCCTTAGTATTTCTACCAGATGTTCCTTTTGGTGTAGTCCCTATTGTATAAAATCTAATGGCAAAACCTAAAATAGATACTAATACAGATACAATATTCCAATAAAACTGAACTATAAAATTTACATCTGGGGTATAATACAAAAATGGGATAGCAATTAAAAAAAGGAGTACAGGAATTTGACCTCTATATTTAAACAAAAAATTCCCTTGTTTTTCCCATGAATCAACTAATGCCATAAAAATTTTTTATTCTAAAATAAATCCTTAAATTGCAAAAAAATTAGTTTACAATATTACAAAATAATAAAATTATAGATATTTTATTTATGTCATTAATTAAATATACTCTAGAATTTCCAATTAAAACATCTGTAAGTATTTTATTTAAACGGCTTAGTACCCCAAGCGGACTTTCGGAATGGTTTGCTGATAATGTTAATATAAAAAATGATGTTTTAACATTTTTTTGGGAAGGGTCAGAAGAAGAAGCTATTGTTATAAAAAAGAAAAAGGATGTTTATATACAATATCAATGGTTAGAAGATAAGGGTGAGGAAAAATATTTTGAATTTTTAATTCAAGTTGATGAAATAACTAAAGACATATCGTTAATTATCACTGATTTTGCTTACGATAATAACGATAAAGAAGATGGTATTCAGCTCTGGAACAAACAAATAGAGAACCTTAAAAATGCTATAGGAATATAAATAATTACTCAGGTGAGAAAACTACACCTTTTTATAATTAAATCTTTTTTACCTCCTTTTATTGCCACTTTCTTTATTGCGATATTTGTATTATTTATGCAATTTTTATGGAAATGGGTAGATGAGTTAATAGGTAAAGGTTTAGAAATTGATATTATCTTAAAATTCATTCTCTACGCAACAGCTAGATTAGTTCCTCTTGCACTTCCCATTGCTATGCTAATAGCTTCTATTATGACCTTTGGAAAATTAGCGGAAAGAAATGAATTGTCCGCGTTAAAAGCATCTGGAATATCATTAAGAAGAATTATGATGCCTGTCTTTGTTGTTTCCGTGATAATTTCTATACTATCATTTAATTATTCAAATTACATTTTACCTGTAGCAAATCTTAAAAGCGGGACATTAATATATGATATACAAAAGAAAAAACCAGCTATAAATATCCGTGAGGGAGAATTTTATAATGAAATTGATGGATATAGTATAAAAGTGTCAAAAAAAGATTTTTTATCTGGTATGATGTATAATGTAATTATTTATGATCACAATTCGGAACAGTCTAACGACAAAGTTATTATCTCTGATAGTGCACAAATGAGGATTTCGAATAATGAACAATATCTAGAGTTAAAACTATATAATGGATCCTCTTATATTGAAGTATACAATAAGGATAGATTAAAAAATTTTGCTCACCAAAGAATTAATTTTAAAGAAAATATTATTCGATTTGATCTAAAAAAATTCGGATTAAAAAGATCGGATGAAAATATCTACAAAAATCACTATTCAATGATGAATATCAAACAGTTAACTAGTTCTATTGATTCTCTAGAAAGAAATATTGAAAAGAAAGAAGCAGACTACTCTAAAAATTATACTGAAAAATTTAATTTTAAATTAACATTTGAGAACGATAGTTCTAACAAAAAGTCTTATACAAATAGAACTAATAGAGAAATTGTAGATTACACCATCAACAAAGTTAGGTCATTAAAATCTATTTTAAAATCCAATTCAGATAATTTAAAGTATAAAAAATCGATTATTAATAGACACAAAATTGAATTGCATAGAAAATTTTCTTTAGCATTCGCATGTATAATTTTATTTATTATAGGATCGTCATTAGGTTCTATTATTAAAAAAGGGGGATTTGGAATACCTATTTTAGTATCTATTGTGTTCTTTATATTATATCACATTTTAAACATTACTGGGGAAAAACAAGTTAAAGAGGTTGGATTAGATCCATTAATTGGTATGTGGCTTGCAAACCTAGTATTTACTCCAATTAGTTTGATTTTACTATATAAAGCTACAACAGACTCTTCCCTATTAGATTTCAGCTATTATAAACAGAAAATTAATAATCTATTTAATATAGGATAATCAAATAAAAGCTGGTAATTTTGCAGAAAAATAATTCATATGAATTTCAACACTATAGAGGAAGCAATTATTGATATAAAAGAAGGAAAAGTTGTAATTGTAATTGATGATGAAAACAGGGAAAATGAAGGAGACTTTGTAGCGGCAGCCGAAATGGTAACCCCAGAAATGATAAATTTCATGGCTACTCATGGAAAAGGACTTATTTGTACTCCACTTATTGAGCAGAGATGTGAAGAATTGGAATTAGATTTAATGATTGGAAAAAACACAGCAGCATACGAAACCCCATTTACAATATCAGTAGATTTAATAGGAAATGGATGTACTACTGGTATTTCTGCACAAGACAGAGCAAAAACAATTCAAGCTTTAGTAGACGATAATACAAGACCAGAACAACTTGGAAAACCTGGACATATTTTCCCACTAAAGGCTAGAAAAGGTGGAGTTTTAAGACGAGCAGGACATACAGAAGCCGCTATAGATTTAGCTAGACTTGCTGGATTAAAACCTGCAGGAGTAATTGTAGAAATTCTAAATGAAGATGGGACTATGGCTAGAACTCCCGAACTATTTAAACTATCTGAAAAATTTGATCTTAAATTTATAACAATTAAAGACTTAATTGAATATAGGATGAGAAATGAATCCTTGATCAAAGAAGAAGTAGAGGTAAATCTACCTACAGAAATTGGTGATTTTAAACTAAAAGCATATAGACAGACTACCAATAATCAATTACATTTAGTCGTCTACAAAGGAAATTGGAAAATAAATGAAGAAATTTTAGTTAGAGTTCATTCTTCATGTATGACTGGAGATATATTTGGTAGTTGTAGATGCGACTGCGGTCCTCAATTAGAAAAATCGATGAAAATGATTGAAGAAAATGGAAAAGGTGTTATAGTGTATATGAACCAAGAAGGTAGAGGAATAGGTTTACTAAATAAGTTAAAAGCATATGAAATACAAGAAAAAGGTAAAGATACATGGAGATGGAATATCATTATAAACATAGAAAAAAATTTCA
>NZRO01000041.1 GCA_002696275.1 Flavobacteriales bacterium
CTTCTGCAAGATCTTTGTCTTGATATGTGTACACCCCAGTTTCTTCATTATAACTATTAACAATGAAGAACCTTTTATCTGGGATGATGTATGGTCTTGATTCCATCATTAAACAGGTAAAATAAAGAAATAATTATTACTGGTAAAGGTGTTAGTAGCAATAGAACCGATGCCGTTTTTCAGCAAATTCCAATTAGCAGTTGTAATAGCAGCTCCACCACTTAAATTGTTGATTTGATATTTGTCTGCTGTTGGTGTATTAACATCGAGACGATAAAGGTAATTAGGCTGAGTAGATAGAGCAATGGCTCGATAATTAGGCATTGAATAACCCGTACCAAAAGGATGAGTCATGAAGTCTGTAATTACCTGATTGGTTGCGTTGTCGGTAATATAACCCCAAGCATGTGTATTAGTTGCTTTGGCCATTTTACCTTCACCTGTAATGCCAGCCCAACCACTATCAGTGGTCCAAGCATCAATGACTAGATCACCGCAAATGCCAACATAAAAATCACTATTAGTATCAGTAACCGTACAATGAGCAGCGGCGGACCAAGTACCATTTGTAGGGAAACCAGTAATACCAGAGTTACCAACCATATAGATCCTACCATCATCACCTAATATAACTATGGCATCAGGTGCATAACCGTTAACTCCTGTACCTTTAGCTTGGAAAGCAGAAATAACTTTTACCCCAGTAGGAAGTGGGTTAACAGAATCTCCTTGAGCCCAGTTAACACCAACCCACATCCCGTTACCGGGGAAAATAATGTTTCCTTGCTCAGTAATCAGCAGTGGGTGGTGACCGACCATGGCGGCACCACATAGGTGAACAACAGGATCACTACCAGCAGCACGCACAGCGCCGGTAGATAGCATTGCGTCACCATTAGAAAATATCGCAATATCGTTTGCCGCACCATGACCACGATGCAAGGCAACGACTTGGCCATTACCAACTGCGTGATAACTGTTAGCCGCCGATAAGGTTGTGCTAGCGCTTAGTGTCTGAGTAGCTGAACCTAAATAAAGGTTGTAACTTGGCAAGGTAGGAAACCACTGAGTGCTTTGTCCTTGACAATGGTTGATAATTTTATCAGTAGCAGCTAGACCTTGATTACCTGGAGCAAGTTCCCAGAAATCACCATTATTACTGGAAGCATACATTAACTTACCTGCAGGCCAAGTGGTCTTATGCAGGAAGTTGTATTGAATAGCTGCTGAGGGAAGGGATGTAAGAGTGGTTGTAAGAGCAGGAGCGGCACTGTCAGACACAGTAACTACGCATTGAAGTGTACCGCCGCCTGCACTAACACTATTAATGTTAGAAGTAATAGTAAAAGTTTGACTGGTAGCACCACTAATGTTTGAGTAAGAAGAGCCACCATTAGCTTGAAACTGCCACTGATAGGTGTAACTGTAAGGAGGTGTGCCTCCAACAACTTGAGGATTGCTAGCACTTACTGTGCCATTAATTTTAAGGTCACCAGTAATTGCAGGTGCAGTGATTGCATCAAGGCTGGCAACTGCACTCCAAGACATACCACCAGCACCATCAGAGACAAGTGCTTGACCAGCACTACCTGTTGAGTCAGGCAAGGTTAAAGTAATGTTATTGGCAACAGCTGGTGCTGTTAGTTCTGTATAACCGGATGTTGATCCGTTAATTCTAATTCCCATAATTATACCTCCTTAATTCGTAAATGTAACGGTTTGGCCAGCTGCTGCAGCAGTAATTACATAGGTTTTATACCCAGCAATACTGGTATCAGCTGCAATACTTGAACCTGTTGCACCGTTAGCGGTTACACCAGAGGTAAATGTTGCGTTGATACTTGTCCCTGTTCTAAGAATAATTACACCGCTTCCGCCGTTAGCGCCACTGTTGTTACCGGGGTTGCCAGCACCACCACCACCAGTATTAGTGCCGCCAGTAGCATCTGCTCCCAAGGCTGTGCTGGCAGAAGTAGTGTGTGTTGTATCACCACCGCCACCAAGACCACCTTGGTTAACAGTTCCAGCAGAGGACGATCCATAGCCACCAGCTGCACCACCACCAGCAAAGTAAACATATCCGCTGTCTACTTCGCCGACTGAATAAGTAGAAGCCATGGAAGTGGTCAGCATTGTTGAATACAAACCAACGCCGCCATTACCACCACCTTCGCTATTTGAAGCATCAGCACCAGCACCGCCAGCACCACCGCCTCCACCACCAAGGTCAATAGAAGAGTTTGGTGAATCACCACCATCAAAACCTTGACCGGTAGTGCCGTCACCACCAGTATTGGCTTCGCTATGGCCGCCACCAGATCCGCCACCAGATCCGCCATTTCTGCCAAAGTAACGTGGCGAATAAGAGTAAGTACCCCCACCACCGCCGCCTAGAGCAACAATCGTTGCAAAAGTAGAATTACCGCCGTTATTGCCTCGATGAGTATCGGTGCTGCCGTATCCTGTACCGATACCTGCTATACCTGCTGCACCAACGATTAAATCGTAAGCAGTGCCAAGAGTTACTGCAAATCCAGGCTCGGCGCTTGAGTTGCCACCACTTGTGCCAACAGAAGTGCGGTAGCCGCCGCCACCGCCGCCACCAGCCCTATAGCCAGCTCCGCCGCCACCGCCGCCACCGACTACTAAGAAGTCAATCTCTGGCCCTGTTACTGGAGTTTCAGTAATACTCCTCCATTGAGGAGTCCAGTCACCAGCAGACCAATACTCCAGTTGACCAGTATCGGTATTAAATCTAATTTCACCAGCTTGACCAGTAGCCGGACGGCTTGCAGTATCTCCTGCTGGTACTTCTAATTTCCCATTGAGATCCGTATCTCCTGTAACGTCTACGTTACCTGTAACGTCAACATTTCCAGCAAACTGATAGTTGCCGGACATATCTCCGTTTCCACTAATTGTAATAGCCATAATTAAACAATCACCCAAGTTGAACCTGTTGGAACGGTGACTGTTGCACCGCTATTAATGGTCAAAGGACCAGCTGTAATAACGTTCTTACCAGTACCAATTATGTAGCTAGTAGTAACTGTATTGTCGTGTTCTAAAGCCCAAGCATCAGCACCGCCACCAGTAGCACCACCACCAATCGCACCCCAAGAGGTTCCGTTGTGACCTTCAAAGCTAGTTAGCTGTGTATTATATCGGATGTAACCAGTAAGGTTTGCAGGCGTACCACCATCGGCATCACGTTGTGATGTGTTACCAACAGGGAGCTTGGCAGAACCAGTAGTAGAAGTACGAGGTACTTTCTCTGTATCTAGTTCGTTGAGTGCATCTTGAACGTTAGTAGATGCAATATCACCACCAGTTCCAGTATTTGCAACTGAAATGATGTTTGCAGCATCACCAGGCACGTATGCAGCAACCCAGGCAGAGCCTGTGTACACTTTCATACCTACCGGAGCTGTGCTCCTGTAATACAGGTCACCACCAGTCAGTGGATCACCATCATTATCAACAGTAGGATCTGCAGCTTTTTCACCTAGATAGACATCATCAAAGTTGTCGAAGGCAGCAGCCGCAGCAGCCGCAGAGGATGCAGCAGCAGTTGCACTACCTGAGGCACTTGTTGCAGAAGTAGCAGCATTAGTTTCTGAGGTAGCTGCAGCAGTAGCCGAAGCTGCTGCATTGGTTTCAGAAGTTGCAGCGTTGTTAGCTGAACCTTGTGCGTTAGTTTCACTAGCAGCAGCATTAGTTGCAGATGTAGCAGCGTTGCTTGCGCTTGTTGCAGCATTTGTCGCACTGGTTGCTGCGTTAGTTTCTGATGTTGCAGCAGCTGTAGCACTTGCAGCAGCTTGGGCTGCAGAACCACCAGCTAAACCAGCTTGGGTGTCTACATATAATTTTGTTGATGCATCAGCATCAGCGGTAGGTGCACCAAGATTGACAATCTTGTTGGTCTGCATATCCAGCTGACCAGTCAAACTACCACCAGTTGTATTAAGACTACGTTCTTTACGCTCCTGTGCAGAAAACAGGACCTGATCATTGTTAGTGTTCAAGTCCTGTGCACGAATGGCAGAGCCAGGGAAGAACTGTGCTGCAGGGTTTGCAACATCAGTAATTCGGTAAATCCTTACCGCAGCTCCATTAGCCGGGATATGAGCCGGGAGAAATGTAATGGAGCTAGTGTTAGGAGCAAATGTGTAGTGAGTATTTAGTGTTTGTACAACGTCGTTTACAGAAACATAAACGTCGCTTTCTTTGACATATTCAAATGTAAAGGAAAAGTTTGGGTTAGAACCATTCCCCGTTGCATTGTTTTCAGTTATTAGGGACATTTGCTATTTGTTGGTTAGCGGTTTACCATGTTAAGCAGTTCATCTGCTTCATCGCGCAAATCTCTACTCCTTTGAGGATCATAGATTTGATTGCGATTAGCAGCTTGAAGAAGTCGTTCTGCTTTTTGTAGCATATGGACTTCTGGATCTGAACGCAATGATCCCCATGCTAGTTTACGGGCTCGGTTAAACTCATTCCGTAATATTCTATTATGGCGATAACTCATTGGATCAATGCGTCTGTCTCCACGTGCAAGATCTCTTTCCATCTCTTCAATGGAATCGAGAATAAGTGGATCTTTTGCAAGTTCATCTAAACGTTTGCCTAGACCTTGCATACCGATAGCCTGTTGATATTTAGAGCGGACACTTGGACTACGGCGCAGGCTAGTGCCATCAGGAGCCGTTAAGGTAGAAAGGCGTAGATCAAAATTACTTCTGAACAACATTTTTCTGCCTTCACTTTGATCCAAGTTAAATTGAATAGGGCTAATAGCGTTAAACATCCTAGTCATTGGATTCCAGTTTTTAATTGGTTCTCCAGTAAGGATGTCATATTTAATAGGCAGTGGGTTTGTAGTAGCCTGTTCCATAAACAAGTTACGGTTACGAATGCTATCTTCAAAACCAGACTGCAGTTCACGTTGATAAGGTGTTACAACACGTCCAATCTCATTTCTAAGGGAAGCAAGTGGAAGTGTGTTGTTAGCTAATTGAGCAGCAATCTTTTCTAGTTTTTTAGGATCGTTGCCAAACAAATCGACAAGTTGATTTAAGCCTTGCAAGTATGTTTTACTAATCATACCTTTTGCAAGAATCATAGCGTTACCTAGCAAACCTTTTTCTACAAACTCGTCACCCATCAAACGTTGGTTATCTCCAAGGTCTGCAATAGATGCCAAAANTGCACCAAAAGGTTCTAAAGAATCATAGCTAACCCAAACATCACCNAGACGAATAGAACGTGGTACCCAGCCAGCATCTTCCCAAACTTTTTTAGTTTCAAANTCAGAAGGACCGTTTCCAGTAATACCGCCATTTAGGTAGTGNTGTGATGCCATGAAGATAATACTACTACCAAGCATCAATCGACCATTTTGAAGAGCTTTAGCATTTGCAAGCTCATCAGCTGTTTCAATTCCATACTTCATTACTGAAGCTAAATCATCTGGATTTGCTCTAGCAATGTCATTAAATTCACGTACTAAAAAGTTTAGACCAGGAACATGCTTAAATGAAAGCTCAAGTCCATTGATACCAGTTCTAGCAAAAAGATAGAAAGGTTTTAGCAGCGGTTGTTGGCTGAAAATTTCATCCATTGATTTACCAAAACCACTGATGTCTTTAGTAAGTGTTGCTTCTTTCTTAGCAGCTTGTAAGAAATTATCGCTTACAGTGCCATCAATAGGATCAAAAATCTCATTGTAAAGCTCGTTTTCATACTTACTAACAAGCTTAGGATTAATGTCAACCATTGTGCCAGCAGCACGATCAGAGAATGCTTTAGCCATAGCACGCTCTTTTGCACGTGCTCTAGCCAGAATCATGGTAAACGCATCATCAGTAGCTGCCATCAATTTCGTTGAATAAGTCAAGAAATTATTTTGATTAGCAGCACGTGCTAGGTTAGCAATACGGTAAGCAGCTTTGTCACCGTCTGTACCACGCATCTCTGTCCATTCACCCATCATCTTCCACTGTTCATCTGCTCCACTAAACTCAGCAAACCTACTTTTAGTAGTGTGGATTTCATTAGAGAAATAACCGTTTACTCGTTTAAAGAAATAGAACATAGCTTCTGGTACGGCTTGTACCATAGCATTAGCAGATGCGAGTGAAGTTCTGAATGTTTGACTTTCCCCGTTAGTAACAATCCTAGCTAGACCACCTAGCATTTGAGCCATAGGACGTGTGAATACAGCAGTTGAGGTGCCCATAATAGCACGCAACGGTGTCTTAGGACCACTCAGCACACTGTTAATCATCACACCTTGAAGCTCTTGGATCATCATCCCAGGCTTACCACCAAACTGACGCAACTTACGACGCATAAAACCGTCAAAGTCATCGAAGTTTCTAATTTCATTAGACATAGAGAATGCTTCTAGCACACCCTTCATCAACTCATCATCATCATTATTTTTAACCATGTCGATCATAACATCGACTTGATCACGAGTTGAGGTTTGAAGTTCAGCTAGTGCTTCTTCAACGTTTTTCTTAGAAGCTCCCTGTGCTTTCAGTTTGTTAAATTCTTTACTAAGCAAGAAACGTGATCGCTTGACATTATACATACCGAGAATCAAGTTTTCTCGTACACGCTCCAATGGACCACCAACATCACGTAGATCAGCAGTATCTGCTAGTTCAAGTGCAGCTCTGCTGAGGTCACGCAGTTTGGGGAATAGAGTAGCATTAATAATATCAGCTGTCAATACGTTTTCAACTGTCCAAGCTTCGCGTTGATCCTTACCGAGAATCATTGGGTTATCGTTAAGAATCTCTGCCCAATAATCTTCAGGATTTAGATCAGCTGCATCTCTACCGTTAATAACTCTATGTGCAGATTCAAAAGCATCTTTAAATACTTCATTCAACTCATAGCCATTATTCTGTAGTTCGCGTACAAGAGATTGGAATTTAGTGTTACCAAGGAGTTCCTGTGCTTTTTGTTTATAAAAGCTTTCAGGCATACCGCCTTGATTTGCCATACGGATAAGCTGAGCTTGTGTAGTGATGTTGTCAGTAGAACCACCTTCTGCATTCAAGTCAGTGTGAATACGTTTGGTTTGTTTAGACAACTCATACATATCAGCAGTAGAGTTAGGGTTACCCTGCCAATCCTCAGACAAAGCTGGGTTTTTATGCTCACCATATCCAGGGAGTTTTATTTCCTCTTTTGCTTGCTCAATAATTTGATCATCGATGTCCTTGTTACGTTCATCGATTTTACGATCAATATATTCAGCATTGGTTTCTGGTGTAGTATCAACCCTCGCTTCTGCTGTACCACGGAATTGTTCAGTAGGATCGTTAGGATTAGCTGCTTGCAACGCTTTGTTGTCTGGAGCATCAGGGCCTTTAGGGCGAGGCATTGCAGCATCTACACCTTTCTGTAATCCCTTCATACTAACATCAAACACCAAACCAATACCCATACCTTCAAGGGTATTCTTCATGGTTTTAACCCAAGGAGAGTCGGTGTCTAATGTAGTAAGAGGTGTGGCATACCATCCTGCTTTTTTATGCAGTTCACCAAGGATGTTGTGCTCTTGAGACCGCTCGTTAATCAAGTCATGAGCAGCACCCATAGCAGCGCCAGGCACAACTACCTTAGCAACACGACCACCGAAAGTTGCGCCTTTTCCTGCAACTCCCAAACCTTTAGCAGCTTTACCAGCCAAGCCAATAGACTTAGCAACACCACCAACAGGGATAGCAAAAGCAGCATACCCTAGAGCACCTCTAAGAATGTTACCCCATTTAGTTTTAGTTTCAGGGTTGTATTCACCAAGAGGATTCCAGTCAGGTACATACTCACCAGTCTCTTCCAGTTCACGCTGCATCTCGCCTGTAGACATATCAATGATACGTTCACCAGCGGTCAGCACACTGCTTACTTCATCACGTACCGCACCAGTAACTACGTTAACAAGTTCCTGTGCGTTTTCACGGAAACCAAATTCAGATGCATCTTTTGTTTTATGAGTGTCATCTTCACCAAGACGTTCACCAGAATCTAAAGCTCTTTGGTCTTCAATTTGAGCTGAATCCCGTAAATTGCTTGCATTTCGATATTCTTCATAAGCTTGACTAGCTTCTAAAGCTTTTCGTGCACCTTCTTGTTCTTCTGTAAGATAATCTTCGCGTTCCATTAGTTACCTCCTTTCAACAAAGCTGGGTGTAAGTATTGTGGATCATTGAAAGGGGAAGCTTTGAAAGCATCAAGACCGTCAAGAATTTGACTTTCACGTGCATACCATAGACCTTGCCATTCAGTCCTAAAACCATTAACTAGACCACCATGTTTTGAGTGATAGTCAAGACGCCAACGGACTTGAGCGGCAAACAAATAATCCTGTGTGTTTTTATCAAATTTAGCATCAAGAGGAATACCTTCTCTAGAAACAACCCAACGTAAAGTTTCAGGGATAAATTGATAACGACCAGCAGCAAAGATTTTCTTTTGTTTACCTAGTTCAATCAACTCACCTACAGTCATTTCAGAGATAGGTCGATCAAACACATCCTTACTGTTAGCAGATCCTATAGCACGATTACCATAACCAATACCATAACCACCAGTGTTCATAGCATCATATCCGCCATGAGCACTTGATTCATGGAAACCTACAAGGTCAGCAAATTCATTGATGCCACCGGATGATTGCAACGCTGCACGGTTAGTCCGGCTAGGAGAGACCTTTCCATACAAAAGAATCTTTGAATCAGGATGCAGTTTTCGTACTTCACGCTCAGAGCCAGGAACAGAAAGTTTATTACCTGTATGCAAGTAATACTGTCTTTCAGCAATATCCCATGCACTTACTCCCCTCATGGTTGAAGCCAAAGCTTGAAACTCAGAGGGGAGCGGACCTTTCCCACCGTTAGCAGCCCAGTCGGTAAGTTTTTGAATTGAGGTTTTATGGCCTTCAGCATTTCGGAATGGGCTGGAACCCAAAGCAGCGAGCTTATCAGTCCTCCAGTTAACACCATTAGCGATAGCTGTATTCGCATCTTTAACAATTCTAGGTGGTTCAATTCGGGCCATCTCCTTAATTGGTGGTGGTATAAAGGGGTTATCCTCCTTCTTGGTTTCAGCTGTTTTATTCATGTCTAACATTGCATTTTTATGTGCAAGTTCAGCATTACCGTGTTCGTTAAATTCCTGTAAATAAATCGTTTGATAATGTTTTTTCGCATTCTCAGCAAAGTAATATGATGCAGTAGTGTGCGGCATATCACCTGTTAAAACATAATGATTTTTAGCTAATTCATTAGCACGTTTACTGACTGCTTGAAAGTTATCACTAGTAGGACTAAGGCCAGAAGAATCTGACATAATCTTTAAATTAGCAGGCAACTTTGCTTTAGTCTCTGGCAGTAG
>NZRO01000042.1 GCA_002696275.1 Flavobacteriales bacterium
ATGCCAACCATGTCAAAATAGTAAATGGTTTTTTCATATTTCCAATAAAACCATACTTATTCATGGTTTTATCAATATCAACAGGTTTTTTATGTGCTAGGTACTCTTTGATAATCTTTTCTACTGAAGATGAAATAGGCAAAGAAGTTGGAAATTTTATAGGAATTCTAGACGTTTCATTTGTAATTGCCTCTCTAGAACATAAATTAAGAACAAAAGTTTCTGCTGTCTCTGATGTAATGACATTTGTGATGCTAGAAACGTAGAGCTGATCTCCTTCTTTTGAAAAATCTAGAGGAATATTTTTATCACAATTTGCACCGATTCTTATTGAGATTCTTTCCCCACCTCTTAAAGGTAAACCTTGGTTGACAGTAGTTCCATTAACCGTATTACCAGTATTGCTTACTACTACTTTTGCAGTTACAGTTGGTGAAAATAAATTTTCATAGTAATCCAATGACTGAACGCCTAATCTTAAATCTACAGAGTTATCTCCAAGTGTAGATTCGATTAATATCTCTTCATAAGGAGATCTATCTGAAGCTGTTGGAACTGCCATTTATACTTGCGCTAATTCGTGAAGAAGTATATCTGATATATTTAACCCAGTGTTTGAGGTGGGTATATTTGTTTTTGAACCACCTCCAGAGGATGCTATCATAGGAGCAGGTGTAGGAGGTGTTGAATTCCCACCACCAGCGCCAATAATTTGTGGTTGTTTTTTCGGTTTATTGAGTGTTTGTGCTATATCTTTTGATGGTGGTTTAGATATCAAATCTGAAGTGCTAGGATTTGAATTTGATGATAAATTTTCATCATTAGTGGCACCAGGTATTGGATCTGGAATATCTGTTATTGAATCAAGAGAATCTCCAATAGGTTCCTCTACTTTTTTAGGTGGTTCTTTTGCTTCTTTTTTAATTGGTTCGGTTGGTGTATAGGGATCTACTGGTATGGATTGGGGTTGAGGGTTTGTATTATTATTTGTTTTATTTGGTTTCAGTGATTCATATGCATCCTTTGCGGCAGGCAAATTATTAAGGTACGTCCCCCTTCCACTGTCATAAACTGACCATGCATTCAAACCTTGACTATTGAGTACGTAAAGTGCTGCCTTAGCATTATTAACTGGATCGTAAAGTTCCTCTGTTTTGCTTAGACCTAACTTTCTTCTTCTTTCCTCTCCTAGCATGTAACCAGGTTTGTCAATCATATTGATTTGCCACAATCCTAATGAGAATTCATTCTTCTTATCAGGATCTAGACCTGACTTAACTGTATCAATACTAGGATCACCACCAGATTCTGATAGTGCAATAGCAACCATTGTTGGAATTTTGTCCTCAGGCATACCAACACTTCTTGCCAACTTTGTTAATTCTGTTGCATTAAGAACTTTACCATATGAACCTTTTGTTGTTTCAGGTGCTCCTGCTCCTCCTCCATCATTTAAACCAGGTATTGTATTCGTATCAGTAATATCATCATTCTTCCCTTTATCATCCTGAATACCTAATATTTTTTTGATTTCTTTAACAATATCAAAATTTTTGAAAGTTTCTGCAAACTTATTATAATCTGCTTTTACTCTAGTCAATCCAGTTTCAACTTTTGTAGCATTTTCATCAAATAATCTTTTTTCGGGAGACATTTCAAATAAAGATGCTCCAGTGATTGATTTAGTTGTTGCGTTTAATTCTTGATTAAATGATCCAAAAAATTCTCCAATTCCATTAAACCAGTCATTCAGATATGATGTTGCTTTTTGAATTCTTGCAATTAATTTCCGTGCATTTTTTATAATTGTAGGAAGATTAGTCACTAACCAACCAACAAGTATGGTCCCTACGAAATCCATCACTCTTCCTAAAAATCCTTTGGTGCTTCCTGTTATGGTTCTAAAAGCATTAGAAGAGAGACTGGTAACTTGACCTGCTTCTATGACAGATTCTCTCTCTTTACGTTCTACTGCCTCTCTTCTTGTATCAAATATTTCTCTTTTTCTGAGTATTGCTTGTTCTTTCTTTCTATTGCCTTGATCTAAATTTTTAGCAATACTAACAGATGTTTGAGTAGCACTCGCCAAACCTTTTCCAAAAGATTCAAAAGATTTGGATATTTTTCCTAAACTTATNCTATTTTGTAAAAGTGTATTTTGTATTGACATCAGACAA
This sequence comes from Flavobacteriales bacterium, assembly GCA_002696275.1. GTDB lineage: Bacteria > Bacteroidota > Bacteroidia > Flavobacteriales > BACL11. The sequence goes on from NZRO01000042.1 coordinate 2,178, forward strand.
CAACGTTAAGAAGTGAAAGNGTTGTTAAGATATACATGTCACTATTATTTTTACTNGGGAATGATGGAACACCACCAACAGATCCTTGAGATACAGGAGCTTGCTGAGGAGGAGCAGCAGCAGATTTTGAGTCATTAGACATAATGACTATAGGAGCAGAAGTATCTGTTGATTGAGATATAACATCTGAAACACTAGTTTCTTTTTTTGGGACAGGTGATATTTCCGCTTCATTATTTTTTTCTAATGCAAGATTTAATAATGCATCTTCTCTCGCTAAAGTTGCATCTAGAGATCTATCAACATTAGTATTTGTCCTATCATTTGTATAATCTGCACTGATTGTTTGAAGATTTTCGGGCAATTCTACATCACCACTGCTAACATCAGGTTTTTGTTTTACAATCTCACCATTTTGTATCATTGCAGATACAGATTTAGTGACTCTCTCACCATTCTCTGTGATTTGTCGTTCAATATCTGCATAAGGTGCCAACATGTTTAGTTGTTGCCTCATCTTAAACATTCTAAACTCTTGCAGTGCCTGATCAGCACCAACTTCATTCACTCTATCCACTAATCCAAATTGATCCATTAAAGCTTGCTGCGCTCCTCGTATATCAATAGAATTGATTGTATCCATCAATTCAGTTCCGAAAGCTTCAACAGCAGGTTTTCTAATAACATATTCTCCACCTTCAAGATTTTTATTTTCACCACCCTCAGAATGTGATTTACCCATGACTAATCCACCCTCTTTCATAGGGGGTGCTTCATTATCACTAATGTCGTCAAGATTAACATCAGGTCTCTTGACAGTATCAGTATCATCATCAGGTAAGTTTAGATTTTCATTTGGCGATTTATTACCTCCACCAAAAGTATTATTCCACCAATCTTGAGTTCCTTTAAGTGCATTCGCTCCAGAATCTATCAGAAATTGAAGAAGTTGTTGTCCTGGTGTTGTAAATAAACCAGCGATTGCAAGACCTGTTAGACCTATGCCAAGCAAACTAAAACTTGCAATCATTTTAGCGATGACAAGTTTTGCTGCTACAAATATACCAGTTATTACACCAAGACCTGTAAGGGTCTGCACTTTAATTTTTTCTAACTCTTCCCTATTTCCAGATGCAAGCGCATTAATTGTATCAATTCCCTTATCAACTAACCATCCACCAAGTAAAGTAACAAAGAAACTTTGTAGTCTACCTAAAGTGAATTGTGCTTGACCTGATAATTTTTGTGCTGGAGCAATAGCAGATGCTTGAATTTTCTTTTCAATAACAGACTCTTTTCCTTCTCTGAGCTGTTGTTGTGCTAATTTATTTTCTAATGATTGTTCTTGCTGTTCTTTTTGTCTTTCTAAACTTTGTGTTGTTGCTAAGTTCCTTCCAACAGATTGTAACGAATTGGATAAGACAGTCATTTGACCGCTTAAATTCGTAACTGTTCTGGATAGATTTGTTAATTGAAGTGAATTTCTATTTAAAAGTGAAGTCGTTATTTCATCCTGAGCTAAAGAAGTCTGTCCTCCTGTTACAGGAGATCCTGTTGTTACTTGTGACCTTTCTTCAGCCATTCTGTTGTGCCTTTAGATTTTCTTCTTCAATATATTGCTTGAGGAGAGCGACGTAAACTTCTTTCTCCCAAGGAATCATGTTTTCTAACTCTGTTAAGCTATATTTATGATGCTGCATCAAAGCAAAATTGATTTTGAAGTATGACTCAAGATCGGTATGAGCCATACTCACCCGAAAAAACTTGCTAATCCCTCAAGAACAATACTATTTTCAACACCAGTATTTGGATTTTTAATGTTAATTGTGTGAGATAACTTTGGCATCGTAGCAAAAAAGTTCTCAATCTCTTTGAACTGCTTAGAACTCAAACCCTCAACAAATTCACGCAATTCTTTCTGAGTACAATCTTTTGTAGTCCAAGATTCTTCCTCATTGTAAATCTGTTCGATAGAGGACATTATAACATTGAATGTCTCTTCAAGATTGACTTCACTGGCACTAAAGTTATTTTTAACAAATTCATTCATTGATGGATATTTCATTCGCATAGTGAGAGTATCATCCAGACGAATATCTCTTGAATGAGATTCATCAAATTGAACGTGAATTGAATCAAGTTCAATACTTACAGGCACTTTAGTTTCTCCATCATCAGGACATGTTACAAGAACTTCAACTTCCTCTCCGACAGATTTACCACGAATGTTGAGAAACAAATATTCAATATCAAATGTAGATAGATCTTCTACTTTAATACCTCTTGTCAATACGCAAGATTTAATAACATCTTTTACTGCATTGGCAATCTGAGATGGATCTTGACTTTCCATCGCAAGTATTAAAACTTTCTCCTCTTTTACCAAGAATGGTCTATACTTTACTTTTTTCTTTGAAGAGGGAATTACCAACTCATATGTTGGCGTAACAATTTTGGGTAAAGGCATTACGATTTATGCACATCAGTAAAATTATTTAGATGACTTTAAATAATTCTATCACCAATATAACCCTTTTCAACCTGATTATTAGATAATGTGGTGTTAAACAATGATTTTGGTAATTGTGAAACAAGATCCGAATTTAAAATACTATTAAATCTATTACCGAATGATATTGTTCCATCCGCAGTTGTAGCACCACTTGTGCTACCCCCACTTGTGTCCCCCAGTCCACGATTTCCAGTCCCTGAAGGTGATTGATCTCTATCATTGTCAGTTCTATTGAAAATGTTTATAGATCTAGATTGTCCTGAGACATATCTATCAAAATGAAACTGTGCTGTTGCTTTCAATATATTTGAACCTTCGTATGAAACAGTGGTAGAGTCTAATGAAATTGGGAATAATCCCCAGAATCTATACTCAACATATCTCTTGTAATCTTTTTCAAATTTAGTAATCCTAGTCTCATCAGATTTATATTCTGAAGGATATCTCATTCTATAGTAATAATTTTCATTATTGTAACTTACCCTGTCTCTACCAGTGGTTGACCCACTAGCAATGTATTCCATCCAATGCTCTAAAAACTTTAAACTTCTATATGAATTATCAACATAGAACTCCATAGACATTCTAGTAAAAATTCTAGAATGTGCCATCTTCTCACTGACACCTTGATAGTTTCCTACAATATCTGCTGTAGCAAGACCACTACCAGGAAGTTGTGCTCTACTACAAAGCAGACCCATGGTTTCAGTAACATATCTACTATCCATTCCCCTATCTCTCAAATAATCTCTAAGGGACTTTTGATGTATGCCAAATTCCACCATATAATGAGAGGTTAGTGCAACATTCCCAAGGATTGGTTGTATTTGAGATATTCTTTTAGGAAACGGTCTAGGCACTCTAAATATTTTATATTGATTGTTTAGTTATTTAGATGTCATATAAGGGAAAATACAAACCTTCTTATCCTAAGAAATATAAGGGCGACCCTACAAATATAGTGTATCGTTCCCTCTGGGAACGTAAGTTTATGGTTTACTGTGATAAAAATCAAAATGTTTTAGAGTGGCAATCAGAAGAGTTTTGTATACCATATCGTTCTCCTGTTGACAATAAAGTGCATCGATATTTTCCTGACTTTTTTATTAAATACAAGGATGTCAATGGAATGATAAGATCCTCGTTGATTGAGGTCAAACCATTAAGGCAGTGNTCCCCTCCACCAAAACCAAAAAGGCAAACTAAAAAATATTTGAGTGAAGCATTTGANTATGCCAAGAATCAAGCAAAATGGAAAGCNGCAAAAGAATATTGTAAAGANAGAATGTGGGAGTTNAANGTAATGACTGAGAAAGAACTAGGTATCAAATAATGGCACGNAAAAAGAGAGAAACACTCTTACAGTCACAACAAAGAAAACTTAGAGAACTTAGAGCAGCAAAAGCAGCAGCAGAGGCATCTCAGAGACCCACAGACACCGATGAAAATAGAAATAGAATACGTCCAGTAACTAACAGATTGATTGGTGTTAGAGACCCCGATATCATAATGAGTCAGTTGTTAGAAGTTTTAGAAAAATCTGACGCCCCCATACCAGGAAAATACTATGTTTATCGATATGTTGCGATTACACCTGGATTAAGATACGATAGAAATCCAGTCGTTCAGATTCGTAATGTTTCTGATAAAGGTTGGATAGGTCAAAATTTTCACTGGTTAGGTAGAGGTCAATCAATAAGAAATTATTTGGCAAGCGAAGTTGTTTCAGATGGCATTTATGAAATATATCCATCAGAACTTAGAGACGTTATGATGTTACCTATAAGAGATTTCACTATTGGTGTCTAAATACTTAAAAACTTCGTATAATGGCAAGAGATCCTTACCTAGGAATGAGTCTTAGGGAGAAACAAAAAGCAAAATTTAAGGAATTTCAGGCACGTAAAGCTGCAGAAAGGGCAAAGAAGATTGCCAACGCCCAGGAAAAGCAGGGTGGTAGTAATGCGAGTGTTGTTAAAGATGGTAGTGTAGGTGTAGATAACACAATTTTTAGATATCCTGCGAAAGCAATCGACAATAGTTCAGATTGCTTGAGGATTCAGATATTTGAAAATATAAGAGGTAAAGATATAACTGGATTTGGAGTACCTAATGTAGTAACAAAAGATGAAAATGGAAACCCAACTGGTGTAGATATTACTCAATTAGCAAAGATACGTGGTCTAAATGATATTTGGAATAGTTTGAATTCCGATGGTAGTGATGCAACAGGAACTGATCGATTACCAGCAGATAAAAAAGTTAGGATCGCCGATATCTTTCTTCCTATTCCACAGCAAATATCAGATAACATTGGTGCAGCATATGCTGCAAGTGAATTGAATCCAGCACAAGCTATTGGATTGAATGTAACCAAAGAAGCATTAGACAGGGCAAGTGGAGATAAGAAAACAAATAATCAATACTTATCTGAATTAATAACCGGTAATCTTCAAGGTATCGATGAAGCAACTAGAACTGCAATTCAAAATGTTTTTGCTGCTTCAGCGGTCAATGCATTTGGTGCAAATGTAAATCCACAATCATTGATTTCTAGAGCAACAGGTCAAGTTTTTCAACAAAATCTTGAATTACTATTCAGTGGTGTTAAGTTAAGAACATTTCCATTTATATTTGACTTTGCACCAAGGGATGAGGTAGAAGCTGGTGTTGTGATGGATATCATAAGAGTTCTAAAGAGATCGGCATCACCATCAAGAAAAGGTTCTAGTGCTTTATTTGTATCATCTCCAAAATTATTTCAGTTGCAATACTTGACTGGTGATCGTGAACATCCATTTTTAAATTCATTTAAAGTTTGCGTTTTAGAAGATATTTCGGTAAATTACACGGCATCAGGAACTTATGCAACTTACTCAGATGGAACACCAGTTCATATGAGAATGCAATTAACGTTCAAAGAAATTAATCCAATCTACGCTGAGGATTATGATGGAGGAGAAAGTTTTGTTGGTCCATATGCTAATCCAAATGAGGCAATGGGCGCTATCGGAGGTGTAGGATACTAATGAGTTACTTCAGAGAATTACCAAACATACTTTATCAATCTAATCTTTCTCATAAGATTTCATCAAGGGAATATGTTGCAATTAAAAATATATTCCGTAAAGTAAAAATTCAAGATTGGATTGAAGATAAAATTAATTTTTTCACTAACTATACAATTATTGACGGACAAAGACCAGATAATGTTGCAGAGATATGGTATGGTTCTGCTGATTTAGATTGGATTGTTGTATTAACTTCTGGTATAACGAATATTAAGGATGAGTGGCCTCTAAGTAATTATGATTTGTACCGTTACTCAGAAAACAAATATGGTGTAACTGAATTAAATTCAGTTCATCATCATGAAACTCTTGAAGTGAAAGACAATAAAGGAAGATTGATCTTACCAGGAGGTCAAAAAGTTGATGAAGACTTTACGATTAGAACACCTTTTGACGCTTCTGCAACTAATTTTTACATCATCAATCCAGATCTTGGTGGTGGAGGATCATCATCAACAAAATACACAGGCGTTAATCAGCGTATTAATCCAGTAACTGGAATTACAAACTATCAGTATGAAGTATTGAAAAATGAGGAAAAGAGAGATATAAAATTAATGAAACCAATGTATCTCCAATTATTCTTGCAGAATATGAGAACATTGATGAGTTATGAGGAAAGTTCTCAATCTATTAATAGTAAACTAGCATATACTGAAAAGACAAGATTAATTACATAATAAAAAACCGCAGAGGTTAGTCTGCGGTCAAGTCATTATTTAATTGTAATCAGTCTTCAGCAAGTTTGGCGAAGTATGACAGTGCATCATCATCTTCATCAGATGAAGAACTAGAAGTTACGATATCCTCTGCGTTGAAGTCACCAGGAGTGGAAGTTACCGTAGGAGTAGCACCACGGTTTTCGCGACGAAACTCTTCTTCTTCCATGACTGATTCTTCATCTTGGAAGCGGGGAGTGCCCTTGTTACCAAGAACATAATCAAGACGCTTCTTCAGAGTGTCATAATCTTTGAA
>NZRO01000043.1 GCA_002696275.1 Flavobacteriales bacterium
TTTATTTTTACAAAAGACTATTATGGCTATGTTCTTGATATTGAAAGTGGTAATCCTATCAAAAATGTTACATTCTCAAAACTAAATAATAATGAAATTATCACTCAGTCAAATGTTGATGGGTACTATTTAATTAGTGATGACCAGATTGATTTTGTTGAATTAAAGCATATTGGTTATAAAAATAAAATACTAACTCCTACCCAATTAATAAACAAAATATATTTAGAAAAAGATGTGTTGTATGGAGATATGGTTGAAATAACATCTAGTAGAAAAGAAACTAGAATTTAAGATTCTCCAATGCTTACACACATAATTTCTTCTAAAGAACTTGAATCATCTAGCGCTTTGGATTTTTATCAAGCTATTCAAATGATAATTCCAAATGTAATGTTTGCCCCAGATTATCATGGAACTAATCTTAAAATTCAAGGTCTTGATAGTGAATATGTATTAATCTTAATTGATGGTGATAGAATTGCTGGAAATACTGTTGGTAATATAGATTTCTCAAAATTTAATATTGATGAAATTGAAAGAATCGAAATTTTAAAAGGTAATGCATCAACTTTATATGGTTCTAATGCAATTGGCGGTGTAATTAATATCATAACTAAACCTACTTACAAAAATAATATGATTAAATTTAGAAGTAGCTATGGAAAATTTAATACCCTTAATAATTCTGCAACATTAAATGTAAATATCCCCTTTAAAAGCTATAATATTGCGTCAAAGACCAATATTCTATTTAAAGGTTCAGATGGATATAAATTCTCAATTCCTGATACGCTTAGAAAACGTAAATATGAAGACTATAATATTTCACAATCTTTAAAATATAAAAATGAAGACTTATCTATTGAACTCTTAGGTGACTATTATAATCATAATTGGTATAGATTCATGACATCAATTCCCTATACACAACCAGAAAGAAATCACAGAAAACAATATGAATCTTATTCAATCAAATTGAAAGAAAAAAACCACTTAACAAGAATAAATGGTCATTATAATTTTTCTTATACATTTGATAAATATATAAAATATCATGTAATTGATAACAATTATAATTCATCAAACGATGATATGCTATATGATTGGACTAATCATTCAGTACAGCAAATCTCATCTATACTTTATTTATTTAAAAATAAATTTAATTTTACACTCGGTGTTGATGCTCTGAATGAATCAGGTGAAAGTAATGATATAATTGTTGAAAATACTTTGGGCCAACTAGATACACTTTTACTTTCTGAATTAGGTAATCTTTATTCAAAATCATTTCAAACTAATGCATTATTTATGCAAAGTGAGTATACGCCTAATAAATTTATTAATTTATTTTTAGGTGTTCGATATACTAATCATAACCAATTTGAAGATCAACTTACCTCTCAATTCACATTTAAGTATAGCTTAAATGATAATCATTTTAGATTCAATATTGGTCAAGGTTATAGAGTGCCAAACATTTATGAATTATACTACAATTGGAATCATTATGATGGCTTTGATATTATTGGTAACGAAAATTTAAAGCCTGAAAAATCATTAAATATTAGTACATCATATCAAAAATTATTAGATGATTTTAATTTTATGATATTATTCCAAAGAAATATGATTAATAATATGATTGCAGAATTAAGAAATGAAAATGGAGATTTTTTATATGAAAATTATGATAAAACTTCAATTAACTCTATTGAAAGCAACCTAGGTTTCAAATTTAATCAATTCAATTTAGAACTTTCTTACAACTATACGAATATTACTGATGAAATTGATTATAAACGTTTACCAAATATTAGTGAACATATGATTAATATCAATTTATTTTATGAATTATATGATTTAAAATTAATTAGCTATAACCTTCCAAAAATGAAATTGACAAGTAATATCAATTATTATAGTGACAAAATCCTTATTGCCCCTACATCAGGTCAGGAAACTTATATACCTGATTTTTATCAAGTAAATATTTCTTCGGTCTTTAAAGATATACCTTATAAAAATATAGATCTAAAATTTGGAATAAATAATCTATTAGATTACACTAATTTTGATGATAAAACTTTTCAAAGTCCGGGCTTAACTTATAAAATGGAGATATTCTATAAATATGAATTTAAATAAAAAATTAATTATTTCTTTTTTTTGTTTATTACTTAATGGTTGTGATGATAATATAAATGATGATGATAACTGCCTTGAGGGTATACAGCAATCAATTGAAGCCACAAGTTTTACAAATTGGATTTATTATAGTATAAAAGATACTGGTTTTGTAGAAATAGAGATAAATGAATCAGATGCTTACAATTCTAGAGAGTGGGATATTGCAATGATGAGAAATCATTTTCGAACAAACAGCGGTTTATCTGGAGTATCTGATGGTGGGGTAGCAATGATTGATGAAACATGGTCATGTGAATCCTTTAATTCTTTAGATTATATTCCTAATAATTTAATTTTTACTGCTGACTCTTTGCTTTCTAATATCTATCAACCATGGGCTCATGATGATGAGGACACGGCATATACTGATGCTCCTGGAAACACCATACTAGAAAATTGGGGTTGGTTTGATATTGATAATGACTATTATTTTTATTATTCTCATAAAAAATTTATTATAAAACTTCCTGAAAATCGTGGATACATTAAAATTTGGCCTTACCAATATTATGGAGATTTAGGGCAATCAGCACATATAAGTTTAGTATATGATTTTATTGTTCAAGAATGATATTAATAATTGCTACAACATCAAGAATATTAATTATTTCATCTTGATTTAAATCAGCAATATAATTATAGCTTTGTTGCTCAATTATAATATTGACTAATACTACAACATCTAAAATATTAATTAAATCATCAAAATTAATATCACCTAACAATTGATTATTAAATACACTAAAATTATATGATTTCATATCATAATCATGATAAGTAGGTATGATATTAAACTGAATATTTGTAGTTGCATCGTTTATTATGATAGGATCAAAAGATAAATTATGACTAGAATATGGCTCAATGATAATTGATTCGTTTACTGAATTAAACCAATTATTCTGATCACCAAAGTTATATTCATAATATTGTTTGTATCCGCTCATATTCGATATAGATATGTTTAAATTGTCAGATAAATAAATACCAACATTGCCATCATAAGATTCAAAGTTTTCAAATATAACGCTATATGCATTTGGGTGAAGAGATGGAACCTTATAAGATCTGTAGTTACCAGCTGGATCTGTTGGATAATCAGTTATTTGATATTTCCCATCCCATAATAATTGACCAGTTTCGTTAATTTCAATTGCATGACCACCTGATCCTACAGTATTTATAAAATAATTATTATTATCAAGTTTTTGAACACTTCCCATCCATGGACCAAATAAATAATCAGGNAGCGAGTACTCCCAAACCATTTCACAATAAGTATCATCAATAACTTTGAACTCAATTGCTCTTGATGTTGGTCTGTCAGTTCCAAANAATTGACTTAAATTACCATTGTCAAAAAGTAAAAGATTTCCATTGTCAAGCATTTGAACATTATGCTGCCAAGTAAATTCTAAGTCTGTACAAATATGATCACTTACAAAACCTTCATAAGAATTTGAAGGGCCAATATTCCAAATAACTTGACCAGATGGATAATCAATTTTAGTTATTCTTGATAAGTGCCTTGATGACAAATATATTACACTTTCTTCTTGATCAAAATGAAATGCGTTTGAATGCATCCAATCATATTGACCACCATTAATAGCATCCCACCANGTGCCACCATAAGCATCATAATCATCCANAGTAAAATGATCNAAAGGGTTCCATCTCCAAACTTCATTTGAATTTTCATCCCATTCAATTATGGCTTGACCAAACCATGGATATTCATTTGTAATTCCATCAGCTTCATAACCTAAAGCTCTATATACACTTGTCCAATCACCTAAGGGTATAGGCCCATTTGTGTANTCCCATACAAAAGCCATATAATTACCATTNGGTAANGACTTTACCTCATGAATNTCAATATATGTACCATTGGGTCCATTCCACAANATATCACCATCATAATTCATTTTTATACCAGTATAATTTGGAAAATCAGTATAAGTAGAACCAAANANTTGACCATATTTATTAATATGATTTATCATTAAATCACCATTCCAAATTTCATTTCCATTTTGATCAAAAACATAACTAATTAAATTTAAACCACCACTTAAATCACCTAGAAGAGTCAAATCATTAGATGATTGATTTTGGTCATAAAAATCTATTTCTATTCCATCACCATTATCACCAAATCTTTTTTCGCTAATAAAAAATGTATTAGGTATTGTCCATGGCCCATAAGATTCATTAAAATAAATATCTCTTACTCTCCAATAATAAGTTTCATTCCATTGAATCTCATCATCATAAATATAAACAATTTGATCAGTTAAAATATTAGCTATAAAACCATTTTGAAAATTTTGTGAATCTGAAATTTGTAATTGATAACTTACAGCATTGGGATTTTGTTCCCATTCAAATAAAATATGAGAATACGAAANAATTTGATTATCATAAGGTTTAAGAAGGTTNGCNCNNAATAAANANAAAAGTAATAANAAGAGTNNTATTTTTTTTATAAAAATCATAATTATGTTCCAATTTATTTTAAAATTTAACTTATTTTTTNTTTCAANCAAAATNAACAGCGGTTCNAATAAATAGAACCGCTGATATGCTTATTACTTTTTCATAAGAAGAGACTGAAANATTCCCTACTCACTAGATAATATAGAACANGATAATNTGTTTACCTTGTAAATGAATGTATCTAAATGTTAAAATTTGTAATGATGAACTAAAATGTTTATTTTCTTAAAACAATCTCATCATTCATTTGTTCAATAAACTGATCAACATCTACTGAACCTTGATCACCTTGAAATTTTCTTCTAAAAGAAATTTTATTTTCATTTGATTCTCTTTCACCAATGATAATCATTATAGGAATTTTATTTAGCTCAGCAGTTCTTATTTTTGCGCCCATTTTTTCTTTTCTTTGATCTATTTTAACTCTAAAACCTTTATTCCTTAATTTATTGAAAACTAGAGTTGAATAATCATTAAATTTATCAGAGATAGGAATAATTACCATCTGGGTAGGAGTTAACCATAAAGGAAAATTACCTGCATAATGTTCAATTAAAAAACCAATAAATCTTTCATGAGTACCTAATGGAGCTCTATGAATACATAGTGGTGTATGTTCTTTATTATCTTTATCAATATAAGTTAATCCAAATCTTGATGGTACAGCAAAATCGACTTGATTTGTAGCAAGGGTAAACTCTCTTCCAATTGCACTCCAAACTTGAACATCTATTTTTGGACCATAAAAAGCTGCTTCGCCAGGAATTTCAACAAAATTTAATTTGCCATCAATTAATGATTCTCTAACTAGATTTTCAGTTTTTATCCATAGCTCTGGCTCATCAACATACTTTTCGCCAAGCTTATTTGGATCATGAAGACTTAATCGCATTTCATATTTTTCAATTCCAAAGATTTCAAAATATTTTAAATACATTTTACAAACAGCTAAAAATTCTTCTTTGAACTGTGATTCTGTACAATAGATATGCGCATCATTCATTTGCATACTTCTTACTCTCATTAAACCAAATAATTGTCCAGATTTTTCATACCTATAACACGTACCATATTCACATAGTCTTAGCGGTAATTCTTTATAGGTTCTTGGAGAGCTAGCATAAATTTTATGATGATGAGGACAATTCATTGGCTTTAAATAATATTTATTACCATCTATATCCATTGCAGGAAACATACTATCTTCATAATGAGATAAATGACCTGATTTTTCATATAAAGTGCCTTTTGTAATATGAGGTGTTTTAACTCTATCATAACCTGCTAAATCTTCAGTTTCTTTTGCTAATTTTTCTAATTCTTCAATCAATATAGAACCATTTGGCAACCAAAGAGGTAAACCTGGACCAACTTCGTCATCAAACGTAAATAATTTCATTTCTTTACCAATTTTTCTATGATCTCTTTTTTCAGCCTCTTTAAGCATATTTAAATAATTTTTTAGCTCTTTGTCAGTTCTCCAAGCAGTACCATAAATTCTTGTAAGCATTTCATTGTTTTCATCGCCACGCCAATATGCACCTGCAACTTTCATTAATTTGAATGAAGTTCCAATATGCTTAGTACTTGGTAAATGTGGACCTCTACATAAATCTAACCAATCGCCTTGTTTATATATGGAAATTTGCTCGTCCTTTGGTAAATCTTTGATAATTTGACTTTTGTATAATTCACCAGCTTTTTCAAAATATGTAATAGCTTCATCCCTATCCCATACTTCTCTAATAAATGGTGTATCTTTTTCTATAATTTCTATCATTCTTTTTTCAATTTTATTAATATCATCTGAAACAAATGGTTTCTTAAATGCGAAATCATAATAAAAACCATTATCTATAGCAGGACCAATTGTTACCTGAGTTCCAGGAAATAAATCTTGAACTGCTTCTGCCATAATATGTGCACAATCATGCCTAATTGTTTCTAAGGCTACATCTGCGTCTTTTTTTAATATATTAATTTTAGAATCTTCAAAAATTTGATAGGATAAATCTCTTAACTGACCATTTACTTCTATTAAAATAGATTGTTTTGCTAAACCCATTGATATACCCTCTGCAATCTCAAGGCCTGTAATACCTGCAGGCTTATCAATTGAAGTTCCATCTGGTAAAGTAATAACTATATTTTTATTAGACATATTATTTAGTTCTCCATATTGTGCCATCAGGTGTATCTTCAATTTCTATATTCATTGATGATAATTGATTTCTAATTTGATCAGCCTTTTCAAAATCTTTGGATTTTCTTGCCTGATTTCTTTCTTCAATTAACTGTTCAATATTATCTTGAGCAAGACTTTCACTAGCTAAACCTATACCTAACCATTTAGCAGGATTATGATTTAATATACCAAATATTTTTGCAGCAGATAAAAATTGTATCTTAAATTTTATTTTATCATCGTTTGTTTCTGCTTTAGATAATTTTTTTGCTATATCATTTAATTCTGCAATTGCTTTTGATGTATTTAAATCATCACAAAAAGCTTCAAGTACAGAAACTGGACAATTATCTAAATCTTTATCTTTAATTTTAATATCATTTACTTTATTTAAAATTCTATAAAACTTATCTAAAGTTGATTTAGATTGATTTATAG
>NZRO01000044.1 GCA_002696275.1 Flavobacteriales bacterium
GATGTCTTTTTTTAATAAATTTATAAAATAGAAAACTAAATAATGAAGAATATTTTAATTACAGGTGGAGCGGGATTTATTGGTTCAAGATTATGCGAAAAATTGTATGAAAAAGATTATAACATAACAGTTCTTGATAATTTATCTCCTCAAATACATGAAAGTGATGAATCTACACTTTACAGAAAAATAAAAGATAAATGCACGTTTATAAAGGGAGACGTGAGGAATAAAGAAGACTGGCAAAAAGCATTAAAAGGACAAGAAGTTATAGTTCATCTCGCCTCTGAAACAGGAACTGGACAGTCCATGTATGAGATAGAAAAATATAATGATGTTAATATTAATGGTACATCAAATATGTTAGAAGTATTATCTACCTCCAGTCATTTAGTAAAAAAAATAATTTTATCTTCTTCACGTTCAGTATATGGCGAGGGAAAATATAAATCAAAAAATCAAATTATTCAATATCCAAAGTCAAGAAAAATTAAAGACTTAGAAAAAGGAATCTTTAATTTATTATGTGAATACACAAATGAGGTCATGAACCCTATGCCTACTGAAGAAGAATCTCAAATTAATCCAAAATCTATATACGCACTAACTAAGTATACTCAAGAGAAAATGATTTTATTAATTAGTCAATCATTATCAATTAACCCGGTGATTCTTAGATATCAAAATGTATTTGGGCCTGGACAATCATTATCAAATCCTTACACAGGAATTTTATCTATTTTTTCAACAAGGATATTGAATGGAAATGATTTAGATGTATATGAAGACGGATTAGAAAGTAGAGATTTTGTTTATATAGATGATGTCATTGATGCTACAATTTTAGCAATAGANAATGAAAGAGCTAATGGTGAGATTTTTAATGTNGGATCAGGANTANCNACAACANTAAAGGAGGTNGCAGAGTCACTTAAAAANNTCTATAATTCTGATGTAAATATAAATNTAAGNGGAAAATTNCGTTTNGGNGATATNAGACATAATTATGCNGATTTATCAAAANTAGAATCANTATTAGGNTNNAANNCNAAGTATGANTTTCAANAAGGANTNACTNAATTTGTNAANTGGGTAAAAAANCAAGAGATTAANGAAGANAAATATGAAAAATCAATTCAGGAATTAAAGNAAAAAGGTTTAATGAAATGATTTANAGATTAACAATAATNTCTCTTTTTTTTANTTNTTGTANTATANTTNCTTNTGCTCAAATAAATNCNAACTTATTTGGATTCTGTACTTCNAATTCTTTTACATANGTTAATACCTATGNNACTTCTTTCCTTTCAAAAGTNGANNGTNTATCTCCAAAAGTATTAAGATTCCCNGGNGGTACAATNGGNAATTTTTATCATCCAAAAGGGGAGGCTTATGGATTTAGAGTTNCAGATGTTGAAAAGTATTATAAAGGAAGATTTTCCAATAGGGTACATACTTTAATTCATGCTGCAAAACAAAAAGAACATGTTACAGATTATATAGATGATTTCATAATATTAGCTAAAAGATATAATTCAAAAGTCATTGTTAATGCAAATATTTTAAGTTCTGATACTGATGAAATTATTTATATTTTAAATAAATTTAAGGATGAAGGACTTGAAGTGATAGGGGTAGAGTTAGGATCTGAACTTTCAAATAGAGCGTATAAAAAACATATTAAATCAGTTTTTGATTATATAAATATAGCAAAATTATATACATTAAATATTAAGTCTACTTTCCCTGACATGAAGGTTGGTGTTGTAGCTGCTCCTATAAAAGATAAAATACCAAATAGAATTAGGAACTGGAATATAGTTCTTTCTAAAGAAAAGTTCTATGATGCAATAATACATCATTCGTATCATAAGGTAGTTGATGGTGAAGAAGATGCTGGAGTTATGATTTCAGAAGATGATGTAAAAAATAGTAGAGAAGAGCAATTTAACTTATATAAAGNTAGAATTCTCGAAGAACTTAAATATGATTTTTTAAATAGAATAAATCAATATACTTCTATTTTTAAAGATAAAGAAATCTGGATAACAGAATGGAACTTACAAATGACAAAAACTACAGGAAATACGATGTTTCAATCTTTGTTTGTTGCTCATTATTTATTAGAGTTACTTTCTAATGCAAATTTACAAAGCATAACTATTGCTACTTTTCATAATTTGGCGGGTAGAGATGTTTCTGCTTCTATTTTTAAAGGAGTAAAAGATAGATTTGAGATACATTCTACTTATGAGCCATTAAAATATATTAGAGATGTTTTTGAGTATGATGTATCAACGATTGAAAAGGAAGTAATTGATAATGTTTTCACATATAATTGTTTTAATAAGAATCGCGATCTGATTGTCTCATATGTCTTNGATTGGAATCAATATCAGATTCAATATAAAAACTTTCTAAATGATTATTCATTTAATAAAACAGTTTTTTATAGCGAGAATCTTTATGACTTAGCAAAAAAAAATGGAGTCATAAAACTAAAAAAATCTAAAATAATTGAATAATACAAAACAAATATTTGTAGTTGGAAATAGTAGAAGTGGAACTACTATGATGGGGAGAATATTAAATAATCATTCAAGTATTTTTACATTCAAAGAGCTTCATTTTTTTGGACAATTATGGTCTTCTGAAGATAAAAGTAAAATTTTATCTGATAGTGAGGGGGTTAAATTATTGTCAAGATTATTTTGCATTCAAGAGTTTGGAATATTTAATCAGGATAATCCACAACAATTTGATGAAATTTCAGAAAAAATTATTCAGAAAAGTGAGTTAAGNGCATTAGAAATATTTAAGATTTTTCTTGCTCAAATATCCTCTAAGAATCAATGTGAAATTTCTTGCGATCAAACTCCAAGAAATGTATTTTATATTCAAGAAATATTAAATAATTTTCCAGAGGCTANGATTATTAACTTAGTTAGAGATCCGAGAGATGTTTTATTGTCACAGAAGAACAAATGGAAAAGAAGATATTTTGGAGCTTCTGGAATACCTAAAAAAGAATCAATCAGATCGTATTTTAATTATCACCCTATTACAATTTCTAAAATTTGGAATACTGCAATAAATTCAATAAAGGATAATGAAGATCCTAGACTTAAAACTATTTGTTTTGAAAATTTCATTACGTATCCAGAGAAAAATATGAAAGATATATGTCAATTCTTAGAGATTGAATTTGATAGTAATATGTTAAAGGTTCCAAGTATTGGTTCTTCTACAGGAATTGATGATTTAAATAAACTTGGAATAGATAAAGCTAAACTTGGGAAGTGGAAATCAGGAGGATTAAGCTCTTCAGAACTGTATATCTGTCAGAAAATGTGCTCAGAAAATATGAATGATCTAGGCTATGAATATGAGATATTTAAGTNNCCTCCAATATTAGTTNTNTTTAGTTTAATTACNTTNCCANTAAAGNTATTNATATCGTTTANACTNAATTTNNATAGAATTAAAAACTTTAAGGANTTAATTAATAAAAGAATTNTGAATAAATGAAAGTAAATTTATTTATAGTAGGNNCTCCTAAAGCNGGNACAACTTCTTTANATCATTATTTAAANGAANTNCCNGAAATTTTAATGNGTANNAGAAAAGAACCNGATTTTTTCTCAGATAGNGAAATACAAGAACAAGGNCTATATTATNGTAGTTCAAGAATAAATNCTCTANCAAAATATAATAGNTTATTCTCGAGATTGGATTGATGAANCTATTATTGGAGAAGCNTCNGTTTCATATTTGTTTTATCCTNATGTTCCTGAAAGAATAAAGTTATATAATGANAATTCAAAAATTATAATAATGTTAAGAAANCCNATNGAAAGAGCGTTCTCNCATTATTTAATGGATTATNGACTNGGATTAACTTCTAATAGTTTTGAAGAAGANTTTGANAAAAAGNAGACTCTGAATTTTCAACAATATTTTCTATTAGGNAATTANTTTCATCAAGTAAAAAGATATTTANATANTTTTGGAAAAGAGAATGTTCATATAATCTGGTATTCTGATTTTAAAGAAAANACNGANAATGAATTAAANAANGTTATTAGNTTTCTTGGNTTAAANACGGNTTTTAANNTAGATTTTAATAAGATTCANAANAGTTTTAGTATGCCTAAAANTAATTTTATNAGAAAGATATATTCTATNGTGTGGTTGCGAAAAACANTNTCATTTTTGTTCCCTGNAAACTTTCTGANCTATATAAAAANANNNTTGTTTAATNNAGNTAANAAGCCTAAATTATCAGANANAANANGANAATTNTTANATAAATATTATTTGNCNGATATTGAGAGNCTNGAAGAATTATTGTCTGTAAACTTATCTCAATGGAAAAAATAGGATTAGTAACTATCACATATAACTCAGCAGATGTAATTAGAGGATTTCTTGAATCTATTTTAAAACAAAGCTTTAAAAATTTTGAGATTTTTATAATAGATAATGATTCTCAGGATGATACCGAAAAAGTTGTTTTTCAATATGAAGACAATAGAATAAATTTCATTAAAAATAGTGAAAATGTTGGGGTAGCAAAAGCAAATAATCAGGGTATTAAGAGAGCTTTACAAGCCAATTGTTCTCAAGTATTAATTATAAATAATGATATAGAATTTGAGGATAAACTTTTAGAAAAGATGCTAAGTGTTCAAAAACAAAAAAAGTGCTCCTTAGTAGCCCCAAAGATGATGTATTTTGATCAGCCAGATCATATATGGTATGCGGGTAGTTTCTTTTTGAAGAAAAAAGGATACTTACCAATTCATATTGGTATTCAGCAAAAAGATGAAGGTCAGTATGATGGAGTATATCCTGTGGAATATGCGCCGACTTGCTGTCTTTTGGTGAGAAAAAAAGTGTTTGAAGACATAGGAATGATGGATGAAAAGTATTTTGTATATTTTGATGATACTGATTTCTTGTATCGTGTTTTCAAAGATGGTAGACATAAGTTATATTTCTTTTCAGATGTAAAGTTTTATCATAAGGTTGGTAGTTTAACAAAATCAGTTAAAAATAAACAAAATAATGAATTTAGAGGAGATTTCTTTATTAAGCAAAATACAAGAAATCATATATATTTCTTAAAAAAAATAGGAAGTGTTTATGCTTATATATTTATTGTTTTCTTGTTCATAAAGAATAACCTGAGAATTTTCACTAATCCAAAGATTAGATGTAATTATAGAACCTGGAAGTTAATAAATCAATCTTTTTTTGAAGGCATAAAAATGTAATATGAAAGAGAAAGTAGCAATAATTGATTCTTTAGGCGCTCATGGAAGTTCTCACCACTTCTATCTATATGGTCAATCAAAAGGTCTTGCTGATAATAATGTAGATGTCACTTTATATACTAACAATGTGACACAAAATCCTAATTATGAAGGAGTTCGTTTTTTCACTTTTTATAAAAATATTTTTAAAGGTAAGTCAAGAATTTTAGCTGGAATCAAATATATATTTGGATCAATTCTGTCTCTTTTACATGCTAAATTCTCAGGGGTTAGGATTTGTCATTTTCATTTATTTCATGTAAATATTTTAGTTCTTTTTGATTTTCTCCTAACAAAAATTTTAAGAATGAAAGTAGTATATACTATTCATGATGTAGTTAGTTTCGAAAATAAAAAATCCAACAATAGATGGAGTAATTGGATTTATAAGAAATCTGATAAAATTTTAACTCATAACTCATTTTCTAAAAAGATATTTGATAATTATTATACTTCAACAAAACATGATGTCGATATTATTCCACATGGCAATTATATGCCATTTTTAAATATTCAGAGAGATAAAAATAAGTCAAGAGATAGATTGTCAATTCCAAAAGATAGAACTGTTTTGTTGTTTTTTGGTATGATAAAAAAAGTAAAGGGACTAGAAATTTTGTTGGAATCATTAAAAGATGTTGTAAAGAAGAATCCTGATGTTTTATTATTAATAGGAGGTAGAATTTGGGAGAATGATTTCAATATTTATCAAGAAATTATAGATAAAAATAATTTGTCTGAATTTTGTTTAATTCATAACAAATTTATACCCCATGAAGATGTTGAACACTATTACTCTTCTTCTGATTTAGTTGTACTTCCTTATAAAAGAATTTATCAAAGTGGAGTATTAATGATGAGTTTAAGTTACGAGAAGGCCGTTCTAGTTTCAGATTTAGAACCTCTAACAGATTTAGTAAAAGATAATGATACGGGATTTGTATTTAAATCAGAGGATCATTACTCATTATCAAGTAAATTAAATATTATCCTTTCTGACAAGGATAATTTGGAAAACATACGAAAGAGAGGTTCAGAGTTAGTTAAGATTAAATACGATTGGTTAGAGATTGGGAAGCAGATGAAGAAAAGTTATCAATCTATTTTATAGTATATTAGCATTATTAAAATGAACAAATGAAAGATAGAATTTTAAATTGTATTAAAGAATCAGCAAAAGTTAAGGAATCCATATTTAATTCTCAAGAGATAGTATCAAACATTCAAAGTATAGTAGATCATTCTGTAGATGTATTTAAAAGAGGAGGTAAAATATTGCTTTGTGGAAACGGAGGTAGTGCTTCTGATGCTCAACATATTGCAGCAGAGTTAAGTGGTCGATTCTATAAGGAAAGAAAACCCTTGTTTGCTGAAGCTTTACATGTAAATACATCTTTTGTAACAGCTGTAGCTAATGACTATGGATATGATCATATTTATTCAAGGATGGTAGAAGCTGCAGGAAAAAAGTTAGATATTTTAATTGGAATTTCAACTTCAGGCAATTCTAAAAATGTTGTGAACGCTATTCTTAAAGCAAGGGAAATTGGAATGATTACAGTTGGTTTTACAGGAGAAAGTTCTTGTGAAATGGATCATTTATGTGATACAATGATTAAGATCCCTTCTATTAACACTCCAAGAATTCAAGAAGCTCATATTTTGATTGGCCATATTATTTGTCAGCTAATTGAAGAGGAATTATTTTAATGAAATCTAAAAAATATACTACCTTATTCCTTGATAGAGACGGAGTAATCAACGAAAAGATCGATGGCTATGTTAAAACTTATTTAGAATTTAAGTTTATAGATGGTGTTTTAGAATCGTTAAAATATTTGTCTGAATATTTTGAAAAAATTATCATTGTCACAAATCAACAAGGAATTGGTAAAAAACTAATGACCTCTGATGATTTAGACAGGCTGCACAATTATATGGTTAATGAGATTAATATATCTGGAGGAAGAATCGATAAAATTTATCATTGTCCATGTTTAGAGTCAGAAAACTGTGAGTGTAGAAAACCTAACTCTGGAATGTTATTAGAAGCAAAAAATGATTTTCCTTCAATTAAATTTAAAAACTCTATATTATTGGGTGATTCAGATACAGACATTATTGCTGCAGAAAATATTGGAGTAAAAGCAGTAAAGGTAAGTCTAGAATATAGCTTGTCAGACTGGACTAGGGAATTTTTGTTAAAATAGTTATATTTACACCCTCAAAACAAGAAATTTAGATGAAAAAGGCGATAATCACTGGTATAACTGGACAAGACGGAGCCTATTTAGCAAAACTTTTATTAACTAAAGGATATAAAGTTTATGGTGCCTATAGAAGAACAAGTTCTCAAAATTTCTGGAGAATAGAATACCTAGGAATTCGAAATAATCCTAATTTAATCTTAGTAGAGCATGACCTAATTGACGCTGCAAGTACTATCAGAATGGTCTCTGAAATCAAACCTGAAGAAATCTATAATCTTGCAGCACAAAGTTTTGTACATGCCTCATTTGAACAACCTCTTGCTACAAGTATGATTACAGGTATTGGTGTAACTCATTTATTGGAAGCCATAAGAATTATAAATAAAGATATTAAATTTTATCAAGCATCAACATCTGAACTTTATGGCAAAGTACAAGAAGTTCCTCAAAAAGAAACAACAGCTTTTTACCCAAGAAGTCCTTATGGGGTTTCTAAATTATATGCTCATTGGATGGTAACTAATTATAGAGAATCTTATGATATGTTTGCGTGTAGTGGTATTTTATTCAACCACGAGTCTCCTTTAAGAGGATTAGATTTTGTGACGAGAAAAATTTCTGATGGTGTAGCCAGAGTTTCAGAAGGACTTCAATCATGTATTGAGTTAGGAAATCTTGATGCGAGTAGAGATTGGGGGTATGCTCCTGAATATGTGGATGGTATGTATAAGATGCTACAACACGATAAAGCAGATTCATTTGTTTTAGCTACGAATAGAGCATATACAGTTCGTCAATTCGCACAATTTGCATTTAATGTTGTAGATATTGAAATAAAATGGGAAGGAAGTGGAATATCTGAGAAAGGAATTGATGTCAAAACAGGAAAAACGATTGTTAAAGTAAATAAGGATTATTTTAGACTTGCTGAAGTAGATGCTTTGATTGGTGATTATTCAAAAGCTGAAAAGGAGCTTGGATGGATACCAACTACAAAGATTCAAGACATGTGTAAGATAATGGTTGAGTCAGATATTAATGCATTAAAAACTAATTTGAAGAGTTAAGAATAATAGGTATGTTTTACGAAATAATTTTAGCATTTATTACTTCATTTGTGATAACCTATTTATCCATTCCAAAGATTATCCATTTTTCAAGAAAAAGTAGACTGTATGCAAGTGTAGGAAGTAGAAATTCGCATGAGGGAGAAATACCAATATTTGGAGGAATTGCAATTTTTTCTGGAGTATTATTTTCTCTAATTTTTTGGGCCGAAATAGAAAGTTTACAATTTATTTTAGTGAGTTTAATAATTGTATTTTTTATCGGAATTTTAGATGATTTACTTTCTTTACCTCCATTTAAAAAATTAATTGGTCAGATACTATCTATTTTAGTTATAATGTTTTTGGCTGAATTACAAATTAATAGTTTTAAAGGTTTGTTTAATATTTATGAAATTCCGAAATGGACCTCTCTTATTTTTACTATTTTTGTAGTAGTGGTAATTACTAATGGGTATAATTTAATTGATGGGATTGATGGACTAGCGGGTGGTTTAGGTACGATTGCTTCTGTTTTTTTTGGAATTGCTTTTTTGTTGAATAATGATACCCAGATGGCAATTCTTTCTTTTACTCTTTTTGGTTCATTATTAGCATTTCTAAAATTTAATTTTAATCCAGCTAGAATATTTATGGGAGATACCGGCTCGTTAGTTATTGGATTAATTTTATCTGTTCTTGCAATTAGACTTATTAATTCAGGTATAAATATTCCAAATGAGAAATTATATGTAAATAAAGGTCCATTTATAGTTATTTCAATCTTATCCGTTCCTTTGTATGATACATTTAGAGTTTTTTGCATCCGAATTCTGTCCGGATATCATCCCTTGAGGGCAGATAGAAATCATATTCATCATGCGTTATTAGATCTTGGTTTTGGACATAAGAAGGCTTCACTTATTTTATATACTTTTAGTTTATTAATAATGTTAATTTCTTATTCGATGATTCATATGAGTTTAGGGCTGTCGATATTTCTTTTGTCTATAATTGTATTAGGTTTAATGGCTATTCCTTTTGTGATTTTGGAGATAAAAAAGAAGAAAAGTGCTTAGATTTTTTCTGATAATTATTTTTCAAATTTTTTGTATTATTGGTGTTTCTCAACAATCTAACTCAACCTTCTCTAGAAATTTTTCTATCTTCTCTGAGGAAAGAATCCACCAAATTAATTCTAATACTCATAGTAGTATTAAACCATATCTTTTATCTAATTTAGATTCAAACTTTGTAATTCATCAAGGAAGTTGGATGTATAGAAAATGGAATAAAGAGTTTTTTCTTCAAATAGAGAAAGAAGATTATAGTTTAATTGTAAATCCTTTAATAAATCTGATGGTTGGGATAGAAAATAATTCCGATAAAACTATTTGGAATAATACAAGAGGGATTGTTGCAGATGGAAAATTAGGAGATAGATTTACATATTATTCCTCATTCTTAGAAAATCAATCAGTTTTTCCTTATTATATAACTAATGAAGTAGTAGGAAAATCAGCATGGATTATACCAGGTCAAGGAGAGTCTAGATGGTCTCCAGACTCTACTTTTGATTATTCTATGGCTTCTGGATATTTTACTTATAAATTGTCAAAATTTTCTGTATTGCAGTTTGGTACAGGAAAGAACTTTATCGGTGATGGATATAGGTCTATGATACTTTCTGATAATGCTTTTAATTATCCTTACCTAAGGATACAAACAAAAGTTGGAATTTTCCAATATACAAATTTCTATATGGAACATATGGATTTGATTTCCAACCCAACTGAAGAATATACTTATGATAAAAAATACATGAGTTTACATCATTTAAGCGCTAATATATCAGATAGATTAAATATTGGAATTTTTGAGTCTATAGTATGGGAAAATACAAGAACTCCAGAATTCTCAGGATTTGATATATCCTATCTAAATCCAATTATATTTTTAAGACCTATAGAGTATTCCTTAAATTCTTCAGATAATGCTTTGATGGGATTAAACTTTAAATTTAAAATAATTGATAAATCTCATTTATATGGTCAGTTTGTTATTGATGAGTTTTCTCAACCTGCATTAAATTCTGGTGACAAATGGTGGGGAAATAAATATGCATATCAGATTGGGGGTAAATGTTATGACATATTTGGAGTTAATAATTTAGTTTTTCAGATAGAGAATAATTTTGCTAGACCTTATACTTATTCTCATCATAATTCATCTCAGAATTATGGGCACTATTTTCAATCATTAGCTCATCCTCTTGGAGCTAATTTTAATGAAACTTTGTTATTTGTAGATTACAAAATAAATAAATGGGAACTACATTATCAATTTTTAAAAGCTAAGTATGGAGCAAAAATAAAAAATGACCCGATGAGTTATGGAAATGATATTTTTATGTCAAATACTGATAGACCATCTGATTATGGAATTGAGATGTTTCAAGGTAATAAATCAGATCTGTTTTTTTCAAAGATTACAATGTCCTACTTGTTTAACCCAAAGACAAATTTAAAATTTGAAATAGGTTTGGTTAATAGAATTTTGGAAGATGAATATGTAAGAAATAATACAAATTTCATTTTCTTTGCATTGAAAACAGATTTATTCAATACATATTACGATTTCTAATTTGCCTTTGATTCTAAACATAGAAACCTCCACCAAGAATTGTTCGGTAGCATTATATAAATCTAATGACCTTGTATCTGAGAAATCCTTACTTTCAGATAAATATTCTCATTCTGAAAAATTAAATTTATTTATTGAGGATTTAATTAAAGAGTCTTCCTTTGAATTTAAAGATATAGATGCAATATCAGTAAGTAAAGGACCTGGTTCTTATACAGGTTTACGAATAGGTGTTTCTACAGCAAAAGGATTATGTTATGCGCTATCTATTCCATTAATATCAGTTTCTACTTTAAGAGCAATGTCTTATTCCATGTCTCAAAGAAAAACTAATTTTGACTTTTATTGCCCTATGATTGATGCTAGAAGAATGGAGGTTTTTTCAGCATTTTTTGATAAAGATAATAATATTGTAAGAAAAGTACAGGCTGATATAATTGAAAAAAATTCTTATAGTCAATTTCTAGAAAATAAAGTTTTATTTTTTGGTGATGGATCTTCAAAGTGTATTGATCTGATAAATTCAAAAAATGCATTTTTTGAAAAAGATATTTTTCCTAAAGCTAGCGATATGGCATTAATTTCTTTAGATAAATATAATCAGAAGGATTTTGAAGATGTAGCTTACTTTGAGCCTTTTTATTTGAAGGATTTTATTGTGGGTAGAAAAAATACTTAACGCCTTCTTTTTTTTCTAATACTTTCACTGTCTTTAAATCTACTTTTAAAAGATTTTCCGTTAACACCTGACGATCTTTTAGAGGATTTTTCTCTTTTGTTTCCACTAAATCCTTTTCTTCTTCTTTTAGAACTTGAATCTTTTTTTCTTCTTCTACCAGAGTCATTTTTTGGTTTAGATATCTCAACAGTCAGTTGGTATCCATTCCATTGGCTATCGAAAAACCCTTCTAATATTTCTTTTTCAGCCGATTTCTCTACTTCAAAAAAGGAAAAGTTCTTCATGATATCAATCTTACCAATAATATGATTTCTATTTCGAGTATATTCATTTATTAGACCAATAAGATTTTGTGGCTCTAGTTTGTGAGTCTTTCCTAAATTTATAAAGAAACGTGTAAATCCATTTTCTGCTCTTCTTTCATTACTTTTATCTTTAGTTGTATTAATATTAAGATCTTGAGCATTCTTATAAAAAGACAAAAATCTATTAAATTCAGCAGAAACAAAATGTTTTAACAATTCCTCCTTATTTAGATGAGAGAGCTTTTCTTCTATTACATTCAAATATTGTTCTATATGAGGACTTACATCAGTTTCTACAATTTTGTCAATTAAGGTCATTAGTTGAACCTCACAAATCTCTTGACCTCCTGGAACTTTTTTTAGTGTAAGTTCCTTCTTTATCATTTTCTCAATAGATCGTAATTTTCTTTTTTCTCTACTATGTGCAATAATTATGGATACCCCATTATTTCCAGCTCTGCCAGTTCTTCCTGACCGGTGCACATATACTTCATTGTCATCAGGAAGGTTGTAATTGATTACATGTGTTAACTCGTTAATATCAATACCTCTAGCTGCTACATCCGTAGCGACTAAGATTTGAAGATTCCTCTTTCTAAACCTATTCATTACATGGTCTCTCTGAGCTTGTGATAAATCTCCATGAATTGCATCTGCATTATATCCATCTTGCATTAATTTATCCGCAACATCCTTTGTTTCTCTTCTAGTTCTACAAAATACAATTCCATAAATATTAGGGTTTATATCACAAAGTCTTCGAAGTGCTTTGTATCTATCTTTTGCATTAACCATGTAATAATGGTGTTCTACATTTTTAGCTCCTTCATTTCTACTAGCTACTTCAATTCTCTTTGGAGAAAACATATAGTCCTTAGTAATTTTTAGAACTTCTTTTGGCATTGTAGCAGAAAATAAAAGAGTTTGTTTTTCCTCAGGAGTTTCTGCTAGGATTGTGTCTAGATCTTCCTTAAAACCCATATTAAGCATTTCATCTGCTTCATCTAAAACAACAAATTCTACATCTTTTAGTTTTAATTTTTTTCTTTTAATTAAATCTATTACTCTTCCTGGAGTTCCTACTACAATCTGACTTCCAGAGTTTAAGGAACGAATTTGAGTTTGAATATTTGCTCCTCCATATACTGCTGTAATCTTTAACTTCTTAAGATATTTTGAATAACTTTCTAAATCTTTAGTTATCTGAAGACAAAGCTCTCTAGTTGGGCATAAAATAATAGATTGAGTTTGTGTTTTATTTTCATTAATTTTCTGAATAACTGGAAGCCCAAACGCAGCTGTTTTTCCGGTTCCTGTTTGAGCAAGAGCAATTAAATCTGTTTCTTCAAACAGTACAAACGGTATTGCTTGTTCTTGGATAGGCGTTGGATTTTCAAATCCTAAATCAGTTATTGCTTTTAGGATATTGCTGTTTAATCCAATTTCAGAAAAGTTCATGTTTCAAATTTTCAGCAAAACTACTCTTTTATTATTATTAAGAGTGTTTTATATTGAAAAAGACATAATTATGTTTATCTATTGACTATTTTTCGTATTAACGAACTATTGTCTATAAACAAGATTTTTACAAAGTAGGTTCCTGCAGAATCAAAATGTAATAACTTGGATATCTGTTTTTTCACTAGTTTCCCTTCAATATTGTAAATATATATCTGTTTTAATCCTTTGTCTGAAAGAATTTCTGATGACCCATTTGATGGATTTGGAAAAATATCTAATTTGCAATTATTATTATTAATAGAAGCAGTTGTAGGTGTTAACTCAGACCATCTTTTCTCAAATTCTTGTAGGTAGATATTAGCTATTGTTGCGTCATGAATAATTAGTGTATTTTCATCTGAGTTGTTTTCTGCATTAGCACTCCAATTATGAGATCCAGTTAAAACTGACGGGTTTGCACCATTAATATTTGCATCTGCTATGGCATATTTATGATGAAATTGGTGCGTTACTCCCGTGTGACTTTTCACATTAACTCCATTGTTTATTAAATTGTCAAACTCACTTCCATTTATATTTTCTTGTTCCATTATTCCTCTGATATTGACTCCGAATTCAGCTTCTTTATTGACTACTGCGTCACCTATATCGTTTTTAGTAAATGATAACAAACCAAATTCCATAGTATAGTCAACATTATCAATGAACTTAATGATTTTAGCTGTAGTTTGATCTGTTGGTGAAAAATATAACTCTATTTCAACTCCATTAACATTAAATAAATGTGGTGTATTATCCTCTTTATTGTACCCAAAAACTCCTCCACCTGTTGATGGACCACTTCCCCACATTTCTTCAAATTCCAATGTATATGCAATAGCAAGAGATTGATCTTGAATAAAAATTAAATTATTATAATCATTAAATAGATTTGAAGGATTTGTCCAATTTGTTGATCCGCTAAGAATCCATGAATTATTTACACTTCCTGCATCAACAATAATGAATTTATTGTGCATTATTCCTGCTGTTGAACTTGTTCTATAAACTATAGGAATATTTGGATCAAGTGAACTTAACATCAGGTTAGAGGCGTCGTCATCTGCAATATATCTAACTTGTACACCTCTATTATGAGCATCGTTTATTGCACTTGCAATAGTTGCGTCAGACGCATTATATACACATATGTCTAGTGTATTTTGTGCTAAATCCATATAAGCTTTGATGGTGTCATTGAAATAGGTAGTTATATTTTGTGCATTAACTCCTGTGCTAAATGAGGTGTCTACACTGTGATTAAAATACGGTCTTATTTTCCCTGAAGAGTTTGATGATGTAATATATACTCCTATGTTTGAAAATGCGGTATCAATACCACTCACTGAGAAACATTGTATATAATATACTGTTGCTGGGCTTAGATTGTTAAAATTGATTGTGTGATTTGTTACATAGTTTCCAAGAGTTGAATGGTTTGACAAATTTGTTGGATTAGTTCCATAATAACATTCAGTTGTTGCATTGTCAGACGTGCTCCATGATAAGTCAAACCCAATAGTTGAAATATTGCTTTGCGATATCGCTGATGTAATTAAAAGATTGCCATTTGGTTGAACATCAGCAGAATCTCTGGGAAGAATTTGATATCCATCATTAGCAGGTACACTAAATGTATATTGTGATGATAATCCCACAAGTGTAACTGGACTCATTGGTATCAAAGAATTTGCTAATGGATGTCCTGTACGTATATAAATTTTCCCAGCCTCTCCATTTGATTGAAAATCATGAGTTCCTACAGTAAATAATCCTCCACCGTTATTAAAAATTACATTATCTATTTGGATTAATTCTGACTCAGTATTTTCTCCTATTTGAATTGGAGTTACAGTTTGAGGGGTAATTGAATTGCTTGAGCTGTGAATAATAGCTGATGATATAGGATTCATTTCCAATAGCCCATTATAGTCCACTAATGTTCCTGTAATTGTAATACTATCTCCTCTCTGAGCTCCATTGAGTAAGTTATTAGTTGATAAATCGTAAATAGCTATTCCCGCGGTTCCGTCTTCAACATATCTAATTGGACCAAGTTCATCACCATTTGTTACGATACCTGTAATTGTTACACTAGAACCAAGAGTTTGAGATCTGGCTGTGAAAATATCTTGTGATATTGAGTTAAAACTCAATAAAATAATACATGTGATTGTAAAACTTATTTTTGTCATAATTTAAAAGTTAATTTTTGCTGATATATTAATTCTTCTGCCAAGTCCAAAAAATACGCCAGCTGACTTTGCGTCAAAATCTGCGTAATTTGAATTATATGGGTCATTATTTTGGGCATCAGAAATGTATATTTTATTTAGAAGGTTTATAATACTTAGTCTTACATCTAATTTGTTTTCTTTACTAAGTTTTATTTTATATCCAGCGTGTAGATCTAACAATTGATAACTTGGGATCTTCCAACTTTCTCTACGTGCATTACTTCCATTTAAACTAAGTGGATCAAAATCTGAGTAGTAATCATCGAAGTAAGTAGCTCTAATTTTTAAATATGAAACGTTATTTGGCTCGTATCTTAAACTAATTCCATACTGTGTTTGTGCTGCGTCGCCTACATGTACTCCTTTTGCATCGAAAGATGATATAATTTCATTTCCAGATTCGTCAAGAACAGGATTGTTGTCATCATCAAAAAATCTCACACTATCTTCAGATGTCCATATCCAATCACCTAATGAAATTAATCCCTCAAAAGTAACTTTTTGATTAATTTTTAAAGCTCCGTCAAACTCTATTCCTTTATGAGTTGCATTCATTCCATTTATATTTGATCTATATACAACATCATCAATCGATATAGAAACACCTCCGTTAGAAGGCTTATTTTTCCACTCTGTAAAATAAGAATTTAGGTTTGCTGAAAAAATACTTGACCTATATGAATATCCAAATTCTAAAGCGTTGACCTTTTCATTTTTGATTTCACGGTATAATTGATTGTTGTAATCAAAAATATTATTGAATCTGGGAGCTTTTGAGATATGTCCAATATTAAAGAATATGTTATTATAATCATTCAAATTATAGTTCGCTCCTGTTTTTAATGTGAAACCTTTTATCCATTTCCAATCTGTTGAAGATATTCGAGCCTCTTCAGAGTTGATTGTGTATTTATTTCCATTGTATGTAAAAGTATCAACAATCATATTTTTATTAGCTCCAATTATATTACCAGAATCATCGAATTCATACTGTGTACTTACCGATGTTCCTAAAATTTCTTTTATTATAGTATCTTCAAGTACTAAATCTTTTCTCTTAAAATAGTCTAATCTTTTATGACCTGAATTTGATCCAGATATGTTAAAAAATGTGGAGATTTTATCATTTTTATATTCAAATTGAGAAAATCCTCCAAGCCAATTAACTAATCCATCGTTATGGTATCCAACGATATCTCCTTGAGATTTAACTTGATTTGATTGAATATTATTAGATTCATCTATTACATAATCCCCACCTAATAAGTCATATATTTCTCTATAGTGCTCCCCTTTGTATGATCGAAGATCAATACCTCCAGATATTTCAATATTTTCATTCAACTGATAGTTCATAGTTGATAATAGCCCATACCAGAAATGATTATTTATTGAACTACCTAAGTATGTAGATGATTTCTTTAATGAATCTGAGTATAGCTCGTCAAAACTATTATAGTTGCTGTTGTAAACACTTTGTAAATCGTATTGTCCATATTCATCATAATTATTTGAATTTCCAATTATTCTTGTTCCTCCACCATTTCCAACTGACAAGTAAGAAATATTAGAAATATGAAATCTTTCATTTACATTCCAAAAATGTCTTAGAGAGTATTGTGGCTTATGGAAATAATTTTGTCTTGTGTTTAAAACAGTTCGATTATTAATTGTATCACCATTACTATCTATAGTCCACCTATTTAAATTCCCCCAATGTTTATTGTAACTAATTCCTTTATTTACAATTCTTTGTTCGTTATTAATAATAGTATCAAAAGATGAATTGTCACCTAAATTTCTAGCAAATGTGGTGTCATAAGAAGCTACATCACTTTTATAAGACCTTTGACCATGTTTCTGAGGAGCTCCCATTGCTGAAAAAGTTAATGTGTGGTTATTAAATTCTTTTTGAATTTTAGTGTAGTAGAAGAATCCTTCGCTCCAAGTTTGATCAACAAATCCATTACCTTTTTTGTAAGACCCAGCTAAGGTATAACCCCATCCATTTTTTAATTTTCCAGAATTATACCCTATGTTTGTTTTTAGCTTTCCATAAGAACCTATTGATTGCTTAACGGTACCACCTTTTTTATTTCCAATTCCTTTGGTTATCATATTCATGGTGCCTCCTACAGAGGGTATTGCTATTTTTGAAGCTCCTAATCCTCTTTGAACTTGAATGTTAGATGTTACAGCGTCAAGCCCCGACCAATTAGACCAGTAAACCCAGCCATTCTCCATGTCATTTACTGGAATTCCGTCAATCATAACAGCGACATTTCTTTGATTAAATCCTCTTATTGTAATTCTAGCATCACCATCACCTCCCCCGCTTTGAGTGGCGTAAACTCCTGGAGTACTATTTAAAATCATAGGAATGTCTTGAGAAGCAAGCTCTTCATTAACTTTTTTTAATGACACTGTTGAGAAAGCAACTGGAGTCTCTCGATCTCTTGCGACATCTGCTACAATATGAACTTCTTTTAATTTAATAGGTTCGAGTTCAAACTTTAAAAATGGTGTTTTACCATCAATTTTAATTTCTTTTGAAATTTGTTTGTAACCAACATATGAGATTGTAATTTTTCTAGCTCCATAATTAGTAAAAAAAGAGAAGTTTCCGTCAAAATCAGTACTAACACCCATTCCTTTTCCGTATATGACAGAAGCTCCAATTAGTGTTTCTCCAGTATTTTTATCTGTAATATTTCCCGATACTTTAATGTTTTGAGTGAATGCTGTACTAAAGAAAAAACAAAGAAAAAATCCAAAAAACAGTCTCATTTATATAGCAATTATTTAATAACTATTTTGTTTTCAAGAACAGTTCCATTTATTAATTTAATTTTAATAATGTAAGAACCCGAGTTTAAATTACTAGTATCAAAATTAATATTTTCTGTTTCTAAAATATTCTGACCTATGGAGTTATATAGTGCAATTGATTTTATAGAATTTTTAGAATTGATGTATATTGTATTTCCTTTAGACGCTGGATTTGGATAAATTAGATATGACGAACTTTTATTTTCGATATCAGTGGTAATGCAGTCACAGCTGTGAGAACCTAAATTTGTGTAATTAGCATATCCAATTGTGTCATATTCAGCTGTAGGATTAAAAACAAATGGATTCATTGTTATTCCATTTTTAATGTCAGCTTTCCTAACTAAAGTATTATATCTTGTAATCCAACTTCCTCCGTTTGCATCAGTGTAGCCAGCAGTTGCGTCGTCAGTCCAAGCAGAGCCTGGATCTTCCCCTACTTTCCCAAAAATATCAATGATGTTTCCTGCTTTTTCTAAAGTTATCGCATCGTCTCCATTAAAGTAAAAAGGAGTTGGATATACACCAGAGCAATGATAATCACATGAACTGTAAAAAACAGGATCTACTGGAAGCGACCAATAAGTGTTATTTACATAAACTGAGTCAAGTTGTCCGTTTCCAATTGATATTGCATCTCCTGATGATATAGATCCGCTTAGTGACCATGTCTCAGAAGGTGTTTGAGAACCATTTCCATATCTGTTAATGGTATATCCATCTAAATTCACATCGTTACTAGTAGGATTATAGATTTCGACGGCATTATTATTTCCAGGACCTTCAACATATTCTGATATGAATAAGTCAGAACAATCTTGTGCTGATAAGTTTATTGTAATTAAAGACAATAATAAAAGTAAATTTTTTTTCATAATTAATATAGTTGTTATTTGAAGCCAATTTACAAAATTTTATTTTTTAAAGTATTTTTTCTGAGTTAAATTATTCAAGGATTTTACTATTTTTGAAACATGCAAGGAAATAGAATAAAAAATTTTGCTGATTATAAGAAAGAGTATCAGAAGAGTATAGAAAACCCAGAGTTATTTTGGGAGAAAAAAGCTGAGAATTTTTTCTGGAAAAAAAAATGGGATAGTGTATTACATTGGGACTTCGTTAAACCAGAGGTTAAATGGTTTGACGGAGGAAAATTAAATATTACTGAAAATTGTCTAGACAGGCATTTAGATACAAGAGGAGATCAAATTGCAATAAAGTGGATAGCGAATAATCCTGATGAAAAAGCTAGAGACATTACATATAAAGAGCTTCATTTAAATGTATGTAGTTTTGCAAATGTATTAAAGAGAAATAGAGTTAAAAAGGGAGATAGAATATGTTTATATATGCCAATGGTGCCTGAGTTGGCAATTGCTGTTCTTGCCTGCGCAAGAATAGGAGCAATTCACTCTGTTGTATTTGCTGGATTTTCATCAAGATCATTAGCGGATAGAATTAACGATGCTGATTGCAATATCTTAATTACTGCAGATGGAGGTTTTAGAGGTGATAAAGTAATCCCATTAAAAAATATTTCTAATGATGCCATGAAAAATGCTCCTTCGATCAAAAAATGTATAGTGTTAAAAAGAACCAACACAAGCGTAAATATGATGAATGGAAGAGATGTTTGGTGGCATGAAGAATTAGAAAATGTAGATTCAAGTTTCGACGCTGAAATCATGAATTCGGAAGATCCACTTTTTATTTTATATACATCAGGATCTACTGGTAAACCGAAAGGAATTGTACATACAACTGCAGGGTACATGATTTACACTGAGTATTCTTTCAAAAATGTTTTTCAATACGAAGAAGGTGATATTTATTGGTGTACTGCAGACATAGGATGGATTACTGGTCATTCGTATATTGTTTATGGCCCTTTACTTTCTGGAGCTACAACAATGATGTTTGAGGGAGTTCCAACTTATCCTGATGCAGGAAGGTTTTGGAAAATCGTTGAAGAAAATAAAGTAAATATATTTTATACCGCTCCTACCGCTATAAGATCATTAGAAGCTAAGGGATTAGATTTTGTAACTCCTTATGATTTATCTTCACTTAAGGTTTTAGGTACTGTTGGAGAGCCTATTAATGAAGACGCTTGGCATTGGTATAATCAGGAGGTTGGAAAAGGGAATGCTCCTATTGTAGATACTTGGTGGCAAACTGAAACAGGAGGTATTATGATATCTAATTTAGCGGGAGTAACACCTGCTAAACCAACCTTCGCAACACTTCCATTACCAGGAATACAAACTTGTTTGATTGATGAAAATGGTCAGGAAATTTTAAAAAATTCAGTTGAAGGTAAGTTGTGTGTGAAGTTTCCATGGCCATCTATAGCTAGAACAATTTATGGAGATCATAATAGATTCAGAGAGACTTATTTTTCAAAATTTAAAAATAAATATTTTACAGGAGATGGATGTTTGATAGATGAGGATGGAATGTATAGAATTACTGGTAGAGTAGATGATGTTTTAGTTGTTTCAGGACATAATTTGGGTACAGCGGAAATTGAAAGCGCTATAGATGAGCATGAAAATGTTTGTGAAACAGCAATTGTTGGATATCCTCACACAATTAAAGGAAATGGTGTGTATGCATTTGTAATTTGTCATCATCAAGCTGAGGATGAAGAGAGTTTAAGACAGGAAATTAATGAACTTGTTTCTAAGATCGTTGGACCAATTGCGAAAGCAGATAAAATTCAATTTGTTTCAGGGCTTCCTAAAACTAGATCAGGAAAAATAATGAGAAGAATACTTAGGAAGATAGCTTCAGGAGATTCTGAAAATTTAGGAGATACAAGTACTCTTTTAGATCCAACAGTGGTAGAAGAAATTAAATGCGGGGTACAATAAGTGAATTATAAATCTGTTTATTTATTTTTGCCAAATGTCTGATAGTTTAATTATAATTCCAACATACAACGAGAAAGAGAATATTGAAAAAATTATAAGAAAGATTTTTTCTTTAGAAAAGTTATTTCATATTTTAGTTATTGAAGATGCCTCTCCTGACGGAACCGCTAAAATTGTTAAGGATCTTCAAAAAGAATTTAAAGATAGTTTATTTATTGAAGAAAGATCAGGCAAATTAGGCTTGGGTACTGCTTATATTCATGGTTTTAAATGGGCTTTAAAGAAAGATTATAAATATATATTTGAGATGGATGCAGATTTCTCTCATAACCCAGATGATCTTATACATCTTTATAATGCATGTGATAAGGAAGGAGGAGGGGTTTCCATTGGTTCTAGATATGTGAAAGGAGTTAATATTGTAAATTGGCCAATGTCTAGATTATTAATGTCCTTTTTTGCATCAAAATATGTAAGATTGATTACTGGTATGCCTGTTCATGATGCAACAGCCGGATTTAAGTGTTATAAAAGAGAAGTGTTAGAAACTATAAAATTTAATAGAATTCAATTTGTAGGATATGCTTTTCAGATAGAAATGAAGTTTAAGACTTGGAAATATGGATTTAAGATAATAGAAGTTCCTGTAATATTTACAGACAGAACAGAAGGAAGTTCAAAAATGAGTGGTGGAATTTTTAGAGAAGCTGTTTTTGGAGTAATACAGATGAAGATTAAGAGTCTTTTCCGAAAATTTAACAGATAATGCGTACTCTAATTAAAAATGCTTCTATAGTAAATGAAGGTAAAATTTATGCTTCAGATGTACTAATAGAAGATGAGAGAATAAAAAAAATTTCTGAAAATATAGAAATAGATACAGACAAAGAAATTGATGCCTCTGGAAAATATTTACTGCCTGGATTGATTGATGATCAAGTACATTTTAGAGAGCCTGGACTTACATATAAAGCTAATATATATTCAGAAAGTAAAGCAGCAGTTGCTGGGGGAATAACCTCTTTTATGGAAATGCCAAATACAAACCCTCAATCTCTTACACAAGCTCTGTTAGAAGAAAAATTTCAAATTGCTGAAAAAACTTCACTTGCAAACTTCACTTTTTTTATGGGAGTCTCTAATAACAATTTAGATGAGGTATTCAAAACAAATCCAAAAACTGTAGGAGCATTAAAGATTTTTATGGGGTCATCTACAGGCGATATGTTAGTGGATGATAAAAAAGTCCTAGAGGAAATATTTGAGAAATCTCCTATGCTTATAGCGGTTCATTGTGAGGATGAAGATACAATTAAACATAACACACAGTTGGCAATAGAGAAATATGGAGAGGACATTCCTATTTCTGAACATCCAAATATTCGTTCAGCTGAAGCATGTTATAAATCTTCTTCAATAGCAGTTGAACTTGCTAAAAAATACAATACAAGACTTCATGTATTTCACCTTTCAACAGAAAAAGAATTGGAGTTATTTGATAATACTATTCCATTATCTGAAAAAAGAATTACTGCTGAGGTTTGTATTCATCATTTGTGGTTTAATGAAGACAATTATAAAGAAAAAGGCACACATATTAAATGGAATCCAGCAGTAAAAAAGGAGAGTGACAGATCTGCTTTGTTTAAAGCTTTATTAAATGATAAATTAGATGTAGTAGCAACAGATCACGCTCCACATACTATAGAGGAAAAATCAAATACTTATTTCAAAGCTCCCTCAGGAGGCCCTTTAGTTCAACATGCTCTTGTTGCTATGTTAGAGTTTTATAAAAAAGGTAAGATATCTTTAGAAAAAATTGTAGAAAAGATGTGTCACAATCCAGCTATTTTATTTCAGGTTGTTGAAAGAGGATATATAAAAGAAGGTTATTATGCAGATTTAGTATTAGTTGATTTGGACCAAGCTTGGCAAGTGAATAAAGATAACATTTTATATAAGTGTAATTGGTCTCCTTTTGAGGGATATACTTTTTCAACTAAAGTAAGTCATACTTTTGTAAATGGAAATTTAGCTTATGAGAATGGTGTCTTTAACGAATCTGTAAAAGGTAAAAGATTAGAATTTGATAGATAAAAAAACTATTTTTTTAATTAATAATTAGATGAGTACAGAATATCTTCCTTTCTAATAATTTATTTAACATCTAATTCTTTAGTGGAACAACAAGATTTTTTTTCTGTAATTGACTCTTTTTTATCTGTGCATTTAGTATTTGTTGAATTAGAATCTTCTACTAATTCTTTAGTAGAACAACAAGACTTATCATCAGTACTTATTTCTTGATTAGTTGCGCATGTATCATTTGTTGAATTAGAACCCTTACATGAACTCAAATTAATACCACAAATAAATAAAGTAACACTGAAAATAGACATTAATTTTTTCATTTTAAATAGTTTTATATTAATAAGCAAATATATCAAGTTTTAAAAGAATAGATAAAAAAAAACATCCAAATTTGGATGTCTTTCTTTATTTTTTGAATCAAAAATAGTATTATTCAGCCGCTTCTTCTTCAACCGCTTCTTCTTCAGTAACAGCTTCTTCAGTAACAGCTTCTTCAGTAACAGCTTCTTCAGTAACAGCTTCTTCAGTAACAGCTTCTTCAGTAA
>NZRO01000045.1 GCA_002696275.1 Flavobacteriales bacterium
ATCCAAAACCAAAGGTTAAATTTTTTAAACTTCCACTTGTTTCAAAATTATGAAAGCCTATAATTGGATCTTTTGTACCAACTTCACCATCTTCCACTGATGCGCTACCTCTTACCTCTTCAATATATTTATAGTTAAATGATGCTAATGGGGAAAAGTTTAATCCAAAACCAATTTTATTACTTGGTGCTAATTCAAAAGTATAATTCTGCATATAACCAAATTGAAAATTAAAATATTGATTATCATTATTAACATAGTCAGCATAGGTTAAAAAATCTCCAAAATAATCTTTAACCAAAATACTTCTTCTTTCTCTAATCATAGATAGGTTCCCCTTGAAATCAATTGATTTAGATTTGTTCGCTAAAAGCGATGGATTAGTACGAGCTAAGTAAGAGCTATTTGAATTTAAACTATTTGTTAAACCCATTGATAATGATTTTGCATCAGAGAAAAAATACTCTGCTCCAATTGCTCTATTCAAAAGTGATTGATTAAATAATAAACCAAAGAAAAGTAATGTTATAATTTTAAAATGCATAATCTACCTGTATTTTATAGTCAAATTGATTTTTTGAAACCCAAGGATTTCTGATCCAGCTACCTTGGTCAGTTTGAGCTTCGGTGATATTAGTTGTAGGATAATCAGATGTGAAACTTAATTTAAAATTAAATGACATAGCATTATTAACAAGGCCATATAATGAAATCCAATGATGAAATGCACCAAAATTGCTATCAAAAATTCTAAAATCATTATCAGCAAAATACCAGGTAAATCCTTTCACATACAAAGAACCTGTTCTAATTTTAAATCTTTCATTTACATTATATTTAAGTGTTATACCTATTGTTTTGTCAGGAGAACCAATATCTCCTACTACCATATCTTCACCAGAAGGTCCATCTGTTAATCTTGGTCTAGGTGAAAATGTAGTATAACCTAATGAATATAAAAATTCTAATTCATTATAATTTGATAAAAGCATTTTTACCCTAATTCTTGTTTCTCTAGAATAGTATGGACTTGGATGAAAAATATTATGTGATCCTCTTGCTTGCCACTTTTGTCTAAAATATATTCTATACTTAAAAACTGGTCTCCATTGAATTTGAGCAACTGTTCTATAATACTTTGCATCATCTGCTTTTCTTGACCAATGATCAGATGCTAGAGTTCCAGTCAAATTTCTATGAAATTGATATCTAGATGTTAAATAAATACCCTCTTCTGATTGCGGCTGAGGATTAGCTGTATATAAAAATGCATATGCAGGATCTTCCAGCCAGTATGAATCTTCAAAAATAGATGTTTTAAATCTCTGATAGTTTGAAAAGGATCTTTGATAGGGGTTATCATATTCTAAATCATA
This sequence comes from Flavobacteriales bacterium, assembly GCA_002696275.1. Classification (GTDB taxonomy): domain Bacteria; phylum Bacteroidota; class Bacteroidia; order Flavobacteriales; family BACL11. The sequence goes on from NZRO01000045.1 coordinate 1,377, forward strand.
ATTTCTATATAGTGCTAATAAATTAAAATTATTAAATTGAATGAAAGAACTTAATACTTTTGCTTTTGGGGATTTTTTAAAAGATTTATAATTCCAATTTTTCATTAAAGTCCCAAACTCACCTTGTATAGCAATATTTTTAATAACACTAGTAAAATCAAATCCAACAGCCCCTCTGGATGATTTAGAATTTGACCATAAATTTGATGTTGAAGAACTTTGATACATTGCATTTATTTCAGGATCAGCAGAATTAGTCATATATGTCAAATAATATGTATCTCCAGAATAATCAGGGTCTTCTCCCCCTAAAATTGTTTCTCTTATTTGAGGATCTAATACTTTATCATATAGACTTTGATAAATTGTGAACCCTAAGTTAGTTCCAACTAAAGGAGATAGTCTAAAGTTACCCCCAATAGTTAATTCATTAACTGAGTCTGTTAATGGTGAAAATATTTTAGAGGTATCTTGTGATAACCCCATTGGCATTCTAGGTTGCATGAGAATTAATGAAGAAAAGCTTTCATCTTCATTTATTATAGCATCTCGCTTATCATTAGAAATAAATGATGAAAATCGCATAAAATCATTAGATAATTGAATAGCTAAGCCATTAAGGGTATACTGAGAACTATTTGATTGATCTGGGTTTATTCCATTTAAACGTTTTGAAAAACCAAATCCAGTTCTTCTTGGACTAAATGAATCACTATTTTCAAAAACAATTCCTTGACCAAAAGATGCATTAAAATTACCAAAAATTAAATGATCAATTCTTAAAGAACGTAATAATTTAATTTCATTATTAATAGGAATATTATTAAAAGATAAATAGAATTTTTGGTTTGCATATTCAAATGCTTCGCCAGTATTTTTATTATATATATACCCAACACTTGAATTTTTATTACTTAGTAAATATTTTGATAAAATTTGCGGACTTGTGGGATCATAAAATTCGATTAAAGCTGCATCATCATCTGGTGTACTAGTAAGTGGTGAATTTTTAATTAAAGTTGTAAACCTAAAAAAATTATTTGAATTTTTCTGATTATCAAAGCTCACAAAATCAACTAAATTTTTATATCCATATCTGCTAATTCCAGGAGAATTTTTTAATTGAAAAGTTCCATTAATGCTACCCCTTTTCTTCTGCAATAAAACAGCCTTAACATCAATTGGACTTAAATTAGGTAATGAAATCAAATCATCATAATTCATCTCATTTATATTCATTGGGTTAAAATACTGGTTAATTGAATTTTCGGAAACACCACCTTGATTATCTGAATCTGCTAACCACCACTCCAATTTATATAAAGAGCGCTTGTCTAACAATGATTCATTTATGGATGCGCTAACAGACACGTAAGGCTTAATTATTTGAATATCTAAAATGTCAATACCATCTATAACATTAAGTTCATAAATATTGTTAATATGACCATTATTAGTGATGTAACTTTTAATTAATAATGATTTATCTTTTGAAATGTATTTTGATAATTCGTTGATATCTGAATCATTAAGAGAATTAAGATTTATTGATAAAGCAATTGAAAATAATAGTATTACTGTAAATAACTTTTTCATTAATAGTCTAAGGAAAATGTTAACTGATGTGTTGAAGGCATAATATGATGAGTTAGAATACCATAGGATATTGAATAATTTTCTAAAAATTTATACTTAAATCCTGCAGAAAATCTATTTGGATTATTTTGTATGCCAGTCATCAATGATATTTTTTCTGAAAATAAATATTCAATACCAAACCTAATCTCTTGCTGCGAATTACCAGCTAATTGGTTTATATCAAAACTTGTTAGTAAATCTTCATATGGCTTATATGATAAACCAATAGATAAAGTCTGTGGTAAGCTATTTCCAAGACCAAGACCAATATTTGATGAAATAATATTTTGCATATAATAAGCTAAATAAAATTTTTGATTTAATATTCCTTGAAAACCAATATCTAAACCATAACCATTGCTTTTTCCTAAACTAATTCCATCACTTCCATCTCCGAAAGAGCCTGAAGAGCTTCCTAAATCAAATTGATAAAAGTTTAATCTAAAACCTGATTGAATTAATGATTGCCTATCTTTGTAAAAAGTGTACCCTTTTGATATACCTATTGCAGATTCTGAGGATAATTCTACGTCATTCAATTTTGTAGATAGTTTTTCAAAATTAAATGCATAAGAATCATATGAAAAACCTAAGTTATAATAAGGTAAAAATTCTTGTCCAAATATTTCACTATAACCAGTTACAAAAGTAAATCCTTTTAAAGTGGATAATTGTGCAGGATTATGAAAAATACTATGAATATCACCGGGACCACTGGTAATTGCGCCGGACATTGCTGTTGCTTTAGTACCAGTATAATCATAAGTACTAAAAACTTGAGAAAATGAAATACTAATTGAAAATATTAATATTATAAACTTTATCATTTTTGCCTAACTCCAATCACAACAGGTGAAACATCCGATGTAGTCTTTCCTGTTTGGAAATTATTTGCCTCAATATGCATTAAATAAGTTCCAGGGGATAAAACTTGACCCAAATGATCTCTACCATTCCAAGAGGACTTATCTTCTGCTCTGTTAACAGTACCTGATAATGTATAATGTTTATCTACTAGCGTTGTGATGAATCTACCAGAAATATCAAAAACTCTGATAATTACTCTCGAATTAGCTGGAAACGAATATGAATAATCTAAACGTTCATTATCAGCAGCAAGCAATACATGAGGTGAAGGATTAATTGAGGCTTTACTAAATATACCATCCTCAAATACACCTTCCATATCATAAGATTCAACAATTTGAAAATCAGAGCTACTACAAACCTGAATTTGCTTTTCTCCATCATATTCAAATACATTTCCATAAGCCTGAACTAAAAATCTATTAAATGGTGCTTGTATTAACATTGAGTTATCTGGGTCATTTGCAATATCCCAATTATCTGGCCATATTGTTAATTCAATTCTAAATCCATCTTCATCTTCAATTGTAATTGCATGAGGCCCTCCAAATTGAGTAACATCAAAATAGTCAACAATAACGCCTTTAGGGTTTACTATGTCACAATCAATAGAGCCTAGAGGACAACCATCTTGTGAACTACCAGCACAATCATAATCTCCATTGATAATATCTTGAAAACTTATATCTCTTTGAAAGGCTTGCACATCCCAAGATAATGCAAGATTTTCACTTGTTTCATCGTGACCAGTAATTCCGTTACCTTGGCTATTTAATTCATCTATTTCATCAATGCCTAATCTAACATAAGTTGAATCAGAATATTGTGATGAGGTGTAATTTCTTTTAAAAGTCTGTGATTCAATTTCAGTATCATAAAAAGGATAACCATCATCAACTGTTTTGTAAACTGCTTGACTATTGCTGCCCCATAAAAAATAATCAACATCCTTAACTAAATCTGAAGATTGATCCCAGTAAAATAAAATTAATACCTCTTGACTATTTGATAAATTAGCGTTTGCACCAACAAATGATATATCTAATTGATTATCTATTAAACTAATATCTGGGTTGTATCCATAGTACAAATTAAAATCAGAAATAGAATTTGTAGTAATTGTAAATGTACCTTGTGGACTTATAGAAGAACCATCAGGAAACTTAAAAATGAAATCCTGGTTGCTCAAGCTTAATGTTTGATCATTAACCCAATTAAAATATTCTTTTTGATCAGATAAATAATAATCTGATAAATCAATTTCATCGTTCGTTGGATTAAAAATTTCAATCATTTCACATTCATTTGGAAATACACACACTTTATTCATTACTAAATGATCAGCATCTGCAGACATAATGACTGTAACCATTAATAAGAAGTATAAGTTAAATAATTTATTTTTCATTATTTTAATAGTGTAACTTTTTGAGTTATAAACTCATCACCTAATTGCAATCTAATTACATATTCTCCAGAACTATAATTTGATGCATTCCATGTTAAATGTTGCAATTGATTAGCTTCTACTATATCATTTAATAAAGTTTCTATTTTATTACCAAGAATATCATAAACTGAAATATTAGCTAATCCTATTTTTGAAATTTGGAACTCAACATTAAGGCTTGGATTAAATGGGTTTGGATATGTTTCAATTAAGGAAAAGTGATTAATATCATTGGATACACTTAAAATTCCATCCTGAATATCAGAAGCATTTCTTGGATTAATTCTAAATAAACTATAAGCATAATTTAATGGGCCTGTAATTGTATATTCTTCACCTAATGAAGGAGAAAAACCGTCATAAAGATAATCATCAATTGTTATGCCGCTTAATGACCATTCACCATACTCATTTGGAAGTTCTGTGCAAGTACCTGCAGCTTTTACAAGCACGGATTCATAATCTTCTGAAACTTGTGAAATCAAAATAGGATTATATAATGTATTATTACTTGATAAAATATTTGAGCTTCCACCAATTGAGCTCATAATTTTAATCTCAGTTAAATTAAAATATTCTTCAACCTGTCCTGTAACTTCAATTTCATCTCCCTGAGATGCGTTTGATTCACCAAAATCTAAAACCCAAATTCCACACCAAGGACCTTCACAATCTTGAAGGTAAAAACCATTATCATTAGTTGCTGTTACTAATCCTACTGTTGAAACAAATTGATCAACATATGGAGAAGCGTCTGTTTCACCTTGAATTTGTGAAATTGTTAAATTCCCAGCTGATGCAACAACATTAATTACTACTGTATCAGTTGATTCGTTACCATCTGCATCATAAATTGATAAATCAAATGCTAATGAAGATGTTTCGCTTGGAGCCACAAAAGTTGTCATCATTGATTCTTCATCTGATAATAATACTGCTGGGCCTGAAACTTGCTCCCAAAAATACTCAACAATATCACTGCCTTCTGTATGATAACTGCTGCTTCCATCAAGAGTTACAGTATCGCCAGCGTTTACAGATTGATCACTACCAGCATTTGCGATAGGTCCTGTAACTGGATCTTGTGCACCTGGAAAATGTATGGTAGCAGTAGATGAATTTGTTGTAATTTCAACTAAATCAATATAGTACTGTACAGCCTCACTTGCTGATGATGAACTATATAAACGAGCTTGAACAACTAAAGCTTCACCTTCTTCCCAATTAGATTGAGAGCTTGAAAAAGTATGGCAGACTTGGTCCCAGCCAGTACCATCTGTATATTCTTCATTACCATCTGCTGATCCAGCATAAGAATTAATATCATCGTTACTTGACCAATTGCCCCAAACTCTCATTGATGGAGAACTTCCAGCGGTAGTATCATAACCATAAAAGCACGCTGTGATTTCATCACCGGATGATATATCTGTAACCCAAGCAATGAATGCTTGAGGGGTTCCATCAATTGGATCTTCGCTTACTGTTAGCATATAATCACCATCATAAGGTGCAACCCCATTAGTTTCACCAACATTAGCAACATTAGCAAGATTTCCATAAGAGCCTAAAACAGTCCCTCCATCTTCCCAGCTGTATGTTTCAGTCATTAAAAAAGAAATTGATAAAATTATAAAAAAGAAATGTTTCATGCTTACCTCTTAAATTAGAAAATATTTATAGGCTAAATATATTAAATATATCGTTTATAAATTATATTTAAATGTTAAGATTTTTGGATTACCTAAAGTTTTGTGAAATGAAGTACCATAATCAAATGTAATTTTTCTATAATTAAATGAAAAACCGCACGAGAATTCTTTTTTATTTTCATTATGATAATATCCTGTAATTAATGATAATGATTTAATTTTTAATATAGAACTAATTTTAAATACTTGATGATTCATTAAATGTTCATCATAAATTAAATCAATATTAATATCAGTATTATAATCTATTATTTTATATGTTGATCCAATGCCTAATAAAATAGGATTGTTTGTAAATTCTTTGTTGAACTTTTCTCTACCTAATTGTTGAATACTTAACCCTAAATACATTTTATTATTAACTTTGTAAGACAAACCAATATCAAAATTAAATCCAAATGATTCATCAATATATAATTGATTATAATTAAAATTACTTTGAATCCCCATATTTATTGAATTTAGAATTTTATGACCAAAACCATAGCTAAATGAAATATGTTGTATATCAAATAATCCTAGAGGATTATCACTTGGCACAATATCTCTTAATTCAATATTATTTGCATATAAGCTAAATAAATTAATATAATGATGACTGTCTCTTGAACTCCACTTATATTCTATATTATCACCTGTTACGTCCTGGTACCAATTAATTTTTGAAAAAGAAATAAAATCATTTAGATTATTAATTGATGAAAAATTAATATTAATATTTTCTGAATTTCCAATACCAGAATTACTATTAGAAAGCTCAAATGCATTCTGAGGTAAATAAAANGACTGAACNCCAAAGCTAAATACTAAATTAAANATTAAAATTAAATAAAACATTANAAGCTNTATCTCCANGTAATAAGATGACTAATTCCTTCACTTTTANAACCTAAATCTAATGAATAATCCATTATTATTGGAAATTTATCATTAATAAAAAAATTATACCCAAAACCTAATCTAATTTCATCTTTACCTACAATTCCCAATCTCATCATATAATTTTTATTTGAAATATATTCGTAACCTACTCTAGATTTTAAATGATAATTATCATTATAATTTATTTGCTCATAATGAAATAAAAGTAAATGACTTTTTCCTAATTTGTACGATGAACCAAAAGATACGATTAATGGATAATCCTCTTGATATGCATGTGATAATCCATCACCAATATTAATATCCCAACTCAAATAAGAATTAATTAAATTTTCTAATTTAAAGCCAAGTCTTAAATTATTATTAAATGTATGAGACCATCCAAAATCTAATACAATTGAATTTCCTGTATATTTATCCACATGAGTTTCATTTACATTTAAATTAGAATAATGCATTTTAATTGAAATACCTATGCCTTTGAGACCAAAAGACATAATGCCATAATAATCAGTTAATGATAATTCATTTGTTGGATTATTAAATGAATCTTTACCCATAAAATTATCAACACCAGCTCTTAAAATTGATAATGAAAGTCCAGCATTTCCTGGTAGACTTCTTGAGTAATAGAACGATTGAATAGATCTGTCTAATGACATTCTAAAATACGAAATGCCAAAGTTCTGTCCAGCAGATTTATTTAATGATGATGGATTATAAAACGATTGAAATGTCATGTAATTATCAGCTACCAGGGCGTTAGCCAATGAATGAGATCGAGCACTAAAACCATATCTATATGTGCTTCCAGAAAATGAAAAAATCAAATTAGCTGTAACTAAAAATAATATTAATTTTATTCTCATGAATTTATTACCATAATTTTAGTCCAATGAATTTTACCAAATAAATTCAACCTACAAAAATAAACTCCATTTGTAACCTGATTGTTAAATTTGTTTCTTCCATTCCAAATGAATTGACCTTGATTATTTACTAAAGTCGCATCATTTAAGTGAATGATATGATTCATAGAAAAGTCAAAAATATCTATCTTTGCATTGTCATTTACATTACCATTTAAATAAGTAATTCTAATATGTCCGTCATTATTAAATTGATTAATTTCATCTACATAAAATGGATTTGGATATGCTGATAAAATATTATCATCATTATAGTATGGATTAGACTGATTCCAAGATCTATACAATTGCCAAGTTAAACCATCATCAAAACTTGCAAAAATTCCATCAATTGAACCTGCAATAATCAAAGCTTCATTTTTAAAGGAGCTGTATATTGCATCAGAAAAAATAATTTGCCCATTAGAATCAATTATATCATATTTATCCCATAAATTTAAATTACCATTATAAGTTTTATATAATCCTAAGCTAGTAGAAGCAAAAATATTTTCATTATCAAAATTTAAATCATAAACAATTGCCCCTATATCTTTAAAGAAATTAATTGTATTCCAACTTTCCCCTTCATCATCAGTATAATTTAAAGTGTGTGGTATTGCAGAATTTAATGATGGGTCCCAAGTAATTGCCCATAATCTTTTTTGATTATTAATCATTTGATCCTTGATACCAACAACCCATCGGTCAGATAATCCATCATCTTCATTATAATGAATCCAATCAATACAATTATTATTTACATCAATAATACCTTTATTAATACCATCTCCAGTACCAACCCAAATGATATTTTCAATAATATGAACTGAAAAAGCTTTATGGTTATCATTACCTTCAGGAGGATTTACTGGATCGTATTCAAATATCGATAAATCAATTTCATTGCAATTTAGTGCAAACTGATCATCCATAGGTAACGGTACAAGCTCCCATTCTGGATTTTCAACATTATAATTGAATCTTCTTAAACCGCCAGCAAAACTTGTTGCATATAAATAATTACCATGGATATCAAGATCATATGAAATATTATATATTTCCGTTGTAATTGCTTTAAATGCAACGCTATCTTGATTTCCCCAAGTTTCATACGTATAAACACCACTGCTTGGATTTTCATCTAATGGCTGATTGATAAAATTCCAATTTATCCCATTATCAAAAGACCAAGATAATCCTGTTCCTTTTGGCCTATATCTTCCATCATAAATACTTTTTGAACCAGAAACAAATAAGCTACTATCGTTAATTACAAATGCAGGGGAACCACCTTCAGGCAGATTACTATTAATTATTGTTTCAAATTTCATTGATTGATTATCTAATTTCATAAATGAAATACCCGCTCCTGTTCTTAACCATAAGGTATCATTTAATTCAACTATCTCATAAATTGAATTGCTTCTTATATCATTTTCAAATGAACTTGAATATGATTGATCATAGTTAAAATTAACAACTAAATTATTTGCAAAGGAAAAACTGATAAGTAATATGTTTAGAAAATTTTTCATTAATTCGTAATCTCTATAGGAATATCTATAACTTGGTCAGTTAATCCATCTTCATCTTTTACTATAAATTTAAAAAGTACAAGACCGGTTCTACCACAATCTGTTTCAGAAAAAACTAAATTGCCATCTGTATCATAAAATCCCTGTCCATTTATTGGTCTCATTGGAATGTTAACTTCATAATTATGAATTTCATTACTGCTATTACTATTTGTATGAATGAAATTCCAAGACAAGTCACTTATATAACCTGTGTCTTCAATGGGATTATTACAATTTTCATCAAATATACAATCAACTTGACAACCGTCATAAAATCTTTGAACTTCATATTTAACAGTCTCAATATTATCTATACCATTCAAATTTGATATAGTTAGTTCAATTGGTAAAAAAGTCCAATTTACTGAATCTAATTGAAATGAATTAGGAACTATCCATTCCAAGATATTAGGTTTTATTGGTGTTGAAATTTTATCAAAATATGCAAGATTATCTGAATTATCATTAAATGAAAATATTAATGCAATATCATAGATATAAATTTCTTCAGACAAACTTAATTGTCCCTCATAGAAGAAAATATTTTGATTGTATGGTGACTGAAATAATTCAGCAATGAATATTACTTCACCGTTTTGTAAATTTCCATTTGAAGTAATAATTAACTCAATTTTTTCAATATTAGTATTATCTGAAATTTCTGAAAAAACAGATAGCAAATTTTGACTATTATCATAATGCGAAGAAAAACTTAATAGTGAAAAACTATCAATTTCTTCCAAATTATCTAAATCATTCACAGTATCACATGAAAAGAGAAATAAAAAAATAAATAAGAGTTTCAATTTATCACTAAACATATCCATTCACCCTTTTTAACACATTTTACTAAATTAAAATTTAAACTTTCTATTAAACTAATCATTTTATTTTTGTATGATTTAATAATGCCGGATAATATCACAGTTGAATTATTATTTCTATTTTTTTTAATAATTGGCAATAAATCTATTAATACTGTTTCATTGATATTGGCTACTATACAATCATAACTAAAATTTGTAATTGATAAAACATTTTTAATTGAAAAACTAAAATTTGAAATACTATTTAATTTCATATTTTCATAAAAATTAGTTTCACAATCAACGTCATACTCATAACAATCAACATTTTTAGCTCCGCATTTGATTGCTCCAATAGCTAAAATACCGCTTCCTGAACCTAAATCAAGAACATTATCGTTCGATGATATATAATACTGAAGTTCGTTTAAAATTAACTGAGTTGTTTCATGTGTTCCAGTTCCAAAAGCCATACCTGGTTTAATAATTATATATTTTTCAGAATATTTTTTCGGCTTATGCCATTCAGGGATTATAGTAAATTGATCATTAATTTCTAATGGTTTAAAATATTCAATAAATCCTTGATGCCAGTTTTCATATTTTAGTTCTTTTATTGAACAATCTGTAAGATTTTTATTTTTTATAATATTCTTTTGATTGTAATTAAAATAAAACACAATATTATCATCTGTTTCATGAGTCCCTAAAATTTGTTGTGAAAAATTTGTGTACAAAAACTTAATAGCTTTATCATTATTAATACTTGCTGAAACACTTATCCATTTTTTTTTTGATATATTTGTCATTGTTTCTCTTTTTTTACTATAAAATTAATTAAAACATTACCAACAATAAAAAGCCCTTTTGGTGAACAATTTTCAATTGTATCATCAACTGTATGCCACTCTGGAAAATCAAAATCAATAATATCTATCGAAGGTACACCTGTGCCTTGGTGATAATAAACATGATCATCATATATAGGATAAGTTAATTGCCATACAAATTCTTTATAACCTAGGTCGTTTGCTAATTCCCATATTTCATAAACTAAATCCTTAGCAAAATTATATGAAAATTTTTCAATTTTAAATATAGGATTTTTATCTGCTATCATATCAACGCAAATAGCATATTTTGGCAATATACCTTTATATTGTTTTACAAATGACTGAGTCCCTAATCCCCACTCTTGTGGATGACCTGATCTACCCATATCCTCTGCATCAACAAGTAAAATATCAATTCCAATTTTTTTTAAATTCAAATCATTTTTTATATGTTTTGATAATTGCATTAATAATGCAACACCACTTCCACCATCATTTGCTCCTAAAATTGGAGTTAAATGATTATTTTTATCCTTATCTTTATCAGCTCTATCTCTTGTATCCCAATGTGCTAAAAATAAATATCTTTCTTTTGAAGAAGGATTATGCATTGCCAAAATATTTTTAATTTCTAATCTCTCTTTTGTAAAAGGATGATTAATAGAATCTTGAAAAAATGAAACTGAATCTGCAGTAGAAGTAAAATATTTAAATAAATAATTTGCAAATTGACTATGACTTTCACTACCTGGATACCTTGGTCCGTATTTGCACTGCTCTTTAATAAATTCAAATGCATTATCCCCATCGAAATCTGGAATACTATATGAAAACATAAAAATATTTAATAATATGATAATTAAAAATTTCATTAAATTTTATCCCTTAATTTTGATTCTCACATTAAAACCAAAATCTCTTTCTTCTCTTCTTCCTGAAGTTTTATTCTCAGTTAAAATATAATTAAAATAAATATCTCCAGTAATATAGTTTGTAAAGCTATAACCTACTTTTGGTTTTAATGATAACGAAGTAGATAACTCTTGCTGATTAAATTCTGAAGGATCACTAATTAAAACAGAAGTCATGAGTGTTTCAGATTTATCATATGAAATATCAAAACCAAAAGTAATGTCATTTTCAATGTTAAAATCTCTAAAAAAGAATATAGGTAAATTAATTCCACCAGATCTATTAAAATCAATTCTACCATTTAATTGAGAAGTATGTTTTTGCTCAGTTGATGCACCTGAATTACTTATGTATAAATTGCGAATTAAATTTGCTCTAAAATTTATAGGATTTTTACCACTTGTTTTAGCCGTAAATCCAATTAATGGTGAAAAATTCCTACTATAACCCCAGCTTTGAATTTCACTATCTTTATAACTAGCATTATTATCACCATTAAAAGTGTGCTGAAGACTAAATGTTCTAAAAATATCATTTAAAATTGGTAATTTTTCAAGACCAGACCAGTTTAAATTCCAATTAAATATAGGAAATCCATCATCACCTCTTATTCCCATAGGAAAATAAGTTTTTGAAATGTTATAAGTCACATCTGATGACGATTGATTCGTTAATGAATTATTATTTTTATAATCAATACCTGCTTGAACTTTTTTAGTTAAACTAATATTTGTACTAATTCTAAAATCATTAACATATTGATGATAAAATGAATTAACTATATTATTTTCATTGTTATAAAGTGCATTATCACTATGAGGATTATCAGTCAAAGCTAATCTATATGTCAAGTCAGGATAAAATTCATCATCTGCTAATATGTTTGAATGTGAATTATTAACTTTGTAAGAATAACTCATATTTATTTTTGAAAATTTATCTGAAAAATTATATAAATTTTTTAAAATTGATTTTAAAATAGGATTATTAATCTCATTTTTTTGTTTTTGTGGTTCGGAATTTCTTCGGCCTCTACCTCTACGTGTATTCTTTTTTTCTGGTGTATAATATAACTCAACTAAATCAGTTGCAGAAAAAGAAATAGATGAAGTTAAAACACCATTTGCAGAAACATTAGCTGAATTCAATTCTGGAGCATTAGATTGATTGTTTGTTAGTTGCCAACCATAAGCTGAAGAATATTTTATATTTGGATTTAACCATTTCATATAATCAGGTGTAAAATTGAATGTAAAGCCCTCTGATTTTTGCTTAACTAAGCCTGCACTTAAAGATTCTATTGCATCAAATATGTATGAGTTAAGTTTTTGTTCATCATTATTATTATAAATATTATCGTAATTACTGTTTATATCTGTCGAGTAAGACATTTTAATATTTTTAGTCAATCTATAATTAATTGAATATTTTCGATCTAAATTAAACGAATAGTTTGGTGTTGAAATTCCAGTTCTTTGTTTACTAATTTGATTATGCTCAGATATATTAATAGAAGTTGTAAATTTTTCTGGTGACCAATAAAACCTTGTTTCAGATAAATTGTTTCCAATAAATGGTATGAAATTAAAAAATTTGAATGGTAAAATAAAATTACTATCTGAAAAATTGTACCCATAACTACCTGAGATTGATATGTCCTGAGCAATTTCTTTTTCTATAGTAGCTGTTGACTTATTTCTGTTAACAATAGAAAAGTTAACTGAAATTTGATCCAAAGTATATTTTATTAAAGGGTTGTCACTCTTAGTTACTTTATTAAAAGAAGTAGATATTGATGATTGGTTATTTTTTGTTTTTATTTCATCAGGAGCACTATTTATATCGCCTGATAAAATATCACTAGAAGGATAAAATTTTGGAGATGATATATTATATAAATAACTAAAATTTAAAGGCATTTTTAATCCCCAGTTTAAAGGTAAAAACTTGTCCATAGATAATTTAGAGTTTAATGTAAATGATTGTGTGTTATTTCCAGTTCCTAATCTTTCTTGTAAAAGATGAAAATCAGCATCTTTTTGTTCAAATGATGATGAAATATTTAGTAAGTCTGAAAAATTAACACCTCCTTTCAATCTAAAAGCTTGCCCTTTATCTTTTTTGACTCCAGTCATCCTTAACTCATCTAACCACACATTTCCATAAATGGTATCATCATTGTTATTTAAAACGCTAACTAAAACAAATTCAATATTATTTATAGCAGGCTCTCCTTTAATTCTTAGCTCACTACAATAATTACATACATCATTTATATCAT
>NZRO01000046.1 GCA_002696275.1 Flavobacteriales bacterium
CAGAGTAATGTGGAGAACATGGTGTAGTGCTACGGGAGGTCCATACAGATCACCACAGTGGGATGGTCCAGTAATTTGGGATCAACCAACATCTATCAGGTTAGAAGGTGGTACAGCAATTAATAACTTAGATGTATATCCTAATCCATCTAAAGAACTATTCAATGTGACATTCACATCTGAAGTAAAACAAAATATTGAATTAAGAGTGGTGAATTTATTAGGAGAGATTTTATTTAAAGAGAATTTAGAAGAATATGAAGGTGAGTATTCTACTTCATTTAATTTAATCGAATATTCTAAGGGTATATATATATTAGAGTTAGATTCAAAAAATGGGTTACTTAATAAAAAAATAGTTTTACAATAGATTTAAAATGAATTTAAAAGATAAAAATATAATTTTAACGGGAGGAAGCTTAGGAATAGGTAAAGAAACAGCAAAGTCTTTATTGAAAAAGGGAGCAAATGTTTTAATTACAGGAAGATCAATTGAAAGACTAAGGAATTCTTTTAATAACGATAAAATAAAAGTAATCGAATTTGATATTGGAGATATAGAAAACATTAAGAAAAACACACAAAAATGTTTACAAATTTTAGATAATAAAGTTGATGTTTTAATTAATAATGCTGGTATAGGAGTTAGATCCTCTTTAGAGGATCTAAATATTAATGATTTTTTAAAAGTTTTTAATGTTAATGTGTTTGGACTTGCGTTATTTACAAAAGAAATTACACCAGTAATGAAAAAACAAAAATCAGGCACAATTATCAACATTGGTTCAACCGCAAGTTTAAAGGGATATCAAAATGGTAGTATTTACGCATCTTCTAAGTTTGCTGTCAGGTGCTTAACGCAGTGTTGGCAATCTGAGTTACGTCCATATAATATAAGGGTTACACAAGTCAATCCAAGTGAAGTAACAACAGCATTTGGAAACCAAGAAAGGGTTGAAAGAAATGAAATCTATAATAAACTAACTCCAAAAGAAATATCACATACTATTATTTCGGCGCTTGAAATGGATGATAGAGGTATGATTAACGAATTAAATGTATGGGCTACTAACCCTTTCTAGTTTAATATTAAGGAATATGTTTACATAAAAAACTTAATAAAAAAATAACAAAATGAATTTTTTTAAAAACCTATTTAAATCTAAAACTAAACTAGAAAAATTGCAAGAACAACACAAAGATCTATTAAATAAAGCGTTTATAGCTTCTAAAACAAATAGAACTTTAAGTGACAAGTATACATTTGAAGCTAGCAAAATAGAAGAAAAAATAATTGAGATAAAAAATCAAACAAACATTAAATAACATGAAAAAAAATATAATATATTTTACACTGGTAACTTTATTCTTATCTTGTGAAAAATCAAACAATATATCTGACCCAATAGAGACAGGAAATACAGTTACAACTCAGGGTCTTGACTTTATTCCCGATCTAATTTACTGTGATATTGGAGATACAGTTTTTTTTATACTTACCCCTTCTCATAATGCAGTTCAAGTAAGTGAAACTACTTATCAGAACAATGGAGGAACTCCACTAGATGGAGGGTTTAACATAGACTATGGGCAGTCAGGATATTTTGTTCCGGAAACTATAGGAACTTACTTTTATGTGTGCCAGCCACATCTTCCCGGAATGAAGGCAAGAATTATTGTACAATAAACCAAAAAAGAAATCTTTAATTGAAATAATTTTACAAATAACAGAAGGTTACTGAACTTTACTATTGTAAAAATTAGCCATTATGAATACGTGTGGTAGAGTAATTACAGATATCCCTATAATCAAAAATAAAAAGGTTGAAATATTGATGATGCCTATCACTATACCAATATAAAAAATTGTTAAAAACAATATAGACAATCCAGTAAACGGAAGCAACATTTTAACAAACTCTGTTGGTCTCAATTTACCGGTATTCTTTTTTAAAAATTGATATTCCTGCTTTAAAACTTTTAAAGAATGTAGGAAAATAAAATATAAAGTAAATCCAATTAAAACCGAAAAGAGATAAAATGTTACATGTATTAGTATCATCTCAAACAATATTGTAAATAAATCATCTAGTTTGTTACTATGAAAAAGAAACTCAAATAATATTAATAATAGAAACAAAACACTAGAAGAAAAAAATGAAATTTCTATAAAATAACTTTTAAAAATGGACGTAAAAATTTGAGTGTCTATATACATATTAGACAGTTTTACAAGCTCAGTTTGGTTATAGTAAATTAGTGAAGAGATAATAATAATGCCGCAAAAAATAGAAGTTAGTTTCTTTGGAATTGAATTAAATTTAAATTCAGAAAATTGGGACTCTCCAAAATGATAAGCTGATAACAGTAAAAACATAATTAAACACCATTTAGGAAAAATAAACCAACTTACAGTATATAAAATTATTAGTGAAAGGTAAAACGAGAAGAATTTTAAATTTGAGATATTATTTTGTGTCTTGTAGACAATATGATCTATGGCTCCATGAGGTATTCCAAATAATAAAATTAAAAGAAAACATCCTATTATTTGATACTCAAAGTTAATTTCACCAAAATAGGTGTAAACTGCGAATAACAGATATATAAAAACTAAGTATATAAAGGAAAACTTGTTCATAAAAAAGGGAGTAGTTTTTAAAAACCACTCCCTGGATTTAATGAATGAGTATTTTACGCTTCTACCTTATTAGTTTCACCTACAGCAATTGTGTAGACAACTAAACCAAAACCTATTTTATTTATGGCGTCAGCTAAATTATACCAAACATCAATATTTTCAGATGACATATATGCACTTAACCATCCACCTGGCATGCACATGTATCCAATTGGATATATAGCCCACCCAACTAATACAAACCAAGCCAGATAACGAACGCCTTTCTTAATTACCTCCGATTTACTTGCTTCTGCTAAATTAGCTACTTCACCAAACCATACTGTATATGCAATGTATAAATATCCTAGAGTTGATAAAACACCCCATTGTACAGACCATCCCCTTTGTGCCTCAATTGGTTGTTCTGTAACAAATGCTTCGCCTATGTACCCACATACTAACATCCAAGTTGAAGCCAATATCAGTTTCCACAATAAAGATTTCTTTGCTCCAGCAAGTTTTGTTAACAAATAAAACTCTACACACATTAAAGGTACAGTTAATATCCAATCAACATACCTAAAGAATGTAGGAGAATCACCGGTACCTAGATAATAGTCTCTCATATAGTAATAATGTACAGCGGCTATACCAGTAATTAATGCTGATACTAGTAAAGACATTTTCCATTTTTTATCGACACTTCCTCTTTCAATAAAGAAGAAAACTGAAGCGGCTAACATCGCGATATAGCCTATGAAAAATGTAAAAGCGATATAATCGTTTGGTTTGATTATTTGTGTTGCGTCTAAAAACATACTTTTAATTTTTATGGTTAATATGTGCAAAGTTATAAACTTTTTTTATTCTGTATAGCTTTTTTTAAAAAAAACTATACAGAATATTTTTTTTTGATAAATAACCTAGTAAATTTTTTATTACCAAATTTTTAACTAATCTAATTATGTTAACTAAAGGGGGTAAAAAGTAAATGTTCTTTGTGTTTTTATTCAGAAATCTGAATTATTTTTTTCTCATGTTACCTAAGAATCAAATTATCAATTCTCTCCAAAGGTCCTGGGCACATACTAATATGGCAATTAATGCAACTGTTTACAATAGATTTATAGTTCTCTTTAGAGGGTTGGTTATTAAACTGATTAATGATACGACTATATCCTTCTGACATAGGAACAAGTCCAACTTTTATAAAACTACTGTCTGTTGCTTCTTGCGAATGGATGCTAGCAAATGATAATTGTTCTTCAGAAAGATTTTCATTATTTTCAATCTTATCTTTAATAACTTCTAGTCTTTCAAACATATCCCTCATAAGTAAAGCCATTTCACTAGTATCGTTAGGATCAGTAATAGTTGTAGATTCTTCTTTACTATTAATACAGCCGCTAAAAAAGAGTGCGGACATAATTAAAAATACTCTCATTAATCTTGTATGATTACTCCATCAGCAGTAAAAGCAACTACATATTCTGGTTCATTAATAGATAAAATTTCTTCAGATGATTTTCCAGCATCTTCAGCATAATGTTGTAAAAGCTCAACACTTAAAGTATCAAAGAATGCTTCCCCATTAATTATAGCCGTTTTACCTTCGACGCCCTCCTTAGGAACAAAAAAGCCATAGTCTTTAAAACGCACCATTAGAGTATCATCACCAACGTTTAGTTCCATCCAACATCCTTTTTTAGCACAAGTAGATAAAATCTCTCCTTGTATTTTTGTGGTTGAAGTTCCATTGTTTTCTACTTCCTTCTTTACTGATGAATAATCAGTAATATTAGTATTGTCAATTTTTTCTCCATAAAAATTTTCTACAATCGTAGATGTTTCTTTATTTTCTCCACTAGGGTTACTACAAGCAACAAATGCTCCAAGTCCAATTATAAAAAGTGTTTTTTTCATTTTACAAAGTTAAGAAATAAATTTTTAAAAAAGATTGAAGTAAGGAGCGACAGCCCCAACAAAAGAAATAAACCCTCTCAAATGAGTGGGTTTTATTCGACTTTATGGGAATTCAATAATTTAAAAAACAATTAAATATTATTTCAAAGGTTGTTTACTTTTTTCTTTTGCCATTTTTGCCTTGCGAATTTTTGCATATCCTCTTCTTGATCACTTTCATCTATTATTTCCAATCCAATTAAGGTTTCTAAAATATCTTCTAAAGTTACAATCCCAACTAATCCTCCATATTCATCAATCACTATTGATATATGTTCCTTCTTTTCTAACAATTGATTAAATAGAGTAAAAACATTAGTAGAACTAGGTACCTTTAAAATATCTCTGCGTAATGTTTTGAGCTTATTATTTAGGTGTTTCTTGT
Organism: Flavobacteriales bacterium; assembly: GCA_002696275.1. Taxonomy (GTDB): domain Bacteria; phylum Bacteroidota; class Bacteroidia; order Flavobacteriales; family BACL11. The sequence continues at coordinate 4,971 of NZRO01000046.1, forward strand.
TAGATATTTTTTCAATATAATCTTGCAAAAAGATATATCCTGTAATATTTTCAATCTGTTTAGAATAGAGTGGAATTCTAGAAAATTTTATCTTATTATGCTCTTTACTAAATTTTTCTAAAGTGTTATCTTCATCAGCTGAAAAAACAACAACTCTTGGGGTTATAATTTCTGATATTTTAATTTTCTTCAAGTCAATAATATTCTGTATAATTCTATTTTCCTGCTTAGAGAAAACTCCCTCATCATAACCTAGATTTGCTAAAGCTGATAATTGTTCTCTGGTCACGCTAGTATTCTTTTTTGTTGCGATTAATCCTGTTATCTTCATTGAAATTATAACAAAAGGGTAAGTAATAAATAACATTAATCTTACCGTGTAATATGTAAATTTAGACAAACCTTTACTATAGGTTGCTCCAATAGTTTTTGGGATAATTTCGGAAAAAAATAGAATGAAAATCGTTAAAATAGCAGAAGCAATTCCTAAATAACTATCACCAAATATATTAGTTATCTCAGCGCCAACACCCGCAGCTCCNATNGTNTGNGCTATAGTATTNAANGTTAGAATTGCNGATAACGGCTTATCTATATTTTTCTTNTANGACAAAAANGANGATACCCAGTTNTTATTTTTTTTAATTGAAAGTAAATATGATTTNGGTGTAGTTAANAGAGTTGCTTCAACTAAAGANCATATAAATGAAATAAATAAAGCTAAAAAAAGATAAAAAATTAGTGCGGTCATATTTTGTTATAATAATACCAAAAAANTAATATTTATTTGATATTACAATATTACAAAATATTTATAGTAATGTTGATATAATGAAACTTTAAGAAATATGTAATAGTTCTNATTATTTACAGAACTATTACATATAAACTATTTAATTAGTGTTTTAGTGACTGTGGTGACCACAATGAATCTCTGTATATGTTCCCGCAGGTACAGTATCATTTCCTACTATAACATCAGCNTCTAATGTATAAGAAAAGTCAGGTCCCTCAGCTTCTTCAAGTTCAGCTCCACAGAATTCTTCACCTCCATCTGCATTTAAAATTTCTACTTCAACTTCATTTCCATCAGCGTTCATAAACGCTATATGACAGTGTTCACAACCATCATNATCTGAACAAGCACTAAACAAGGTAATTGANAGTACAAACATTCCTAAAATTGTTTTTTTCATGGTAATTTTTTTAATATTATTAATACTGACATAATTTTTTATGTTTCGCTTATTAAAAGCTCATCAGAGTATTTTTAAAATTCATATTTTATATTGAGATTAATTGATCTTCCCGGATTAGGAACCCCGCTTCCTGCTCCGACACCTCTAATCCTAGAAATATGTGGAGTGTATTCTGTATTTAGTAAATTATCTACAATAAAAGTATATTTAAATTTATTGTTNAACTGACCGCTAACTGAGAAGTTAAAAATATTAAAAGATTTTGTAGGATCCTCATATTGTGCTATACTATTTTGTTCAAAATTAAACTTATGATATAAAGATATATTCTTGATTTTGTACTTTTTTAATTTGTTATATTTATTTACATCTAAAAGTAATCTTGTTTTAATACTATTAGCTGGTGTTAAAGCTAATCCAAATGAATCGTCTCTATTTTCAGTTTTTAAAAATGAATATGATTGTTCGATATGTAAATTATGCAGATAATGAGGATGATAATGAATATTCATTTCTATACCTTTTAATTGTACTTGTTTATATTGTATATACTCATACACTCTGTAAGATCCTATAACATTTCCAAAAGCATCTGTATCTTCATAAATATCACCATTTAAATTTATTGAAATAAAATTATTTATATTTTGAATAAAAGGATTTATTACAATTCCAAAATGTTCGTTTGCCCACTGATGCTTTAAATCAAATTGATTTGATTTCTCTATAGTCAAACTATTATCTCCGATTTCAAATCTATTTGTTCCATGATGAATGCCGTTTGAAAATAATTCAGAAAAATGTGGAGCTCTATACGCGCCTGAATAACTAATTCTTATAGAGTGGTTATTCATTTTATAATATAAGCCTGATGAGAAACTTGGGTGTGAAAATGATTTATCGTAGTTAACATCAACTGTATTATCTTTAGATTTTAATGTTTTGTGATCGAATCGGAAGCCTAAATTCATACCCATATTATTTGTTTCAAAATTAAATATTCCATAAGGACCAATATTNATCGATGTTGCGTCAGGAACTAATCTATCATTAATATTGTTTTTATTATTTAGTAAGGAAAATTGAGATCCAAATTCAAACGTTGAATTATTATAAAAATATTTAATATTTGGATTTACCAGTGTATTCGATAATGACATATCAAATGCAGGCCTGGTTATTTGTTCGAATTCCTTTAAGTTGTTTATAAAATGACCNACATACATATTCATTTTTGTTTTGTTTAAAAAATAATTTAATTCATATACAAATAAATTATTAGTTACATCTTGATAAGGAGTTGCGGGTTTATAGTCAGTGTTATATTCAAAACTTGGAGATAAAAAATCTGATACTGGAATTTGANNAGGGTCACCAANACACACGTGAGCAGGTATTCCTGTTAATTCATTATTAAGTTGATATCTTATGGTATTTTGAAGATTATTTTTCTTATGAGACATAGAAAATTTAAACGCATTTTTGTTAAATCTAGAATTGAAAAGGTATTGTCCATCAGGTAGTTTATAATCGGAAGATAAAATATACTCACCAAATAAATTTACAAATAGATTTTTCTTATTCCATTTAATTCCAAATTGATTACTATTTGAATGACTATTAAAATTAAATTTAGACCCTACAAAACCTTCATAATCATCTATTTTAACAAATGGTTGGTCTTTAAAATACAATAGACCGCCAATAGTTTCTGACCCGTATCTTAATGCGCTTCCCCCTTTAATCAACTCAACTTTTCCTAATCCTAATTCTGTAAAGCCAATACCATGGTCATTTGCCCATTGTTGGTTGTTTATTTGCATTCCATTTAAGTAAGTAACAACTCTCATGCCAGACAAACCTCTAATCACGACTTTTTGAATACCTNTTCCTGATGAAATTAAATCAACACCACTCAATTCCGATACATTTTCTAAAATACTGTTGCTATTTAGAAAAACCTCTTTGATATCTTTATTTACAATGTTTGTTAATCTGCTGTTTCCTAAATTATTATGTGATGCCGCTATACTGATTTCATCCAATTCTACATGTAAATCATTTAATATGATTGTCAATTGAGTGTTTTTATTATANAGAACTTTTTTAGATTCATATCCTTTACTATAAAAATAAATATAAGACCCATTAGACAAATCTAAATCAATAGCAAATTTTCCAGATATACTAGAATATAATATTATGTCATTTTCAGGAAAGATGATTTCAACTCCCGAAATTGGAATACTATCTTTATCTATAACTACACCCGTAATTTGCGACTTAAGGCAAAGGGTAACCATCATAATTAAAAATATTAAAATNTTTTTTTTCAAAAGTTTATATTTTAATTTAGTTCTAACTAACGCAACTGAGTTGCAAATATAAAAATTTGTTTTANAACATANATAGACGCGTTAAACAAATTTATTATATTTGTATTTTAAAAGTTTTAATCATGAGAACCTCAGAAGAATTATTAAGTAATTGTGGCTTAAGAAAGACTACTTTTAGAAAAAAACTATTGAAGCTTTTTCAAGATTCAGAAACAACATTAACAGTAGAAGATATTAAAAAAAAGATAGGAAATAATAACGATAAAGTTACTATATATAGAGCTCTTTCAACATTTGAAAAGAGTGGCTTAATCCACCAAGTTCCAGACAAAAACAAATTGTCTCGTTATGCCTTATGCAATTCAAAATGCAAGCCTTCAAATCAAGCCTACCAACACGCTCATTTTATTTGTGATTATTGTGATAATACTTTCTGTATAGAAGAGCTTGAATTTCCTAAAATTAAAAAAATCAAAGGGTTTGAATTCAAAAAGTTAGAACTAATAATTCAGGGTAGTTGTCCTAACTGCTAATGAGGACAATCATTCTTTAGAAAAAGTTCTCTAATCTTCTCACAGTGTCTATTCTTTCGTTGATTTTTTCGAAAAATTTCAAGATACTTACTCTCTGTAAAGAACCTCCATTAAAGTTTGCCCTACTGCTTTTAGAGTATTTTTATCAATATTATCCATATTATCTCCATGAGTATGCCAGTGTTTATTGAATTTATTTTCTGTACTTGGATCAAACTCTATAATATCAATAGTAGGTATGTGAGCAAGAGTATTTACATATAAATGGTCGTCGATTATCTGTGGACTGTTTTCGTAAACAAAGTGTTTCCCATATCCTAATTTATGTCCTCTTTTCCATACTTTTTGTAAAATCGAAGAAGCAAAGTAGTTAGAATAACCTTCTAAATAAAAAGTGGCGTTTTTCCCTGCTACCATATCTAATAAAATTCCATATCGAGCAGTATAATGTGCTTTATGGGGGGTTTTAGACCAATGTTGAGATCCTAAACACCAAGAATCTGGCATATATGCATATTCAGAGTTTTCGGGCTGTCCATAATCTTCTGCATCAAATAGAATAATATCAATTCCAATTTTAGGTTCTTTAATACTGAATTGTCTAGCTAATTCTATCAATACACCAACTCCACTTCCCCCATCATTTGCGCCAAGTATTGGAGTATTTTGGTTTTCTGTATCATGGTCTGCTATGTGTCTACTGTCCCAATGAGCAAATAGAGCAACTCTATTTTTTTTGTCTGGAGAAAAAGTAGCGATAATATTTTTGAGAGTATGTTTTTTGCCGTCATAAGTTGTTGTAGGCGCTTCCTGTACAATTACATTTGGAGTATATTTTAGAAATTTTTGTTTCAACCAAATGGAACAATTTTCCCATGGTTTAGACGAAATGACTCTTGGTCCAAAATCCACTTGTTTTTGTATGAAATGATAGGCAGAATCCACATTAAATGTAGGAACCTCAATTTTTACATTAGGCTTTTTTGTTATTTGTTTTACTTCTTGCTGAGGTTCTGATTTGCAAGCATGTAAAAATAACAAAGCAAGGAAAAATACGGTATATTTATAATTCATTATTTTATCTCCCAATTAGTTCCCTCTCTAGTATCTTTTATTTGTATCCCTGATTTATTTAACTCTTCTCGAATTATATCTGCAGTGTCAAAATCTTTATTCTTTTTGGCATTAGTCCTAAGTTTTAAAATCAACTCCATTAATTCAGAAGTTAAGTTATTTTCATTGCTTTTCTTTTCAGTAATAAACCCTAAAATTTTAGTTACAAAAGTATTAAATATAGATTTTAGCATTTCTAAATCAGAATCATTTAAGCTTTCTTTACCATCTTTTATAGAGTTGATAATTCTTACTCCATCAAACAAGTGTGCAATTAAGATAGGAGTATTAAAGTCATCATTCATGGCCGCATAACAATCTTTCTCCAATCTTTTCACATCATAACTAGAGTTATCAGAAGGCTTTAGACTTTCTATGGTTTCTAGTGCATTCATAAGTTTTGACAATCCTTTTTCTGCTGCTTTTAGTGATTCATTACTGAAATCTATTATACTTCTGTAGTGCGCTTGTAAAATGAAAAATCGAATAGTCATCGGAGAATAAGCTTTTTCTAACTTTTCATGATTTCCGGTAAAAAATTCTTCTAAATTGATAAAGTTCCCTAGAGATTTACCCATCTTTTTTCCATCCACTGTTATCATATTATTGTGCATCCAATAATTTGCGGGATTACAATTATTACAAGCATTACTCTGTGCTATTTCTGCTTCGTGATGAGGAAATACCAAGTCCATTCCACCACCATGAATATCAAAAGTTTTTCCTAAATATTTTTCGCTCATTGCAGAACATTCCATGTGCCAACCGGGAAAGCCTTCTCCCCAAGGGGATGACCAACGCATAATATGTTCTGGACTTGCTTTTTTCCAAATGGCAAAATCAACTGCGCTTTTCTTTTCAGCTTGACCATCTAACATTCTAGTACCTTCTAAAGTATCCTCTAAATTTCTTCCAGAAAGAATTCCATAGGGAAAAGACTCATTATATTTATTTACATCTAAATAAACAGATCCATTAACTTCATAAGCAAATCCTTTATCTAGTATTTTCTGAACCATTTCAATTTGCTCAATTATATGTCCTGTAGCTCTTGGCTCAATTGAAGGAGGCAAACAATTTAAATCCTGCATTGCTTTATGATAGCTTAAAGTATAAAACTGAACAATTTCCATTGGCTCTAATTGCTCTAATCTTGCTTTTTTAGCAATTTTATCTTCTCCCTCATCTGCGTCATTTTCTAAATGACCAGCATCCGTTATGTTTCTAACATAACGAATTTTATAATCTAAATGTTTTAGATATCTAAAAACTATATCAAAAGTAATTCCAGGTCTAGCATGTCCTAAATGAGGGTCACCATAAACAGTAGGACCACAAACATACATCCCCACATGATTTTTTACAATTGGATCAAAAATTTCTTTTTTCCTTGAAAGGGTATTGTATATTTTTAATTTCCTATTCATACAAACTAGTTTTATATTTTTTTTTCAAATTCATAATCATATCCTCAGTCATTTTTTCAAGATTATACTCCAAATTCCACCCCCAATCTTGTTGAGCTGGTAAATCATTTATTGATGAAGGCCAACTATCAGCTATTTCTTGTCTAAAATCAGGATTATAACTAATCTCAAAGTTAGGGATATGTTTTTTAATTTCATTTGAAATTTGTTTTGGAGTAAAACTTACTCCAGCCAAATTATAAGAAGAACGAATTTTTACTTTTTCTTCGGGAGCCTCCATCAATTCTATAGTAGCACGAATAGCATCTGGCATGTACATCATCGGCAAGGCTGTATTTTCCAATAAAAAACTTTCATATTTACCATTAGTAATTGCTTTATGAAAAATATTTACCGCATAATCTGTAGTTCCTCCTCCAGGATCTGATTTCCAACCAATTAAACCAGGATATCTTAAACTTCTTACATCTACTCCAAATTTGTTAAAGTAATATTCGTTCCACCTTTCTCCAGCTTGTTTAGTAATTCCGTAAACTGTATTTGGTTCCATTATAGTATATTGCGGAGTGTTTTCCACAGGAGTTGTAGGTCCGAAAACTGCAATTGAGGATGGCCAAAAAATTTTTTTTATCAATCTGTCCTTTGCTAAATCTAACACATGTGAATGAGATCGCATATTTAATCTCCACCCTAATTCAATATTTTGTTCAGCAGTAGCAGAAAGTAGGGCGGCTAAAAGATATACTTGAGTAACTTTATATTTCTTTACAATCCTTCTTAATAACTGTTCATCCATTATATCTAGTGTTTCAAATGGACCAGTTTGCATTATCTGATCAGAAGAAAATCTAATATCAGAAGCAATTACATTTTCATTTCCGTACATTCTCCTTAATTCTATCACGAGTTCAGTGCCAATTTGACCAGATGAACCTATTATTAAAATCCTTTCTGACATCTCTCATATATTTGGTACAAATATAACATTAAAGACTATATTTTTAGTTAAAAATAGCAATCAATACAAATCATAGTTTTTATATCTTTGCACTACTTAAAGAGATGATAATGGATCCTAATGCTGGTAAAAAAAATATGTTTAATAAACTAAGTAAGGAACAATGCTTAGCTTTGCTAGAAAAAGAAACATTTAACAGAATCACCGTTTCTTTTTATAGGTACATTATTTTAGAAAACCTTGAAAAACTAAGAGATCATTTATATGATAATTGGAAGGAATTAGAAGTTTTAGGAAGAATATATATAGCTGAAGAAGGAATAAATGCGCAGCTTAGTGTTCCTGAACACAATTGGAAAGATTTTGTAAAGAATGTAAATTCATATTCATATTTTAAGGATATTCCTTTTAAAATTGCGGTGGAAGATGACGGAAAATCTTTCTTCAAACTCACCATAAAAATACGAAATCAGATTGTAGCTGATGGATTATCTATAAATGATTATGACGTAACAAATGTTGGAGATCATTTATCTGCCAAACAATGGAATGATGCAATTGATCATGGTGCTACCATAGTAGATATGAGAAATCATTATGAGAGTGAAATAGGAAAGTTTAAAGGAGCTATTTGTCCTAATGTTGAAACATTTAAAGAAGAGCTTCCATTAGTAAAAGATTTATTAAAAGGAAAAGAAACAGAACCAATTTTATTATATTGTACAGGAGGCATTAGATGCGAGAAAACATCAGCATATTTAAAACATCATGGATTTGAAGATGTTAGTCAATTACATGGTGGCATTATCGACTATACGCGACAGTTAAATGAAAACAAGGAGCTTGAAAATAAATTTATAGGCAAGAATTTTGTTTTTGACGAAAGAAGAGGAGAAAGAATATCAGAAGATGTTATCAGTAATTGTCATCAATGTGGAAAACCCTGCGATTCTCATGTAAATTGTAAAAATGAGAACTGTAATCTATTATTTTTGCAATGTTCCACATGTAAAGATAAATATGAAAATTGTTGTTCTGTAGAATGTATTGAAATTGCTAAATTACCAGAGGATGAAAGACGAGAACTTAGAAAAGGAGTAGAGAATAAAAAGATGTATTATAGTCATAAAAAAGTAAAATTAAACCTGAGAGAAACAGAATAAATAATGAAAAGAACAAAAATAAAAAGTTTATTAAATAAGCAAGCAACAGGACAGGAAGTATGCGTAAAAGGATGGGTAAGAACTCGAAGAGGCAGTAAAAATGTTTCTTTTATAGCTTTAAATGACGGATCAACAATTAATAATATTCAGATTGTAGCTGAAGGAGATCACCTCAAGGAAGAGGTGTTAAAAAGAATTACTACTGGTTCTGCAATTTCAGTAATTGGAATTTTAGTGGAATCTAAAGGAGTAGGTCAAAATGTGGAGGTGCTCGCAGCTGGGATAGATATATTAGGGGAGTCAGACCCTGATGAGTATCCATTACAGCCAAAGAAACACTCATTAGATTTTCTCAGAGAAAAGGCACATTTAAGATTTAGAACAAATACTTTTTCTGCTGTTTTTAGACTGCGTCATGCATTAACTTTCGCAGTTCATAAATTTTTTAATGACAAAGGATTTGTTAATATTCACACCCCAATCATTACTGGAGCTGACGCGGAAGGAGCTGGTGAAATGTTTCAGGTTACAAATTTAAATTTAGAGGACACACCTAAAGTTAATGGGAAAGTTGATTATACTCAGGACTTTTTTAATATTAAAACAAATTTAACTGTCTCTGGTCAGTTGGAGGCAGAGTTAGGAGCTTTGTCTTTAGGTCAGGTATATACTTTCGGGCCTACATTCAGAGCGGAGAATTCTAATACCTCTAGACATTTATCAGAGTTTTGGATGATTGAACCCGAAGTTGCTTTTGCAGATTTAGAAGAAAACATGGATTTGGCAGAGGAGTTTTTAAAATATTGTATCCAGTATTGCATTACTAATTGTGAGGATGATTTAAGGTTTTTAGATAGTAGACTTGCAAGCGAGGAGAAAAGTCTAAAAAAGGAAGAACGCTTTGAAATGGGATTGCTAGAGCGTCTTCAATTTGTTATTGAGAATGATTTTGAAAGACTAACTTACAGTGATGCAATTGATCTTTTAATAAATTCAAAACCAAATAAGAAGAAAAAATTTAAATATATAATAGAAGGATTTGGTTCTGATTTACAATCTGAACACGAAAGATATTTAGTAGAAAAAAAATTCAAGAAACCAGTAATTATTACAGATTTCCCTAAAGGTATAAAAGCCTTTTATATGAAGCAGAATGAAGACAACGAAACTGTCAGAGCTATGGATATTTTATTTCCACTAATTGGGGAAATAGTAGGGGGTTCCCAAAGAGAAGAGGATTTAAATAAGCTGTCTAATAGAATGGAAGAAATGGAGATTTGCAAAGAGGAATTATGGTGGTACTTAGAAACAAGGAAATTCGGAACATGTGTTCATTCAGGATTTGGATTAGGATTTGAAAGGTTGATAATGTTTGTTACTGGTATGAAAAATATTAGAGATGTTATCCCCTTCCCGAGGACTCCCCAAAATGCTGATTTCTAATTAATGCAGAAACAAAAATTACAACAAAAACATGGATTAAATCTGTCACCCCAACAGATGCAGTTCCTTAGTTTGTTACAAATTCCTTTGGCATCGTTACATTCCAGAATTCAGGATGAATTAGAAGAGAATCCTGCTCTTGAGGAATCGGAGAATTCCGAAGATATTAATATTGACGAATTAGAAGAAGAAAATAATAACTCATATAAATATCGACTATCTACTAATTCAGATTACTCGGACAATCAAATATCCAATACAGATGAAAGTTTATCTTCTCATCTGAAAAAACAGTTGTTGACACTTAATTTACCTGATGATGAAGTTTTTTTAATAGAGTATTTGATTGATAGTCTTGATCACAATGGCTGGATTAGTAGAGAGTTATTTTCTATTTCAGATGATTTATTAATAAACCTGAATTTAGAATTTTCTGAGGAGGAGATTGAAAGATCTTTACTAGTTGTTCAATCTTTAGAACCTTATGGTGTAGGAGCTAGAAATTTAAAAGAATGTTTATTGATTCAACTTAAAAATAAAGATAATGACGAGACTATTGAAAGGACTATTTCTGTTCTAGAAAATCAATATGAAAGATTTAGTAAAAAGAATTTTGAAGGAATTATTAAAGAATTAGGAATTTCAGAATCTCAATTAAAAGAGGTGTATGAAACAGTAGAAAAATTAAATCCTTTTCCCGCCTCAAATTTCAGTAAAACAATCCCTTCTTCTTATATCACACCAGATTTTCTAGTAAATATAATAGAAGAGAAGAATGTTGTCAGCTTAACTAAGATAAGCGGGAAGGAATTAAGAGTAAATTCTTCTTATCAGAAAATGATGGAGGAAACAAAGGACGAAGAAGCTCAAGAATTTATAAAAAAGAAGATTGAATCTGCCAATTGGTTTAGAAATGCAATTCTGCAAAGAGAAATAACTTTGATAAAAGTAATGAACGCAATTGTGACTCACCAAGAAAAATATTTCTATACAGGAGATGAGAAAGAATTAAAACCTATGATTCTTGCAGATATTGCTAATGTTGTAAATATGGATATCTCAACAATTTCTAGAGTAAGTAACAGCAAATATGTACAAACATTTTTTGGTACTTTTTTGTTAAAAGAATTATTTTCAGAAGCTTATACAAAAGATAATGGAGAGCAGGTGTCAACAAAGGTCATAAAGAAAAGACTGTCTGAAATTGTTCAATCTGAAGACAAAAGAAACCCTTATACTGATGAAAGATTATCAACAATCTTAGGTAAAGATGAATACCATATTGCAAGAAGAACTGTTGCGAAATATAGAGAAGAATTAGGCATTGAAACTTCTAAATATAGAAGAGAATTATAATGAAAATTTCTAAGTTTTTCACAATATTACTTCATCCAATTTTTATGCCTACAATAGTGATATTTGTAATTTTAAACGAGGTGGAGTTTTTTAACATATTTTTTTCAACTTATAAAAAACTACTTTATTCTGTTGTCATAATTTTTACTCTAGCATTACCATTAATTATATCCCTATACTTTCTAAAATTAAAAAGAATAAAATCACTAGAAATGGAAACAATAGAAGAAAGGAACTCACCTTTATTTTATACAATTCTAGTAATGATATTAGGATATTCTTTGTTTAAAACTATAGCATATCTTTCTACATATTTATGTTTGGTTTATCTTTCTTCAATTTTTATTTTAATTATTGCCTTTTTAATAACTAAAAAATGGAAGATAAGCTTACATATGTTAGCTATAGGTTGGGCGACAGGAAGTTTTATTGCTTTGAATATTATATTTGGAAGCTTATATTATTGGATTATTATATTCTTTTTTCTTTCAGGATTACTCGCTTTTTCTAGGTTGCATTTACAAGCGCATAATAGATTGCAGGTATATTCCGGATTTTTCTTAGGGTGTCTTATTCAAGCCTTCCTTATCCTTTATTTTAATTCTAGTATTTCCACTATTTCTATTTTTCTTTCTAACATAGCATTTTTACTGTAAACCGAACTCTTTCTATCGTTTGGGTTATCGCTTACTCTTTTATCCGATCTGTTTTCTCCAAGAGGGAGTTCTATTATCTTGAGACCTCCATTGTATAGATATTCTTTTAAGGCGCCATTTTTATAATTATTTATCAAATTTATTAAAGAAGCTATTCTCCTCTTTGACAAATTAATATTATAATCTTTATCACTTAATGGACTTGCAAAACCCTTAATGTGTAATTCCATGTTGTTACCATCTTTTAAATTTTGTAAAATGTATTTAAGTGTAGAATTTAAATTATTGTAATTTTTTTTAAGTGTTAATTCAAAGAATTCTTCAACTTCGATATTACTATTTATTTTTATATATTTTTCTTTCAATAAATAATATGAGATATAACATTCTTTATAAGTAAGGTTTGTATTAGTTTGTAGGCTTCTTGGATTAGGTTCGTCATTATGAAAATATAGAGATATTGGAAGATTTTTCTTAATTGTATCTATGTTGATAGAAGTTTCTTCTTTTGGTACTGGGTATTGGAATGAGAAAATGTCGTTACAACAATTTTCTTCATCTAAATGAACAGAAGGGCTTCTATTAGAGGACATATATCCAGAATATTGATTGTAAAAACTAAGATAAAGATCATCCTTACTCGAGCAAAGTTCATGAGCACGCTCAACTTTATTCCAGAGGTTTAAATTGCCAGTTGCTTTAAAAATGTCAATGCCACTTTCTTTTTCATTTCTATCAGAACTAAAAAACAACTCACCAGTCCAGATATTAAAAAAAGGAGTTATTTCATTATATTCTGTATTTATTCTTGCCCCAGCATTAATGGCTTCACCAAAGTTTCCAAATTTATCTATTATACAAAACCAAATATCCAAGCCCCCAAACCCCCCTTTTCTATCAGAAACAAAGTACAAAATATCTTTATTATCATATGTTGTTTTGTGCGGCTGTGTATTTGTAGAGTTAGACAAGTTAATGTTATTATTTAAAATTTCCGCAACAGGTTTTTTATAATCTCTGAAAGCAATTTTACTATTCCCAAATTTATCTATCACACTGTAATAAATATAATTTTTCTCTTTAGGGTAAGATATATTTGAATAGGAGTAAGCATTTCCCAAATGAATATATTTTCCTTTTTGCCATTCTCCTTTTTTAAGTTCAGATTTAAAAATTAGAGTTTGATACTTACCATCTTCTAAAGTAGAGGAACTATAGTACGCAGTGTTTTTATCTTTTTGTATAAAATTAAATTCCGATCCTATTGTATTAATCTGCTCAGTCAGATGTTTTATTTCAAGATCTTGAGAAAAAGAAAGAAATGGTATCAAAACTAGAAATGTATTTACAAATATTTTGGACATATTTCTTCAGTAATTTTATTAATATGTTCTTTTCTTTTTTGCCATAAAAATATGACAGAAAATTCAAATCCACCTCTATTATTTGAAGCAATATCTAAATCAGAAATATTTATATCATAACTTATATTAGTAGTTAAGTTATCTTTACTTATTCCAAAACCTAGTATTATAGCGTCCTCTAGCCTGTAATATGTGAACGGAATTATTTTAATGTTATCCAATTTAAATTCTGCTTGACTTCCTAAAAGTAGTTCGTTAGAGACGCCTTGATTAGTATATAACACCTCAGGAATTATTGTAAAATTTGTTAAGTAGTCATATTTTATTCCAAAATAAAGGTTGTTTTTTACAGGAATCTTTACATTTTCATCTTCATTAAAAGAGTTATTTGGTAGATTTAAATGAAATGATGATATCCCAAAATTATAGGACAGAATTTTATTTGGTAGTGTTTGATAACTTAAACCAATTCCAACATCAGGGTAAACAAAATTATCTTTAAGGAATTGTTCTTCATATTCAAATATTAGTTCAGTATAATCAATAGATTTTTGACTAAATCCAATAAGGAATCCAAGGCTTAAATTGTTAAGATTTAAAGTATTAAAGTTTTTAGATAGAGCTAGATTAATTTGATTTAAACTTAATTTTGAATCACCAGACTTATCATTTAAAAACTGAATTCCAAGATTAAAGTCATAAAAAACATTTTTCTCTTCATATGAAGATGAAAAACTAGAAAAAGGAACACTAACTGAATTCCATTGTGATTTTCTTTGTATTGAAAATCTTGAATCATTATCTGTAAAATTCCCTATCATAGAGGGGTTTAGGTTCATTCGATCCTTAGTAAATTGAGAGAAATGAACATCTTGTCCAAATGAAAATTTTATGAATGTAAAGAATAATATGAAATATAAATATTTCATCGTATTAAAGTAATATTACCTTTTTCAAATAAATATTTTTCTCCAATACATTTGACTTCTAAATAATAATCTAAAACTTGAGGAGATAGAAGCTCCCCATTAAAATATCCATCCCAACTATTGTTTATGTCTTCAGATGAGTATATTTTTTGCCCAAACCGGTTAAAAATCTCAATTTTAAACTCTGTAATTATTCCATCCTCATCTATAATTTTATAATTATCATTTATCAAATCCTCATTAGGACTAAATGCGGTAGGAATTAATATTTTTCTCCTATCACAAAAAACATCTTTTACTTTTATATAAATAGAATCTTCAACTTCACAATAATTATTGTAAACAATAATATTATATTGTGTAGAGCTATCTGGAGAAACACTTATAGTATTCAAATTTTCATTAGTGTTCCAAAGTATATTTGCATTGGTTTCAACATATAACTGTGTAGTTTCTCCTTTATAAATAATAGTATCATGAGCCCAAACAGAGTCTAAAACAGGATAATTAGACACATTTACTAAAATTGAATCTAAAATATAACAACCTAAAATATTAGTTGCTTTTACACCATAGTAACTAGTATATGTAGGATATGAAATGAAACTTGAAGAATCGGAGCTAAAAACCATATTAAAATCCGAATTCCATTCGTAAGATATTATAGGGTCTAATGAATTTAAGTTATCTACTTTTATAAATACAGAATCATCTTTACAAATTTCAGTAATACCACTTATCTCTATCGAAAAATTGTCATTAACTACATTAATACTATCTAAGTCAAAACAATTATCATTATTAACAAAAATGTAAAAGGTCCCCGGAATATTAGTTAAAAAAGTATCAGTAATACTAATGATATTTGAGAAATTAATATTATCAGACCATAATATAGAATTAATACTTCCGCTTGTGTTTGCGGAAAGTAAAATAGGGTCTTTACAAAAAGTTGTATCTTCACTAGTATTTATATCAATACTATCTACAATAACCAATTGATACAGGGTATCAGAGCAATTTCCATCAGTCACTATAAGTTCGTATTGTTGAGAATTACTAATATTAACAATAGGGTTTGGTATTGATGTATTATTTAAACCAATGTTAGGCTGCCAAATATAATTAATAGAAGGGTTATTTATTGGAAGTATCCCTATTTGAGCTGACTGATTTTTACATATTTCAACATTTTGTAAAGGATAGGAAGAATTAGAAAGAATATATATTTCTTTGCTAATGGTGTCAGAAAGATTACATGCGTCTAACGAAGAAGTAATAAGAGTTACTAAGTAAATGCCAGGGTTGAAATATTGATGAGTTGGATTTTCTAATGTGGAGTTGTTTCCATCTCCAAAATCCCAATAAAATGTTGTGTTTGTTGGGATTGTACTTGTATTTGTAAAGTTAATATTGTTATTACACCCAATCCAAGGAGCGTTAAAATCTGCTAAAACAATTGGGAAATTAAAATCAAATTTAAATACTCCATTATTACAATTATTTGAATTGTTAGTTGTAGATACAGCTCCAGGATTTGGTTCTATTGGAAAATCATTATTCCCTCCACATCCAGCACATACTGATTGGTAAATGATTCCTTTTTTGTCAAATCTACTTGTTCCTCCATCTACATGTTCTGCGCTTTGACTTCCTCCAAAATAAGTCCCATATACAAGATTATCAAGATTGTCATCTATGACCATAATATAGAAATCATTTCCATCTGTTGTGTTTTGGTAGGCGTTAGATGAAATTGGCATATTTAAGGTAGAAAGAGAACCGTTACCGGTGGAGCTACCCCACCCAGAAATGTAAATATTATTACAAACATCCACTAAAAATGCTGTAGGAGATATATCTGGAGTGCCTTTCCCAGTTCCAAAAACTGTTGATCGTAATAATTCTTCTAAATTATTAGAAAAAACACCTATAAACTGACTGGCATCCAAAGTAAAATAATTAGCATTATGAACTAAGCTATCCGATAGAGCTTGGGTTTGCCCAAAAATATATACCTCTTCTTCAGAGTTTAATTCTACAAAATAAGACTGATCATAGAACTCAGATCCAAAATAAGTTGAGTTTATAATCGAGTTTCCATCAGTCGAAATATGAGTAATAAAAGCATCTGCTTCAATTGTATCCTGATAATTACTTTGATAAGCATTTGTTGAAGTTAGAAAATTATTAGAGTTTGTTCCTCCAGTAACAAAAACATTATCAAAATTATCTAAAGCTAAAGAATATATTGCATCATCTTTGTCCCCTCCAAGATAAGAACTCCAAATAATAGTGCTTAACTGATTATCTAATTTTAAAATACACCCTTCCTGAGATCCATTATTACTTTGTTGAAAGGAAGTTGTTGTAGGAAAATCAATAGAATAGGTACAAGTAGCTAGATATATATTATTATTTTTATCAATGTCAATCTCACCCCTCACTTCATCTGCATAATTTCTTTTCAATTTCTGAGAGGTATTTAACCCATCATTTCCAGTTCCCCCAATGTAAGTAGAAGCTAATAAACCTCCTCCGTTTGAGCTTAATTTACTAACAATAATATCACTTCCATTAGGAAAGGTAACTCCAAGTCCACTAGGAGAAAACCCATCACCACCATTAAAAGAATTGTCAAAACACCCTACAGTTGTAGGGTAATCGTCAGATCCTGTTGTGCCAAAAATAAATAATTCATTTAAATTATTTACAATCATACTATGAGGCAATTCATCCATACTGCCGCCTAAGTATGTGGAGTAAATTCTGTAAGTTCCGGAAGAATCATATTTAGTTATTCCGATATCCGTCCCGCCAGAGCTATTAGAATAGTTTATCTGATAAGCTCCAATCGTTGTAGGATATCCTAGACCAAAAACAGTGCTCCCAGAGTATAAATAACCGTCATTGTCATAGGTTGCTGTATACCCAAAATTATCAGCCGTGGATCCAGAATATGTAGAAAAAATTAATGTAGGGTCAATAAACAATTTATGATTCTTGTTATATCCATTAGGGAATTCAAAAGTAAGAATGTTGTTTTTTAATTTGAAACGGGACTTTATTTTTATAGTATCTCCATTAATATATTGATATGAATATGGAGATAGTTCCATTATTTCATTAATAGATGTAGATACAATTAGATTTCCATTTTTTAAATAGATCTCGTTTTGACCTTTATATTCTATTTTTATTTTTTTTTCAGAAAAGCTGGGATGAACTATTAGGTCATATTTTAAAAAACCTTTTGATGAATAGATTTTTAAATCTATACCATTGTAGAGGTCTTTCTGATATAGTGTTTTATATGAATATACTTTTTCAGCCCAATTGTTTGTGTTGTAATAATTTTCAAAAAAATAACTACTATCTATCAAACTAGTTTCTAAATTGTCATTAGATTTTAAAAAATTTACTGAAATTGAGTGAGCGTCTATCCATTTTTCTTCTCTAATAAGATTATGTCTTTCTATTAATTGCTGACTATTATAAAAGCTATATATAAATCTTCCTTTCTCGATAAAAATACTTCCAGATGGAATTTTAGATTTTGCACAAACAGAGGAAGGAAATTGTCCTTTATTTTCAACAAAAGGATAGCTTTGTTGAGAATAGCTAAAAAAAGAAACACCCATCATTAGCCTTATAAGCCACAGAGATATTTCTCTATTATTTATCATACTGCTATTTTACAAAATTCTGAAGTATTTCAGAGTATTCATTTCTTACTTTATTAAATTCTTCAGTATTCTCTTCTTTTAAAGGTAGAGAGGGTGGAAGTTCTTGTTTAAAAGGATCAACGTGTTTGCCGTGAACCATAAATTCATAATGTAGATGAGGTCCTGTTGAATATCCTGTACTTCCAACATATCCAATTATATCACCCTGCTTTACGTACGAACCTTTGCTAATCCCTTTTTTAAATTTAGATAAATGAGCATAAAGTGTTGTATACTTTTCGTTGTGTTTTACAATTACACAATTACCATACCCACCTTTTCTTGAAGCATATGTTACGGTACCACTTGCGGTCGACATTATAGGAGTTCCTGTACGCGCAGCGTAATCTACGCCATTATGTTTTTTCCATTTTCCAGAGATTGGATGTTTTCTGTGTCCAAAACCTGAACTAACTCTGGCGAAATCAATTGGAGATTTTAAAAACGCACTTCTTAAGTTTTTTCCATTTTCATCAAAGTAATCTGCATATTTTTCATTTTCTTTAAAACGAAATGCATTAATTGTTTTTCCTTTGTGAGTAAATGATGCCGCAAATACTTTGCCAATTCCTACATATTCGTTCTCTACATATTTTTCTTCAAAGTAAACTATGAAAGAATCTTTAGCCTGAATTTGAAAAAAATCAATTGACCACGCGTAAATATTATTTGATAATACATCTACTAAGGCTGGAGCTTTTTCTTCTCCTAATTGTTTTGAGATAGAATACCAAAGGCCCCCTCCTTGATTTATGGTTCCTTTTACAATATTTGTTTTAGTAATTACTTCTTTTTCTCCTTCTCTAACACTTATTGTGTCTCTAAAGTCAAATACAACATACTGGGTTTTTGATTTTTGATATACAAAACACTGAGCCATAGAATTAGAATCTTTAGAGCAAATAACAGTGTAGGGTTTTCCGCTTTGTATGTTTCTTAAATCAAATATATTTTTAGAAGCTTGTTCTAATTTATAGATGTCCGTATTACTTATATTATATTTCCCTAAAATATGACTTATTGCTTGACCCGGATTGATAACTCCTTCAATTACATAATACTCATCGGTTTCATAACTTATTCCTTTTTTTATTTTAACACTATCTACAGGAACACCTTTTACAATTATTTCATCAATTGTTGGAGGCTCGATTTTTATGGTATCCTTAATTATAGAATTTTCAGACAACCCTTCATCAGAGGAGTTTTCGTTAGAACAAAAATAAATAAATAAAATAGAGCTTACGAAGGCTATTGAAGCAATAATAAAAATCTTTCGCATGTATATTAGATTGGGTTAAATTCTTGTGCCAAAATACATATAAAAAAGGTCTAAATTTATTTATATTTATTCAGTTATTGACAATGGAAATTTAATATTTTCTGCACTTGTAATTTTAGCGTCAATACTTCCAACCCAAATTTCTAACTCAACTTTTATTAATAGATGATTTTTGTCGTCAGATACCCAAATAGTTAAATCGTCTTCATTTTTAAATACTCTACCCACCTGTACTTTTGGGCAGAATTTAAGACATTTTATATTGCCAATTTCTGTATTTATTGTCTCTTCTCCTAAAAATAATACTTCCATATTATATATTTCTTCATCTAGAAACATGTTAATAAATAGAGGATCCTTCTTCTTTAATTCAGATGATTTTAAGGACCTTCCAAAAAGAAAGGAAGATAACATATCATAACTATTTACATCACATTTAAATTTTCCATTTTGTGTATTTATAATTTTTAAATCCTGATTAAAGAAATATTCTTGATTAATTAAATACCCACCTTCAATATTATTTCTTTTAAAATATCTTGGTAATAATGTACGATTATTTACAATAGTTTCATATCTATTTCTAATTGTAAAAAATAAATCTACAAAAGAATTACTTTTTCCACTTACAATTACTTTTGTTTCTATGCTGTCTTGTGATATAGTATATTTTGCATGTCCACCTCCAAAAAGACCATATCCAATACGATAAGAGCACGATTCTCCGTCTTTAAATGGTAGTTCAGGATTTTGTGAAAATCCTAGAAAATGCACTAATGACAATAAACACAAGGTCTTTTTCATATTTAACAATATTACGAATTTTCAATTTTATTTAAAAATCATTATATTATCTGTATCTTTGCAATTATTATGAATAAGTTTAAAGCTGGACAATTATTATCTAAGATTAATTCACCCTCTGATTTAAGGAAGTTAAATAAAATAGACTTGCCTCAAGTTTCTGAGGAGTTAAGACAATTTATTATTGATGTGGTCTCCGAAAAAGGAGGGCATTTTGGAGCTAGTTTAGGGGTAGTGGAGTTAACAGTTGCTCTACATCATACTTTTAATACTCCAGAAGATCAATTAGTATGGGATGTTGGTCATCAAGCTTATGGACATAAGATTTTGACTGGTAGAAGAGACGTGTTTCACACAAACAGAGTTTACAAAGGAATTAGTGGTTTCCCTAAACGATCAGAGAGTGTTTACGATACTTTTGGAGTAGGACATTCTTCTACTTCAATTTCAGCTGCCTTAGGAATGTCATTAGCTTCTGAGTTGAAAAAGCACAAAAACAAACAACATATTGCAGTTATTGGAGACGGGTCTATGACTGGTGGAATTGCTTTTGAAGGTTTAAATCATGCTGGAACAGAGGATACTAATATTCTAATCATATTAAATGATAATTGTATGTCTATTGACCCCGCTGTAGGCGCATTAAAGGAGTATCTGACAGATATTGCAACCTCAAAAACATATAATAAAGCGAAAAATAAGATTTGGAAGATATTAGGAAAATTAAGTAAATTTGGACCTAACGCTCAAAAGGTAGCTCAAAAGGTAGAGGGAGCTGTTAAATCCTCTTTATTAGGAGAAAGTAATTATTTTGAGTCCTTAAATTTTAGATATTTTGGACCTATTGATGGTCATGATGTAATGCATTTATCAGATGTTCTTTCTGATTTAAAGAATATTCCAGGCCCAAAGATATTGCATTGTATAACAGAAAAAGGAAAGGGATATAAACCAGCTGAAGAAGGTGATTCAACAAAGTGGCACGCTCCAGGATTATTTAATAAAGAAACCGGAGAAATAATCTCTAATCCCTCTAAAAAATCTCCACCAAAATACCAGGATGTTTTTGGAGAAACTATTATTGAACTTGCTGAACAGAATGAAAATATTGTAGGAGTAACTCCCGCAATGTTAACAGGATCTTCTTTAAATAAGATGTTAGATGTAATGCCAGAGAGGGTATTTGATGTTGGTATTGCCGAACAACATGCCGTTACTTTTTCTGCTGGCTTAGCAACACAGGGGATGACTCCATTTTGTAATATTTATTCTACATTTATGCAAAGAGCTTATGATCAAGTAATTCATGATGTAGCCATACAGAATTTAGATGTGATATTTTGTTTAGACAGAGCAGGTTTTGTTGGGGCAGATGGAGCAACTCACCATGGTGTTTTTGATATATCTTACTTTAGATGCATACCAAATATGATTGTTTCTGCTCCTATGAATGAACAGGAGTTAAGAAATTTAATGTACACTGCTCAACTTCCTAATAAAGGCCCATTTTCTATTAGATATCCAAGAGGAAAGGGGGTAATGATAGATTGGAAAACTCCATTTGAAGAGATTGAAGTAGGGAAAGGAAGAAAAATAAAAGATGGAGAGCAAATTGCAATTTTAACCATAGGTAACACAGGAAATTTTGTTGTAAAGGCTGATGTTGACTTTGTAAAGAAAGGTTTTGATATAGCTCATTATGACATGAGATTTGTAAAACCATTAGACACCGCGTTATTACACGAAATATTCCAAAAGTTTGAAAAGATTATAACAGTAGAAGATAGTTGCTTACAGGGAGGGTTCGGATCTGCTATTATAGAATTTATGACTGATAATAATTATAAATCTGATGTGTTACGATTAGGTATCCCTGATAAATTCATAAACCATGGAACACAGCAAGAATTATATTCGGAGTGTTATTTTGACGTAAAGGCAATTAAACAGTCTGTTTATAATCTGTTAGGTAGAAAAGCACAAATTATTTAAAGTAAAACCCCTTTATAACAGACGGTATTTTTAATTATATTATTTTAAGTTAAAATCTTCCATAAACTTTGTAGTATAATTTCCTTTTCGAAAATCTTCATTTTTCATTAGTTGTTGATGAAACGGAATAGTTGTTTTAATTCCTTCAATAATAAATTCATCTAAAGCTCTTTCCATTTTTTGTATTGCTTCTTCTCTTGTTTGGGCAACCGTAATTAGTTTTGCAATCATAGAGTCATAAAATGGAGGTATCATATAGTTCGCGTATACATGAGTATCAATTCTTACACCATGTCCTCCAGGGGAATGAAATGAGGTAATCATACCAGGAGATGGTCTAAAGTCGTTATACGGATCCTCAGCATTAATTCTACATTCGATAGCATGTAATTGAGGCATGTAATTCTTCCCTGAAATTTCAACTCCTGCGGCAACTTTGATTTGCTCCCTAATCAAATCATAATCAACAACTTCTTCTGTCACGGGGTGCTCTACCTGAATTCTAGTGTTCATTTCCATAAAATAGAAATTTCTATGCTTATCTACTAAAAATTCAACAGTGCCAACTCCTTCATATTTTACAGCCTCTGCTGCTTTAATCGCAGCTTCTCCCATATCTTTCCTCAATTTATTGGTCATAAAAGGAGAAGGTGTTTCCTCTACTAATTTTTGGTGTCGTCTCTGTATAGAACAATCTCTCTCAGATAAATGAGCAGCTTTTCCTCTATGGTCCCCAATAATTTGGATTTCAATATGTCTAGGATCTTCAATAAATTTCTCCATGTACATGCCATCATTTCCAAATGCTGCTTTAGCTTCTTGTTTTGCGCTGTCCCAAGCATCCTTTAAATCACCTTCTTCCCAAACTAACCTCATTCCTTTTCCACCACCACCCGCAGTCGCTTTTAGCATCACGGGGTAGCCAACAGTATTTGAGGCTAATTTTTTACAATCTTCAAAATCTTTAATGATCCCATCAGATCCAGGAATAGTAGGAACACCAGCTTTTTTCATTGTTTCTTTTGCAGCAGCTTTATCTCCCATTCCATCAATCATTTCTGGAGAAGCACCTATAAATTTTATACCGTTCTCACCACAAATCTTTGAGAAGTTTGAATTTTCTGAAAGGAAACCATAGCCTGGATGTATAGCGTCTGAATTTGTTATTTCTGCAGCGGCAATAATATTTGGTATTTTTAAGTAAGATTCCGAGCTAGCGGCCGGCCCAATACAAACCGCTTCATCTGCAAATCTCACATGTAAACTTTCAGCATCCGCTTTAGAATATACAGCTACTGTCTGAATGCCCATTTCTTTACAAGTACGAATTATTCTTAAAGCGATCTCCCCTCTATTTGCAATTAATATTTTCTTAAACATATCTTGTGTTTTTAAGAAGGATCAACTAAAAATAGTGGTTGATCAAACTCAATAGGAGTAGCATCGTCCACTAAAACCTTTACGATAGTTCCGGAAACTTCTGATTCAATTTCATTAAAAAGCTTCATAGCTTCAATAATACAAATAGTATCCCCTTCTTTTATTGTGTCTCCAACATTTACAAATGCTGGTTTTTCAGGATCAGAACTTCTGTAAAATGTTCCAATCATTGAAGATTTAATTGTTATGTAATTTGAATTATTTTCTTGAGAATCTGTAGTTTTTGTTGGAGATGATTCAGTTGGATTTTCTACAGTAACAACAGTAGGCGGAGCGGCAATTGGAGCGGCAACCGGAGCTACTACCTGTGGTGTCGCTGTGTGTTGTATTATAGCATTAGGAATGTCTACCTCTCCTCTTCTTTTCTTTGCAGGAGACTTAATTGAAATTTTAACTCCTTCAAACTCTAAATCTACTTCTGTAGCTCCAGATTTAGCTACAAACTTTATAAGTTCTTGTATTTCTTCTAATTTCATCTTTTTACTCATTTTAATATGATTTATTAAATATTTTGTATACAAAAATAGTATTATTTATTTGAATCGTATGCCCATTTCAGATATATAGATCCCCATGTAAATCCTCCTCCAAAAGCAGCAAGTATAATATTGTCTCCTTTCTTTAATTGACTTTCCCATTCCCATAAACACAATGGAATGGTTCCATTTGTTGTGTTTCCATATTTTTCAATATTTAACATTACTTTGTTGTCTCCAACACCCATTCTTCTTGCTGTTGCATCAATAATTCTTTTATTCGCTTGATGAGGAACTAACCACGCAACATCATCCGCATCTAATTTGTTTCTTTTCATAATTTCTTCTGAAACATCTGCCATGTTCTTTACAGCCGCTTTGAATACTGGCTGTCCGTCTTGAAACACAAAATGTTCACGATTATCAATTGTTTGATAAGATGCGGGTTTTACAGAACCACCCGCTTTCAAATGTAAAAACTCTCCTCCAGAACCATCACTTCTCAATATGGAATCCTGAACTCCATATCCTTCTTTAGAGGGCTCCATTAGTACCGCTCCCGCTCCATCTCCGAAGATAATGCAAGTGGTTCTATCAGTATAATCTACAATAGATGACATTTTATCGGTTCCAACTACAATTATTTTTTTATAAGATCCTGTTTCAATAAATTTAGAAGCGGTTGAAACTGAATATAAAAATCCTGAACACGCAGCCATGATATCATAAGCAAATGCATTAACAGCTCCTACCTTGTCTGCCATTAAACATGCGGTAGAAGGAAAAATCATATCAGGCGTTGCTGTAGCACATAAAATTAAATCAATTTCTTCTGCTTTTGTATTTGTTTTTTTGAGCAATCCTTTAATCGCTTCTGCCCCCATGTCAGATGATCCTAAACCTTCTCCCTTTAAGATTCTTCTTTCCTTTATTCCAGTTCTTGTTGTTATCCACTCATCATTTGTTTCTACTAAAGTTTCTAACTCTTTATTTGTTAAAATATATTCAGGAACATATCCCTGAATACCAGTTATCGCAGCGGTAATTTTACTCATTATTTTATTGTTTCTTTAATTTTATTAGCCAAATCTGCTTCTACAACATCCTTGGTCAAAGTAATCATATTTTTAATGGCAATTTCATTTGAGATTCCGTGCCCAATAATTACTGTTTTATTTAGCCCTAAAATAGGGGTCCCTCCATAGTTTTCGTAATTAAACCTCTTGAAATAATCGTCTTCACCCCCTCTTTTCTTTATGAGAGTATAAAATGCTTCCATTTCTTTTAACACAATATTTCCAGTAAAACCATCACAAACAATAACATCTGAGTAATCAGAAAACAGGTCTCTACTTTCTATATTTCCTATAAAATTATAATCATTTGTACCCTCCATAATTGGATAAGTAGCTTGTGTTAACATATTTCCCTTTGTTTTCTCTTCCCCTAGGTTTAAAAGCCCAACCTTAGGATTAGAAATTCCACAAACATGCTTTGCAAATAAAGATCCTAAAACACCAAACTGATATAATACATCTGGTTTACAATCTGCATTTGCTCCAACATCGAGAAGAATACCGACCTTACCATTTTCTTTGGGAATAATAGTAGAAATACAAGGCCTTAAAACTCCACTTATTGCTTTGACAGAGAAAAACCCTCCAGCGAGCATAGCCCCTGTATTACCTGCAGATGCAAATCCATCTATTTTTCCGATAGATAAATAATGAAACCCTACAGAAATACTCGAGTTAGACTTTTGTTTTAATGCTTTTACAGCGTGTTCTCCCATGTCAATTACATCTGTGCAATCAACAATATCAAAAATATTTTCCGAAAAATTATGAGATTTTAATTCAGTAAGAATTTTATTTTTATTTCCAAATAAAACTATTTTAGTTCCCTCAGGTAATTCTTTCTGTGCTAATATTGCCCCATGCACAGTTTTTTGAGGAGCAAAATCTCCCCCCATGATATCTATTCCGATTCTCATATAAAATTTATAGTTGTAAACTATAAAATAAGTTATGAGTCAGAAAATAATTTTCCCTTATAGTAAATTTTCCCTTCGTGTTCATAGGCTCTATGATACAAGTGTGACTCCCCTGTTTCCTTACACACTTTAATTGTTTGTTCTGATGCCTTATAATGTGTTCTTCTTTTGTCTCTTCTTGTTTTTGAGATTTTTCGTTTTGGATGCGCCATTTTGTTTTATATTAAATCTTTTATTTTATTTAAATCGTCCCATCTAGGGTCATTTATTTCTTCTCTCTCGGCATATTTATCTAATAACACCATCATTTCTTTGTCGCAAATGTCATTTCCTACTCCACTATGCTCTATTTTAGAAGGGATAGATAAAATAACCGCCTCGTAAATTAATTGTGAAATATCTAGGTAACTTTGGTTGGGTTGTATATAGATTATTTCATCTGTATCTTCCATTTCACTTTCGGTTTCTTGTAAAAAAACATCTATTGAATTTATAATCGATAGTTTTATACCTCCCGCACACAAATCACAATTAAAATTTAAGATATTCCCTTCAATATTTAAAGATAACTTTAGCTTATTTCCATCTTTAAATAAATTACAATTAACTTTAATTTCTGAATCTGTTACCTCAGGTTTGACAAATGATTCAAAGAACTTTCCATTAATGTTGAAAAAATACTCATGATTACCATCTTTAATACCTGAAATTCTGATATTATAATTGAGCATCTATTCAATTTTTATAGTTCGCAAATATACTATTTTTTAACAAATGATGCTATAAATTCTAATCTTCTGATTTTTTGGGGTTTAAAGAGTTTTCTTTTAATGAAAAATAAGCCCTTCTTTTTTTAAGAATATCACAAGCTATAAATACAGACTCTCGAAAAGATTGTTCATTAGCAATATTTTTACCCGCAATATCATAGGCAGTGCCATGAACTGGAGAAGTTCTTACAATATTTAGTCCAGAAGTGTAATTTACGCCTTGAGAAAAGGAAAGTGTTTTAAAGGGAATTAGTCCTTGATCATGATACATTGATAAAATTGCATCAAATCGATTTAAATTACTTGGAATAAAGAAACTGTCTGCGGGGTATGGGCCAAAAGATAGAATATTATTAACTTCTTTTGATTTTTGTATTGCGGGAATAATTATTTTTTCCTCTTCTAAACCTAGCATTCCATCTTCCCCAGCATGAGGATTTAGCCCAATAACCGCAATTTTAGGTCTTCGAATTCCAAAGTCCTGTATAAGAGTAGTATTTATACTTTTTAATTTTTCTGTAATCTTTTCTATTGTAAGTAACTTTGGAACTTCAGATAGTGGCACATGAGAGGTTACAAATGCTATTTTCATATTATCACTTATCATCATCATAACTGCTTTTCCATTAAAATTTTGATCTAAGTATTCAGTATGACCGATAAAATCTTTTTGTATTTTTTGTATTGATGATTTGTTAATAGGAGAGGTAATTAATACATCTATATCATTGTTTTTTAATGATTCTTTCGCTTTTTCTAAGGAAATAAAGGCATATTTAGCAGATGCCTCTGTAGATTCTCCTAATTTTATTTCAACATCTTCATTCCAACAATTTAGAAGATTTGCTTGCTTCTCATTAACATCTTTAAATCTATCAATTATATTGAAGCTGAAATTTTTAATTTCATTTACCTTCCTGTGATAAGAAGCCACTTTTCCAGAACCAAAAACTATAGGGGTACAAAACTCCAACATTCTTTTGTCTATAAAAGTTTTACAGATTACCTCCATACCAACTCCATTAATATCTCCAATAGAAATACCAACTCTTAATTTTTTTCTAAATTTTTCCATTCGAGTATCTTTTTTTAACAAAATTGTACACTAATCTCACCCCCATTCCTGTAGCTCCTTTTCCCCTATATCCGTATTTTACCTTTGAATAAACACCTGGCATGTCAATATGAATCCAAGGGTAGTCTGTAAAATGAGACAAAAATTTTCCAGCAGTAATCGCTCCTCCGTAAGGACCTCCTAGGTTTTTAATATCCGCAATGTCTGATTTTATTAAATCATCATAATCTGACCAGAAAGGAAATTCTGCTAATCTTTCGTGCATTTCTTGGCCAGATTTTTTGAGTTCGGCGTGATCTTTTTCAGAATCTTTATGCATACTCACTAATCCGTAATGACCAATAGCAGCTACTGCTGCCCCAGTCAGAGTAGCAAAATCAATAACTAATTCAGGGTTATATTTTTTAGCATAAGATAGAGCATCTGCAAGTATCATTCTGCCTTCAGCATCTGTATTCAAAACTTCCACTTTTGTTCCATCATACATTGTAATGACATCACCAGGAGCGTAGGCATTTCCTGATGGCCTATTGTCTGTTGCGGGGACTAAAGCCACTATATGTACAGGAAGTTTGTTTGATGCAATCGCATTAATTGCTCCAATTACAGTTCCAGCTCCACCCATATCTATTTTCATTAAGTCCATAGAGTTTGCAGTAGGTTTTAAACTTAATCCTCCCGTATCGTATACAACTCCTTTTCCTACTAATACAATAGGTTGCTTATTTTTTGCATTTTTTGGACTCCATTCCATAATAGTAAATGTTGGCTCGTCTAAACTTCCTTTGTTTACAGCTAATAACCCTCCCATTTTTATCCCTTCAATCTTCTTTTTATTAAAAACCGTTACTTTAATACCATTTTCTTTTCCAGATATTTTAGCTTGGTTTGCAAGATCAATAGCAGTTAGATGAGAGAATGGTTGATTAATTAAATCTCTGGTAAAATAAACAGAATCTATTATGTTTTGTAATTCAGAAATCTCACCATCAGAAACATTTATAAGAAAAATTTCTTTTAAGTTATTTGGTTTGGGATCAGACTTATGTTGAGTAAATGTATAGTTTGATAGAGATAACCCCTCTGCAATTAGTAAAATATCTTTAGATTTTTTGTTTGTAGCTGAGATTACCACTGATTTCTCTGCTCCAAAAGTCGTATGTAACTTATCTCCAATTAATCTTATAGTTTCATTTCGTTGATTTTTATTTTTCTGTGTTTTAGGGAAAATTAAAGATACAAATCTGTCGTATTGATTGATAGTTATAATTTCCTTTTCATTTTTCAACTCTTTTTTTATATGTTTTATCTCTTTATCAGAAAAATTTAATTCTGAGAAATTTTGTTTTTTATTTGTTAATAATATCAGATTATCTTTTTCAGAAAATGATTTTTTCTTTTTGAGGATTGTTGTCATATATTTAGTACTTTTGGGGACTACAAAATTAATTAAATTTATGAATAAGCAAGAGCTTATACAAAGAGCCTTAAATAAAGACTTTTTGTCTGCAGAGGAGGGACAGTTTCTATATGAAAATCTAGCAACTACAGAGTTAATGTGGATAGCACATGAGTTACGTCAGAAAGCGGTTCCAGGAAAAATTGTTACATGGCAAATAGATAGAAATGTTAATACCACTAATGCATGCGTTGCAAATTGTAAATTTTGTAATTTTTTCAGGCCACCAAAACATCCTGAAGTGTATATAACCTCTATTAAGCAGTATAAGAAAAAAATAGATGAAACCGTTAAGTTTGGAGGAGATCAGATATTAATTCAAGGCGGACACCACCCTGAATTAGGATTAGAATATTATTGTAATTTATTTAAAGAGTTAAAAGTGCTTTATCCCAATGTAAAACTACATGCCTTAGGCCCTCCTGAAATAGCTCATATTTGTAAGATTGATAATATTACATACAAACAGGCGTTAACAGCTTTAAAAGAGTCAGGAATGGATAGTTTACCTGGGGCAGGAGCTGAAATTTTGAACGATAGAGTAAGAAGGATAATTAGTACTGGTAAGTGTTCTGGGCAAGTTTGGTTAGATATTATGAGAGAAGCTCATAAGTTAGGAATCACTACTTCGGCAACTATGATGTTTGGACATGTGGAAACAATAGAGGAGAGGTTTGAACATTTAGTTTTGATTAGAAAAGTACAGTCTGAAAAGCCAAAAGGAACTAAAGGTTTTAATGCTTTTATACCTTGGCCATACATGGATGATGGAACTTTGTTACAGCGAGTAAAAGGAGTAAACAATTCTGTTTCTGATGATGAATATATCAGAACTCTAGCAATTAGCAGAATTATGCTTCCTAATATTAACAACATTCAAGCTTCTTGGCTTACGGTTGGACCTAAAACTGCACAGATATGTTTACATGGCGGTGCTAATGATATGGGGTCTATTATGTTAGAAGAGAATGTAGTTTCTGTTGCAGGAGCTCCACACCGTTTTACTTCTAATGATATACAAGAGTGTATTAGAGAAGCGGGATTTGAGCCTCAGCTCAGAAATCAGGAATATGATTTTAGAGAATTACCAGAAACTTTAGAACAACAAGTAATAGATTATTAAAATGTTTACAGGAATTATTGAGAATGTTGCTAGAGTGGTTTCCTTAAAAAAGGAGGGAGAAAACTTACATATTAGTTGTTCTAGCATATTAGCAAGAGAGTTTAAAATTGACCAAAGTGTTTCCCATAATGGAGTGTGTTTAACAGTGATAGAAGTAAATAATGAAGAGTACACAGTAACCGCAGTAAAGGAAACTTTAAGATTAAGTAACTTGTCGCAATTGAAAGTAGGAGATGAGATAAATATTGAAAGGTGTATGCAGCTTGGAGGCAGATTAGATGGTCATATAGTACAGGGACATGTCGATATTACAGCAAGTTGTACTGATATTCAAGATGAAGGGGGATCTTGGAAATTTGCATTTAAGCATAAAGAATCAGAACATTTTACTGTAGAAAAAGGATCCATTTGTGTAAATGGAGTTAGTTTAACGGTATGTAATTCTAAGGAAGATAGATTTTCAGTAGCAATTATTCCTTATACTTTTGAAAACACGAATTTTAAAAATTTAAAAATTGGAGATAATGTAAATATTGAGTTTGATATTGTTGGAAAATATATCAGCAAGATGATCTATAAAGATTTTTAAAAATGACAGAATCAAAACAAAAAAAATACGACAAAGCATATTTGAGAATGGCTTTAGAATGGGCAAAGCTTTCTCATTGTAAAAGAAAAAAGGTTGGGGCTATTATTGTAAAAAATAGAATGATTATATCTGATGGATATAATGGAACCCCCTCAGGCTTTGACAATTGTTGTGAGGATGAAAATGGAAAAACACATTGGTTTGTATTACATGCTGAGGCTAATGCAATCCTAAAAACAGCCGGATCTACTCATGATTGTAGTGGAGCTACTTTATATCTTACTATGTCTCCTTGTAAGGAGTGTAGCAAATTAATTCATCAATCCGGCATAAAGAGATTAGTATATATAAATGCGTATAAAGATATATCTGGAATAGATTTTTTGATAGAAGCAGGCGTAGAGATTTGTAAACTAGATTTAAGTGAATTAGATGAAGAATAAGAGTTATCGTCCAATTATTTATTCACTTATTCTAATTTTGGGAATATTCTTAGGAAAGTTTTTGATAAATGAAACCCCCTCACCACAAAATTCTAAATTAGATTCAATACTCCAATTAGTTCAAGAAAATTATGTAGATGGTTTTGACATTTCTGAACATGAAGATGAAATTTTAATTGCTATTATGCGGGAACTAGACCCTCATTCTGGATATATCCCAAAAACAGAACAAAGTTATATGGAGGAGCAGATGAGTGGAAGTTTCAGTGGTGTTGGTATAGAGTTTAACATAATAAAGGATAGTTTGGTTGTAGTTTCCCCAATCTCTGGTGGGCCTTCTGAAAAATTAGGCATACTTTCTGGAGATAGAATTGTTGAGGTTGATGGTGAAGATTTTGCTTCAGTAGGCTTAACTAATACAGAGGTTATAGAAAAATTAAGAGGAGAAAAAGGATCGGAAGTATCAGTAAAAATTTACAGAAGAGGTGAAAAAGAATTATTAGAATACACCATAGAAAGAGGAGAGATTCCACTATATAGCGTAGATGCGTCTTTTATGATAGATGAAGAGATTGGATATGTAAAAGTTAATCGTTTTTCTGCAACTACTAATGAGGAGTTCTATAATGCTACTAATAATCTCTTGACTTCTGGAATGAAAAAAATGGTTTTAGATTTAAGGGACAATCCTGGAGGCTATTTGGGTTCTGCAATATTTATGTGTAATGAATTTTTGGAGAAAGGAGAACTTATAGTATATACGGAGGGAAAGTATAGAAGTAAAGAAGAAATATTTTCAGATGATGGAGGAAGTTTGAAGGACATAGAATTAGTAATTTTAATTAACGAAGGTTCCGCTTCAGCTTCTGAAATTGTATCCGGTTGTATCCAAGATTTGGACAGAGGAATATTAGTTGGGAATAGATCTTTTGGAAAAGGATTGGTTCAAGAAGAGATACTATTAAATGATGGTTCTGCAGTTAGGATTACTACCCAAAGATATTATATTCCTTCAGGTAGAAGTATTCAGAAGCCTTACGATATGAGTGACAAGGAGTATAATACGGAGATGTATACAAGGAACTTACAAAATGAAGAGCAAAATATACCAGACTCTTTAAAATATATCACAAAAAAAGGTAGAGTAGTATTTGGAGGGGGTGGAGTTACCCCAGACTCTATAATTAGTGTAGATGTAAGTTTGAATTATAGTGTGTTTAACAGATTGAGATCTAAAAATTGGATAACAGAATTTTGTTTGAATGAACAAAAATTCTTGGAAAATTTGGAGAGAATAAGTGATTTAGATGAAGATGTTTTGATGCAAAAATTTAGACTCTTTGTACAAAATAAAAACCCTGATTTTGATTTAAGTATGGGGAATAAAGAGCTTTTAGATTTAAAAAAATTTATAAAGGCAAATATCGCTAAAAACCTTTGGGGTAATGATACTTATTTTAAGGTGTTATCTGAAAAGGACGACTACATACAAAAAGCTATAGAGATATTAAATTAAAATACATTTCTATAATTGAGAAATTTTATCATTATGAAACAAATATGCACAAAATTAGTTGAGTCTAAAATATTTGAACAGTTTATTGTTTTAGTAATTCTAATTAATTGTCTTCTTATAGGAGTTGAGACTTATTTTACAAATCCACTAATTCAATCTATTCAATTTATCGCTTTAATAATCTTTATTTTAGAGGTTTTTGTTAGGTATATTGCTAGTAAAAACACAAAGGAATATTTTAGTTCGGGATGGAATGTTTTTGATTTTTCTATTGTTTTGATTTGTTTGATTCCGCCTGATATTTTTGTTAACGCTAGCGTAGCTACTACTTTTAGAGTACTGAGAGTTTTTAGAGTTTTCCGTCTGCTAAAAACAAATACAGAGGTAAGACTCATAGTAAATGTTTTATGGAAATCAGTAAACACTCTTTTTTATAATTTCTTATTCTTTCTTATATTTCTATATTTATTTGCAATAATCGGAGTTACTTTGTTTAAATTACCTGAGTCTCCAAAGCCTGAAACTAAAACTTATCAAAATCTTCAAGAATATGTTATTGAAGCTCCAAATGCTCCGGCAATATCTCCCGACCCCTATTATAATTTAAGTGAAACAATGTTTACTTTATTTAGAATATTAACTGGAGAGGACTGGACGGATATTAGATATAATTTAATTAAAGCTAGCGATAAAGGTTTGATTACTGTACCTTCATGGGTAATAACATCTTACCATGTAATTTGGTACATTCTATCCGCCTTTTTATTATTGAATCTTTTAGTAGGAGCAATATTAAATAATTATCAGTTAACCATGAAGGAGTATAAAAATTAAACAATACTTTTGCGTTCACGGTCTAAATAAAAAAATAATATGTCAGAACAACTAAAGATACTAACCGAGTTTTATAATAACAATAAGGATAATAAATTAATATTATCCAAAGAAGAGATAAAACAAAAAATGAAAAAATGGTTATCAACTTCAGAATATAGTCATTATAAAAATGAATATGATAAATATTATGATGAGATTATTTTCGGGTTAGATGATGGTCTATGTTTCACAGGAAAAGGTGTAGGATTTAGGGAGAATAAATTTACTTTCTCAGAAATAAATTATAGTATTGACATAATTAGAGTTCATCCAGTTTTTGAATATAGTATCAAAGATGGTTCAGTTAAATTGTCATTACTCTCTAATCTAAAAAAAAGAGAAGAATTATTAATAAATATAAAAACTAAATTATTAGATCCAATAAAAAAGATAGAAGTTGAGAGAGCAGAATATGATGAACGTCAAAGAATTATAGCTGAACAAGATAAAGAGGATAAAAGGCTAATTCATCTAAGTCACTCAAAATCACAATTAATTAATGAACTTGATAAAGACAGAAATGGCACAATAGACATAATAGAGGGAGATGATTTTAATCTACTAATAAAGAAACATCAGAGAAAAATTATTGAACTTGAAAGAAATGACAAAATACAATATACAAAACAATTTATAAAATTGTCCAACTTCATTAACAACAGAAAAGAAGATATACAAGATCTATATACTTCAATATATAAAATTCAAGATCATAACTCACTAAATGAGTACATTAAAATTATTAAGAATACAATCCACTCATATGAGGTTCTATTAGTTAATTCAATTAGCATGGTATGTTTTCTTTTAGAGGATGATTTATTTAATTTTTATACTATTTATGAAAAGCTAGACAAATTAAATATTTTCAACTCTCACGCTGAAACCCAATTATTAAATAAATTATCAAACATAGAAGATAAATTAGATGCTGTAATATATTCAATTGACGCGATGAATAATAGTATTGTTATGGAACTAGGGATGTTATCAATGGATATTGAAAATTCTACAGATATTTTATCAACTCATTTGAAAGAAATTGAATCGAGTATTGATATAAATACAGTTGTTACAGGAATTAAATTATTCCAGAGGATCTAGTTGGTCAGTAAATAAAAGTCTTTAATCTATTGAAGAAATAGCAGCAGTAAGATCTCCAAAATATTGAAGATAAATAAATTTGCCATCATTATCAAAATCATAAGACTGATAAATTGGAAGTGTAACAGTTTTTTCATTTTCAGTATTTTTTACTGAGAAATTACAATAAAATCTGACTGAACCATCGATTTCTTTAGTTTCGACATTAACACCAGGTAAAAAAACAATGGAATCAGAAAAAGAAAAATCATATTTTTTCCACATCTCTTTATGTGCTGATTTTCTATCTTCAACACTCATTGGACCTTCAGAATTAAAATATGTTCCTCTTACCTTACAAGTGTCGTTGTAATATTTTTTATAATCAATAGATTCGTTTACAAAATCATTAAGATAAGATTCTACAGTCATACAATTGTTTAAAAATAATTGATCTATATTATTGTCTTTATTTTGAGTTGTTTCATTCATTTGACATGAAACAAAAAATATTATAAATATTAAAAAGAATATATTTTTCATGATTTTTGTTTTTAATTTTTGGCAAATATCAATATTTTTTTAAAACTATTAGTTACTATACTATTAGAATTATAAATGGAGTGATAAAAATTACACAAAGAAGTTCTTGGAATTTTACGTCCAAACGGAATCATTCTACTGTAACAGATTTTGCCAGATTCCTAGGTTGATCAACATTACATCCCCTCAAAACCGCAATATAATAAGACAATAACTGTAGTGGTATATTGGTTAGTAATGGAGAAAGTGCTTCAGAACACTCTGGAATTTCAATAGTATAGTCTGCTATTTCTTTTACAGTAACATCTCCTTTAGTAACTATAGCAATCAATCTTCCTCCTCTAGCTTTAACTTCTTGTATGTTACTCACTACTTTTTCGTAATTTCCTGTTTTTGTCGCTATTACAACAATTGGCATTTCTTCATCAATCAGCGCAATAGGACCGTGTTTCATTTCTGCAGCTGGGTATCCCTCAGCGTGTATATAAGATATTTCCTTTAACTTTAATGCCCCCTCTAAAGCTACTGGGAAGTTGTATCCTCTTCCCAAGTATAAGAAGTTTTGTACATTCTGAAACTTTTCAGCAATTTTTTCAATTATTTTTTCAGACTCCAAAACCTGGGATATTTGTTGAGAAATCAGCTCTAATTCTGTAATCATATTATGATAATCAGTAGTGGTAATACTTCCTTTTAATCTTGCAATTTTTAAAGCCATAAGAGTAAGTACTGCTACCTGAGTGGTGAATGCTTTAGTAGAGGCTACTCCAATTTCTGGGCCAGCGTGGGTATATACTCCAGCATCTGTAAGTCTAGCAATAGAAGATCCTACCACATTACAAATGCCTAAAATAGTAGCTCCCTTCTCTTTTGCAAGTTCAAGCGCAGCTAAAGTATCTGCCGTTTCCCCGGATTGAGATATAGCAAGGACAATATCATCTTCTTTTATAATAGGATTTCTATATCGGAACTCAGAAGCATATTCAACTTCAACTGAAATTCTTGCTAAATCTTCAAATAGATATTCTCCAATCAATCCTGCATGCCAAGATGTTCCGCAAGCAACAATTATTATTCTGTTTGCCTTTACAAGTTTCTGTTCGTAATCCATTAATCCTCCCAATTTCACTTCCCTAGTTCCAGGATCAATTCTACCTCTTAAAGTATCTAAAACCGAGCTTGGTTGCTCAAATATTTCTTTCAACATAAAGTGAGGATATCCTCCTTTTTCAATAGAGTCTAAATTCAATTCCAACTCATGAATATAAGGATTTTTTCTTATATTCGAAATAGTTTTTATTTCTAATTCTTCCTTTCTATTTACTCTAGCAATTTCCCCATCTTCCAAGTATACTACATTTCTGGTATATTCAATAATTGGAGTCGCATCAGAGGCAACAAAATATTCTTCCTCTCCTACACCAATCACTAATGGACTTCCTTTTCTAGCTGCAATAAATTCATTTCCATTATCTTCCTCCATAACTACTATAGCATATGCTCCAATTACTTCATTTAAAGAAAGTCGTACTGCCTCAAATAAACTACAGTTTTCGTGATTTTTTATCTCTTCTATCAAGTGAATCAATACCTCTGTGTCTGTATCCGATTTAAAACTATGTCCTTTATTAGACAGCATTCTTTTTATGGAATCGTAATTTTCTATAATTCCGTTATGTATTATAGCAAGTTTACTATCTCCTGAACTATGCGGATGTGCATTTTTTTGATTTGGCACTCCATGTGTTGCCCATCTAGTATGTCCTATGCCTATTGTTCCTTTTCTGTTTTTATTAGAAGAATATTGCTCTAAGTCAGAAACCTTTCCTTTTTGTTTTAGGATTGTGATTCCAGCCCCTTCAGACAAAGCTATTCCAGCGCTGTCATAACCCCTATATTCTAATCTTTGTAATCCTTTTATGATAATAGGATAAGCTTCCTTACCTCCTACATATCCTACAATTCCGCACATAATTTATATATCTGTATAAATAATTTTAATAGATGTTTTACTATTGTCTAAAATGGTTCTGTTTGCATTTGCAGACCCACCAGAAGAAAGTAAATATAAAATATCTGTATATTCATCATTAGTTAGTAACTGAACAAAATATCTAGTAATATTAAAGCTGTAAGTTTTTCCGTTTAACTCTTCTGCTGCTAGCGGTCCATAATCTATTAAATAATCAAATTCACCATCTTGTTTTTCTCTAACTAAATATAGTTTTTCGTGAGAATCATAATTGCCATCTTCCTCAATTTCAAAATCAATAGTTACTTTATTTATTGCCTTATCGGATAGTTGCTGTTTAAGCGTTTCTAAATTATTGAACTCAAATTTTACTTTACATCCTGCCATTGATTGTAAGTAACTTCTATTTGTATCAGAAATAATCCCTTCATAATAGGAGTTAATAACATCTGAAACTCCGTTTGTTGACACTGCAGCTGTTGACAACTGTGGACCCTTTTTGTTGAATAAGTTTATCCTAGCAGCATTACCTCCAATCTCAAAATCTAAACTAACAGATGTATCTACATCTATCTCGTGATAATAAACGCTAAACCTACTTTTGTCTGAGGAAGGATTTAGATACAAAATAGTATTTGATGCAGTAGCTTTTACATACAATCCTTTAAAAAACTCTAAAAACGATTCATCATCTATCATATCAGAACTTCCACTTGCATCTATTAACTGTTGCCCTATAGAATTATCCAGATATATATTTATATATGATGAATTTAATGAATCTCCATCATAAATTGTGTTGCCAATAGCTAGATTTATTGCAGAGATAGATGGATCATAATTAGAATAATAAATACTATCCTTATAAATATCTTCTTCTAACTTAAAAACACTAATGTCTAAGTCGTTACTTTCGTTTAAATCTCCATAAAATTCAGAAAAACTATAAGTTATGAATACAGAATCTACTACAACATTTTGTATCGCTTCAATGTTGTTTGCTGGTAAGAGCATCTGAGTAACAAAAGCTCCTTTATTCACACCAAAAACAGGGTCATTTATCTCTCCTAATAGTAGATGTATACTTTCATCAGATCTTAATCTTTCTTCTGACAATGTAGAGATATTAAAATTCGTTATAGAATCGTTATTAATAGTAAACTTGGCGGCATCTGGCAATTCTAACCCTATTACATTTGGGTCATTGCAAGCAATTAAGCCAACTCCCAATAAAAAGTAAGCTGATTTTTTAAAAATGTTCATTCTTTTTTATTCTTCAGTAAGTTCTAATTCCTCTTCTTCAACTAAAGAATCAAAGAAATTATTGTATTGATCTTCATAATCTTCTTCCCCAGGGAATTTCATAAATGGAAGGTTACTTTCCTTCATATATTGTAAAACCTTACTATTTATATTTTTAGATCCTTGAATAACCGCGTCTGAAAAACTAATTGCAAATTTGCTTAAATTCTCAAATGAAGGGTTTTTTAACATTTTTAAATCTGAGACATCTAATTTGTTTTCAAAAAGTAGCTTGTTTATGATACCTGAATCCAAAGACCCTTCAAATTCTGTGTCAAAAACATTATAAATAACCTTAGTGTCTTTAAATAATGGATCTTCATTATAGATCTTTTTTATATACATAGGCACTAATGATGAGAACCATCCTTGGCAATGAATAAATTCAGGAGCCCAGCCAAGTTTTTTTACAGTTTCAATCACCCCTTTACAATAAAAAATCATTCTTTCTTCATTATTTTCTAAGAAATTTCCATCTTCATCATGAAACATTATTTTTCTAGGAAAATATTCATCATTATCAATAAAATATATCTGCATTCTTGCAGATTGTATCGAAGCAACTTTTATGATAAGCTGATGGTCAAAATCATCTAATATTAAATTCATCCCGGAAAGACGAATAACTTCATGTAAATTATTAGTTTTTTCTTTAATTACTCCAAATTTTGGAAGAAAGACTCTCGTCTCATTGCCTAATTCGATAGAGTTCTTTGGAAGGTTTAATCCTACATTTGACATGTATGTGTCTGGCAGGTAAGGAGTTATCTCTTGTGAAACAAATAATATTTTTTTCTTTCCCATAAAAAATTAATTAGCCAACAAATTTACGAAATTATATGCTTTATATCAAGCAATTCGGTTAGATTTGCTGATTATACAATTTTGATTCATGAAAATATTTAAGACTAAAGTAGAACTGAAATCGTATTTAAACTCCCAGGATGAAGGAAGGGTCATATCATTTATTCCTACAATGGGAGCCTTGCATAATGGACATTTATCATTAATTTCACAAGCCAAACAAAATTCTGATTTAGTAGTTTGTAGTATCTTTGTTAACCCAACTCAGTTTAATAATTCTGAAGATTTAGAAAAATATCCACGAACTTTAGATGAAGACTTAAGGGCATTAAGATATATAAAATGTGATGTGGTGTACTTGCCTGCAATTTCTGATCTTTATAATGAAAATGAACAAGTAAAACAATTCCAGTATAACGGATTAGATGAATTTATGGAAGGCAAAGGAAGGCGAGGACATTTTGATGGGGTGGCTACAGTTGTAGAAAAACTATTCAGAATTATAAATCCTAATATAGCATATTTTGGGCAAAAGGATATACAGCAACTTCAAATTATTAAACACATAACAAAACAACTTAATTTAGATATTGAAATAATTGGAGTGCCTACAATAAGAGAAGAATCAGGGCTGGCAATGAGCTCTAGAAATAAAAGACTTTCAGAATCTGATTTAGAGAAAGCTACTCTTATTTATAAAACACTAGTGTTTATCAAAGAAAATAAATACAAATATTCTGTTGAAAAGTTAAAAGATTTTTGTGTTGAAAAATTCGAGAGACATGCAGATTTAGATTTAGAATATCTTGAGATTGTATCTTTAAAAAACCTTCAACCAATAAAAAAATACAATGAAAAAGGAGATAATGTGGCCTGTATAGCCGCAACTATCAATTCTGTTCGTTTAATTGATAATATTATTTTTTAGTTTTATAGCATGAACAAGCAAAGTATATTTAATTTATTTTTCTCTTTGACTATCATTGGCATATTTACTGGATGGTTTATTGGAAAGAATCCTGATAGTTTACAAAGAGATTTGTTAAAAGTAGATTATTTCTATGTCATCTTATCTATGGTTTTTGGGGCTTGGGCTTATGTGAATAGAGGATTTAGATGGATTTTACTTATTGATGCGCTAGGATATAAAACTTCTAAAACAAATTCTATTTCTGCAGTTTCAGTAGGTTATTTTACAAATTTATTTATACCTAGAGCGGGAGAGATAGCTAGATGTACCGCATTAAAAAAATCAGATAACATTCCTGTGGACAAACTTTTCGGAACTATATTAATAGAAAGAGTAATTGATTTTGTTTTTCTCTTAATCGGTTTTTTCTTAGCGCTTTTACTAAAATCTAGAGAAATTTCACGTTCCATCAATGAATATCAGCAGATAGATAGTTCAGAATCTTCTTATACAAAGTTTATTGTGCTGTTAGTGATGATTGTTTCTGCTTCCATACTTTATTTTTTAAGAAATAAAATAAAGAAATTGTCATATTATCAGAAAGTAGTGGACTTCATAGATGGATTGAAAGAGGGCTTCAAGAGTATAAAGAAGATGAAAAACAAATCATCTTTTTGGTTTCATACATTTAGTATTTGGATAATGTATTTCCTAATGACTT
The DNA here is from genome assembly GCA_002696275.1 of Flavobacteriales bacterium. GTDB lineage: Bacteria > Bacteroidota > Bacteroidia > Flavobacteriales > BACL11. The sequence goes on from NZRO01000046.1 coordinate 46,346, forward strand.
ATATTTGTTTTGATGCAATCCCAGAAACCTCTCATTTGGGCATATCTGATGGATTATTTTTGTTAATTTTGGGTGGTATTGGAATGGTTATTCCGGCACCTGGAGGTATAGGCTCGTATCATTTAATAGTGATGATAGGTTTAGTTGCCTTACAAATACCAGAGGGAGATTTGATTGTAAATGCATATGACAAGTATAATCCCGCAATGTTATTTCCTATTGTTGTGCATACAGCTCAAACATTTGTAGCTATTATTATGGGACTCATTGGGTTTTTAATGTTGTTTAAAAAAAGATAAAACAGCAAAATAAAATAATATATAATGACAAACTTACAAAGCATAAAATCTAAAATTTATACACTATCAGAGTTGGTAGAGAGATGCAAGGTTTGGAGGAATAAAGGTGAGAAAATTGTTTTTACCAATGGGTGTTTTGATTTAGTGCACAGAGGTCATGTTGAGGTATTGGCTAATACAGCAGATTTAGGTGACAGATTAATTGTTGGGTTAAATTCAGACTCGTCTATTCAAAATTTAAAGCGTGAAAATAGACCAATAATTGATGAAAATTCAAGAGCAATATTACTTGCTTCACTTCAATTTATAGATGCAGTTGTTTTATTCTCAGAAACCACTCCACATCAACTTATACAAACTATTCTGCCAGATATTTTAGCAAAAGGAGGAGACTATAAAGTAGAAGAAATTACAGGTCGTGAAGTAGTTTTGCAAAATGGAGGGGAAGTAATCCTAGTTCCTTTTATTGACGGTTTTTCTACTACAAATATTGTAAATAAAATAAAACAAGATTAATGCCAAAAAAGAAAGTTCAATCTGCTTTTTTCTGTCAAAATTGCGGAACACAATCTCCAAAGTGGTTAGGTAAATGTCCTCAATGTAACGAATGGAACACTTTTGTAGAAGAATTAATTACAAAAGAAGAACAAACTAAAACTTGGAATGGATTGAACAAAGCAAGCATTCCCGTTTGCATAAACGACATTACCTTCTCTAGAGAAAAGAGAATACAAACAAAAGATTTAGAACTTAATAGAGTTTTGGGAGGAGGAATTGTTCCTGGTTCAGTTATATTACTAGGTGGAGATCCAGGAATTGGAAAATCAACCTTATTATTACAATTAGCACTGACCTCAAATCAAAAAATACTTTATGTCTCTGGTGAGGAGAGTGAAAATCAGATAAAAATGAGGGCCCAAAGGGTAGAAAATAGTTCAAAAAACTGTTTGATACTTACAGAAACATCTACTCAAAATATATTCCAACAAATTGAAAAAGTTGAACCGCAAATATTAATAATTGATTCTATTCAGACTTTACACTCATCGCATATTGAGTCTTCACCTGGAAGCGTTTCTCAGATTAGAGAATGTACCTCTGAAATGATAAAATATGCTAAACATACTGGTACGGCTGTTTTCCTAATTGGTCATATCAATAAAGATGGTGCGATTGCAGGACCTAAAATATTGGAACATATGGTTGATACAGTTCTTCAGTTTGAGGGGGATAGAAACCATGTTTATAGAATACTTAGAACTATTAAAAATAGATTTGGCTCGGCATCAGAATTAGGTGTTTACGAAATGAGTCAGGATGGATTAAGAGGGGTTAATAATCCCTCGGAAATCCTAATTTCAGATAGAGATGAGGAGACAAGTGGAGTTGCTATTGCTTCTACAATTGAAGGAGCTCGTCCGTTAATGATTGAAATTCAATCTCTAGTTAGTTCAGCAGTTTATGGCACTCCACAACGATCTACTACTGGATTTGACGCGAGAAGATTGAATATGTTGCTCGCTGTTTTAGAAAAAAGATGTGGGTTCAGATTAGGAATAAAGGATGTATTTTTAAATATAACTGGAGGTATAAAACCAGATGATACAGCTATAGATTTAGCTGTTATTTGTTCTGTGCTTTCTTCCGATCAAGATTTGCCAATAGCTATGCAAACATGTTTTGCTGCTGAGGTTGGTCTCTCCGGCGAAATAAGAGCTGTAAATCGAATAGAACAAAGAATAGCTGAGGCTGAGAAACTAGGATATAAACAAATAATTATATCTAAATTTAATAAGTTTAATCCTTCTCATTTCAAAATAGAAGTAATACAGTGTTCTAAAATTGAAGAGGTTTTCCGATTACTCTTCTAAAATGTCATATAAATCATCCAAATTTGGAGAAAGAATCATTTCTATTCTTCTATTCATTTTTCTTCCTTCAACAGATTCATTTGTAGCAATAGGATTGTGTTCTCCTCTACCAGCAGCAGTAAGTTGTAAAGGATCTAATCCTGTATTCTTTAATAATATTTTCACAACAGAAGTAGCTCTCATAACACTTAAGTCCCAGTTGTCCTTTATTGCTCCTCTACCACTGGACTGTACATTGTCAGTATGGCCTTCTACTAATATTTCAAGCTCTTGTTGACTTACCAGTGCCGATGATAATTTATTTAACGCGTTAACACCAGTCTGATTAACAACATATTTACCTGAAGCAAATAATAAGTCTTCCTCTAAAGAAATATAAATTTTACCATTCCTTTGTTCAATGGTTAATCCATCTCCTTCTAATCCGGTTAGGGCTTTTTGTACTTTGTTCTTTATGGAAGTTACTAAAGAGTCTTTTTGGTGGATAATTTTTTCTAATTCACGAACTCTTGCTGATCTTTCATCTAAATCCTCTTGAGCTTTGTTTAATTCTCGTTCTTTATTTTGTAAATCTTTAGATAGTTTATTCAACTCATCTTCTTTATCAAGAAGCATACTTTGAGCCTCATCTAATTGTTCTAATAGTCGTTTAGTTTCTTGTGCTTTCTCTGACATTTGTCTACTGTTTTGACTTACTAATAAGTCGTAAGCGATATTTAATTCGTCAAATTTAGCTTGCAATAATTTTAGCGCGTTTCCATTTTGTATAGAATCATTTCTTAATACATAAATTCTATCCTTCAATAAACGAATATTTGCATTAAGCTCTTCTACCTGATCAGAAAGTTTTAAGTTTTCCTTTTCTTGATTAGATAAATTCCTTTGAGTGTTTTCAAAATCGGAAACTAATGCATTATGTATTTTTGGACTAACACATCCAGATATTAATAAAGTAATTATTGTAAAAATTAAGAATGAATTTCTCATATTATACTGATTTTGTAATACATATCAAATTTACAAAGCAAGCATATTGATAATTAGATCAAAAAAATAACTTATCAACATAATTTTTTAATAGTTTATTTTTTCCAATACCCATCTATCCAAATGTATCCTCCGTGAGTTTCTTTCCACCTTCCAGATGCCCACTGACGATGTCTTTTTTTCCATTTTCCCTTGATCCAAACATATCGTCCTTTTCTTAAGCTCCATTTCCAATGACCCGGTACCCATATATAGTTTCTCTTTAACTTATTAGGTTTTGTAATTATAATTCTTGGTTTGTTTGGTCTTACTTTTACCACTTTATTATTGTGTTTTATATCAACTTTCTGAGCATTTGTTGTTGTGGTAGAAAGAAAGAATCCAAGCAAAATCGTAAAAAATATTTTTTTCATGTAATTTTGTTTTAAATTATTATTTTTATGACTTCTAAAAATATAAACAAATGAATATTATAAAGAACTATTTTTTAAAAGGATTATTATATTCAGTTCCTGTGGCAGTTACTTGCTGGGTTATTATAGAATCTTATAATTTTCTAGACGGAATCATAGGAAATCATCTTCCTAATAGGTTGCAAATTCCATTTTTAGGTATCTTTGTTATGTTTTTACTCATCACATTGTTTGGGTACATAGGAACTAAAGTTATTTCATCTCCAATTACTTCCATATTTAAAGATTTATTGAATAAAGCTCCCTTATTAAAAACTATTTATTCGTCTGTAAAAGATTTAATGAATACATTTGTCGGACAAAAAAAGGGATTTTCAGAACCTGTATTGGTAAAAGTATATGAAAATTCAACAATAGAAAGAATTGGATTTATTACTAATGAAGATGTGGAGTCTTTAAAGATTAAGAAAGGTAAAGTACTTATATATATGCCACATTCATATGCTATATCTGGACAGCTTTTTGTAGTTGAAAAAAAATATGTTACTCGAATTGATCAGCCAGCTTCAGAGGTTATGAAGCTCATAATTTCTGGAGGTGTAACCGATATTGATGATAATTAAAACCTAAATCTAATGATAAACAAAACACTAACAATTATAACAATAATCATACTGACAAGTACAGATTTATTTAGTAGTGATACAATAACTATAAGATCTCATGACCACGTTGACATGACATGGTACGGTAATTATGATAAAGTTGCAGTTTTTCCTGAGGGATCAGAAACTTATAGAAAAATATATTTACATTATACTATGGGGTGTCCCTCAAGCGGATGCGCTCCTTATGATTATACAACAAAAATTGAAGTTCTTCATAAAACCGGAGATATTGATTCAACTCTTCAACAAACACCTTATTTTACCGTTAATGGTAATACATTAGATACTTTATATATAACTGACACATCATATATTTACTTTTGGGATACATTATCAAATAGTACAGATTCAATGCTATCAACTCAATTACAAGTAATCAATTTTAGTGATTCCCTTAACCCTACAGTACCTACTGATACTAGTTATTATTACCCGTCTAGATATTATAATTTCCTTTTTGACTCTACAGGAGTTATTTATGATTCAATTTATGTCCAGCCAACTAATATGATATTGAATGGCATTCATTCTTGGTACTCGTATTTTGACGTAATTGAAAAATATGAGATAGCTAGAGTTATTACTCCTTATGGGGGGAATATTCCCTCAAACTATGCGTTTAAACATATTTTTGATATTACAGATTTTGCATCTATATTAAAAGATTCAGTAAAAATACGTGCACATTATAGCGGATGGGGAAATGGTTGGAGCGCTACATTGGATTTTGAATTTATTAAAGGAGTGCCTCCTAGAAATGTTAACAGTTTACAAAATATTTATTCAGGAAGTTATTCTTATTTGAATTCATCGGATTTTGAAAATAATAAACTTACCCCTAAGACCTTTTGGATTAAACCAAATACTGAGCAAGCAATGGTTAAAATGACAACTACAGGTCACGGGTTCGATAATAATATTAATGCGGCTGAATTCAAGCCAATTGATTATTTTGTAAATATTAATGGAAACCTTACTCACACACAATTTAATTGGAACGAGAATTGTGGAGAAAACCCAATATATCCATATTATGAAAATCCCAATGGTGGATATATTCATACATGGATTTTGGATAGGGCCAATTGGTGTCCAGGCCTAAGGGCAAAATCATTTGATCATGAAATTACTCAGTTTATAGTTCCGTCAGACTCTTTGGAAATTAATGTTGATTTTCAAAGTTATACTTGGTCAGGTTCTCAAACACCATCTTATATTGTTGAATGTCAGCTTTTTCAATATCAAGGAAGTAATTTTAATAACTCTGTAGAAATTACTGACATAATTAAACCATCAAAAAAGGATGAGTATTCAAGATTTAATCCTACTTGTGGAAAACCGTTAATTGAAATTAGAAATTATGGTTCCTCAACATTAAATAATGCGGAGATTATCTATGGAATTAAAGGAGGAGCTACTCATACATTTAATTGGTCAGGGAGTTTAGATTTTTTAGAGAGCGAACAAGTAGAATTACCCTTGTTGGATAACTGGTATGGAACAAAAGATGTTTTTTATGTACAGTTAAAAAACCCCAATGGCCAAGCTGATGACTATGATGCTAATAACTATATGGAATCATCATTTGATCATGTTCCTCAATATCAAAATAAAATTGCTGTATGGACACAAATAAATAATGGTGTTATTAATTCTTGGACTAACGAATCTGAGACATCATGGGAATTTTTTAAAGACGATGGTAGTTTATTTGCAGCGTCTCAACAAATGTTTTTAGGAGCTGTGCCTCAAAACCAATATAGAGATACTATTGAATTTGAATCAGGCTGTTATACTTTTAAGGTGTCAGATATTGGTGAAAATGGTTTAGATTATGGATATAATAATGATGGTGTTGGAAGTATAAAACTTAGAAATGTTCCAGGTACTACGTTTAAGGATTTTCACCCAGATTTTGGATCAAATATAATACATAACTTTAGAGTAGGATCAATTTTATCTAATGATCAAATTATCGAACAATTAATTATTTATCCAATACCCGCTACCAATGAGATTATTATTGAATTTGCGTTGGGTAATTTTGTAGCCCTTGAAATTTTAGATAACACCGGAAGAGTAATAAGGGAGATAAATTCAATTACTAATAAATCTCAAATAAAAATTGATATAAGTAATTTTTCAAAAGGAGTTTATTTTGTTGCTTCTAAAGATAAAAAGATGTTCAAGAAGTTTATAAAACAATAGATGAAATATTGTAATTCATTAACAAAATATTCTCGATTTAAAACACGAGAAGTAAAGGTTGGAAATTTAGTGTTTGGAGGTGATAATCCCATCCATATACAATCCATGACTACAACCGATACAATGGATACGGAAGCTACAGTTGCTGAGTCTATAAGAATGATAGAGGCGGGATGTAAATTAGTAAGAATAACCACACCTAGTAAGAAAGAAGCTGAGAATCTACAAATTATAAAAGATCAGTTAAGATTAAGAGGGTATTTCACTCCTATTGTTGCGGATATTCATTACACTCCAAATGCAGCTGAAATTGCAGCCAGAATCGTAGAAAAAGTTAGGGTAAATCCTGGTAATTACGCTGATAAAAAGAAATTTGAGGAAATTGAATATACAGATGAAAGTTATCTTGTAGAATTAGAAAGAATAAGAGAAAAATTCACCCCTCTTGTAAGAATCTGTAAAGCACATGGAACAGCTATGAGAATTGGAACTAATCACGGATCTCTTTCTGATAGAATTTTAAGTAGATATGGAGACACTCCTAAAGGAATGGTAGAATCTGCTATGGAGTTTTTGCGCATCTGTAGATCTGAAAATTTCCATAATATTATTCTTTCCATGAAAGCTTCTAATACTAGAGTAATGGTTCAAGCTTATAGATTACTAGTTGCTGAAATGATAAACGAAGGGATGGACTATCCTTTGCATTTAGGAGTAACAGAAGCAGGAGAAGGAGAAGATGGAAGAATAAAATCTGCAGTTGGAATTGGGACACTACTCTCTGACGGTATAGGAGATACAATTAGGGTTTCTTTAACAGAAGCGCCCGAGTTTGAAATGCCAGTAGCTCAACAGTTACTTTCACATTTTGATGGANTAGAAGAGCATGATTATATTGAAGAAATAGAAAAAAATCCGCTTCATTCTTTTGATTATCAAAAGAGAGAAACAAGTACTGTATTAAATATTGGAGCAAAAAATGTCCCGATTGTAATGGCTGATTTTTCTTTGAAGAAGAAAATTACTCCAGCATCCTTTTTCGCGTTGGGCTATAATTACTCTATTCCTTTAGACAAATGGCACATCTCAGATATGGCAGCCGATTATGTTTTTGTTGGGGATAATGATATAGACTTTGAAGTTCCAGGAACACTTGGCGTAATTTACAATTATAACAATTGGAGAACTCATAAAAAAGGTTACCCTTTNTTTGACGTGGCGCAGTATATGTTAGAAGAAGAGAGGTCGGATAAAATGAATATGATTNATGTATGTTTATCAGATTTAAGCAGGAATTTTTTAGATAAATTAAAAGAGGATAAAACAGCTGTTCTTTTAATAGACACATATAATAAAAATGGTATTTCAGAACAAAGAAAGTTATTTGTACAACTACTAAATATTGGAGTAAAAACCCCTGTAATAATTGGCAGGTCGTATTGTGATTTGTCNAAAGAGCAATTACAGCTTTCTGCAAGTGCTGATTTCGGGGCGCTATTATTAGANGGCTTAGGAGATGGGATATTTATAGCGGCAGAAAATTGNGGATCGGATCAAACGATTAACTCTTTGGGCTTTGGNATATTACAAGCGAGTAGAACAAGAATATCTAAAACTGAATATATCTCTTGTCCGAGCTGTGGGAGAACTTTATTTGATTTACAAGAAACAACAGCAAAAATACGAAAGGAAACCGACCATTTAAAAGGGGTAAAAATAGGAATTATGGGTTGTATTGTAAATGGACCTGGAGAGATGGCAGACGCTGACTATGGTTATGTAGGCACTGGCAAAGGAAAGATTACTTTGTATAAAGAACAGACAGTTGTAGAAAGAAATATACCAGAGGACAAGGCTGTTATTGCATTAATTGACCTTATAAAACAACATGGAGATTGGGTAGAGAAGAATTAATTAACTTTAATTTTTCCGGCCATTTCTTTTGCCTTTCCAACTAATTCAGAACAGGGTTCTGTTCCATGAGCTAAGGTTATTCCCATTCTTCTATACATACGTGTAGTAGGTTTNCCAAATATTTTTAAGTCTGTTTTTTTATTGTTAGCAGCTTCTTCTATTCCTGTAAAAGTTGGCCATTTACCGCTTTCATTATCCGCAAGTATTACCGCAGAAGCTCCATTTCTAACTAATGGAATATCCAAAACAGGTATTCCTAAAATAGCTCGAGCATGCAATTCAAATTCTGAAAAGTTTTGTGTTCCTGCTAGTGTTACCATTCCAGTGTCGTGAGGNCTTGGGGATAACTCTGAGAAATATACTCCATCTTTTCCAACAAAAAATTCTACTCCCCATATTCCACTNCCTCCAAGTGCTTTTGTTATCTTATTGGCNATATCTTGTGCCATTTTCAAGTGGACATCTTCCATAATCATAGGCTGCCAACTTTCTTGATAATCTCCTCTTTCTTGCCTGTGCCCTATTGGAGGGCAAAAAAGTGTATTTCCGTTATTTTGCGTGAGTGTAAGTAAGGTGATTTCATAATCAAAATCAATAAAGGCTTCTACAATTACTTCCATTAGATCTCCTCTAGANCCTTCAATTGCGTAATCCCATGCTTTTTCAATATCTTCTGTAGTCTTTATTANGGACTGTCCCTTCCCTGAGCTAGACATTAATGGCTTCACTACACAAGGTATTCCAGTAAACTTTACACCTTTTTTTAATTCTTCATATGANGNAGCATATTTATATTTTGCAGTTTTCACTCCTAAATCTAAAGCTGCTAAATCACGAATTGATTTTCTGTTCATAGTAAAATTAGCTGCTTTAGCAGATGGAATTACAGTATATCCTTGTTTTTCATAATCGTAAAATCTCTCTGTTCGTATACTTTCCACCTCAGGAACTATATAGTCTGGTTGGTGTTTTTCTACAACTCTATCCAATTCGGCTCCATCTAACATATTAATCACTTCATATTCATGAGCTACTTGCATTGCGGGAGCATTTTCATAATTATCCACAGCAATTACATACTGACCTAGTCTTTGCATNGCAATAACCACCTCTTTTCCTAGTTCTCCTGAACCTAATAATAGTATTTTATTTCTCATAATGCAAACATATAAATTAAAATTTTTTTAACGANCAATATAAGTTCCATTGATTTTGAGCTCTTACCCAATTCTGATTTTTGTATGTTGTTTTGTAATAGACATCATTATTTAAGTAGTCTGTCAAAAAACGAATACATTGCATTAATGTAANAGCTTTGCCTCCAAAGAACAGACATGACTTTTCTTTTTCTGTTAGGATGCTTTCTGCNCCNTCCAAAAAAGCAGTAATTATCAAATTTATAATTTTTCTATCGGCTTTTACATTTTCAAAATCAGAAGANTCTTCNCCTAGTGGNTTGCTATATGTTCTGATCATATCGCCAATATCTGATAAAACAGTACCTGGCATTAGGGTGTCAAAATCAATAATAGCTTTTACTCTATTTGTGTTTATATCAAATAAAAAATTACTGATTTTTGTGTCAAAATGGCAGACTCTTTTTGGAAGAGTGTTGTTAAGCTCATCGAACTTTATAAGTGTTTCTTTTTCTTTTTGTATCTTCTCTATCAAAAGAATAGCTTCAGATACTCTTTCTTGTTTTGCAGTAGAAATAGCATCTTTAAACTGACNNTACCTTTTANTTGCNTTATGAAAATCAGGAATTGTTAGATGTAAATTTNGAGTATCAAAGTNCTGTAAAGAATAATAAAAATCTCCTAAACATTTTGCTGCTTCATATGAGNGATTNGCATCTAAAATTTTTTCAAAACAAACACTATTTTTNANAAATGGTATTAATCTCCAAACTTTATTTNCTTTGTAAATATATTTGTTTTNTATTGGAGTAGGAAACTCATAGGGAAATGAGCTTTCTGAAATNGATTTTTTTANTTTAATAATATTCTCAAGAGTTAAATGATGCNGTGTAAATACANCTGTGTTTACNGATTGTAAAATGTATTTTTTNNTNCCTTTTTCTTTGANCCAAATAACAAAGGTCTGATTAATCAGACCTTTGTTNTTTTNTTCTATTNGTATCACTTTTNNNCCAGNAAAAAATTCAGANATTATTTGTTGAGCTATTACTACCTCCATAAATTTTTCGGGTAAATCTCTTTTTCAATACATTTGTTTATGGATTCTATTGCCATTGGTTTATCTTCTTTGTAAGTTACTCCAAACCAATTGTCATTTGTAGGTATTACACGAACATTCATTTTCTCGTTTACAATCATATCCGTAATAATATTAGGGATATAATATTCAGCGGTTGGATTATCTGGATTTTTTCTCATAAAGTTGTGTAGCCCTTTTTCAATTTCTTCAAAAATACTTGGATGAAAACCCCAATANTTCATAGAAACGCTAGATTTTCNATCTACTTCTGNCAATACCTCTTCTGTTCCAACATTATAATATACCACTCCATTCTGTTCCGCAATTTTTGTTCTNTCAACAACTTCTATNAGATTATTATTTTCATCAACTTNACATATNCCTCTATTTACAGTTCCGTGTATAGACAATGTGTTGTNCANGGTNTATCCTACCATAGCCATCTGTGATGNAGANCACTCTTTTGTTAAGAAATCAGATATAAGTTTGAATGAGNCTGNACCATAGTANTCGTCTGCATTNATTACCGCAAATGGTTCCTGTATTNCATCTTTCGCTACTAATACNGCATGNGAAGTTCCCCATGGTTTATTTCGTTCTACNGTTTTAATTCCCTCTACTTTAGGATTTACTTNCTGANAAGTGTATTCAATAGTTATTTTATCTTTAAATTTATCNAACCTTTNTCGAAATGCTTTATCAAACTCTTTTCGTATTACAAAAACAATCTTTCCAAACCCAGATTTTATTGCGTCATAAATGGAGTATTCAATAATTGGCTCTNCNTTTGGTCCTATTCCATCTATTTGCTTTAATCCACCGTATCGGCTNCCCATTCCAGCTGCTAAAATTAATAATGTTGGTTTCATTTTTAATAGTTTGAAGCAAACATAACAAAATAAAAAATTTCAAGTGTTTGTATAAGGNTTAAATGTTTTGTTTCAAATAATAGATTTTTACAATCTTTATTTNAATAAACGCTTGGAATTAATNTCCAAGCGTTCAATCATGTACCCAGAGCCGGGTTCGAACCGGCACGGATTACTCCATTGGTGTTTGAGACCAACGCGTCTACCAATTCCGCCACCTGGGCTTAATTTTTCGTAAGGCTAAAATAACATATATATTATCAAAAAATAGATTTGATATAAAAATTATTATTGTNATATATTTTACTATATTTGCTACCCTTTTTAAATAAGGAAATAATGAGAAAACCAATTAAATTTTTTGCAGGAAGTAACACTAAACATTTAGCAAAAGAAATTGCAAGTGCATTTGGTGTAGAATTAAACAATTCATCCATTGTAGATTTTTCGGATGGAGAGTTTGAACCTTCATTTGATGAAACTGTAAGAGGGTCACATGTTTTTTTAGTTCAATCTACTGTACCTCCATCTGATAATTTAATGGAATTATTATTAATGATAGATGCTGCTAAGAGAGCTTCAGCATATAAAATTATAGCTGTTATGCCTTATTTTGGATATGCAAGGCAAGATAAAAAAGGAAAGCCTAGGGTACCAATTGGAGCAAAGTTAGTTGCGAATTTATTATCAGCTGCCGGTGTTGATAGAATAATGACAATGGATTTACANGCAGATCAAATTCAAGGTTTCTTTGAAGTTCCTGTTGATCATTTATATGCATCCGAACTTTTTGTAGAGGATATAAATAATCTAAATTTACCTAATTTAGTTATTGCTTCACCCGATATGGGGGGAAGTACNAGAGCAAACGCCTATGCAAAGCTTTTAAAATGTGGTGTTGTCATTTGTTACAAAGAAAGAAAACAAGCCAATGTAATTGGAGAAATGAAGGTTCTTGGAGATGTCAAAGGTAAAGATGTAGTAATAATAGATGATATGGTAGATACCGCAGGAACTCTTACAAAAGCTGCAAATCTTATGNTGGAACAAGGAGCTTCTTCAGTAAGAGCGTATTGCACTCATGGAGTTCTTTCAAAAGACGCTTATGAAAAATTAGAAAACTCTTCATTATCAGAATTGGTAATTACAAATACAATACCAAAAGAGCATAAAAGCATAAAGGTAAGAGAGGTTTCTGTGGCTCCATTTTTTGCAAAAACAATTCAATCTGTAGTAAATAACGAATCTATTTCGGCTACTTGGCGAAGCAATCAGTAAAATAAACAATTAATTATAAACTAAAACTAATTTAAAAATGAAATCACTAGCAATTAACGTAAAATCTAGGGAGAATGTTGGGAAATCTAGCACTAGAGCGTTAAGAAATCAGGGTAATGTTCCATGTGTACTTTACGGGGGAGAAAAGCAAGTGTGTTTCTATGCTCATGAAAATGACTTCAGGAAACTTGTTTACACACCAGATGTATTTATCGTAGAACTTAACATTGATGGAGAAGTAAAAAGAGCAATTATGCAAGATATTCAGTTTCATCCAGTTACAGATATTATTTTACATATTGACTTCCTAGAAGTATTTGACGACAAACCAGTAACTGTTTCTATCCCAGTAGTCCTAAATGGACTCGCTATTGGAGTTAGAAATGGTGGTAATCTAATGTTTAGAAGGAGAAAGATTATCTGTAGAGGACTAGTGGAAAATCTTCCAGATGCTATTGAGATAAATATTGAGCATGTAAAGATTGGTCAATTTATTTATATTAAGGATATCAGTTCAGATGGATACGAGTTCTTAGCTCCCGATAATTCAGTTGTAGTTGGTGTAAAGACCGCTAGAGGGGCTATTGAGGATGAAGTAGAAGAGGAAGCAGATGATTCTGACACTCCAGTAGATGGTGGTGATACAACTGCAGAATCACCAGCTGAAGATTCTGCTGCAGAATAGATCATGAAATACTTAATCATTGGATTAGGTAACCCTGGCGAGAAATATGAAAACACTCGTCATAATATAGGTTTTAAGGTGCTGGATAAGCTGTCAAGCTTATCCAACATTTCTTTTACTACAGAAAAGTTAGCGGATGTTGCAACTATAAAATTTAAAGGAAGGACTTTNTTTTTAGTTAAACCTAACACTTTCATGAATTTGAGTGGAAAGGCGGTAAATTATTGGATGCAAAAAGAAAAAATATCTATAGAAAATATTTTGGTAGTTACTGATGACATATCATTACCATTCGGANCTATTCGTATGAGAGCAAAAGGTTCCGATGGTGGGCATAATGGTCTTAAAAGTATTATTGAAGTTTTATCTTCATCCATTTTTTCAAGAATTAAATTTGGAGTGGGATCAGAGTTTNCAAAAGGATGTCAGTCCGCTTATGTTTTAGGAAATTGGTTAGATGATGAAGAGNTAGTTTTACAAGAAAGAATAGATTTTGTTGTTAAAATGATTCAATCTTTTTCTACAATTGGAGTTAGCAGAACTATGAATGATTTTAATAGAAGATAAAACTATTTCAGAACAAAATTATTTTTATATTTGTAATCCNAAAATAGGGTATCGTGGCCGAGCGGCTAGGCAGTGGTCTGCAACACCATCTACAGCGGTTCGAATCCGCTCGATACCTCAACACTTAAACCCTTGTAGTCAGTGATTACAGGGTTTTTTTTAGGCTGGCGGTATATTTTGTTTTAAAATTTACTNTAGAAANAATAATCTTTCGAGTTCCGTTCTTATTTTCCCTGAGAGAACCTGTTACNGGTTTTTTTATATATTTGCAAGAATCAAATTTTATGAAAAGATTTATTTTTTTATTATTTATATTTTTTTCTGTCTATAATACAGAGTTANTCTCACAATGTTCCTATAACTTATTGANTTTAAATCATGTAGATTGTTATGGNGACAATACAGGAGAGATANGTATAAGTGTTTTAAATAANAACTCTACTTGGTGGTGGACGCTTCCTGATGGAACTAATTCTACAAACTCTCTACTTACAAATTTAGAGTCAGGTGAATATGTAATAAATATTATGGAATTTTTTGACCCTAATGATACTTCATCTCCATTAATTTGTTCTTTGACTGATACGATCTCTATTGAACAAACCATTGAAATAACAGCTAATTTTACTTTAAAAAACATGTGTGCTGAAGAAGATTCNGCAGATGTATTTACAGAAGTTTATGGAGGAACTCCACCTTATTCCTTACTTTGGANACACTCAGGTGAGACTACGCTGAATTTAGAAAATNTTCCTCCAACTTTAGGCNCTTACACACTTTCTGTGACAGATGCAAATGGATGTCAGAATAATCAACTTTTATNTGTAAATCCAGTGCAGCGNTTACAATCTTTTATGTCTGTAGAAAATGTTATATGTAAGGATGATAATAGTGGTGAAGCTAGGGTATTTATAGAAAATGGCACCCCTCCATTTGTCTTTATTTGGAATACAGGAGACAAGTTTGTTGATAATGAATCGTCAAAGATTGAAAATTTGTATCCTGGAACTTATTCAGTTTCTGTAATAGATACAATGGGATGTACCATTTCAGACTCTATAATAATACAAGATAATCCTAAAACTTGTATAACAGTTTATAAAGTATTTTCTCCTAACGAAGATGGAATACATGATTATTGGGAAATTGAAAATATTCACTTATATCCCGAAGCTCTTGTAGAAGTATATGACAGAATGGGAAATATGGTATTTAGAAGAAGAAATTATATTAACTCAGAGTCTGTTGCATTNAGTGGTTTTTCAAAAGACGGAAGAAGATTACCCTCAGGNACATATTATTTCATCTTAAATTTAGAGAATTCAGATGATGTATTTAAAGGAAGTTTAACTATTGTAAGATAATGAGAAAAGTAATTATTATAGTCTTGTTTATTTTTTCTGTAATGGTTGTCAAATCTCAACAGGCGGTTATGTTTTCCCAATATTATACTAATAATGTGATTTATAATCCCGCTATTTCAGGGAGTTTAGATTATAGCTCTTTCACTTTTCAATCACGACAACAATGGTTGGGATTTGAAGGAGCCCCATTATCTGCTAATGTTAGTTATCATGGAGCTTTAAATAATAGATCTGCNNTGGGAGGATATCTAGAACATGACAGAACTTATCCCTCCAATCAAACAAATCTGAATTTAAACTATGCTTATCACGTACCATTAAATGCAGAAGGAACTTATTTGTCATTTGGTATTGGAGCNAAAGCAATGTATTATTATTTAGACTTTGAGCCTGGAGAACTACCTCCTGGTCAAGACCCAGCATATAACGATAAGTCTTTTGAGAAATTAATAGGAGACGCAAGTTCAGGAGTTTATTTATATAATAGATCATTATTTGTCGGTTATTCAGTTATAAATATGTTACAAACTAGTTTTAANAATGAATCAGGAGATGGGTTTAGTAAAAATATTGGNGAAAGAATTTACTATGGTTTGTTAGGTTATAAATTTAAAATTGATAGAGATTGGTATTTAGAACCATCTTTNTTAATCAGAAATAGAGATAACGGGAAATCGGAATATAACTTTTCTACAAGAGTTTTTTATNCAGACCAAATATGGNCTGGTTTTTCTGTAAGATCTAATTCTTCCTTATCATTCTCTGTAGGTACTAATGCTGATAAAATCCAATTTGCTTATTCATTTGATCATTATTTTGGTGAAATTAGTCAATATCAGTTAGGAACACATGAATTTACAATGTCTGTCCGTATTCCTAACAATAATAAGTATTAGTAATTTTCTACTCTTAATGAAAAAAATAGATCACATTGGTATTGCTGTTAAGGATATTAAATCATCTAATAAATTATTTACAAAGATATTTGGAAAAGAAAATTATAAAGCTGAGGTGGTAGAATCGGAAGGTGTANTAACTTCTTTTTTTAAGATAGGAGAAAATAAAATAGAGCTAGTTGCTGCCACTAATTCAGAGAGTCCTATCCAAAAATATTTAGAGAAGAATAGAGAGGGAATGCATCATTTAGCATTAGAAGTAGAAGATATATATTCAGAAATGGAGAGGATAAAAAAGGAGGGGATTAGACTCTTAAATAAAGTCCCTAAAAAAGGAGCCGATAATAAATTGATTTGTTTTTTACATCCAAAAGATACAAATGGTGTACTTATTGAGTTGTGTCAGGAAATAAAGTAATAATCTCTTCATTATCTTGCAAGTGATATGTTTGTATACCTAATTTTTTTGCTCCCTCAATATGCTGAGGAGAATCATCAATAAAAAAAACTTCTGCAGGATTTAGATTATTCTCATTTATTATAATTTGAAAAGCTTCTTTGTTAGGTTTCCTAANTCCTATTTCATGAGAATAGTAAACTTTGTTAAATGTATTATAGAAATCTAAATATCTATTTTCTCCAATTTGATTTTTAAACTCAGAAATATGAATAGAGTTTGTATTAGATAAGAGAAAAATATTATAGTGTTGTTTAACTGCTTTTAGTAGTTGAACCCTTTTTTCTGGAAGGTCTAACAAAAGCGCGTTCCACGCAAAAATAATTTCATTATAATTTGCGTTGTTGCAATATTTCTGAATTTCTTTTACAAAGTTTTTTTCTGAGATTTCACCACATTCTAATTGGTTAAAAATAGTAATCTGTGTTTTTTTAGAATAAAAACTATTTGATTTAGTCACTCCTAATTTTTCAAATTCATCAATTGTTTTTTGGTAATCTATATTTAGTAAAACAGCTCCTAAATCAAAAATAATAGATTTTATATTTTTCATTTTACAAAAGTGTAAAATATTAAATCATTTTAATAGATTTGCAGCATATATTTCGGGGCCTATAGCTCAGCTGGTTAGAGCACTTGACTCATAATCAAGGGGTCGTTGGTTCAAGCCCAACTAGGCCCACCAAAGCGGAATCCACCTCATTTTGAGTTAAGATTCCGCTTTTTTAATAATATAACTCATTTGAGTGGGTTTATTTAATAAAGATTACAGAAAATCAGATGTTAAATTGCCTTCAGATTTAAAAACCNTTTAAATAATATTATTTATTACTTTAGCGTTATGTTGTTTTTTAATAATATATTTTAGAATGAAATTTGCATTAGCGTTAATTCTTATGATNTCCNCATCAATTTGTTTTTCACAAATTAATTTAATTAAAAAGGCCTCTAAAAAANCAGAGTCTTTAATAAATAAAGATGTNAAATTAACTGAGAGTGAAATTGTTGAAGGTTTGAAAGAGGCATTAAAAAAAGCATGTTCATTTTCTGTNGATATATCTTCCGCTGAGGGGGGNTTTAATAATAACAAGCTCATTAAAATNCCATTNCCTGACGAGNCTGTTAAAAATAATTTATTAAATATCGGTTTTAGTGAGAATGTTAAGCAATTTGAAAAAAGTATGAATCGATCCGCTGAAATCGCATCAGAAAAAGCGTTGCCAGTGTTAGAGCAATCTATTAGTAAAATGAGTATTAATGACGCTCTGAATATTTTAAATGGAGAAGATAATGCGGCTACGATATATTTAAAAAANAGCACCTACAAATTTTTATATTCTGAATTTTATTCTTTAGTTTCCCTAGCAATGAAAAAATCAGAGATAACTAAAAAATGGAATTTACTAATTAATAAATATAATAAAATACCATTTGTAAAAAAAATAAATCCTGACATAGAAGATTATATTACAACAAAAACAATTGATGGTTTATTTATATTAATTGCAAAACACGAAAAAGAAATAAGAATGAATCCTAAAGCAAGAGTTACAGAAATATTAAAAAAAGTTTTTAATTAATTTTAGAAAACTGATTACATAATCAAACTAAATTTATTTTTCCAATGATGAATAATAAGTTATACATATTAATTACATTTTTAGTGCTAGCTATTATTGCATTATCCGTTTCTTTTTATAATTACACAGAAACTTCAGAATTAAAATTTCAGGAATCGGAGAACCTTAGAATAATAAAGTTAGAGGAGGAAAACAATCTACGTTCTGAATTAGATGATATTTTAGAACAATATGACAATTCTAGATACGAGATAGATAATTTAAATATTGATCTTGATGAGAAACAATTGGAAATAGATAACTTAAAGAAAGAGATTAGAGATTTGTTGAATGTGAAAAATGATTTAAATCAAGCAAAACAAAAGATAATCAAACTTCAGAATATTACAAAGAAATATTTTGCTCAAGTAGATTCTTTGTTAGGAAAAACAGAAGAATTACAAACTCAAAATCAAACTCTTGAGCAAGAAAATAGATTGTTAAAAACTAAAAACCAAAAGCAAAATAAGGAGTTAGTAGAACAAAATGAGAGGTTAGATGTTGGTTCTACCTTAGAGGTTTTTGATATAGAAATTGATAAGTTAAAACTTACTTCATATGGACAAGAGAGAAAAGTTATATGGGCAAAAAACATACAACTCTTGCGATCTTGTTTTAAGATTTCTGCTAATCAAATAGCAAAATCTGAGTTTAAAACTATTTATATTCAATTTATTGATCCTAATGGAGATATTTTACAATCTAGTAGTACTCCAGATAGTTCTGTTTTCATAATGAAAGATTCAATTGTAGAATTTACTATATCAAAGCCATTTAATTATAACAATAAGGAAATAGAGTTGTGTGTAGATTGGCAAAGAGGAGAAATATTGGAAAGTGGGAAATATAAGGTTCTATTTTTTATCGATGAAAAATTAGTGGGAAATACTATTTTGAAATTAAATTAGAAGAAAGCAGTAACACCAATATTCCCAACATGTTTTACTTCGCTTGTTGTGGATTTTCTCCCATCATATAGAAGATCAATTTGTAAACTGTTTTTTAGTTTCTTTTGAAGCTTTATTCCCCATATAAAATTTCTTCCTTTAGATAATCCCTCCATTAATTCATAATTAAGAATGGAATTATTATTTAAGATAGCGTCAATATATATTAATTTTAAATGAGATTGTAACATAAAATTATTGTCATCTAATTTCTCATAAACACAGGAAAACTCATTTGATTTTACTTGAGAATTATTCTCTGAAATTTGCTTGTTTTGATGTGTATATAATAGACTAAAATTGGTGTTGTTTTTCATTTCAAAATCTAAATGTTGCTCCAATTTAGTAAAGGAATATTCATAATTTTTATTGTCAAAGAAATTAGAGAAGTTTTCTTTTTTACCAATAGATATTTGAATGATATTATAAATATTATTCCGTATTAAATTGTTACAACGTATCTGATTCTCTTGTTTTTTCTGTTTGTCAGTTCCGTAAGAGAAGCTATTCTTAATAATAGAATTTTTGTTTTGAAAATGAAGATTAAAAAACTTGTTGTTTCTATTATATGAGAATGAATTAATACTTTGGGACATATTATCAATACTGCTATCTGTTATATAGTGGCAAAATGGATTGAAATGTAAATCTTTATCCTTATTTTGAATTTGATAATGGCTATGTAGATATATCTTTTTCAAGATTTTTCTTTTACTAATCTTATTAAAATCAGCAGTAATATTTTGTTTATATTCTAGAAAATAGATGTCTTCCAGACTATTAGAAGGTAACAGCAACACAACATATTCCGCTTCATCTTGAAATACCGCAGGAGTAAATTCATTAAGTTCTTGTATCCCGTTATTATTATTGTCTATCCAATTATGCGTACCCATACCAGAGGGTACTTTAATAAAACTCTTATCTTTTTTTGCTTGTTTCCCTTTTCCTAATTCATATTTATTGTTGAATTGAATAAAATTTTTAAATAACTTTATTGTAAAATTATTAGAAGATAATAGATGATTTTCATCTTGTAAACTATCTGCGGTGTAATTTACGCTCCTATATTTTAAACTTGTATTGTATTTAAAATAGTTGAGTTTATTAAAATCTAGATTCAAATTAATTTGATTAGATTTGCTGAAATCGAATATTTTTTTATCCTTCCTTCTTTCAATTTCTAAGAAAACTGATTTAAGTTTATTACTAGCTGAACTTATGATCTCAACAAATGAATTAGTAGATTCTAATAACTCATTTTCAAGATTCTTATTAAGAAAATTTTCAGAATTTAGAATTAAATTTAGATTTAGATGTTTTAGATTGTAATTTATCTTAGATTTTGAAAACAAAAGAGTCGAGTTAAATTCTGTAGACTTTGTTTTGGAGAGTTTAGATTCTGAAAACAAACTAAATTTACTTTTGTTATAATCTAGCTTTATAGAATTTCTGTGCGCAGAATATAAATCGCCTATGTCTAGATTTTGATAGATATATTTTACAAGTTCTATACTATCTTTTATAATAGAGATTTCACTTCTATATAAGGTCTGCTTACCATAAATATTGTCGCAATTCCAATATCTAGAAAATTCAATATCTTTATATGTGTTTATTCCAGTATATCTGTCAGAAATAAATTCAAGAGAATTACTATTAATTATTTTCCATTTATCTTTATCTATAATTTTGTATTTCATTCCTAAAAAAGTAGTTAAGGAGTTATTGTCTTTATCATTAAGATTTGAAAATAAATTTTTATCAAAATTCTCTAATGTAATATTTGTATAAAGATCTAATTTGTTATTAATTTTAGATGAAGCTTCCGTAGAGATAATTGTTTTAGATTTTGGAGAAGTTATCTTTACATAATGTGCGAAATTTCCTTGAGAAATGAAATTTCCATTTGTAAAAATTGGAGGGGTCCATTCATAAGTTTTTCCATTAACACCATCTTCCTTTAGGATATAATCTCCTTCATTTTGATTTACTTCAGTAAATCTAATTTGGTAAATTGCCAAGTCAGGTTCGTTAGAATATCGATAAAATTGTAGACTTATACCATTAATCAGAGTATCTACTTTTTTATATAATATCTTCTCTTCAGAATAAGTAGTACTATCAACCGATAGGGAATAAATATCACTCTCCGAATCACCTATCTCTGAAAGAATATGTTTTTCAGAGTCTGAAAGTTCACTTAAATAATTCTGATTTTTCCAATCAGACTCAGAATAAATATGGACACTAAGATCTAAATTTTTATGGACAAATTTCTGATTTGAAGTGATAACAGATTGAGCATAACTTCTTTCATTATATTCATATTCAACATAAAATCTATCATCTTTAGTAATTAGATTTCTTGATGTGAAAATAATTTCTGCAGTATTGTAATCAATTATATAGTCTCTATCTATTCCTCTCTCCAATTTCTCTCCATTCAAGAATAATTTTTCAGTTCCAGAAAGTACTACAACATAATTTTCTCCATTCCTTCCCCTTAGTTTGTAAGGGCCTTGATTTCCTTCATCTCCATTGAAAGATTGAGTAGTGTATTTTCCTTTGCTCATACTTATGGAACTCAAGTTAGAGTAGGAGTAAAATTCCATATGTCTTTTATTTTTAAGTATGACTCCTTTGGCCTTTCTATTATATTTTAAAAATCGACTATTATGTTTTGTAAAAATATCTCCAGTTATAATTTCATTTTTTTCGTTGAAAATTCTTATAAAAACTTTGTCAAACTCTTGTAATTTGTAACTACTACCATCTTCTTGAAAAGGTAGGTTGTTATCTGAAATAACAGCTTGAAGAGTAATGTCATTATCTAGTTTTCCATTAATTCTTAAATCGATGTTAGACAAAATAGAAAGATCTTGAGAGTTTCCTATCATAACATTTCTACTAATATTTCCTTCTCTGATTAAATTAGAATTACTTCTATTATCTTTATGATTTTTGTTCCTATTTATATAAGAGTTATTAATTTCCGGTTCTGTAAAATATAATTTTCTTTTATAAAATGTCTTAGAAAGTAATACAGGAAAGACATGATAACTAAATATTAAAGTATCCCCAAAAAGTAATGTGTCTTTAATTTCAATTGTTGATTCTATTTCATTTAAACTATAACTAGTTTCTGGTATAGTATGATTCTTTAAAGATTTTATTTTAAAAGTATTTGATACAATGCTAAAACTATCGACCTTAAATTCCATTTTTTCAATCACGATCTGTTTATCTCTTTCAGATTCAAAACCTTGTCCTATTAGCAAAATAGGAATAAATAAAAACAGAAACAATATTTTACAAGGTGATTTCAATTTTTGATTCTTAGAAATAGTATAAACGAAAAAAATGTAAAAACTATATTATTGTTGCCAAAAATATTATTTTTATCTTCCAATAAAAATAAAACATGTCTGTAATATTAACATACAATATAAATGGTATTAGAGCGGCTCTAAGAAAGGATTTTAATAATTGGCTTCACTCTACAAATGCAGATATCATTTGTTTACAAGAGATTAAAGCTAATAGTGATCAGTTTGACGAATCAGTTTTTTTAGATTTAGGCTATCATTGTTATTGGCATTCAGCTCAAAAAAAGGGGTATAGTGGTGTAGCTATTTTATGTAAGAATAAACCCAAACATATTGAGTATGGATGTGGAATAGAAGATATAGATCTTGAGGGGAGAATAATTAGAGTAGATTTTAAAGAATATTCAGTTATGAGTATTTATTTTCCAAGTGGAAGTAGCGGTGACATAAGGCAAGATTTTAAAATGTATTTTTTAGAACAGTTTAAGAGTTATGTAAATGAACTTAGGAAAGAAATTCCAAATCTCATCCTTTGTGGAGATTATAACATTTGTCATCAGGCGATAGATATTCATAATCCAGTCCGATTAAAAAACACTTCAGGTTTCTTACCAGAAGAACGACAATGGTTATCAGATTTCTTATCAACAGGATTTATTGACTCATTTCGACATTTAAACAAAGATCCTCATCAATATACATGGTGGAGTTACAGAGCAAATGCAAGAGTAAAGAATTTAGGTTGGAGAATTGACTATCAGATGATCTCGAAAACCTTATTGTCAAAATTAAAAAGATGTCAGATTCTATCATCTGCGGTTCACTCAGATCATTGTCCTGTATTGTTAGAAATTAAAGATTAGATTTATTAAATTTGCGTTATAATAAAAAAGACAATGAGTAGTATTTTACAAACTGCAGAACGAAGTTCTCATCTAGATCCCTCAGAAAATGTAATTTTTCAAAGACACTTGATAGCATATAAAGAAGCGGCAAAATTAATTAATGGGATTGTTTTAGAAGTTGGTAGTGGAGAGGGGTATGGTATAGTAGAACTTGCGGATAAAGCACAGAAATATATTGCAATTGACAAATACGATTCTCCTATTGAGAAAGGTTTAAAGGAACAAAACAATATAGAGTTTCATAAAATGAATGTTCCTCCTTTAAAGTTTGAGGATAATTCTATTGATTTTGTGGTTACTTTTCAAGTAATAGAACATATTAAAGACGATGAAAAGTTTGTACAAGAAATTCACAGGGTATTAAAACCGGGAGGTAAGCTAATCCTTACAACTCCAAATATCTTAATGTCTTTGTCTCGTAATCCGTGGCATATTAGAGAATATAATCCTACAGAAATGAAGGATGTTTTGAAAACATCATTTTCAAATATTAAAATGAAAGGTATTTATGGAAATGAAAAGGTTATGAAATATTATGAGAAAAATAAGAAGTCTGTAGAAAATATCCGAAAGTGGGATATTTTTAATCTTGAAAAAAAATTACCTAGATTATTTTTACAAATTCCATATGACATTTTAAATAGATTTAATAGACATAAATTACAGGATAATAACGAGAAATTAGTAGGTGAAGTAAAATATACAGATTACTTTATAAAGGAAATGAATGACACCTGTTTAGATTATTTTTGTATTGCTACTAAAGTTTAGAGAAGCTATATCCTTTTTCTCTAATTTTTTTCAAGATCTCTTCTAAATTTTTTTTGAGGATTTTCTCAGATTTTTTGTTGTCGTGAAATACAATGATAGATCCACTTTCTATATTATCTAAGATATTTCTTTGTAATATATTAGATCTTATATCTTTCTTGAAATCATAACTAAGAACATCCCACATTATAATCTTATATTTTTTTTTAACTTCTCTTATCTGCCAAGGGTATATCTTCCCGTATGGAGGACGGAATAGATTAGTTTTAGGAATTACAGAGGAGCACTTTTCAATCTCTTCAATGTAGGAATTTGTAGATGAAAACCACCCATTTTTATGAGAAAAACTATGATTCCCTATACTGTGTCCTTTTTGTTGAATTTCATTAATTATTTCTGGATATTTTTTCGAAGATTCTCCGACGCAAAAAAAAGTAGCTTTAATCTTAAGACTACTTAATATATTTAAAATCCAATAAGTTAATTTAGGAGTTGGACTATCGTCAAAGCTTATAAAAACCTCTTTTTTATTTGTTTCAACCCTCCAGCTTAATGAAGGAAACATCTTTCGAATAAGATTAGGCGTTTTTACAAAGAACAATTTTATAATTTAATGTTTTTTCTTAATGTTCTTAACTCGTTTATACTCTTTTTAGTGTATTGTTGTAATCTTTTTCCATCAACAGAAAGGTATCCTCCTTTTAGTTCTTGTTCTAATAAGAATTTTTCTTGTAATTCATATTCTTTTAGAAGTAATTCAGACCATTTATAACCTTCTTCATGCTCTTCATTTATATAGATTGCGGACATTTGAATAGAAACAGGGTCTAACACATCTGTAGATATTGGTATTGAAGCAAAATATTTGTCAGCTAGTTTTATTGCTTTTTCTGAATCTCCTTTTTGTTGAACGGCTACTGCTAATCTTAAAAATGGATATCTGAATCCTATCATTGATCTTGCTGAATAATAATCATAATACACATCGGGATTAATAACATTTCCAAATCTATAATTATTCATTACAATGTCAAAACTATTTTTGGTTTCTGTATTTTGCTGGCTTGCATAATTTGTTCTATAAGGAACAAATCTACTAACACAACCTTCTTCTTGTACGAAATCTAATAATCCAATATATTTTAAAAGCTCCTCCTGAGTAGTAGGGTTTCCTTTTCCTACTAATGAGAACTTATCTAAGGTTTGTTGAGAACTGATAAAATATAAAGGTCTTTGAAATTTAAAGTTAGCAAGTATATCTAGTAAAGCTAGTTCATGTTGATTAATCCTACTTCCTTTTACGGTTAGATCTATTCTATTCATGATATTTTTTCCTTTCCAGTTTTTCTTGTCTGTTTCTGAAAATAAAGATGTGTCTATAGGGATATAAATATTCTTTGGACATCCTTTTCCATTTTTTACTTCTTTTATTGCTTGTAAAGCACTCTTTCTTTTTTTGTTTTTGTAAGTAGGGACTCCATTTTTCTGATTTCCTTTATAATCCTCATATTTTAATAAAGAAGGTACAGCTTCTGCATCATATACTTTGTGTTTTACTTGATCAATATACCAATCCATTCCTAATAAACTCATGTTTACATTTCTCACATCAAGACGAACTCCTTCTACTTCTTGAGCGTACCATAATGGATAGGTGTCATTATCCCCGTTAGAGAAAATTATCGCATTAGGTTCTAGTTGTTGCAGATAATTAGTAGCAACATCTATTGTAATGGTCCTTCCGCTCCTGTCATGGTCATCCCAATTTTCAGAAGCCATTAATGCCGGAGCAGCAATTAAACAAATAACAGTTGATATTATTGCCGAGATTCTCTTGTCGAGTTTGTTTTTTAAGTATTCAAAAATACCTAAAACTCCTAAACCTATCCAAATAGCAAATGCGTAAAAAGAACCTACATAAGCGTAATCTCTTTCCCTCGGTTGATCTGGTGGCACATTTAAAAACACAATAATTAAAACTCCAGTAAATAAAAAGAACATCAGTACAGATATTGCGTCTGTTTTTGCGGATTTAAAATGAAAGAATATACCAATTAAACCTATAATTAACGGTAAAAAATAGTAATGATTTTTGGCTTTGTTGTCTTTCAAATGACTAGGTGCGTTATCGTATTTGCCAAAATTTAACCCACTTTCCCAATTACCATATATGTCATTCTGATCCATATTCATAATGTCATTTTGTCTTCCAGCAAAATTCCACATAAAATATCTCAAGTACGACCAGCCTATCTGATAGTCAAAAAAGAAATGAAGATTCTCTCCAAATTTAATTCTGCTATTGGGGTCTGTTCCATTCGCTCTTCTCCATCTTTTGTATCCCTGTGTTTTCTGATCAGACCACATTCTAGGGAAAAACTCTTTATCTCGATATGTATATTTTATTTTATTCCCCATGTCTTCATAAATACCCTTCGTCTCATTTTTAAGATATTCCGTTCCTGTAGTTTCTTGTCCAGTAGGGTTTACAATCGGAAATTTCTGATTGTATTGTTGACCTGAAACAATAGGCCAATCGCCATACTGATCCCTTTGTAAATAAGAGGAAAGTTTTAAAGGGTCGTCAGGAGCCCCAATATTGATAGGTGTATTTGCGGAAGATCTTAAAATTACTGTTGAATAAGAAGAATATCCAATTAACAAAACTAAAACTCCTAAAATTGCAGTATTCCATGTAGAATTGCCCGATTCTCTTGTTTTAAATAATCCAAAAACAATTAAACCTATAATTAATAAAAAGAAAAACAATACTCCAGAGTTAAAAGGAAGTCCAAAATCATTTACAAAAATTCTATCAAATGTTCCCATCAGAGAAGCTGTTTTTGGTATAATAATGCCTTGAATCACAAGTAGTATTGATGCTGATATTATTAACGCTTTAAAAGCTCCATAATGTGTATATTTATTATTTTTAAAATAGTATATCATCCCCATTGCTGGAATTGTTAGTAGAGAAAGTAAATGCACTCCAATTGAAAGTCCAATAAAATAAGCGATTAATACTAGCCATTTACTAGAATGTGGAGAGTCGGCAACTTCTTCCCATTTCAAGATGCACCAAAAGGTTAAAGCAGTGAAAAATGAAGAGAGAGCATAAACTTCTCCCTCCACCGCCGAAAACCAAAAAGAATCTGAAAAAGTATAGGATAAAGATCCTACAACCCCCGCTCCTAATACAGCAATCAATTTAGATTGTTCAATATTCCCGTCTTTAAAATATATTTTTCTTCCAAAAGCAGTAATAGTCCAAAACAAAAATAATATTGTAAATGAACTGGATAATGCGGACATACTATTTACCATAATAGCAACTTGAGAAGCATCTGCAGCAAATAAGGAAAAGATCCTTCCTAACATTAAGAAAAATGGAGCTCCTGGAGCATGTACAACTTCTAATTTATATGCAGCTGATATAAATTCTCCACAATCCCAAAGACTAGCGGTTTTCTCCATTGTTACTAGATAAATAATAGTTGAGATTAAGAACACTAACCATCCGGTAATATTATTTAGTTTTTTAAAATTATTCATAATTTGATTGTTAAAATTTCAATTTGGCGAATTTAGGAATTTATTTTGATTTTTTAGTTTATTTAACAGAAACAGAAAAAATGTAAAAATAGTTTGCTAATTGTTATTAATTATTAGTTTTGTAATCCATTTTAGATAATGCCCGATGGTGTAACTGGCAACACGTCTGGTTTTGGTCCAGAAGAGTCTAGGTTCGAGCCCTAGTCGGGCAACTATTCAAAATGGAACATTGTTCCATAAAAAATTATCTTCAATTCCTAATTTTGTATTCATGAAATTAGGAGAATTGATGTTTTTCATTTTAATTATTGTTCTTGTAACAGCTTTCATTATACTTTCGTACAGTATCATTGTGGACGAAATTAATTTGTATCGTAATATTTAGAATTATGAAAAAAGATGCATTAATATTTGAGATAATGTCTGTATTACAAAATGATATCAATATCAATCAATTTAATTTAAGAAAAGATATATTAAAATTAATTGATGAAATTTATGATTTTAATCAAAAGTACAAAAACAGTACCTGCCTAGATGTGCTTAGGTTTATTGAAAGCCATATTTTAGAAGAGTCCTTTCACAAGGGTTATATTGTAAGAAAAAACGCTATGTTTGGTGACCTAGTAGAGATTCGAAAAATTGGTTTTGAGAAACGTTATTTGTACAATGTTAAAATGTGTAAAACTTACAAATCTGCATATGAAAAAACAGAAGAGGAATATATGCAGAATTTTGGGAGAAGAAGATACTCTTCGTATGATAGTTTTAGACAGGTAAGAAAAAGATATTTAAAGAAGAAATAATTTTTTATTTTTTGTATATTTGTCGTTCCCTTAATTTTAAAATAAATATTTAATAATAAAAAAAAGTATTATGAATAGAAGATTTACTAGATTATTCTTAACTATTTTAGTGTCTGGATTTTTTGCAATCGGAGTTACAAATTCAAAGGCACAGAATTGTGATATTCCTACAAATGTAAACTCAAGTAATGTCTCTAACTTTTCTGCAACTTTAAATTGGGATTTAGACACATTAGTTCATCACTATAGAGTTAGATACAGACCAACAGGTACACCAAATTGGAGTTATGATCATAATGTTCCCCAAGGAAATAGTTATAATCTATTAGGACTTGTTGCTTCCACTAATTATGAATGGCAGTTAAAATCTATATGCTCAAGTGGAAATTCTCCATCTTCATCATGGACCAGTTTACAGACATTCACTACAACTAATTTTCCAGTAGATTGTAATAATACACCTAATGGTTTAGCATGGATTGATAGTTGTGGAAATTGTGTAGATGGCACTACAGGAAACTCTCCTTGTATTCCATTTTCACCAACAGTATCATTATCTTTAAGTTCTTTAGAATGTGATTCTATCTCTGATTTTAGTTTTGCATTTTCTCAAGATCCAAATGAACCTGATGTATCTTCAGCTGTCTTTAGTTCTGATGGAGGTTACTTTGATTTTAGTGGTTTAAGTCCTAACGATATTGTTGGAACATCAACAAATGTTGCTGCTGGCGGATCTATCAATGTAACCACAACTCTACAAGTAGATTTTATTTTAACATCAAATAAAATATCTATTAAATCTGTTGATGATTTAACAGGTCAAATACTTTCTACTTTTACTATAGAAAACACATCTACAGGAATATTAATTATTGCAAATTCTCTTCCTGATAACAATAATGTTACTAGTGGTAATAGTCAGAATATTACTTTAATTGGAATTTTCACTAATCCTAGTCCATCAAATGTTATTTTCACTTCTAATATCAACTCAGAATTAGGTGATGTTTATTCACAAAATAATACTTTTACAATTCAATGTAATGATTGTAATGGAGATTTAGGAGGTTCCGCTTGGATTGATAGTTGCGGAAATTGTGTTGACGGTAACACTGGTAATTCACCATGTATTCCATTTTCTCCAACAGTTTCTGTTAACTTATCAAATACAAATTGTGATAGTTTAGCTGATCTTTCAATTAGTGTAAGTCAGGATCCTAATGAACCAGATATGTCAACTTCATTATTTTCATCTGATGGAGGATCCTTTGCTATTTCTACAATGAGTGTTGGAGACACAGTTGGAAGTGCAACAATGCAAGCTGGAAACTTTAATTTTAATACTGTGTTAATAGTCAGCTCCATAGTTTCTTCCAATCAAGCGATAATTCAATCTATTAATACAGTTACAGGTCTTTCATTAGGAACATTTACAATCTCAAATGTATCTGGTGGAATAAATATTGTAGCACAATCAGTTCCTGATAATAATAATGTGACCTCCGGTAATTCACAAACAGTTATTTTTAATAATATTTTTATAAATCCACCCTCTAGTGTTCTTACATTTACTACTATTATAAATTCTGAGTTAGGGGATGTAGATACTCAAACATTTTCTTTCAATATAACATGTTTGTGTGTTCCAACCACATCTACATCTACACTAGTAGAATGTGATAGTTATACTTGGAATGGTACTACCTATACAAGTTCAGGAACATATACTTACATTACTACTAACGCAGCGGGGTGTGATAGTACAGCTACCTTAAACTTAACTATAAATAGTTCTTCAACGAGTACATCCACA
>NZRO01000047.1 GCA_002696275.1 Flavobacteriales bacterium
ATAAAATTATAATCTTTTATTTTTTCAAAAGAATATAAAACCCCTACATTAATTAGTATCTTTTTGTTTTCTGTATCTAAAATATAATTTATATTTGGGTGAATTCCATAATTAAACTTATGAATATTATCTTTTGAAAATCCATGATAGATTCCTGTAAAAGAGAGTTTAGTAAACAAATTATTCCGCATATTAACTCCTATACCTGCAGAAATAGAACTAAAAACAAAAGAAGAATTAACATCTATTGTTGCCAGATATTTATCTTCCTTAATGTAATTTAAACCTAATCCGTAAATAAATGGAAAACCATAATTATGAGATGCGAAAAATTGTTTATCTCTATTATGATTTATTTCAATATCAAATTTTTGTAGGTTGTATCTTTCAATCAAACTAATAAGTTTTTCTGCATAAGTTGGAGAAGTAGCATAACCTGCCTTTTTCAATCCTTTTGCCCAAGCTTTATAGTCTGTTATATTTAATTCAAACAAAAAGGAATACCTGCCTCTTTTTGATAAGAACAATGAATGATCCCTGTACGAATCTTCTACTTTTTTATACTTTCTAAAACATTCGTTTTCCTCATCATCATCTGCATAAATCTCCTCTCCTTCCCAATTATGACATTTAATACCAAAATGATTATTTCCTTCAGTAGCAAGCCTACTTTCTCCATTTCCACTTTCTAATATCCCTTGTGCTAAAGTGATAGAAGCTGGAATTCTAAATTCTTTCATCTCTTTTATAGCTAAGTAGGAATATTTCTCAATATATATATCAGTTTTATTTTGGCAAAAACTAGAATAATGTAAACATAAAAGCAAAATAATAAAGAAATTTTTCATAATACTAAATTATACTTTTATCATTTATTTTATACATTTACACATCAATTTTATGAACAAATTATGATGAATAGAAAACATTTCTTAAAATCTGTATTAGGAGCATCTGCATTTCTAGGTATTCCTTTTAATTCTTACTCTTTTAGTAATGATTCTTTAGAAGAGTTAATAAATAATACAAAATTAAACACAAACGGAAGTATGTTTTCTTTTGCTGTCAAAGAAATTAAGAAAGTAAGAGTAGCTATTATTGGAGTTGGAAACAGAGGTAGTGTTTTACTACAAATGTTTCAGTATCTTGTAAAAAATGATCATGCAGAAATTATAGCAATTTCTGATATATCAGAGAAGAAAGTAAATAACGCTTGCGATAAACTTTCTGAATTTCAGGAGAAAAAAGCAGATCTATACTATAAATCTAATGAGGATTGGAAAAACTTATGCGAAAGAGATGATATAGATTTAGTATTAATTGCTACACCATGGGAATTACATACTTCAATGTCAGTATACGCTATGGAAAATGGAAAACATGTTGCTTGTGAGGTTCCTGTAGCATACACTTTAGAAGATTGTTGGAAATTAATTGAAGTATCTGAGAGAACAAAGAAACATTTTATGATGATGGAGAATTGCAATTATAATGAAGAGGAACTTTGGGTACTTAATATGATACAAGAAGGAGTTTTTGGAGATATTACACACGCGGAGGGAGCTTATATACATGATTTGAGAGCTTTATTATTGCATGAAAACTATTATGAAGGTCAATGGAGGTTGCATCAGCATGCTAACAGAAATGGTAATTTTTATACTACACATGGATTAGGACCAATTGCATTTTATTTAAATATTGGCAGAGGAGATACTTTTTCATATTTAACATCTATGAGTAGTAGAGAATTAAATTTGAGTCTAGCGGCAAAACAAGCAAATCATCCAATTACAACTTATAAATGTGGAGATATAAATAATACTATGATAAAAACAGAAAAAGGAAAGACTATTCTACTTCAATTTGATGTTCATAGCGGAAGTCCATATTCTAGAATAAATAAGGTAATAGGAACAAAAGCGGTACATGATGGATATCCAAGTAGATTATATATTGATAGTGAAAAACCAGAATATTGGGGACATAATTGGTCAAAGGAAGAAGAATATGTTAAATATAGAAATAAATACCAACACCCAATTATTCAGAAGTTAAAATCTGTTAGTCAGACGTTTAAACAGGGGCATGGAGGTATGGATTTTGTGATGATATACAGATTAATTAGATGTTTAAATTTGGGACTTCCTCTAGACATTAACTTATACGATAGTGTAATGTGGTCTGCTATTACTCCTCTTACTGAAATATCTGTCGCTAGTAATAGTCAATCTATTAAAATACCTGATTTTACAGCCGGAGTTTGGAAAACAGAAAGTACTTTAGAAATTATGAGGGAGATCTAAATTATATCTTTCGTTTATTCCTTGATTTCCTTGTAATCCACCTGTATGTATTGCCAAAACACTACTTCCTTTCGGAAAAAAATCCTTTTTTATTAAATCTATAATTCCGAAGAACATTTTTCCTGTATAAATAACATCCAAAGGAATACTTTGTGAGTAGTAAAAATCCTTGACAAATAGAATTAATTCCTCAGATATTTTTGCGTACCCACCAAAATGGTAATCTGTTATTAATTTCCAATTTTGTTTGTTGCTCCATTTTTTTATATCCTTCTCTAAGTCCTCACATCCTTTTATTGCTGGAAATCCTAATACTTTCTGATTATCGGAGCTAGAATTTATAATGCCTGATATAGTTCCTCCAGTACCAATTGCTGTACAAATATAATTTTGTGTATCCTCTTCATCTAATATTTCGGAAGTACCTTGTATTGCAAATTTATTTGTTCCACCCTCAGGAATTTGATAAAATCTACCCAGTTTTTTTTGTAGAGATTTTATAAAAGAATCTGTATGTTTTTTTCGATATTCTTTCCTGCTAATGTAATGAAGATCCATTCCACATTCTTTTGAAAAAGTTAATGTATGATTTAAGGGAAAAGTTTCTTCTCCCCTAATTATNCCTATACTTTTAAATCCTTTTTNTTGTGCTGCAAATGCTGTNGCAGATATATGANTAGAATAAGCNCCNCCAAAAGTTAAGATTGTNTTTGTATTTTGTTTTANAGCTTCTNANANGTTGTATTTTAGTTTATAGAATTTATTTCCNGATATATNAGGATGAATTAGGTCTATTCGTTTGATANATAGTTGTATNTCCTTNTCTAAAAAAAGNGGATGTGATATTTNCTGAGATTTGATAAACATTAATNCAAATATCGTAATTTTGCAANAAGATGAAAGGNTTTTCNAAAATAGACCAATTAGATAAGGATGAGTATTACTACTCNAAAGANGGATATNTAGTTTTTACAGAAAAGTACCATTTAAAAAGNGGATNTTGNTGTCAAAGTAACTGCAAACATTGTCCCTTCAAAAAAAATGANAAAAAGAAAAGAGATGACAGATATTAAAGAAGCTATCTTANCNGGAATACCATCAATANTTCCTCCAAAAAAAGAATACGACAGATCTGTGAGCCATGCTCCAAAAAGAAAAGANATACTNACAACAGAAGAAAAGAAACTTGCCATAAAAAATGCCTTGAGATATTTTCCAGAAAATTTACATTCAGAACTTGCAACAGAATTTTCAAAAGAATTAAAAGAATATGGCAGAATTTATATGTACAGATTCAGACCTGATTATATTATAAAAGCTCGTCATATAGAGGATTTTCCACATAAAAGCAAACAAGCTGCTGGAATNATGATGATGCTTTCTAATAACTTAGATTACGATATTGCACAACATCCACACGAACTTATAACNTATGGTGGNAATGGAGCAGTATTCCAAAATTGGGCACAATATCTNCTTTGTATGCAATATTTANCNCAAATGACNGATGANCAAACTTTAGTATTNTATTCAGGTCATCCTATGGGACTATTTCCTTCTCATAANGANGCTCCTAGGGTTGTAGCAACTAANGGAATGATGATNCCAAATTATTCCAAACCNGANGATTGGGAAAAATTTAATGCTTTAGGAGTTACACAGTTTGGACAAATGACNGCAGGAAGTTTTATGTANATAGGTCCNCAGGGTATTGTACACGGAACAACTATTACCGTTCTAAATGCATCAAGGAAAATTGACGCTTCTGCAAAAGATATGAGNGGAAAGTTATTTGTGACAGCAGGTTTAGGAGGAATGAGTGGAGCNCAACCAAAAGCNGNAGTAATNGCAAAAGGNGTCTGNATAGTTGCAGAAATAAATCCNGAAGCAACATACAAAAGACATGAACAAGGNTGGGTAGATGAAGTATACAAAGATTTAGACCATCTAATAGANAGAGCTNTNAANGCTAAAGAAAANAAAGANGCGGTNTCGATTGCGTATGATGGAAATATNGTNGATTTATGGGAAAAACTAGTAGAAAGAAAGGTAAATGTAGAACTTGGTTCAGATCAAACATCTTTACACAACCCATGGGCTGGTGGCTATTATCCTGTAGGAATGAGTTTTGAGGANGCAAACAANATGATGGTTAACAATCCGGAACAATTTAAAAAAGAAGTTCAGAAAACACTTNTAAGACATACCAACGCAATTAATACCTTATCAGNNAGAGGAATGTACTTCTTTGATTATGGAAATGCTTTTTTATTAGAATCTAGCCGTGCTGGAGCTGAAATCCTGAATGATAACGGAGATTTTAGGTACCCATCTTACGTNCAAGACATTATGGGTCCAATGTGTTTTGATTATGGTTTTGGTCCTTTCCGTTGGGTTTGCTCTTCTAATTGCCCGAAAGATTTAGAANTAACAGATAGNATTGCTTCNNAGGTNTTAGAAGAAATCATGNAAAANGCACCAGATGAAATCAAACTACAAATGAGNGATAANATNAACTGGATAAAAGAAGCNGGAGAAAATAAAATGGTAGTCGGATCACAAGCAAGAATTTTGTATGCAGATGCAGAAGGNAGAATNAAGATTGCAGAAGCATTTAATAATGCNGTATCNTCNGGNGANCTTTCTGCACCNGTTATTTTAGGNAGAGATCATCATGATGTAAGTGGTACAGATTCCCCATANAGAGAAACTTCAAATATCTATGACGGNTCTCAATTTACAGCNGATATGGCAATACATAATGTTATAGGAGATAGTTTTAGAGGAGCTACATGGGTTTCTATACATAATGGTGGCGGCGTAGGCTGGGGAGAAGTTATAAATGGAGGTTTTGGAATGATGCTAGATGGAAGTAAAGATTCTGAAAGAAGATTAAAATCAATGCTATTTTGGGATGTAAACAATGGAGTAAGCAGAAGAAGTTGGGCTAGAAACAAAGAAGCGAACTTTGCTATTAAAAGAGCTATGGAAATGGAACCAAATCTCAAGGTAACATTACCAAATATTGTCTCAGATGAGATATTAAACAAACTAGAACTATAACATAATAAATAAGATTTTGTATTTTATATTTTAAAAAAAATTAGAAATTATCTCTATTTTTGTTAAAATTTAAATCATATTAAATGAAAAAAATCTACTTATTTATTTTTTGTATTATTAGTGTGAGCGTGTTATCTCAAGTACAAATGGCAACAACCCCATCACTAAACCATCCTTCTTACTTAATTGATAATGTATTAATTGGAAATGGAGTTACGACTACAAATCATTCCTTTATTGGAGACTCATCACAAATTGGATATTTAACAGATGCTTCTGGATTAATAGGATTTACAGAAGGATTTGTTCTATCTACAGGAAGTGTGGATTCTATTGGTAATATAGGAGCAGATACAGTTTGGTGGAATTATATCTATGATAGTACATTTACAAATATTATTGACTCTACTCCAATAGTGCAAGGTACATTCTTATCATCTAGTTTTATGGGGGCGGGAGATCCTGATTTATTAACTATTGCAAATTCAGTTCCAGGATTAATTGGTCAAACATTCTCTGTTTCCTCTACTGGAGATGCTGCTATTTTAGAATTTGATTTTGTACCCTCTGCTGATACAGTAAAATTCAATTATGTTTTTGCCTCCGAAGAATACCTAGATTTTGTAAATTCAACTTATAATGATGTTTTTGCATTCCTTATATCAGGACCAGGAATTACAGGTCCTTATAGTTCACCAGCTGGATTTCCTGGAGGTGCGATAAATATTGCAGAAGTACCAAACTCTAGTCCTTCATTACCTATTACTATTTCTACTGTTAACGATACATTAAACTCTCAATACTATAACTACGATACTTTAGGAATAGTTTCTGCATTTAACGGGTTTACAGATGTCTTTACAGCTCAGGTAGCTGTTATTCCATGTAATGTTTATCACATAAAACTTGCCATTGTTGACGGTAGTGATGATTCTTATGATTCTGGAGTATTTTTTGAAGCAGGTAGTTTTGATGCTACCGAACCTGGAGCATTAAATGTAAATACAGTTACTACAGATGTTCCTTGTTACGGAGATACTACAGGTACTGCTCAATTATGTATTTCCGGAGGAGTAGCTCCCTACACAACAAACTGGTTTGGTGTTAATCCAAATAGTTTAGGAGCAGGAACATACAATGTAAGTGTTACTGACGCACAGGGATCATCTGGTGGCGCAACATATACAATCAACGAACCTCTCCAAATGATACTTTCTGCTATTTATACAGGAAGTCAATTAGAAGGGTCTGCTAGTGGAGGAACTGCTGCTTATACATACATTTGGACTTTAAATGGAGTAAGTGTTAGTACAAATGATGTATTTACTCCTTCACAAAATGGAGATTATATATTAACAGTCACAGATGCCAATGGATGTATTGTTTCTTCAGACCCAGTAAATGTAAATAACATATCAACCGGTGTATCTGAAATACTTACAGAAAAATTAGTAGTCTATCCAAATCCTTTTAGATTAAAAACTACTATAAACTTACTAGATAATTGTGTGGTTAATAATATTTCCTTGTTCGATCCACAAGGTAGAAAAGTAAAAGACTTTTCTCATAATATCAAATCTGATAAAATAGAATTAGAAAAAGGAAATCTACAGGATGGGATATATTTACTTATTATAGAAACAAACAACTATATATCAAAAAGTAAATTAATTATTGAATAAAATATAATATCATGTTTTGATAGAAACATCCATCAGGAATGTTGAGGGTATTTCATAATTCACCTTCTAATTTTGCTTGTATTATAATATGTTCTATATACATATCTTCTCTTATATTTTCAGGATTAAATTCTTGTTTTAAATCGTTATCGTAAATCTTAGCCATAGTTTGCCAAAACATAGCATTTAAACTTCCTCTGTATTGTTTTAGTAGTTTATAGGTAGATACTTTTGTTTCTCTATAAATTAATTTTACCAAGATATTACCTTCTGTTCTAGTGAGTTTTCTCATCTTTTCTCCAAGTTCCTCTTTCAAAAACTTAGATACTTCCTTCGTATATCTTTTCTTCTTTCTTTTTTTTGAAATTCCTTCAAGATCATTTTCTATTTGCTTAAGTTTCTCCTTAGTATAAATAGCATATGGGTAAACTTTTAAAACCTTTCTCTTCAATATTCTATATTTTATCTTTTCTTTATTATCAGTAAAAGAAAGAACTTCTATACTTGGAATATCAATTAATAGGATTGTATCATTATTTTCAATTATGTAATCTTTTAAAATTAATTCCTGAGAACTTAATGTAAAGTAATTTGAAAGAAAAAACAATAAAACTATATACTTAATAAATAGCACTTTTATTAGAGTTCCTATTGAAGGATTAATTTCTTGTAAATTGAACCATTTTCAGTATTTAACTCAAACAAATAAACTCCTTTAGAATACATTCTTAAATCTATAGAT
>NZRO01000048.1 GCA_002696275.1 Flavobacteriales bacterium
AGAGCCGATAGAGGGACTCGAACCCACGACCTGCTGATTACAAATCAGCTGCTCTAGCCAGCTGAGCTATATCGGCAATTTATTTTAGTTTACTACTAATAAAAGAACTCAATACTCCCCAAAACAGGTCTGCAAATGTATTAAAGTTTTTTTTAATACAAACAAAATTTAATATAAATTTAAGAAATACGAAAGTACTTCTAGTAAAATAAGCTATCTACCCTTCTGTCTTAACACTTGTTTTCTTAGTGCTTGAACACTTAGGTCAATAGATTCCTCAAAAGTGTTACATTGTTTTTTTGCAAAGTACTCACCTTTTGTAGAGTGAACACGAATTTCTGCGATTTTATTTTCAGGGGATTCTGGCTTATCTATTTTTAAAAATACATCTGTTTTAATAAGACCATCGTCTATTAATGAAATCTTTTCTAATTTTTTATTTACAAAATCAACTAACTTTCCGTCAGGAGAAAAATGAATCGATTGAATTTCTACTTTCATATTAAATAGATTTTATGCTCTTGGATGAGCTTGTTTATAAATTGACTTTAAACGGTCGATTGTGTTATGAGTATAGATCTGAGTAGCACTTAAATTTGAATGACCTAATATCTCTTTAATAGCATTAATATCTGCTCCATTATTAAGCATATGCGTTGCAAATGTATGTCTTAACACATGAGGACTCCTCTTTTCTAAGCTAGAAATCATAGACAAATATTTATTTACAATACCATACACTTTCTTCGGGG
Organism: Flavobacteriales bacterium; assembly: GCA_002696275.1. GTDB lineage: Bacteria > Bacteroidota > Bacteroidia > Flavobacteriales > BACL11. The sequence goes on from NZRO01000048.1 coordinate 753, forward strand.
TTAATTTAACTCCTCTAACAGTAACGAAAAGGGTATTATTAATATTATTATTTTCCGAATATTTTTTTAATTTATCTAATAAAATATGAGATAATGGAATAATTCTTTCTTTATTTCTTTTACCAATAACCTTTAACATTGATTTTTCAAAATCAATATCTGATAGATTTATATTTATCAGTTCTATAAGCCTGATTCCAGTCATATAAAAAACATCTAAAATTAATTTATCTCTTTCTCCTTCAAATGTTTCAGGAAAATTCATCTCTTCGAATAAATCTTCCATTTTGGATTCCTCTAAAAAAACTGGAAGCTTCCTTGAAGTCTTTGGAGAAATAATCTTTTGAGTAGGATTATTAATTATTATATCTTCTTTTAAAAGAAACTTAAATAAACTTTTTAATGTAGTAATTTTTCTATTTACAGATCTAGAACTAATACCTGAATCTAATAAATACGAAATCCAAGAACGTATAATAGAATGAGAAACCTCTATAACATTTTCAATTTCAAATTCTAATAAAATATAAGATTTAAACTGATTTAAGTCTGTCTTGTACGCTACTAATGTATGACTTGAATATCTTTTTTCAAATTTTAAATAGTTAAGAAAATTTTCTACTTGCATAAAAAAACCTTTTTACTAGTTACGAAAATACTAATAAAAAGGTTATATCTTTAAAAAATATTATTTTTATTCTGCCTCTCTTAATATTTTAGCGGAATATGCAGCTTTTTGTTTTTGAATTCTTAACCTTTGAGATTTTTTAATATATTCTTTTCTTCCTCTGATCTCTTTTAAAGTGCCCGTTTTCATAAATTTCTTTTTAAATCTCTTTAAAGCTCTATCAATAACTTCTCCTTCTTTTACAGGTATTACTATCATTTTTTATTTTAAATTTTGGATTGCAAATATATAAAAGATTTTAATACAACAATTATTTATTTAATTATTTGTTTCGAAATAACAAGTTTCTGAATCTCAGAAGTTCCTTCACCAATTGTACATAATTTAGAATCTCTGTAATATCTTTCAACAGGAAAATCTTTTGTATATCCATAACCTCCAAGAATTTGCACAGCATCTGAAGATACTTCAACAGCAAGCTCAGAGGAATAATATTTTGCCATTGCTCCTTCTTTAGTCATCTTTCTCTCTTCATTCTTTAAGTATGATGAATTATAAATCAACAATTCAGAAGCTTCAATTTTAGTTGCCATTTCTGCCAATTTAAAAGCAATTGCCTGAAATTGTGAAATTGGTTTTCCAAATTGTTCTCTTTCTTTTGAGTACTGCAAAGCTGTTTGATAAGCTCCTTTTGCAATTCCTAATGATAATGCAGCAATTGAAATTCTACCACCATCTAAAACTTTCATGGATTGTATAAAACCATCTCCAACATCTCCTAAAATGTTACTTTCATGAATCCTGCAATTATCAAAAATTAATTCAGCAGTTTCTGAAGCTCTCATACCTAATTTATCTTCTTTTTTCCCAGATGAAAAACCATCTATACCCTTTTCAATTACAAAAGCTGTCATTCCGTGAGAATCACCTTTTTCTCCTGTTCTAGCAATTACTACAGCGACATCTCCTGAAATAGCGTGAGTAATAAAATTTTTCGCTCCATTTAAAACCCAATACTCTCCATCTTTAACAGCTGTTGTCGCCATTCCTCCCGCATCGGATCCAGTATTGTGTTCGGTTAAACCCCAAGCTCCAATCCATTCTGCGGTAGCGAGTTTAGGTAACCATTTTTTTTTCTGATCCTCATTTCCAAATTGTAAAATATGACCAGTACATAGTGAATTGTGGGCGGCCATAGACAAACCAATGGAAGGATCTAAAATAGATAACTCTTGGATAGCAGTCACATATTCTGTGTAAGAAAAACCACTACCACCGTACTGATCAGGAACTAATACTCCCATCAAACCAAGATTACCTAATTTTTTAAATACTTCAACTGGAAAAATCTGATTATCATCCCATTGTCTTACATAAGGCGTGATATGTTGCTTTCCAAATTGTTGTACCATATCAGCTATCATTTTCTGATTCTCATTATAACTAAAATTCATACTAGTAAGTTGTTAANCTAATTATATTATTTGAATATTTTCTTAATTTTTGCGATCCATTTAAAAATCCNAATTCTATAACAAATGTATANGCAGAAACATNTGCATTTAACTCAGAAATAAGCTCTGATGCGGCAACTGCAGTGCCTCCTGTAGCAAGTAAATCATCATGAATTATCAAATTCCATCCTTTTTTCACATCTTTCTTATGTATTTCCACTTCAGCAGAATCATACTCTAAATCATATTTANACTTTAAAGTTTCNCCTGGNAGTTTTCCAACTTTCCTAATTGGAACAAACGGNACTCTTAGTCTATTAGCGAGTAAAAAACCAAATAAAAATCCTCTACTTTCTACCCCTACAACAGCGTCACAATTAATCTTCTCTAACTTAANCAAAAAAGAANTTATTATTTCATCAACGATTAATGGATCAAGTAACAATGGAGTTATATCTTTAAAGTCAATTCCTTGTTTTGGAAAATTCGGAATTGTTCTAATTACTTTATCTAATTTTTCTTGAATCATTAACAGACAATTAAATTACAATTTTACAAATTTAATAAAATTCAAATTAAAAAAAACTCACTTATTTCTATCTTTCACATTTAAAATTAATTATTAAACANTATGAAGAAAAAGACAAAAATTAAAAACACTGTAAAAAATATTTCAAANTTCTCCGATGTTTCAATCTTCTTATACTCTTTTATNTGNCCAGAATTTAATCTNTNTAAATATGAATCTANATCAATTTTAACTTCCTTTGAGAGTATTAGCAAACCNATTACATTAGGAAAAGCCATTGCAAGTATCATCATATCAGAAAAATCTAAGACAGCTCCTAACTTAACTGANGAACCTATAACTATGAAAATTAAAAATAATAATTTGTATNAATATTCTGAAAATTTACTTTTTCCAAATAAAAANGTCCAAGATTTAAGACCGTAATATGACCANGATATCATAGTAGAAAATGCAAACAAAAATATNGCTATTACTAAAATATATGGAAACCANGAAAANACNGAACCAAAAGCNTGAGAGGTCATTTGAGCACCTTCAACTCCTTGTACATTATGAAATCCTGTAACAATTAGCACTAAAGCCGTCATTGTACAAATTACTACTGTATCAATAAATGGTTCTAAAAGAGCAACAATTCCCTCTGAAACTGGTTCATTGGTTTTTGCCGCAGCATGTGCTATTGACGCGGAACCAACACCCGCTTCGTTTGAAAAAGCAGCTCTCCTAAAGCCCTGAATTAAGACTCCAACTATACCTCCAAGACCCGCAGCAGGAGCAAAAGCACCTTTGAAAATTAAAGAAAAAACNCNTCCTATTTGATTGATATTCATTAAAATTATTATTAGTGCAGTTCCAACATACAAAATTGCCATAAATGGAACTATTTTTTCAGTAACATTNGCAATNGANCTTATACCNCCGATAATAACTACNCCAACTAAACCTGCGAGGATCAAACCAAAAGTTGGCCCATATCCGGACAATAGAGGNAACTGACCTGCTAATTGGGCGTAGGCTTGATTNGCTTGAAACATATTACCTCCNCCAAAAGANCCTCCTACACATAAAAATGCAAACAGAACTGCTAAAACTTTTCCAAAAAATGACAAATTAAATTTTGCTAAACCATCTCGCAAATAATACATTGGTCCACCAGAAACTTCTCCATTTTCATCAATTACACGATATTTTACACCCAANGTACACTCTACAAATTTCGCAGACATCCCAAGCAATCCCGCTACAATCATCCAAAAAGTAGCCCCCGGACCACCAATTGAGATAGCTATCGCAACTCCTGCAATNTTTCCTAAACCAACAGTAGCTGACAGAGCAGTTGTTAAAGCTTGAAAATGTGAAACCTCACCCTTATCATTAGGGTCATCATAATCACCTTTAATCAAACCAATGGCATGAGAAAAACCTCTNANATTAATAAATTTCATTCTTAAAGTAAAGTAAATAGCTCCTAATACTAACCAAANCACAACAATTGGAACATCTGNTCCAATATCAAANCCTAAANACCTGATTGGATCCCAAAAAATTATTGGAACCAAATAATCATTAACTATAGGTCTAAAAAAACCATCAATTGTATCACTTAAGGTTTCNGCTTTTANTGAAANAAANGAAAAANACATCGANATAAATAGAACTATCTTTTTCATATAATTTTACTTTTTAATTGTTCATTAATAATTTTTAAACTNTCTTCAAATGAATGAGGATTATATCCTAATTCTTTAATAGACTTATCTANAATAAANCCNGTTTTTANAGGCCTTANTGCTTTTTGACTTAATTTTGCAGTAGATATTCTATTNAGCTNATCGGTTGAATAATTATAGTATTTTGCAATTCTTTCTACCATATCATAAATGCTCATTATATCTTTTCCAGAAGCATTAAAGATTCCAAACTTCTCCTTCTTAAAAGACAATATACAAGCATCAGCCAAATCTTCTGCTAAAGTAGGCGCTCTGAATTGATCATCAATAATATTTAAGGAATCTCCTTTTTCTAAAGCTTCTTTAGCCCACAAAACAATATTTCCTTTTGACAAATGTTCCGCGACACCAAACACTATAATAGTTCTTAGTACGGTCCATTTGCAATTAGATTCTAANAATACAGTNTCTGATTTTAATTTAGACAGTCCATAATAAGATAAAGGATTNGGAATATCATTTTCAGANTAAGGACCATTTTCTCCATCAAAAATAAAATCAGTAGAAATATGAATAAGATGGGCATTAATCTTAGTTGAAATATCTGATAAATATTTAACAGCATTTACATTTATAATATCACATTTCTCTTTTTGATCCTCACAAGCGTCTACATTAGTCATAGCTGCTGTATTTATAATCACCTCTGGATTTTCAAACATAATCACTTTCTTTAACTCATTTTCATTTGTTATGTCTAAAGAAATATAACTATATCCTTCTTTTTCTGAAACACGATTCTCACCAATAGAAGTAGCAACTAATTCTACCGCATCATCTTCCCTCAATTTATGAATAAGCTTTTGTCCTAATAAACCATTACTTCCAGTAATTAATACTTTCATTAATAATATTTTAGTTTTAATGCAGGATAGTGTAAATAAATAAGAAAAATAACTCCACAAAAGAATGAATCAAATATAAATATTTTTCTAAATCCCCAAAAATCTAATCTTTCTGACAAATATAAACACGCTCCTAAAAATTGCTTTATCTTCATTTTTGTTTATCTACTATTTTTCTCAACTCTTTTATTTCCTGAATAATATTATTCTCTAATTCCATAATAGATTCTTCCATACTTAAAATTTGCTTCTCTAATTCTAGGATAATATCTTGTTTCTTTTTACTTTTCTGAATATCAATTATTAACCAAGCAAATGCAACAAGTTCTACTACTAGTAAAATTATTGTTAATGTAATCTGTGTTTTTTCCATTATAAATCAAATACACTTTTGCGCTTATATTTAAAATGATTTCTAATTTTAAGGATAAAAACCATAATTAAATATATGAGTATTGTAAAACTATTTGCAAATACTCCATATATAAAAAACAATCTTATTAATGAAGATTTAAGTCCTAACTTTGAGCCCCACCATGAGCTTACTCCGAAAAAATGCTTCTCAAAGATTAATTTAAACAATTTCATTCTTGTTAATTTACAATTGAATTCTAATACCAAATGTAAACATTTTTTTAAAAAAATATAATGATTGATGAAATAATGATGAGACTCTGTTGATTTTTAAAAAAATAAAAAACATAAATCATTGTATTATATTTCATATAAAAAGTTTTTAAAAAAATAAAAGTATCTTTAACCTCAAAATATGATATATGTTTTTTATTTTTTCTAAAATATTATCTTTCCTTATAAAGCCCACGTTTTGGATTTTATTACTAATCATTTCTGCAATATTCTTTAAAAAACAAAGAAAAACAATACTTTTTCTTTCGGTATTTTCTTATTGGTTCTTTTCTAATAGTTTTATCATAGACCAGGCATATAATATGTGGGAAGACACTCCAAAATCTATATCAGAGATAACACAGAATTATGACTATGGTATTGTTCTAGGAGGATTTTCAGGTTACGATAAACACAAAAATAGAGTAGAATTTAATGACTGCGGAGACAGATTATTTTATTCTATCCAATTATTTAAATCAGGAAAAATTAAAAATATTCTAATTAGTGGAGGAAACGGACAATTATTAAACAATGGCTATATGGAATCAGAATGGGCTAGAGATTTCCTAATTCATTGTGGCATACCAGATGAAAATATTCTAATTGAAAATAAATCAAGAAACACATGGGAGAATGCCCTATATACTTCTGATTTATTACAGCAAGCTAAAAATAAAAAATTATTGTTAATTACATCATCCTGGCATATGAAGAGAGCTAAATTCTGTTTTAATAAGAATAATATGAATGTAGATTTATTTACCACAGATTACACAAAAAAAGATATAAAATTAAATATTGAGTATTTACTATTTCCTAACTCAACATCATTTGTTAGATGGGAAACTTTAATAAAAGAGTTTGTAGGAAATATCGTTTATAAAATCAAATTCTAAATCCCTCTTTCTGAAAGAAGAATATCCATTTTATTTTGTAGTTGTTTAGCTGCTTTCCTGGAAGCTTCCGCAAAGTTAAACCCATCACCAGAATAAATTACCCCTCTGGAAGAATTTACTAACAGTCCGCAATCTTTATTCATACCATATTTAGCTACATCTTCTAAGTTCCCCCCCTGTATCCCAATACCAGGCACTAACAAAAAATGATGTGGAATAATTTTTCTTACTTCAGAAAGTTGTTTAGATCGAGTTGCTCCAATCACATACATCATATTTTTTTCCGACCCCCAATTTTTAGAGGTTTTTATCACTTTTTCGAATAATTTCTCACCATTTTTCGCTTCTATTTTCTGAAAATCAGAACTACTTTTGTTAGAAGTAAGAGCTAATAATATTGCCCACTTATTTTTAAATTCTAAAAAAGGAGAAACTGAATCTAATCCCATATAAGGAGCGATAGTCACAGAGTCAAAGTTCATATTCTCAAAAAAAGCACGAGCATACATTTTAGAAGTGTTACCAATGTCACCTCTTTTTGCATCAGCAATAGTTAAAATATCTTTTGGAATATAATCTAAAGTTTTTTGTAAAGAATTCCATCCACTTAGCCCCATACTTTCATAAAAAGCAATATTTGGTTTATATGCAACACACAAATCATTTGTAGCGTCAATTATTTGCTTATTAAACTCAAAAACAGGATCCTCAGCTGATAATAAATGTTTAGGAATCTTATTGATATCAGTGTCTAATCCAATACACAAGAATGATCTTTTTAATTTTATCTGACTAATTATTTGTTCTCTATTCATTTAATCAATTATTCAAAGGAGCTACCCTCTTTTAATTTTTCTGCATTTTCTGCAATTTGTAATTCATCAATAAATTCCTGTATGTCTCCTCCCATTGTGGATTGTAAATTATATTTAGTTAAACTAATTCTATGTTCTGTCACTCTACCTTGAGGATAATTATAAGTCCTTATTTTGGCAGATCTATCACCTGAAGAAACCATAGTTTTTCTATTTTTTGCATCTTCTTCTAATTTCTTTTGGAGTTCCATCTCATAAATTCTAGTACGTAAGACTTTTAAAGCTTTATCATAATTCTTGTGTTGAGATTTCTGGTCTTGACATTGAGCTACAATTCCAGTAGGAATATGTGTAAGTCTAACTGCTGAATAAGTTGTATTTACAGATTGACCTCCTGGACCTGAAGAGCAATAAGTATCCTTTCTAATATCTGCAGGCTTTAACTCGATGTCAAACTCTTCTGCTTCAGGTAATACTATTACTGTTGCTGCAGAGGTATGCACACGACCCTGAGTCTCTGTTTGCGGGACTCTCTGAACTCTATGTACTCCAGACTCAAACTTTAATTGACCATAAACATCTTCTCCATTTATATTAAAAATAATTTCTTTATATCCACCTGAGGTTCCCTCTGCTATATCTACTAATTCAGTACTCCAACCTTTTGTAGAAGCAAAAGCCATATACATTTTATATAAATCTCCTGCAAAAATACTTGCCTCATCCCCTCCAGTACCAGCTCTAATTTCCATAACTGCATTCTTAGAATCTTCAGGGTCTTTTGGAATTAATAAAATTTTTATTTCTTCATCCATTTCTTCTTTCCTTGGAAGAAGTTCATCTAATTCCATTTTTGCCATCTCTCTCATCTCTTCATCTTTTTCTTCTTTTAAAAGTTGTTTTGAAGAATCTATATTTGATAGTACATTTTTATATTCATGATAAGCTTTAACAATAGGTCCTAAATCTTTATATTCTTTATTCAACTGAACATAGAGTTTCATATCATTCATTGATTCTGGAGATGAGATAAGCTTCTCAACCTCCAAATATCTTTCATATATTGCCTGTAATTTTTCTAGCATTTTAGTAGTCAAATGTTCCAAATTCGGAACGAATTGTTAATCTTTTTCCAGTATTAGACTCTTCAACTCTTCCAATTATTTTTGCATCAATATTATAGGAATTAGATATAGAAATTATTCCGTCCGCAATTTCTTCAGGAACATATATTTCCATTCTATGTCCCATATTAAATACTTTATACATCTCTTTCCAATCTGTTGAGGATTCTTCCTGTATCATTTTGAACAAAGGGGGTAATTCAAACATATTATCTTTAATAATATGAAGATTACTTACAAAATGGAGTACTTTTGTTTGAGCCCCACCGCTACAATGAATCATTCCATCAATTTTACTTCTATATTTTTCTAAAATCTCTTTTATTACAGGTGCATAAGTACGCGTTGGAGACAAAACTAATTTTCCTGCATCTAATGAAGTTCCATCTATTTTATCCGTCAGTTTCTTACTTCCAGAGTATATTAAATCCTCCGGCAGCGAAGCATCAAAACTTTCTGGATATTTTTCTGCCAATATTTTTGAAAAAACATCATGACGAGCGGATGTAAGTCCATTACTTCCCATTCCACCATTATACTCAGTTTCATAAGTTGCCTTTCCAGAAGAAGACAAACCTACAATTACATTTCCTGCTTTTATATTTGAATTATCAATAACATCACTTCTTTTCATTCTAGCAACAACTGTTGAATCTACAATTATAGTACGTACTAAATCCCCAACATCAGCTGTCTCTCCTCCTGTTGAAATAATATTTATTCCAAATTTTTTGTATTCCTTTATAAGTTCTTCTGTACCATTAATAATTGCGGAGAGGACATTTCCATCGATAAGATTTTTGTTCCTTCCTATAGTGGAAGATAACATAATGTTCTCAGTCGCTCCAACACATAACAAGTCGTCAATATTCATTATCAATGCATCTTGAGCAATTCCTTTCCATACAGATAAATCATTCGTTTCTTTCCAGTACATATACGCTAATGAAGATTTAGTTCCCGCTCCATCGGCATGCATAATTAAACAATAATCTTCATCACCACTTAAATAATCTGGAATTATCTTACAAAATGCTTTTGGGAAAAGTCCTTTATCTACATTTTTAATAGCATTATGTACATCTTCTTTATCCGCAGAAACTCCTCTTTGATTATATCTATTGTTTTTCATATTATGATAAAAAAAAGCATCCTTAAAGGACGCTTTTATTATTATATATTTTTAATCTAATTCTGTTTTTCTGGCTGGACCATTTCTAGTTTAGTAGGAACATAATCCTCTCTTAATACTCTAAAAGTAGTTCTTCTGTTGTATTGATGAGCCAACTCTTTAAATTTCTTCTTCAGCTTATTAATATAAGACTCTGTTAAAACATCTCCCTCTTTAAATATTTTCTTAGAAAAGAACCCTCCTCTTTCATCATGTTTAGCATCATCAGCAGTTAAAACATATGGCTCTAATTCTCCTTTACCATTAGGCACTAATCTATCAGATGAAATACCATTTGAAATTAAATACTCAACACAAACATTCGCCCTTTCTTGAGACAATTTAGAATTCTGACTAGAAGTTCCTCTAAAATCAGTATGTGAATTTAACTCGATTATAATGTTTGGATTTTCATTTAGTGTTATAATTAGAAGATCTAAATCTAATATAGATTGAGGTCTTAACTCTGACTTAGCAAAATCGTACTCAATTCTTGGAAGAATAATTTCTTTCTTTACAGGATCTAAATTTATATCTCTAACAATATCTGTATTTATATCAATTCCAACAGTAGTCTCCGCAACCTTATTATTCAAATACCCCTCTTTAGAAACTAGAATTTCATATGTGGTTAAGGGATTTAACTCAAAGTTATAAGATCCAGTATTATCTGTTGCGACTTCTAATGCAGATTCATCATCTCCAACTAATTTTACTGTAGCGCCTGTAACTACAGCCCCAGTTTTGGTATCTGTAATTACTCCTTGAAGAGTTAAGACTAAAGGAGGAAGTTCAAACTGATATATGTTATCGGAACCATTTGACCTATTTACAACTCCGTCCGTTCCAGTCCAAGTTTTTCTATTAGAAGTAAAATAACCTCTTTCTGATTTTCTTTCAACAATCATACCAAAATCATCTGCGGAAGAATTAATAGGAGATTTTAAATTAATAGCAGAGACATATATACCATTATCATCTAGTACAGATTTAAAAATATCTAGACCACCCATACCTACATGACCATTAGAAGCAAAATATAACGAACCATCATTGTGTAAGAATGGGAACATCTCATCACCACCAGTGTTTACAGCTGGGCCTAAATTTGCAGGTTCAGACCATTGACCTCTGGCAACTCTTGTCACCATCCATAAATCCTTTCCTCCATACCCACCATTCATTTCTGCAGAAAAAATTACTACTTTTTCATCAGCAGAAATTGTAGGATGACCTATAGTAGTATTACTATCAACTTTAACTTCTAATTTATTTAAAGAACCCCAAATTTTACCCTTCAGTTGAGAAATAGATATTTCGCAACCTAATGATTTTTTATTTTCAGATTGACAGGTTGTAAAAAACATGGTTGTTCCATTTTGATTTAAACACAAGGTACCTTCATGATTTTCTGAATTAATTGGATTTAATTCAGCTTTCGGTTTACTCCATTTTCCTTTCTTATCTAAAGAAGTACTATAGATATCAGTAAAGAACTCTCCTGTCCTTTCATCGATCTTGTCGTTTGATGAACCTTTTCTAGATGAAACAAAATATAATTTAGTGTAATCGCGATTACCAAATGCTGGTGAAAAATCATTGTTTTTAGAATTTACAACATCCATTTTAGATATTAAGTATCGTGTTGGATTATTAATCCAATTAATAGCAAACTCACAGGACTTTATTCCCTTTTCTGCTTTGGTGTCCGTTGGAACTTTTTTAGAATACTTCTTATATTGATCTAAAGCTTTCTCATAATTACCTACCATCATTAACATGTCTGCATAACGTAATATAGCAATAGGATTAGAGTTATTAAATTTTGCTTTTACAGCTTTTTTATAAAAGTTAGCTGCCTTTTTAAACTTTCCGGTAAATCTATAGCACTCAGCTTGTTTGTATAGAATTTCAGCTTTAATAGCCTTGTTTTTTGTCTTCTTATAACCCTTCTTATAAAGTTCAGAAGCTTCAAAATACATTTCTGACTCAAAAGCTCTATCTGCTTTTTGAGTGACTCTATTTTTCTTCTGAGCATCTAAATCGCTTGAGGAAAACAAAATTAGAAATAAACTAAATAATAGAAACTTAAAATTAATCTTCATTACTTTTCATTTTATAATTCCCGCTAAAGTAAGGAATAATTTGCAATGTTTTTAAAATTAGAATATCAGAATTATAAAAAAGAGAATGTTAATAGTCTTAAATCTTAGTAGATTTTACCGTTTTCACTATTCTAGCAGCAATCTTATAAGGGTCCCCATTGGAGGCTGGTCTTCTGTCTTCTAGCCAACCTTTCCAACCTTTTTCTACGGTAATAATTGGAATTCTAATAGAAGCTCCTCTATCAGATATTCCATAGCTAAAATCATTAATAGAAGCTGTTTCATGTAAACCTGTTAATCTTTGATCATTATATTCGCCATATACTGCAATATGTTCTTTTGCTACCGGTCTAAATGCTTCACAAATTTTTTCATATGTTTCTTGAGAACCACATTCTCTCAAAATTGAGTTAGAAAAGTTAGCATGCATTCCAGAACCATTCCAGTCTCCCTTAATTGGCTTTGGATGGTACTCAATATAATAGCCAAATTCTTCTGTAAGTCTGTCTAGTAAATATCTAGCAATCCATAATTCATCTCCAGCTTTCTTAGCTCCTTTTGCAAACAGCTGAAACTCCCACTGACCACAAGCAACCTCTTGATTTATTCCTTCAAAATTAATTCCAGCATTAATACATAAATCAGCATGTTCTTCAACAAAAGATCTTCCATGCGTATTTTTGCCTCCTACTGAACAATAATACATACCTTGAGGACCAGGATACCCCCCCATAGGAAAACCTAATGGAAGTTGAGTTTCTACATCCATAATAAAATATTCTTGTTCAAAACCAAACCAGAAATCGTTATCATCATCATCAATTTTAGCTCTGCCGTTGGATTCATGTGGAGTACCATCAGAATTTAAGACCTCAGTCATTACTAAATATCCATTAATTCTCTGTGGATCTGGATAAATTGCAACAGGCTTCAACAAACAGTCTGAAGAATCACCTGACGCTTGTTTAGTTGAAGAACCGTCAAAAGACCAAATTGGACATTCATCTAAGGTGCCATTAAAATCTTCTACAACTTTAGTCTTACTTCTCATGTTTTGAGTAGGAAAGTAACCATCTAACCAAATGTATTCAAGTTTTGTTTTCATTTAAAATTTTAAAAAAATTAATAATTAAGTTTGTTCGTGTATATTTCACACTAAGAATCGGAATCCTATTTATATTACAAATATAATTTAAAAGAATTAATAGTATTTATGAGAAATATCTACTAAAATAAAAATTATTAACAATTTGTTAAATTCTTTTAAAAAGAAAGCTAATTAGAATAAATAGTAAAGAAAGGAAATATTATTAATACAATATTAAGGAAAGTAAAAACAAAATATATAAAGTAAATATGAAAATCATAATTCTAATACTCAATTTACATTTAATGTAAAGAATAGATACTAAGAAACTAAAAACAAATAAAATAATAAGAGACCACATAAATAAATTTCCCTCCAATACATAATCCCCAATAAAACCAATTCTTTCAATAGGCATATCCATATCGATCGGACCATTGAGAGCAGTATATATCAGCACAGGCAATCCAATGCCAATACATATATCGAAAATGTTAGACCCATATGCATTTGAGAATGAATCAATAAACTTATCATTTTTTGCGTCTTGTACTGAAAAAATAGTATCTGGAATACTAGAGGCAATCGCAGCAATCACAAAAGAACAAATAAATAAATTAACACCTAAAATTTCAGATATAGATTCAGTAGATCTTACAAGCAAATAACAACATGCTCCAATAATAATCACAGACAAAATAACAACTATTACAGAACTAAAAGTATTAACCTTTCCAAAAAAGAATATTCTAAATAACTTAAAATTAAATAGAGCAGATAACCTACCCCCTTCTTCAGCGTGTAAGATCTTATCTTTTAAAGTTAGGTTGTGATCTTTAATAAATTTCTTTAAATACAAATTTCCGTCTTCTTTCTTAGTGAGTCTTTTATTAATAACATAATAGATGTAGACTAAATAATAGAATATTAAACCTAATGACCAATACCAACTAATACCAATGAAAATTCCAGAAAACATAATGAGAATTGATCCTAAATAAAAATAAGCATCTTGTTTTACAATATTTTTATTAATCTGAAAAACCTTTTCTTTTCCCTTTGTAATGTAAATGTATAAAAATGCAATTACAGGAATAAGAGCAATGTTAAATGCTGAACTACCAATAATAGTACCATATCCCGCAGTAAAACCCTCTATTTTCTTGAAGTAGAATAAAAAAAGTGATGAAATCAATAACTCTGGTAAAGATGATGCGATGGCATTAATTGTTGGTCCCTTGATACCCTCTCCTAAATTTCGGGTTAGATAATTTGCAGCAATATCAAAACTTGAAGAAGATTTTCTAATTACATGCACTGAAATCAACAAACATAATAGGGAAATAATTATCATATATTATTAACTATGTTTTCTAATAAAATATACACCAAGTGATAATCCTAAAATTGACAATGCAAAATATGCCATATGAATAGGGGCGGTAAAATCACCAGAAATTTTTAAAATACGTTCAAAAAATGAAACTATTAAAACCATTATAATTACTTTGATTATCCTGTTTTTAAGTTCTTCCAGGTTTTCAATCTCTAGAATTGTTACAGCTTCATCTTTTCTAGCAATGTCAATTTTAGAAATAAATAACTCATAAATACCAAAGCCAAAAATTAAAAGAACAACAGCTATAAGAAATAAATCAATTGCAGTAATTAATTTATACAATAACTCAGAATGATCTTTTATAGAACCAGATATTAATGGGGGTAACTGATCAAATAAGGTATGTAAAATCTCATAACTTCCAAGCACAAATAATGATACGGATCCAAGAACTGAAAATATTACAGCTAAAATCACAGTATAACGAGTACTCCAGAGGATCTTCTCAAAAATTCTCTCTAAAAAACTCTGTTCTTCTTCTTCCTTTATATTTTCTATTATNGAATGTTTTTCTGAATTCATAAATGAAAAAATTAATTGTTTGTTTGTTAATTGTTTTGCTAAGTTAGTTATAAAATTTATATTTTTTTATATTCAAATAATAACTAATTATCAATATCGTCCTTTATTTGGTTTGAACTATCTTTAATTTCTCTTTTAATCTCATTTGAAGCATTCTTTACTTCTCTCATCATTTTTCCTAAACCTTTCGCTATTTCCGGTATTTTATCTGCTCCAAAAAACATAACCACAAAAAGAAAAACAAATATTAACTCTGAGCCTCCAATAAATAGTAACATAATGCAAAAATAAAAAAAGCCCTTTGATTAAGGGCTTTTTGTTATATTTAAATAAAATTATTTTGATTTAATTGCTTTTCTTTTAATTGTATCCAACATAATTGGTGATGCTACAAATAAAGAAGAGTATGTTCCAACAATAACACCAATCATTAGTGCGAACATAAATCCTTTAATCGCCTCTCCACCAAATAAGAAAATAACTAACAAAACCACAAAAGTAGTTAACGACGTATTTATTGTTCTGCTTAAAGTTGAATTTAATGATTTATTCATATATTCATGGATCTCTTTCTTCTTGTAGNTTTCCATATACTCTCTAACTCTATCGAATACAACTACTGTGTCATTTAGAGAGTAACCAATAATAGTAAGTATAGCAGCAATAAATGCCTGGTCTATTTCTAATGAAAATGGCATTGCACCATANAATATAGAGAATACTGAANGTACTAATAAGACATCATGGAATACCGCCACAACAGCACCCAAACTAAACTGCCACTTCTTAAATCTGATCAGTATATATAAGAAAATAACAATTAAAGAAAAGATAACCGACCATAAGGCTGCATCTCTAATATCATCTGCAATTGTAGGTCCTACTTTTTCTTGACTCTCTACAGTATAAGAATAGTTCATTTTATCCAAACCTTCAAATAATTTTGATTTTACATCGTTATCAGCTTCTAGGGTGTTTTCATCAATTCGGTATTTGGTAGTAATTTTAAGCTGTTCACCAGCTTGACCCTTTAAATTGAACGCACTTACAGATGGAGCTTGCCCATTAAATACAGAGGTTAAACCATTCTTTACATCATCTTTGTTGACTGTATTTACTTGTTCGCATTCCACTTTTGTGTCATATTGGCAATCGCCAGTTTCGCCCCATTTCCATTGTTCGTTTTCACATTTTTTACACGGTCCATTACCCATATCAAAACTAACAACATAAGTTCTACCCCCAACAAAATCAATTCCATAATTCAATCCTTTTGTAGTAAGAGAATATCCTCCAAACAATATTAGAATTGAAGAAAGTATATAAAATATTTTTCTCTTACCAATAAAATCAACATTTAAGTTTTTAAATGCTCCATGAGTTAATTTTATTGAAAAAGACATAGATTTTCCTTTATTCATTCTTGATGAGATAATTAACCTTGTGATAAATATAGCACTAAATAAAGAAGTAATAATTCCAATGATTAAGGTTGTAGCAAATCCTTTAATAGGCCCTGTTCCAAAAGAGAATAGAATAATACCCGTCAATAAAGTTGTAACGTTTGCATCAATAATTGAAGAATATGCAGATTTATATCCATCTTCAATTGCTAATCTTACTCCTTTACCATTAGCTAATTCCTCTCTAATTCTTTCATAAATAAGTACATTCGCATCTACCGACATACCAATTGTAAGTACAATACCTGCAATACCAGGTAATGTAAGTACAGCTCCTAATGACGATAGTACTCCAAAAATGAAAAATATATTTGCTAATAAAGCAACATTAGAAACAGTACCCGCTCCATAATAATAAAAGATCATGTATACTAATACAAATAATAAAGCAATCATAAATGATTTCAATCCAGAGTCAATAGAATCTTGACCTAAAGAAGGTCCAATAATAGCTTCTTGTGTAATGTGAGCAGGTGCAGGTAACTTACCTGATTTAAGAACATTAGCTAAATCTTGCCCCTCATTAACAGTGAAGTTTCCTGAAATTTCAGATCTTCCATTTGGTATTTCATCATTTACAGTTGGCCACGATTTTGCATATCCATCTAGTACAATAGCAATACTTCTCCCTTTGTTAGAACCTGTAGTTGCTCTCCAGATATTTGCTCCATCCGCGTTCATTGCCATAGATACTTTTACCTCTCCATTATCAATAACCTGCTGCGCGTCAGTAATCACCCCTCCATCCATAACATAACCATTACTTCCTTTCTTTTTAAGAGCAAGAAGCATGAATGATTGTTTACTATCATCTCCTGGATTAAAAGCAAATACAAATTTTAAATCAGGATTAAAATTAGACATAAATCCTTCATCATTTATATAAGAATTTACTGTTGCAGTGTCTTTCAAAGCTGTATATCCAACTACAGGACCTTGCCCTGTAAATCCTTGAGGAATTCCACAAACAGCAAACCAAGGATTCTCATTTGCATTAAAAGTAGAATCATTATCAGTTGTGTCTTTTACAAATCCATTTCTAGCAGCTAAATAGGAGTTTGCTAACTGAATATCTTCAAAAACTTCTGAAAATTCAAAAGTTTCCCAAAACTCTAATTGTGCAGANGANTGTAATAATTTNTTTGCTCTATCNGGNTCTTTTATNCCNGGAAGNTCNACNATTATTCTTCCAGGAACATTTGTTTTTTGAATATTTGGTTGTGTNACTCCAAATCTATCAATTCTACTTCTTAATATTTCAAAAGAACTNTCAATAGCATCATTNACTTCNGANTTAATAACTTTTATTACCTCTNCATTNTTCTTACNNTGAACTTTTTCCCTNAATGTTCTNGTTCCAAAAATAGAAGNCAATTCANTTCCTTCTGGATTAAATTCATCAGCAAACAATTCNACAAANGCNNNCTGANNNTTTTCTAAATTTTTCTCNGCATTTTTNANNGCNNTTCTAAANGTTGTATCNTTACTNTTTCCAGATAANGAAACCAAAACATCNTTTACAGAAACCTCAAGAGTAANATTCATNCCTCCTTTNAGNTCAAGACCTAAATTAATTTCTCTTTCCTTACACTCNTGATAAGTATACATTCCCANAAATATATCNTTTGNAGAACCATCNTCATTTNTAGATTCTTTCTTAATATATTCTCTTTCTAAATTTTCTAANATGANATCTCTATTNTTAAGATAGTTTTCATTTATCTTNTNAANCTCNAANGTTCTTTGATCAGATTCTATATTATTTCCAANAGAGTCTNTNNCAACAGAATCAAGNGCTAAAATCTCATCACTTTGATTAANATCAATNTGACTTAAGGCATAATCTATCGCTGCTTCATCTATATTATTTACTTTCCAAGTAAAGGATAATTGATACAAACATACTAGTGCGAATGTTATTGCTAGATACAATATCGGCTTTCTACTTTTCATAATTCTATTCCTTATTTTTTTTAGAACGGCAAATATAAACTTTCATATCAGAATATACANAAAAAGAGATACATTCATTTTTGTATTGATTTTAGAACTAAAATTCTTTACTTTGTTCTTCAAAATAAAACTTATCATGAAGAAGATATTTTGGATAATATTTGTTTTCGCACTTCAATCAAATTTAGTTCTGTCTCAAATTAATTTTACTAGAGATACCAGCGTGAAAATTATTGAAAATAATTTAGTTCTTGAAAACGCCTGGAATGGAGGAATAAATTCTTCACAATTCTCTGAAATAGACTTAAATTTAGATGGAATTAAAGACATTATTGTTTTTGACAGATGTGGAAACAAACTATCTCCATATATAAATAACAATGGAAATTTCGTGTATTCTCCTCAATATAGAAATTTCTTTCCTAAGATTGAAAACTGGATATTAATAGATGATTATGATTGTGATGGAAGAAATGATATTTTTACTTATTCTACTGCGGGAATTGCAGTTTACAGAAATAATTCTAGTTCTGTATTATCATTTATTCTTTCTGACTCCTTACTTACCAACACTACAAGCGGACAACATATTTATGTTAGTCCTATAGACATTCCCGCTATAACAGATGTAGATTCTGATGGAGATTTAGATATCTTAACCTTTGAAATTGCTGGTGGGTTTGTTCATTATTTTAAAAACATGTCTATTGAGAATTATAACAATTGTGATTATTTAGAATATAGTTTTTCAGACGGATGTTGGGGAGATTTCTATGAGGGTCTAAATACTTATACACTAAATTGTTCTAATTGCCAATGCACTCCTATTATAAATGGAAATTTAACTAAAGAAACAAAGCATGCTGGAAGTTCGTTGATGGCTATTGATGTAGATGGAGATAATGATAAGGATTTAATTTTAGGGGATGTAAGTTTTAACAATTTAAATCTATTAATAAATGGTGGAGATAATCAAAACGCGCTCATCACATCAGTAGATACAGCTTTTCCCAAAAACAATATAAATACTATTCCTGCTGATATTCACATTTTTCCCGCAGCTTATTTTATAGACGTTACAAATGATGGTGTTAAAGATCTAATTGTTACCTCAAATATGCAAAATAACTCTGAAAATTTTGAAAGTTGTTGGCTTTATGAAAACTCAGGATCTAACATATTACCAGATTTTAACTTTGTTCAGAAAGATTTTATACAAGGAACCGGATTAGACTTTGGAGAAAATGCTCATCCAACTTTTTATGATCATAACGAAGATGGACTGTTAGATCTTTTTGTAGGAAATTACGGATACCACTTAGCTAATGGAACTCCGATATCAAAGATTGCTTATTATCAAAATACTGGAACAATACAAGATCCAGAATTCTCATTAATTACAGATGATTTTGAAGGAATCTCAAACATAAATCTAAATACAAACTTAAACACACCGGCACTAAATCTGTTCCCTACTTTTGGAGATCTAAATGGTGATGGTGAGAAAGACTTAGTGATTGGAGACTCAGATGGAAAGATTCATTTATTTGTTAATAATGGTGGAAATTTTTCGATCAACACACCAAACTTAGGAAATATAGATGTAGGATATTTTGCAACTCCACAAATAGCTGATGTAAATAGAGATGGCTTACAAGACTTAATTATTGGAAACAAAAAAGGAACTATCTCATATTTTGAGAATACTGGAACACAAATAATGCCTAATTTTGATTTAGAGTTTCAAAACTGGGGAGGAATAGATATTGACTCGTTATATATACAAAACGGATATAGTAGTCCTAAATTAATTGATATTAGTGGAGAATATTATCTTTTTTCAGGTTCTTACTCAGGTAAAATCTATATGTACAATAATATTGACGGAAACCTTAGCGGGATATTTACAGAATTAAATTATTTAAATAGCAATGTTTGGGAAGGAGAAAAAATATCCATCGCAGTTTCAGATATTAATAATGACAACCAAGTAGATTTAATAATTGGAAATCAATGTGGAGGATTAGCCTATTTTAAAGGTGATAGTTCCATTAGTAATTTTATTTCTGATCACAGATACTTTAAGGTTTTTCCAAATCCATCCTCTGAAAGAATATATATAGATAACAAAAAAAAGGAAACTGTATTTATTTATGATTCAACAGGTAGATTAGTAATTGTTTCTAAAAATAATAATATAGACATCTCTAATCTACAAGTTGGAACTTATTTTATAAAAATCTCCGAAAGAAAATCTCAATTTATAAAGCAATAAAAAAACTCATCTTTTAGATGAGTTTTTAAATTTAAATATTTGTTAGTTATACCAATAATCCATTGGTTTTCTTGACTCCTTCAGCAGATTCATTTAATTTTTGAGTTTCTAAATCGTTCAAATCTAATTCTACTATTTTCTTCACACCATTTCTTCCTAAAATTACTGGAACTCCTATACATAAATCTGTTAGTCCATATTCTCCATCTAACATAACTGAACATGGGAACATTTTGTTCTGATCACAAGAAATAGAATGAACTAATGCAGAAACAGCTGCACCAGGAGCATACCATGCTGAAGTACCTAACATACCGGTTAAAGTAGCTCCTCCAACTTTAGTATCTTCTAAAACTTGATTTAATCTTTCTTCGGAAACAAACTCTGAAGCTCTTACTGAATTTCTTGTAGCAAGTCTTGTTAAAGGTAACATACCTTTATCTGAATGACCGCCGATAACAATCCCATCAACGTCAGAAATTGGACAATCCATTGCTTCTGCTAATCTATATTTAAATCTTGCAGAATCCAAAGCTCCACCCATTCCGATAATTCTATTTTTTGGGAGACCTGTAACCTTGTGAGTTAAATAAGTCATTGTGTCCATGGGATTACTCACAATTATTAGAATCACATCAGGTGAATATTTAATTAAGTTTTCTGAAACAGTTTTAACTATACCTGCATTAATTCCAATAAGTTCTTCTCTTGTCATTCCAGGCTTTCTTGGTATACCGGAGGTAATTACTGCAATATCACTACCAGAAGTTTTACTATAATCGTTAGTACTTCCAACAATTTTAGTATCAAATCCATTTAATGATGATGTTTGCATTAAGTCCATTGCTTTGCCTTCAGCAAAATTTTCTTTGATATCCACCAAAACAACCTCAGAAGCAAAATTTTTAATTGCAATGTATTCAGCACAACTCGCTCCTACTGCTCCAGCTCCTACTACTGTTACTTTCATTTTTTTATTTTTATTTTGTTTTTTTGATAATTAAGCGTCAATATTCGCATATTTAGCATTAGCCTCAATAAATGCTCTCCTAGGAGGAACCTCGTCTCCCATTAACATTGAAAATACTCTATCTGCCTCTGCGGCACTATCAATTGAAACTTGTTTTAAAGTTCTTTGTTCAGGATTTAATGTTGTATCCCATAGTTGTACCGCATTCATCTCTCCAAGACCCTTATATCTTTGTATTCCAACGTTTACATCTTTTCCTGCTTTCATTTCTTCGATCAATCTATCTCTTTCCTCATCAGACCAGCAATATCTTTGATCTTTTCCTTTTTTTAATAAATATAGTGGCGGAGTTGCAATATATATATAACCTTTTTCTACTAACTCCTTCATATAACGAAAAAAGAAAGTAAGAATTAATGTTGCAATGTGACTACCATCAATATCGGCATCCGTCATAATTACAATCTTATGGTATCTTAATTTTTCTGTGTTTAATGCTCTTTCATCTTCTTCAGTACCCACAGATACACCAAGAGCCGTATACATATTCTTAATTTCTTCATTTTCAAAAACCTTATGCTGCATGGCTTTTTCTACATTTAAAATCTTCCCTCTTAAGGGTAAAATCGCTTGAAAATGTCGGTCTCTTCCTTGTTTCGCTGTGCCACCAGCAGAATCTCCCTCAACTAAGAAAATTTCACATTTTTCAGGATCTCTTTCTGAGCAATCGGATAATTTTCCAGGAAGTCCTGATCCTGTCATTACAGATTTTCTTTGAACCATTTCTCTTGCTTTTCTTGCGGCGTTTCTAGCAGTAGCAGCAAGAATAACTTTCTGTACAATCAATTGTGCTTGCTTTGGGTTTTCTTCTAAATAATTAGCAAGCATTTCACTTACCGCTTGAGAAACGGAAGACGTAACCTCCTTATTTCCAAGCTTTGTTTTCGTCTGTCCTTCAAATTGAGGCTCCATTACCTTGACAGAAACGACTGCAGTCAAACCTTCTCTAAAGTCATCTCCAGAAATCTCAAACTTAACTTTTTTAAGCAGCCCTGATTCATCCGCATATTTTTTAAGAGTACGTGTAAGTCCTCTTCTAAATCCCGAAAGATGTGTGCCTCCTTCATGGGTATTAATATTGTTTACATAAGAATGTACATTTTCCGTGTAGGAAGAATTATAAACCATCGCAACCTCAACAGGTACTCCATCTTTTTCTCCATCAAAATAAATCACGTTATTCAATATAGATTCTCTTGTTCCATCTAAGAAAGATACAAATTCCTTTAATCCTCCTTCTGAAAAATATTCTTCTTTTACAAAACTTCCGTCTTCATCTGTTCTTCTCTTATCTGTTAGAGATAGATGAATACCCTTATTCAGAAAAGAAAGCTCTCTTAATCTAGCTGATAAAATATCAAAGTGATATACAGTATCAACAAAAATTGAATCATCTGGTTTAAAAGTTACAAAAGTACCTGTTTTATCAGTAGTTCCTATTTCTCTAACATCATACTGAGGTATACCAATTTTATACTCTTGTTCAAAAATCTTACCTCCCCTATGAACTTCTACTCTTAAATCTGTAGAAAGAGCGTTTACGCACGAAACACCTACACCATGAAGACCTCCAGATACCTTGTAAGAACCCTTATCAAACTTACCTCCAGCGTGAAGAACTGTCATTACAACCTCTAAAGCGGATTTACCTTCTTTTTCATGTATATCTGTAGGAATACCTCTACCATTATCAGAAACTGTAATAGAATTGTCCTCATTGATTAAAACATCAATATGAGAACAATACCCCGCTAAAGCTTCATCAATGGAATTGTCTACTACTTCATACACCAGATGATGTAATCCTTTCTGACCAATATCTCCAATATACATAGCGGGCCTTTTTCGCACTGCCTCCAATCCCTCAAGTACCGTAATATTACTAGCTCCGTAATCTTGATTTTTGTTCTCTTCACTCATAATTTTAGCGTAATTTATCTCTTGTTTTTTAAGTTAGACAAATATACAAAATAGACATGGTAAAAACAGAGTTTTTTTACATTTAAATTGACAAAAGTTTATCAACAAAAGTTAATAACTTTTTCTAGAATAAATACGACAATCCGAACCAGGCGTTTACACCAATTTCCCTATACCCTTTCCACATCTCTTGTTTTGAGTTTAAAATATTATTAATTCTTAAGTATCCTGCGATGGAATTAGTGTAATTATAATTAATAGAAATATTAGCATGAAGCTGAGGATTTAGAATATATTCATCTAACCAATTAACCTCCACCATAGAAGTTTCAAAATCACCAATTGCTGTCAAAGATTTTCTTTCTCCCAAATAAGATATACTAGTATTTAATTTTATTTTCTCATCTAAATTTAGAAAAACACCAAAATTTCCGTTAATATTTTCTTTATTTGAAACAATAGTGTCGTAATTAAAATAATTTATTGAAGCATTGACACCAATCAAATCATTAATTTGCCATTTGTAATTTGCATTTACTCTCAATCTCCAAACATCTACATAGGAAGAATAAAATCTTCCATTTGTTTCTAAATCGATCCAATAGTAAAATGGCATGTTAGAGATTTTCGCATAAGAAATAATACCATCAAATATTTCATCTTTACTTAAGACATTTTTCATTCCTAAATATAATTCATTCCTAGTATCTGTACTTTTCAAGTTTAGAGAAATATCACTATTTTGTTCGTGTTTTTGATTAGTACCAAGAGCTCTTATAAAAGGATTTTCATCAGAGAATAACTTTATTGTATTTCTAAGTCTAACTGAACGAATCCCTCCTTCTACATAAAGAATATTTTTTACTAAATGTTTACTTATCTTTAATTGAGGCGCAAAAACAAAACTTGTACTATCTCCCAAATCTTGCTGATAATACAAGTCTATTCCAACATTAAAATCAAAACCATACTCCTGTATTAATGTTGATGGAGAAACTAAAAGCTCTTTCACATTCGTTTTTTCAAGTGATGATAAAGAATCAGTATTTGAATAATTTATGTAATCATTAAACTCTAATTTTAGAGTAAATGGAGAATCATACACATGTTTACTTAATATGCTACTAATATGAATTTGATTCTCAGACAACTCATTTAAATCAGAAATAAAGAATTTAGTTTTATGTTTTAACTTATGGTCAGATAACTCTTTTGAAAATATAGAAACACCAAGTTTAGAGTAAGAAAATCTATTAATATAACAATTTTTATGTTCTGAAGGATCTGAAAAATCCGTTCCAGTGTTTGATACTCTTCTATCATAATCCAGATTTACAACAAAGATGTTCTTATCTCCTACCTTTTTACCAAATGCTTTTAAATTGATAATTGAATTTTTAAAAATATCAACACCTCTATCATCATCATAATACACTTTATACTTATTTGAAAATTGATTAAAAATCAACCCATAGGAATAATCATCTTTTCTTAAACTATTATAGGAAATTTTAGAATGTAAAGAATGAGTACCTCCTGCTAAAAATAGAGATATGCGTTTTAGCTCAGGTAAGTTTTCCCCACTTAATTTTGCAGACTTTAAAGGCCTTGAATCGTAAGAAATATCTAAAGTTTTATTGAGAAAGGAATATCTCTGAACTTTATCAATTTTAGTAGTGTCATTAAACTCAGTAGTTTCCTTTATCTTTTCAGATTCAGGTATCTCTGGAACAAAACCCTCTATAACTTTTACTTCAGCCTGATTTATATCTTGGGAAAACAACAATGAAACAGATAAAAAACCAAAAAAACAGACATGTAATATTTTCATATTATTTAATTTTAAAATTCCTCTTCTATTTGTAAATCAGAGTAAATAATTTTGTAATCCAATGAATCTCCTATTGTAATACTAACCGCTTTTTCTACTTCAGTTTTTTTCTTTTTCTGATCCCTCTCCACAATTTTTTCCCACTTTAATTTCGCTTCATTCACCACATCTACATCATCATGATTTTCTATAATACTTTCTAAAGTTGCTTTTGCTTGATAACTATTATCTTGTTTTACATAAATATCAGCGAGCAACACAAATCCTTTTGCTATCCAATGATTTGAGGAATATTCTTCTGCAAGCTGAAATATCAACTCCTCTGTTTTTGTAAAATCCTCATTAAGAAATGTAAAATAAGCCTTCATATACATTGCTTCAGATCCGTCCTTATTCTTAGTCAAAGCAACAATTTCATCGCATAGAGATAATGACCTAGTAAAATTCCCAATATTAAAATCATTTCTTGCAATTATAAGTTTTGCTCTAGCAACTAATCTATCATTTAATTTATCAGATTTTAGAACACGATTTGCATAGGAAACCGCAAGTATCTCATTTGAATTTTCAAAACCAAACATAAGTCTGATAATAGATTCTCTTTTTAATCCATTAGAAGAAGCGGAAGAATCCAACAACTGATAATATTTGTTAGACAATTTAACATCCTTCATATCAAAAGAATATCTACAAATCTTAACCAATGACGGTTCGTAAAATACAGAAACCCCTAATTCAACCACTTGTTTAAAGGACTCTAATGCTATCAATGTATCTTTTGTTTTCCAACAAGATTCCCCATAATAATATAGTGATTGTTTATAAAAAATTGATGAATTTCCGAAGTTTTCTAAATAACTTTTAAATTGAATTTTAGAGTCATAATACTCTTCTTTATTAAATCTATTGTAAGCTGCCTGGTAACTCAATGAATCCTTTGCAGAAACAGAAATATCTAATTGTGGAATTTTATTAATATATAATAAGTATTCATCTATACTACCTTTTTGTAAATAAGTGTCTTTTAATCCAATTTTAGCACTTGAAAATGAAGCTGTTCTTGGATACTTCTCAACAACTTCTTTTAAACATAAAATAGATTGATCTAAATTCTCTTCATTAAAATAAATCAAACCTTTATTTAGTAAAGCCCTAGATAGAACTTCATTATCTTCAGAAAGATTTAATACTTTATCGTAACATAAAATTGCTGCATCATTTTTATTTTGATTCTTATAAAGTGTAGCAAGGTCTATTAAAGATCTTTCAAAATAAGGAGACTCTTGACTTTCTGTTATTATTTCTTTCAAACAGTTTTCCTGACTAATATAATCAGAAATTAATCCATAACATTTTGACTCTTGATAAACAGAATAATCCATATCAAAATGAGATTCCTGTATTTTTTGAGCGTCCAAGCTTGATTTATTATAATAATGTGCTGCGTTTTCAAAATCAGATATCATGTAGTAACTATCAGCCAATCTCAATTTTACATCATGCATTCTCTCTGAATCTAAGGGGGAATTTATAGACTTTCTAAACATATTTATCGCCTTATCATATTGCTTAGACTGAAAATACGAATAAGCTAAATTATACCTTGCTATTGAAATTTTATCAACTACAGAATTAGAGGGAGTTTCTAAATATTCCTTATAATGATTTATGGACCTTTCATAATCATTTAACTGATAATAACAATCTGCAAGCCAATATAAAGACATCGCATCTATCTCCTTATTTTCAGGATATTTTCTTGCAAACTCAAACTTGACTAAGGCGTTACTATAATTTGCATTATTGTAATGTTGAACTCCAATATAGTAAGATAATCTTTGTAGAGTTTGTCTTTGTTCTAATTTAGGAAGATGATTGTTTTTTAAAAAATCGAAAGCTTGTTGATATTGATTAGTACTTTGAAACATATTTATCATCAGACGCTTCATCTCATGTTTATATTTTGTTAGATTAAAAGTTTCTAACTGATCCATGACATATGTAAGGTTAGAATAGGGCAAATCTAATTCGTAAGAAAGCTTAAAATAATTATATAAAGATTCTTCTTTTAAATCCAAATCAAAATCTATATCAGAAGCATTCTTAAATGCATTTAAAGCAAAATTCTTCCTATTTGTTTTTAAATACGATTTTCCTAAGTAATAAGAGGTATATTGATAAATACTATCGGGAACATTCTTAACCTTTTCTAAATAACCAATTGCTTTCTCATAATCTTCTAAATAAATACTAATCTGTCCAATCAGAAAATAATCTATCATACTAATTTCCTCTTTAATCTCTAAATACTTGTAAAAATAAATACTAGCACTATCATAATTTGAAAGGTGGTAATAAGATTCTGAAACAATCCTATTCATCTCAACTTCTCTAGTGGATATAACATCATCTAATAGTGGGACCGCATATTCTACTACTTCCAAGTATTTCTCTAAGGAGAAGTATATTTGAGTTATATAATAAGGAACGATTTTAGAAAACATTTTGTTGTCAGACAATGATTGAAATACAGAAAGAGATTTATGATACAATTTTTGAACATAACATATATGAGCATAAAAATATTTAGAGAGAGTTTTATATTTTCCTTCTCCTACTTTTAAAAAGTTATATTTCGCATCATCATACTTCTCCAAACAAAATAAAGAATATCCATATTTAAAAAAGTATTCATCAGTCATTAGTTCTTTTTGAGAAATACTTGAGAGTAGTTTTAATGAACTTAAATATTTTTTTTCTGAAAAATAAATATATGAAAGATCTAATTTTGATTTTTGATAATAATTAGAATTCTCATAGTTATTTAATAACTCATAATACCAATAAATAGCATCATTATTTCCTATCCTTCTAGAACATTCAGCAATTCTATATATAACAAAATCATTTTTTTCTGTTTTATTAAGTTGAGAAATAAATATATTTTGTGCAGAACTATAATCTCCATTTCTATATAAATTCTCTGCTTTATTTAGATTATTTTCTTGAGCATCTAAATCTATAATAAACAAAAACACAAACAAGCTTATCAAAAATTGTTTTGTCATGATAAAATTACTATTATCAGCTTCTAAAATTAAATATAAAGAACACTCTCTAAGATTATAAAATTCTAAGTTTTCAACATCTTTTTTTAACAAGTAAATCTAAATAAAACATCCTTCAACTAAATAAAAACACTATTTTTACAACAATATTATGATGCACATTTTAAAAATAAAAGGAACTGGAAAAATTCCTGACTTCGTTCAGATAAGAGATAAAAATCTATCTCTAAAAGCCTATTTTAGAGCTGATCAAATAGAAAGAGGATTTAAAAAAAATGATATAGAAGATCCTTCAGGAAAACTAAAAGAAATAATTATAAATATCCCATTTGGAAAAATCTTTAAATATAAAGAAGATGAGTAATCCTATTATTTCAATTTCCAATCTTCATATTTCTTACAATAATAATGAAATATTGCAAAATATTAATTTAGATATTAAAGAAGGGGATTTCATTTATCTTATTGGAGAAACAGGAAGCGGAAAAAGTTCATTGTTAAAATCATTATACAGAGGCGTTGATTTCCAGAAAGGTAATATCCAAATTGCAGATTTTGATTTATCAAATATCAAAAATAAAAATATTGCATATTTACGAAGAAAACTAGGAATTATTTTTCAAGATTTTCAATTACTTTCCGATAGGAATATCTATAAAAACTTGGAGTTTGTACTAAGATCTACAGGGTGGAAAGACAAACATAAAATTAAAGAAAGGATATCAGAAGTTTTAAACACAGTTCATTTAAAAAAAGTAGAAAAGAAAATGCCATTTGAACTTTCTGGAGGAGAACAACAAAGAGTTTCTATAGCTAGAGCCATATTAAATCATCCAAAAATAATTTTAGCAGATGAACCTACAGGCAATTTAGATCCTGAAAAGTCTAAAAGCATTATTGAAACCATGAAAGAAATTAACCAAAATGGAACAACAATTGTTATTGCTACGCATGATTATTCAATAATCAAAAATTTTCCAAGTAAAACTTACAGATTTCAAAATAAAGAAATAAAAGAAGTTCTTGTATCTTAAATGAACTTTTCCAAAAACATATCTCTAAAAAAACTAAATACTTTTGGAATTAAAGCAAACTGCAAATTGTTTACTGAAATACATTCAAAATCACAGATTAAACATCTGATTCAGACAGAAGAGTTTAAAAGAAACAACTATCTAATTCTTGGTGGTGGAAGTAATATACTTTTCACAAAAGATTTTAATGGACTTATCATTAAAAATGAGATAATAGGAATTAATATTTTATCAGAAAATGACCATATTAAAAATGTAAAAGTAGGAGCCGGAGTAAATTGGCATAAATTTGTATTATGGAGTATTGAAAATGGTCTTTCAGGAATTGAAAACTTAGCTCTAATCCCAGGAAATATTGGAGCCTCACCTATACAAAATATTGGAGCCTATGGAGTAGAAGTAAAAGATGTCATTGATAAAGTTTGGGCCATCAATTTAAAAGATGGAAACGAACATATTTTTACAAATTTAGAATGTAAATTCAAATATCGAGATTCTATTTTTAAGAATGAATTGAAAGACAAAATCATGATTACTCACGTGTCATTTAACTTAAGTAAGACAGCAATACACAATACAAGTTATGGAGACATAAATGAAGAACTATCAAGATTAGGAGCGGAAAGATCAACTAAAAACATTTGTAATGCTGTAATAAATATTCGTAAAAGAAAACTTCCAAATCCCGATGAAATTGGGAATAGTGGTTCATTTTTTAAGAATCCCGTAATTAAATCTTCAAAATTTAAAAAATTACAAGGTTTGTATCCAGATATAGTTGGATATAAAATGTCTGAAACAGATACAAAAGTAGCTGCTGGATGGCTGATTGATAAATGCGGATGGAAAGGACATAGAAACAATGACGCTGGAGTACATAAGAACCAAGCTCTTGTATTAGTAAATTATGGAGAGGCAACAGGAAAGGAAATTATTCTGTTAGCAAAAAAAATACAAAAATCTGTAAAGGAAAAATTTGATATAAATATTTATCCTGAAGTAAATATTATTGGATGAATAAAAGCCATAAATTAAAAGAAAAACTAAGAAAAAATTTTAATTTCAATCCTACTCCGCAACAAGATGAGTTGATTAATGACATTTCTGATTTTGTTTGTACATTAGGAAATAAAAGTATTTTTTTATTGAAAGGATATGCTGGAACAGGTAAAACAAGTCTAATATCATCCTTAGTAAAGAGCTTATCTTCCGTATATAAAAAAAGTACATTATTAGCCCCTACTGGAAGAGCTGCAAAGGTTTTATCCGGACACTCAAATAAAACAGCGCATACTATTCATAAAAAGATTTATTGGATTAAAACAAATAGCAAAGGGAATACATATGCTACTTTACAAGAAAACTTAAACTCCAATTGTATATTTATTGTAGATGAAGCTTCTATGATACCTTCGCATACTGATAAAAGTTTTGGAAACAGAAATTTACTTTCAGATCTAGTAGAATACATTTATTCTGGTACAGATTGTAAATTAATTTTAATTGGAGACACCGCTCAACTACCACCAGTTCACCTAAATGTTAGCCCTGCTTTAGACGAGTATATCTTAGAAAAGGAATTTAATAAACAAGTAATCGTTAGAGAACTGACACATGTAGTTCGGCAAAAGTCAGGATCTTTAATACTAGAAAATGCAACTAATGTAAGAGAAATAATTTCAAAAGGAATTAATAAATATCCTCAAATAAAATGTAATGACGAAGTTAAAAGGTTAAACGGAGGTGATGAACTACAAGAGACAATAGAATCTTCTTACAATAATTTTGGAATAGAATCTACTATAGTGATATGTAAATCGAATAAGAGAGCATATTTATACAATCAACAAATTCGACATAAAATATTATGGAAAGAAGAAAGAATATCTATAGGAGACTTTTTAATGGTTGTTAGAAATAATTACTCTTGGCTTAAAAATGAAAGTAGAGCTGGGTTTATTGCTAATGGAGATACAATTAAAGTAAAACATATTAGAAAATATGAAGAATTATACGGATTTAGTTTCGCTCATGTATCAATTGAGTTAGTTGATTATCCACAAGAAATGGAAATAGATGTAATTATCATGTTGGATACTTTAGAAAGTGAACAAGCGGCATTAGATTATGAGAGATATAAAGAATTATACAATCAGGTTTCTCAAGATTATAATTCAATAAAAAACACATACAAAAGAAATAAAGCAATAAAAGAAGATAAGTATTTAAACGCTCTACAGATAAAATATGCTTACGCAATTACATGTCATAAATCTCAAGGAGGTCAGTGGAAATCTGTATTTGTAGAACAATCCTACTTTACAGATGAAATGTTAAATAAGGAATATCTCAGGTGGTTTTATACATCTCTTACAAGATCTTCTGAAAAGCTATATCTCATAAATTTCTCAGATAAATTTTTTGATTAATACATTTATCAAATAACCAAATCTATAAATTTATCTGTTACATACAGATTTATAATCACAATACTCACATCTATTAATATCTTCAGTCTGTACAAAATCTTCAGATACAATTTTAGTTAATAAAGAATTAATCAGGGTTTCAATGTCATTCAAAACTTCACTATCTATATATAGAATCTCTTTCTTATTTCCACCTAAGTTCTTAGACAATACTAGAAGATTGTCTTTTAAGTTTTTGAAAGCGAAATTTCCAGCAATTATCTTATTATCCATTTTTTCTGGGTAGGTTTTTAAATATAAATATGCGTATACCAATAATTGAAAAACCTTAGATTTTTTTGGATTATCTAATAATTCTTCAAATTTATTAAAACTAATATCATTCTGAGTAAGAGAACCTGTTTTATAATCTATAATTCTTAATAATCCTTCATATTTATCTACTCTATCAACTCTACCTCTTATAATATATTCTTTATTTTGATGTGTAATAGAGTATTTAAATTTTCCTTCAGACTCAAGAATTTCTAACGGACTTGTATTAGAATTCTTTTCTAATATTTCTGACTCGTATTTTAGGAAATTAAGCGCAAGTTTTTTAGCTATCTCTAAAGCAAGATAGTTTTTACCAGAGGAAACAATCTCTCCATCCATTAAATCAGAAAATTCATCTTCTACTTTCTGAATTAAAATATCTTTAATTGATATAATATCTTTTGAAACAATCACTCCTTTAGGATAAACCTTATCAAAGGCTTTATGCACTGCTGTTCCAATTATATTTGATTTAGCGAACTCAGCAAGTTCTTCTGATTTTTTAATTTTGGCAATATATTTAAAATAAAAAGATAAGCTACAATTAACATACATACTGAGTGATGTTGGGGAAATATTTTTAGACCATCTTTCGATTTCAGTGTCTAAATTGTTGTTTTTCACGAGAATTTTATTATTGTTTTCTGTAGCAACTAAATTTCCATTATAAATATATTCATTGATCTGATGTGGATACTCAGAAAAAAGTTGTGTGACAAACCTACTTCTTTCTCCAGAACCAAAAGCATCTGATTCTGTATTATAAAGAATATGAATATTTTTTGCTCTTTGTAATAATCGATAAAAATGATATGAAAAAACAGCATCACTCTCTCTATATGTTGGCATTTTAAAATACAACTTTAAATCATAAGGTATAAAAGAGTTATTTGTTTTTCCTTTTGGAAGCAATCCTTCATTAACACTTAACAAAATCACATTTTTAAAATCAAGAGTTCTACTTTCTAAAATACCCATAATTTGAATTCCCTTTAGAGGCTCTCCTTTAAATGGTATTACTTCTTTCGAGGCTGCCTGCTGTAATATGGAATGAATAGTTTTAATTTCAATTTTAAAAGAACTCTTTAAAACTAAATTATTTAAATGTTGAAATAAAGTACTGAAGGTATAAACAATTTCAGATTCTATTGTATTTATTTTGCTTTCTAAATTTTTTCTAAAATGGTTAATCAGATATTCCAAAAGATTTAAAGATTCTTCTGTTTTTAACCATTTTGAAAATATAGCACGAACATTTTCAAAACTATCACTAAAACAATCCTGTATCTCATTTATTGAAATATAAATCTTATTAGATTTAAAAATTGAGTCTCTAAGTTTTGCAATTCCCTCAGAAGAAACAAATGTAATAAACAGAGAGTGATTCACAACATTTAGTAGGTCTTTATAGTAAATAACTGATTCCTCATTTCTAAAATTCTGCAACTGCATTTGAAAAATAGCATCAATAAATGAATAAAAATCAGTATTTTTTAAAGGACTACCCATTGTTATATTTATATCCTTAACATTCTCTGGAAGATGATATAAAACTGGATAAAGCAAATTTTCATCTGCTAAAATTACCGCTGTTTTACTTTCAGATAAATCATTATCCGATAAACTACTTAATATCTCTGAGGCAACTATAGTTTGTGATATATTATTAGGACAACCAATTACATTAAATTTATCCTTCTTTTCAACAAAATAATCCCCAACTCCTTTAAAATCAATTTCTTTCCACTTATCTCTTTGAATTCTTAAAAATTCTCCAGCTTCATGAGCTGAGTTTAAATAATAATAATTATCTGCATCCCAAAACACTCTTGCTATATTTCTTTTTTTTAGCGTATCAACAATTTGATGCTCAGATTTTGTAAGTGCATTTAATCCTACAAACCATATTTTCTTCCAAATTAAATTCTTTTTCTCAATCTTTAGAGCAGCTTTTTTATATGCCATGCCTTGATATGCAAGATTATTTTCTAATAGAATCTTATTAAACTCTACATACCAATGATAGAAACTACTATAAAAATCGTTAAAATTAGTCTGTGATTCTGTTAAATTTTCTTCCGAAAAACTCCAACTCTCAATATTCCAATTTTCTAATTCTTTTGCATTTTTAAGATTAGAAAATATATCTTTAGCATTTACTAAATTTCTATCGACTTCATTAAAATCATGTAATAATACATTACTCCAACTCAAAAACTTTTCGAATGAATCTGTGTCTGAGGGAGATTTAGACAAATAACTCTGATACAAATAAAATTGTAGGGATAAATTGTCTAAAACTTTCAGCCCAGATACTTCTTCTATAAACTCTTCCACTGAAAAAAACTGAGGTAAAAATATAGGTCTATCAATTAGTTTAGATAGGTATGATTTTAGAAAAATTACAGACCTTTTACTAGGTAATACAATGGCTACTTCCTCCATACTTTCTGGAAACTTAAGTATCAATCTTTCTGCTATTTTCTCTAAAAAAAACTTCATACCTTATGTACTAATTTTACTGTATTTGTATAAATAAGATACTTTTCAATATTTGAATAACCCATCAGCTGTAAGATATTAGAATATTGAATAATTTGATTTACATATTGTTTTCTTGGAGTTCCAGTTTTATAATCTAAAATAATTGTCTTTTCATCTGAAACAAGAAGTCGATCTGGAATATATATTTCTCCATTTGGAGTAAGTATTTCTCTTTCATTTTTCACTTCCCATTTATCATCAAAAAATACTTGCATTCTTGAATCAGACAATAATTTTTTAGAAGCACTAATCAATTTAAATCTATTATCTTTAGAACAAATTCCTTTCAAATATAAATCTAAACAAATCTGATCAATATCTTCCCTATATCTAACTTTAGAAAGAACTAAATGAAATAACTTCCCAAAGTCCTTTACTGAATTTTGAGAATCAATACTCCAAGATTTCTCTGAAGATTTATTTAAGGAAACTAAATTCCTCCAGTCTATTTTTTCTCTAGGGGAACATGAAAACACTTCTAAAGATGGCTTATGTTTCATTGAATGTTTTTCAAAAGAATCTCCTATTTCCAAAGTATTACTAATATTATAGTGATATAGAAATGAATTTAATTTCCCTGATCTTAAAAATGAATCGGTAATTTTTGGATACTCTTTTGAATATATATATAATCGTTCCTTTGAACGTGTAGTTGCTACATACAATTTATTTAAATTATCTAGAAGTCTTAATTCTTGCTCCTTCTTATACTCTTTGGAAAAGTCTGAATTTTCCAATTTACGACTAGTTTTAATCAGAGCGTTATGAAGCAGATTATTCGTTTGTATAGATGCATCTACCCATATTTCAGAGTAATTCTTGCCACCTTCCCAATTAAAAGGAATCATTACAACATTAAATGCCAATCCCTTTGACTTATGAATTGTCATCACTTGTATTGCATTCACTCCTTCTGGCACAACAATAGTTTCTTTTTGTTTATTTTCATCCCACCACTGAATAAAGTTTGACAAATTACTAGTATTC
>NZRO01000049.1 GCA_002696275.1 Flavobacteriales bacterium
TGGAGGTTATTTATTATATAGCTCCTTTTTCGCGTGTATTGGAGCGGCTGTAGATAACGAATCTGACACACAACAAATGGTTCTTCCATTAACATTACCATTAATTCTTTCCTTAAGTATGATAGAAGCTATTATAAACAACCCAGATGGTATTCTTGCATTTTGGATGTCTATTTTCCCCTTAAGTTCGCCTGTTGTAATGATGACTAGACTTCCTTTTGGAGGAGTTGAAAACTGGGAACTTATTCTTTCTATATCTATATTAATTTTTACATTTCTTCTTTCAACATGGCTATCTTCTAGGATTTATAGAATAGGTATATTAATGTATGGTAAGAAGGCGACTTTTAAAGAACTATTAAAGTGGGTAAGGGTAAAATGATATAATTTTAGTCAAAAATGACATTTTTTTTACTATTTTATTTTAATTATTCGAAAAATAAACAAAATTAATTACATATATAATAAACTGTTTTACAGTGTTTTAAGTAAAACGCAAACATTAAATTGTTAAAAAACATGAACTTTTTTGCTTGCCATGAAAATAGATATACTTACATTTGCACCGTATTAACCAAAAACATAAATTAAAAATTATGAAAAAAAATTTACGTAACGTATTAGTTCTAGGATTAGGATTAATTACAACAATCGCATCAGCTCAGATGACTGTGGAGTCAAAGACTAGAGCTTTACAAGATTCTGAAGACGCGGTAAAACAAAGAATTAGTGTAGCTGCTACATGGGGTGGAGATGATTGGAGTGTTCATACTTCAAGCGATGTTCACTACAGCGTTGATGCATCAGCAGTAGCTGGTTACGACATTTACGAAGCATATGCTAGTACAGATGTAATGGGATTTGGTACATTAACAGTTGGTAGACAAGATTTAAGTTTCGGTTCAGGAGCTTTGATTTCTTCTAATGACTGGGGAATGAACAGATTAACTACAGATGGTGCTGACTTTGCTGCTAACTTCGGAGGTTTTGACATTAGTGTTGGAACTTTTGGAAGAGACAGAAACAATAACTACATGAATGCAGGTGGTGAGTTCTCTGGTGTTTCATTTAACGTATTAATGTTAAATAACGGAGATTTATCAGCTAACGGTTATGATTTCGGTTACTCTTTAATGGGAGGTGACCTAAATTTAATGTACTCTATGAATTCTGACTTCAATGAAAATGAAATGACTATGATGGGTGCAAGTTACAATGTATTTGAGAACATGTCACTTTCATACTCAATGACAAGCTATTCAGAAGATAATTCAGGTACGTTTAGTTCAGCTAATTCAGCAATGAATGACGGATGGAATAACGGAATGTTAGGATTCCAAGCTGCAGGAACTGATGTAACTACAATTGGTCTTTCTTATGACTTAGGAGGTATTAATTTAGGATACACAATGCATACAGTTACTCATGGAGACCATGAAGATGACGCTTCAGTTATTTCATTAGGTTACTCTATGACTGACAACGCTTCAATTAGCTTAGATAGATTTACTTACATGGACGCAAATGATGTGGAAGTTGAGTCTACTTGGATAACTTTAGAGATTGGAATGTAATAATATAACAATCTATTTAAAAAAAGAGGGACTTTAGAGTCCCTCTTTTTTTTTATCTTCTCTAGCAATTAACAACAAATTGTTAGTAAAGCAAAATAATTATTATTTTACATATTCTCTAAACTTTTTATATTTGCCACATTATTAATCATTAAAATTAAAAAAAATGAAAAAATTATTTTTAACTGCAGTAGTAGCTTTATCAACTCTAGCAGCTTCTGCACAATTCATGGTAGTTACAACTTATGATGGCGACCAGGAAGAACAAGTAGACAAAATAACTGCTAACTTAGGAGTTGGTTTTGAAGTAATGGATGGAATTACGGTAGGAGTAGTAAGAACTGGAGTTAATGATTCAACAGCAACAACAGTTGACGGAGTTACTACATATGAAGACAATGAAGGTTATGACATTTGGTTCAGATATGATCTTGGTTCTTTCATGGATGGGGCATATTTTACCGCTCAAATGCCAACTGAAGATATGGCTGATAATATTAAAGTTGGCCTAGGCGCTTCTTTTGCAGTTTGGAATTCTTTATACCTAGAGCCTAGCTACACTATGCCTTTGAAAGAAGACGCGGTTACTGGTGACAGAGAAGGATCATTTAATGTTGGAATTGGATATAGATTCTAAGTAATTAATTTAGATATAAAAAAACCATCTCATATGAGATGGTTTTTTTTATGCTCTAATAAATTTATAAAAGTAAACTTATATTTGTTGTTTAAACTTTTGTATTGCAGAAGTTATACCTGAGGATTTAGACCCACCTGCAGTTGCAAAAAAAGCTTGACCTCCACCACCTCCATCTACCTCCTTAGAAACCTCTCTAATAAGATTACCAGCATGCATTCCCTTATCTACTAAATCATCTGTAATCATTATAGTAATAACTATTTTACTATCCTTTTCTGAAACTAACATCATTACCAAATTAGATTCTGATTTCTTAAACTTAAAAGAAATATCTTTCATAACGGATGCATCTACATTCACTTTTTCTACAATTACATCTACAGTGTTAATCTCTTGTTTTTTATCTAATAACTCTGATGTAAGCATATTTACCTCAAATGATTTATAAGCTTCAATTTTTCTTACTAAATCTTTATTTTCAGAAACTAAATCACTAACTCCTTTTACAACATCCTTATTCTTTACAAGAGATTTAATTTTTTGAATATCTGATTCTATATTAGAAAAATGTTCAGTAACCGCATCAGCTGTAATAGCCTCAATCCTTCGAATTCCTGCTGCAGTAGAGCTCTCACTCTGAATTTTAAAAGATAAAATTTCTGCAGTAGAGGAAACATGAGTTCCTCCACACAATTCAATAGATGATTCATATTGAATAACCCTAACAGTATCTCCATATTTTTCTCCAAATAACATAATAGCCCCCATATTCTTCGCAACATTTAACGGAATGTTATTATGTACTTGTATAGATATATTATCTTTAATTTTAAGGTTTACTTTATTTTCTATGTTATTAAGTTCTTCTTCTGAAAGTTTAGCAAAATGAGTAAAATCAAACCTTAAATAATCCGGACAAACCAATGATCCTTTTTGTTCTACATGAGTTCCTAACACTTCTCTTAAGGTTTCATGTAATAGATGTGTAGCCGTATGATTTCTAGCAGATGATTTTCTTTTTTGACTATTTACTTTTGCAATAAATACTTCATTTATAAATTCAGGTAGTTTTTCTGTAATGTGTATTATTAAATTATTTTCTTTTTTCGTTTGTATAATCTCAACACATTCTCTTTTACTTGTTATACAACCAACATCTCCAACTTGACCTCCACCTTCAGGGTAAAAAGGTGTTAAGTTAAATACTAAATGGAACAAATTCCCATCTTTTGTTTTAATTTCTCTAAATCTAGATATTTTAATCTCAGTTTCTAAAATGTCATATCCAATAAATTCTTGTTTATCATCTTCAAATATTACATTCCAATCAGAAGTTTCTATTTTTGTGGCTTGTCTAGATCTATTTTTCTGTTGTTGCATTTCAGAATGAAAGGAATCTATATCTAATTGTAAGTTGTTTTCTGATAAAATAAGAGATGTAAGATCTAATGGAAATCCGTAAGTATCATATAGTTCAAACGCTAATTTTCCTGAGACTATTTTATCTGATGTATTCATTATTACATCTAACCTCTTTAATCCCTCAGACAAGGTTCTTAAAAAAGAATTCTCTTCCTCATGTATTACCTTTGTTATTAGCTCTTGCTGTGAATATAATTCTGGATATGAACCTCCCATGTTCTTGCAAAGAACCTCTACTAAAAGATACATAAATGCATCTTTAATACCTAAAAAGGTATAAGAATATCTAACAGACCTTCTTAGTATTCTTCTAATAACATAACCCGCTTTTACATTTGAAGGTAACTGTCCATCTGCAATAGAAAAAACAATCGCTCTAATATGATCAGCAATAACCCTCATCGCAATATCTATCTTTTCATTTTTTCCATATTTAAGATTAGAAATTTCGCTAATCTTTGAAATTATGGGAGTAAAAACATCTGTATCATAATTAGATTTGACATTTTGCATAATCATACAAAGTCTTTCAAATCCCATACCTGTATCAACATGTTTATTAGGCAAAAACTCTAATGAATTATCTGACTTTCTATTATATTGCATGAATACTAAATTCCAAATCTCAATTACTTGAGGATGATCCATGTTTACCAAAGAAGCCCCATCAACTTTTTTTCTTTCACTTTCATCTCTGTTGTCGTAATGAATTTCAGAGCAAGGTCCACATGGGCCAATCTCTCCCATCTCCCAGAAATTATAATGCTTATCAGCTTTCAATATTCTGTTTTCAGGGAGATAATTTTTCCACAAGTTATAGGTATCCATATCCTTTTCTAGATTATCTTTTTTATCACCATCAAAAAATGTCACATATAATCTATCTTTTTCTAAATTACATTCTTTAGTTAAGAATTCCCACGCCAATGTAATTGCCTCCTCCTTAAAATAATCTCCAAATGACCAATTACCTAACATTTCAAACATAGTATGATGATGGGTATCGTGTCCCACTTCTTCTAAGTCATTATGTTTTCCTGACACTCTTAAACACTTCTGTGAATTTACAACCCTAGGATGTTGAATCTCAGAGTTTCCTAAAAATAAATCTTTAAATTGATTCATTCCTGCATTTGTAAACATCAAACTAGGGTCATCCTTAATAACCATTGGAGAAGACTTTATAATCTGATGATTTTTCTTCTGAAAAAAATTTATGAAACGCTTTCTTATTTCTACAGATTTCATTTTCAATTTTTAATTACAATCTATTTATTTATGATTTCATACATAAGAAAATGCAATTTACTATATTTTAATACCTTTGCATATCTATTCATCTCTATGGCAAAAGTAAAATATTATTACGACACTAAAACACTCAATTATCAGAGAATTGAAAAAACTAGTTGGGACAAGGTAAAAAATATCCTTTTGTATCTAGGAGCTTCTACTTTTTGTGGAATAATAATTATGTTAATTTTCTTTCAATTTTTTGATAGTCCAAAAGAAAAAAGACTAAAAAGAGAAATTTCAGACCTTTTAAACCAATATAATATAATTAATGAAGATTTAAAAGACATCAATTTAGTATTAAAAGATATGCAAGACAGGGATGATAATATCTATAGAGTAATATTTGAAGCAGATCCAATACCTTCTTCTATTAGAAAAGCAGGTTTTGGAGGGGTAAACAGATACAAACATCTTGAAAATCTATCGAACTCAGAATTGATTACTGAAACAGCTAAACAGATTGATATTATATCTAAACAAATATATATTCAATCAAAATCATTTGATGAGGTTATTGAACTTGCTAAAAATAAGACTGAAATGCTAGCTTCTATACCATCTATTCAACCAGTAGCTAACAAAAACCTAAAAAGAATGGCAAGTGGATGGGGATATAGAATGCACCCTGTATACAAGACTAAAAAATTCCATTATGGAATGGATTTTTCCGCTCCTACTGGAACTCCAATTTATGCAACTGGGAATGGCAAAATAAAGAAAGTTAAATATTCTAGAAGAGGGTATGGAAAACATGTAGTAATTGATCATGGATATGGGTACGAAACACTCTATGCTCACATGTCTAATTATGCTGTAAAAAGAGGAGAAAAAGTAAAGAGGGGAGAGGTCATTGGTTATGTTGGAAATACAGGAACATCCGTAGCTCCTCACCTTCATTATGAAGTCTATAAAGATGGCAAAAAAGTAAATCCAGTTTCCTATTATTATAATGACCTAACTCCGGAAGAATATGAGAAAATGATAGAATTATCAACTAAAGAAAATCAATCATTTGATTAATGCCTAAATTAAAAACAGATGTTGATAAGTTATTCTACTCTATTGGTGAAGTAGCAAAAAAATATAATGTAAATGTATCCTTAATTCGTTTCTGGGAAAAAGAATTTGACATACTAAAACCTAAAAAGAACAAAAAAGGTAATAGAATGTTCACAAAGAAAGACATGGGAAATCTTAATATTATCTATCACCTAGTAAAAGAAAGAGGATTTACACTAGAAGGAGCTAAAAAGAAATTAAAGGAAAATAAACAAGATACAATTGACAATATTGCTATAGTTGAAAAGCTTAAAGAAATTAGGGGGTTTTTAACTGATCTTCGTGAGGAACTATAAAAACTTCAGAAGGACTGAAAAAGAAAGGAT
This sequence comes from Flavobacteriales bacterium, assembly GCA_002696275.1. Classification (GTDB taxonomy): domain Bacteria; phylum Bacteroidota; class Bacteroidia; order Flavobacteriales; family BACL11. The sequence continues at coordinate 6,318 of NZRO01000049.1, forward strand.
TTTACCTAAGAGAATCTAAAAAATTATCTTATCTAAAAATTGTAGAAATCTTAATTCATAATGATGATTTTGGAATTTGTATAACCCGTAAACAATCTATTCCTATTGTAAGAATATTATTTGGATCTCACAGTACGAAGTGTGTAAAATATGTCAATTAGTTGTATCTTTGCATTATGAAAATTTACACCAAAAAAGGAGATAAAGGAAAAACACAGTTATTAGGGGGGACAATGGTTGACAAGTTTGACTCAAAAATTGAAGCTTATGGAAATATTGATGAACTAAACTCATTTATAGGACATATACACGACCAAGATATTAATAAAAATCATAAAAAATTCCTTGTATTTATTCAAAAACAACTATTAAACTTGGGAAGCATTATATCATTTGATGGGACAAAAGAGTCCATTAAATTGCCTCAAGTTTTAACAGATGATATACAAAAAATTGAAAGGGAAATAGATTTAATCGAGGAAAGACTTCCTCAGCTCACCCAATTTATCCTACCTTCAGGACATCCTATTTCTTCTTTATGTCATATTGCAAGAACAGTATGCAGAAGAGCAGAAAGAGGAGTTGTATTTCTGTCTTATAAAGGAGAAAGATATGACAACGCAATTCAATTTCTTAATAGGCTTTCAGATTACTTGTTTGTTTTAGCCAGGGTTGTTTTATTAGAAAATAATAAATCTGAGATCAATTGGAAATAATTATTCTTAATTATTGCTAATTCATCAAAAATTTTATTTTTGCATAAAAATAAAAACACATATGTATTGGACTTTAGAACTAGCGTCAAAATTAGAAGATGCACCATGGCCAGCCACAAAAGAAGAGTTGATTGATTTTGCAATCCGATCTGGAGCTCCTATGGAGGTTGCTGAGAACTTACAAGAATTAGTAGAGGAAGAAGAAGGGCAAGTTTGGGAAAATATTGAAGAAATTTGGCCAGACTATCCTTCGAAAGAAGATTTCTTTTTTAATGAAGATGAGTATTAAACAATTAATTTTGCTTTAACCAAGAAATATGGCTCTACTAGATATAATTGGAAAGATATTTGGAAACAAATATGACAAAGATGTGAAAAACATCATGCCAATAGTAGATCAAATTAATACAATATTCGAGGAATTACAAAGTCTGAATAACAATCAGCTTAGACAAAAAACACAAGATTTAAAGGATCAGATCTATAACTTCACATCAAAAGAAAGAGAAGAAATTGCTAAGTTAAAAATACAAGCAGAAAAAGATATCGCTCATTCTGAAAAGGAAGAATTATATGAACATATAGATAAGAAAGAGGAAGAGGTAATTCAGAAATTAGAAGATGTATTAAATAATGTACTACCTACAGCCTTTGCTATTGTAAAAGAAACAGCCAGAAGATTTACAGAGAGTGAAAATATTAATGTTACTGCAACCGAATTTGACAAAGAATTAGCAGAAAAAGAGGATTTTGTTAATATAGTAGGTGATCAAGCTGTTTATAAAAATAATTGGAAAGCTGCCGGCAACAATATGCAATGGGCAATGGTACATTATGATGTTCAGTTAATTGGTGGAGTTGTAATGCACCAGGGTAAAATTGCGGAAATGCAAACTGGAGAAGGGAAAACACTTTCTGCTACACTACCAGTCTTCTTAAACGCACTTACGGGATTGGGAGTTCACCTTATTACTGTTAACGATTATCTAGCAAAAAGAGATGCGGAATGGATGGGGCCTATTTTTCAATTTCATGGTCTTTCTATAGACTGTATAGATAATCACTCTCCAAACTCTGAAGAAAGAAGACAAGCCTACCTTGCAGATATTACTTATGGAACAAATAATGAATTTGGATTTGATTATTTGAGAGATAACATGGCAAAAAAATCAGATGCTCTTGTACAAAGAAAGCATCACTTTGCTATTGTAGATGAGGTAGACTCTGTTTTAATAGATGACGCAAGAACACCACTAATAATCTCTGGACCCACCCCTAAAGGAGATGTTCATGAGTTCAATGATTTAAAACATAAGATTGAAAAATTAGTTTCTTCACAAAAAAAATATGTCACTACTGTTTTATCAGATTCCAAGAAACTATTAAAAGAAGGAAATACAGAAGACGGAGGGTTTAATCTATTACGAGCCTTTAGAGGACTACCAAAAAGTAAAGCTCTTATAAAATATTTAAGTGAAGATGGTATAAGGGCTCAACTTCAGAAAACTGAAAACTTTTACATGCAGGAGAAAAGTAAGAATATGCATAAGGTTGATAAAGAATTGTTTTTTGTTATTGATGAAAAAAATAATTCAATTGAGTTAACCGATAAAGGAATAGAAGTAATGACTGGTAATCTTGAGGACAAAGATTTCTTTATCATGCCAGATGTTGGAACAGAAATATCAAAATTAGATAATTCTAGTCTATCTGAAAAAGAAAAATCATCTAAAAGAGAAGTATTAATGAGAGATTTCTCTATTAAAAGTGAAAGAATTCATACAGTAAATCAATTATTAAAAGCATATACTTTATTTGAGAAAGATGTAGAATATGTAGTAATTGATAATAAAGTAAAAATTGTTGACGAGCAAACAGGCCGTATCATGGACGGAAGAAGATATTCTGATGGTCTACACCAAGCAATTGAAGCAAAAGAAAATGTAAAAATTGAAGCCTCTACTCAAACATTTGCAACTATTACCCTTCAAAACTATTTTCGAATGTATAACAAACTTGCAGGTATGACAGGTACTGCTGAAACGGAAGCTGGAGAATTTTGGGAAATATATAAATTAGATGTTGTTGCAATTCCTACAAATAAACCTATCATTAGAGACGATAGAGATGATTTAGTTTATAAAACTAACCGAGAAAAATATAATGCTGTAATTGAAGAAATTGTAAAACTAACAGAAAATGGAAGACCTGTATTAGTTGGAACAACTTCCGTAGAGATATCCGAATTACTTGGGAGAATATTGAAAACTAGAAAAATAAAACATAATATCTTAAATGCTAAACTACACCAAAGAGAGGCTGATATTGTAGCGGAAGCAGGTAAAGCATCTGTAGTTACTATTGCTACAAATATGGCTGGTAGAGGTACGGATATTAAATTATCTGATTCTGTAAAAGAGGCTGGTGGGTTAGCAATTATTGGAACGGAAAGACATGATTCAAGGAGAGTAGATAGACAACTTAGAGGTCGTTCTGGAAGACAGGGAGATCCAGGATCTTCTCAATTCTTTGTATCTCTTGAAGATAAATTAATGCGTTTATTTGGTTCCGAAAGAATTGCGAAACTAATGGATAGAATGGGATTAGAAGAGGGAGAAGTAATCTCTCATTCCATGGTGAATAAATCTATCGAAAGAGCTCAGAAAAAAGTTGAAGAAAATAATTTTGGAACTAGAAAAAGACTGCTAGAGTATGATGATGTAATGAATAAACAAAGAGAGATCATTTATACAAAAAGGAGGTATGCTTTATTTGGAGAAAGACTTTCCTTAGATGTAAGCAATATGATTTATGATACCTGTTATAATATTGTAAATCAAAACTATGAATTTAAAGATTTTGACTCCTTCTCTCAGGAAACAATGAGAATTTTAACTATTAACACTCCTATAAGTAAAGAAGAATTTGTCTCTAAAACTGAAGAGGAAGTTCTAGAAATTACATATAAAAAATGTATTGAGAATTACAAAACTAAGTCTAAAAATATAGCTCAAACAGTTCTTCCGCAAATTAAGGATGTATTTAAAAACCAGTCTGCAGTATATAAGAATATTGTAATTCCTTTTACAGATGGAGTAAAGACCCTTCAAGTAACTGCGGATTTAGAAGAATGTGTTAATACTGAGGGTGTCAATATATCTACATCTATAGAGAAAGGAGTAACTCTTGCTATCATTGATGAATTCTGGAAGGAACATCTAAGAGAAATGGATGACCTAAAACAATCTGTACAGAATGCTGTTTATGAGCAAAAAGACCCTCTATTAATTTATAAATTTGAAGCTATCGATTTGTTTAAAGTCTTAATGAGTAAAATCAATAAAGATATTGTTTCCTTTTTACTGAAAGCTGCTATTTACACTGGCGGTAACGAACAAATTAAAGAAGAAACTAGAAATATAACTCAAGAAAATTTTAAGACAAGTAGAGAATCAGATATTCCAGAAACAAACACATCAACTAACACTCAACAAATTTCTTCAACAAAAAAAGAACCCGTGAAAGTAGTTCCAAAAATTGGAAGAAATGAAAAAGTTAAAATAACTAATGGAACAGAAACAAGAGAATTAAAATGGAAAAAAGCTGAAATTTTAGTAGAGAGCGGTAAATGGAGAGTAGTATAACAATTTCTAATGAGTTTTTGAATAAGGACTGCACTTCTAAAACTCTCGTATATCTCTGATTATTTCAAATATCTAAAATCATGGTTATTTTTAATCTTCTTTAAAGACTCATAAATTAAACGAATAACATTTTCTACATCTTCTTTGTGCACAGTTTCTACAGTAGTATGCATATACCTTAATGCTAAAGATATCAAGGAAGAAGCTACTCCACCCGTATTATATGCAAACGCATCTGTATCTGTACCTGTAGCTCTCGACGCAGCAGCTCTTTGGAATGGAATTTTATTCTTGTCTGCAGTACTAATAATAAGATCTAGTAAATTATTTTGTATTGCCGGCCCATAAGTTAAAACTGGACCCGCTCCACATTTTGTGTCTCCTTGTTTTATTTTATCAATCATGGGAGTTCCGGTATCATGACAAACATCCGTTACAATTGCTACATCTGGCCTAATAGTATCTACAATCATTTGCGCTCCCCTAAGTCCAACCTCCTCTTGAACAGAGTTTGTAATATACAATCCAAAAGGAAGATTTACATTATTTTCTTTTAATAAACGAGCAACCTCAGCTATCATAAAACCTCCAATCCTATTATCTAAAGCTCTTCCAACATAATATTTTTTATTTAAAATCATAAACTCATCTTCATATGTCACTACACATCCTACATGAATTCCAAGTTTTTCAACCTCATCTTTATCACTTGCTCCACAATCTAAAAAGATGTTTTCTAACTTTGGAGATTTCTCTGTTGAGGCTGTTCTAGTATGAATAGCGGGCCATCCAAAAATTGCTTTTACCATTCCTTTATCAGTATGTATATTTACTCTTTTTGATGGAGCAATTTGATGGTCTGAACCACCATTTCTTCTTAAATAAATAAATCCATCTTTTGTAATATAATGAACAAACCAGGAGATTTCATCAGCATGAGCTTCAATAACTACCTTATATTTTGCCTCTGGATTTATCACACCAACTACTGTGCCATAAGTATCTACTATATGAGTATCAACAAAAGGTTTTATATAATTTAACCACAATCTCTGACCACTACTTTCAAATCCTGTAGGAGAAGGATTATTTAAATATTCTATCAAGAACTTTTCCGATGCTTTTGTAATAATATTTTTTGCCATTTTTTATTAATTCTAAATTATCAATTTTTTGTAAAACTTATCTCTCATACATAAAATTCTATATTAATTATTTATTATATGAGTCTAAACCTCTCTTGAGCCAATCTTTAAACAAAGAAACTGTACCGTAATCTTGATAGTTTGCATTTTCAATAAGTGTATTTTCCTCATTATCTAGAAAAACATAATAAGGTTGTGAATTTGTTCCATATGTGTTAGCTTGAAAAACCATCCACTTATCTCCTTCTGTTACAATTTTCTTAACCCTACCAGCCATAGTAGTTTCGTACCTCTCCTCTTTTGGCAACTTCTTAGTAGCATCTACATGAAGTGAAACTAATATTACATCATCTTTTAGTATACTCTTGATTTCAATATCAGACCATACATTACTTTCCATTTGCCTACAATTTACACAAGCGTAACCTGTAAAATCTATTACTAATGGCTTCTCAACTAATCTTGCATATTCAATTGCATCATCATAGTCATGAAAGACCTTAATTCTTTGAGGCCCCATTTCTCTCTTTTCTTTCAATTCTTCTTTTCTTTTAGTAATTTCTTCTAATGATAGATTATTTTCAGAAAAATTGCCTTGAGACATAATTAATTTCAAATCCTTAATCTCAGACAACAACTCATCTTCATTGTCTTGGTAATATGAATTACCAACTCCGTTTGGACTTTCACTAAACATTACATCTGGCGGCATTCCAAACATTAAACTTGCGGGACCACCCCATAATCCAGGTATCATATAAATTGTATAAACTCCTGTTACTAAGGCTAAAGAAAAACGTGTTACAGATAAATGTTTTACTTCAGAATCATGCGAAAACTTTATCATTCCTAATAAATACAAAGTTAAAGACGCAAAAATCATTATCCAGATTGCAATAAACATTTCTCTTGTAAGAAAAGCTGTACCATCTATTAAGTCTGCTTTAGACAAGTAGTAGAATGCAAAAGCTATTTCTAAGAATCCTAAAACTACCTTTATAGAATTCAACCATCCTCCTGACTTTGGCAAAGAGTTTAACCAATTAGGGAAAAGGGCAAATAAAACAAAAGGAATCGATAAAGAAAGAGAGAAACCAAACATTCCAATCACTGGATCTAATATTTCTCCTGAAGCAGCTTTTACTAATACAATTCCAACCAATGGTCCCGTACAAGAAAAAGACACTAAAACCAGTGTCAAAGCCATGAAAAAGATCCCTATATAACCTCCTCTGTCTGCTGCCTTATCAGATTTATTTACCCAAGAATTTGGTAAAGTTATTTCGAAAGCCCCTAAGAATGAAGCTCCAAATATTAAGAGTAAAATTGCAAATCCTATATTAAAATATACATTATTTGCCATTAAGTTAGCAGCATCAGAACCAAAAACAGATGCAACACCAACCCCTACAATAATATAAATTACAATAATTGAAACACCATAAAAGATTGCATTTCTGATTCCTTGAGATCTTGTTTTGGATTGTTTTGTAAAAAAGGATACTGTCATAGGAATCATAGGGAAAGTACAAGGCATTAAAATCGCTAATAGTCCGGCTCCAAGAGCTGAAAGGAATAACCACCACCTGCTTTCTTCTGCTTCCTTTGAATCAGTTGAATGCTCAGGTATATTAAAAGAAAATTCCACATAATCAGGAGGCAAACATTGTGCGTCATCACATACCATAAAGTCTACATAACCTTCTATCTTGAAATTATCTGCCTCTTCAAATTTAATATTGTGTTTAAATATTGCTTCATTAGAGAAATATTTCAATATCATATCAAAATTTGGATCATACTTTTTTATAGATTCTGATTCCTCTAAAACTTTAATTGAAGTATCACCATTTATTATAAAAGTAAATGAAGTAGCTGGAGGTGATTCTGGAATATCTTGGGAATACAAATGCCATCCTTCTTCAATATTTGCTTTAAACTCTAGCTCAATCTCAGAATCTGAAATTTTACTCTGTGAAAACTCCCAACTTACTGGGTTATATATCTGTGAAAACAGAGATAATGTAATTAAAGTAAATATTAATGTAAGTGTCTTTCTCATTTTAATCTTTATTTAACTTGTTTTTTATAATTCTTTCCAATTCTTCGACCTTCTGACTTCCTATCAAATAAACCTGACCATCATTATCAATAAGTTTCACAGCATCTTTTCCTCTAGTAAAAAACCGAATACTTCCTTTAAAATGTAAATTGTATACTGCTCTGTTTAAAAAAAACCTACTGTATTTTACAATCTCTGCAGACTGTAAACTATTGATATCAATCTTTACTTTTCTAGCTGTCCAAAGTCCGTCTAAAACAATAGAGTTATTTATAATTTTGGTTTCAAAATGAAGAATAAAAACTAATAATGCAGAAATAACTAAAATTGAAATTCCTAAAAAGAAAAATAACTCTCCTGATTTATCATGATTTTCACTCCAATAATAGGCAATAAAACAAAAGACTGAAAGTGAAATTCTTCTAAAAAAAGACATTTTATTTAACCCTAAATATTGTTTTTCTGAAAATTGAATACCTTCCATTTTTTTCTTTAAAAAAGTTCTGCAATATACACTTTTTTAGTGTGATCTGATATTTTGAATCTGTCATCTATTCTGTGTCCAATTATCCACACAATATCTTCTCCACTACAAAGTAAATAACACTCCTCTTTATCAAATTGAGTAAATTTATTATCTATAAAAAAATCACTTAATCTTTTCTTTCCATTCATTCCTAATGGATAAAAGAAGTCCCCCTGTTTCCATTTTCTTAGAGTTAGTGGGAAAATTAATTTTTCCTTATCTAAAAAAGCCATGTTTTTTTGTTTCATGAATTGCTTTTGATTTGAATCTCGAAATCTTAACGAAATAGGATAAGATAAATTATCAAATTCTTCTAATTCAATAAATAAATTTTTTTCTTTTTTGATTTCGGTGATAATTAACTTTTTTCTATCTACCAACAACTTATGTGTATGTGAAAAAAATAACTTTCCAGAAATAGATCTACAACTTTCTAAAATCTTATCACATTGAGAAAACCCAAAAGGAGTTATTATTTCTCTCAAGAATATCTTATTATTTTGAATAGATAATAATTTAGACTTATCAATTTCACATCCTTTCTCCGTCATTTCAACAAGTTCTTCTTTTATATTTTTAAAATTAGTCATGAAAACGTTATAAATCTCATTTAGAAAATCCACCTCCCTGGATAAAGTGTTCTCAAATGATGGATTCATGTCTTTAATTAATGGAATTAAATGATGGCGTATGTTATTTCTTAAATATTTTACATCTGAATTACTACTATCATTTCTAAATTTTTGTTTTTTAATAAATAAATAGTTTTCAATTTGTTTTCTAGAGAAAATTAATAAAGGGCGTACGATTTTATCTCTTTTTGATTTAATTCCTAATAAACCCTTAATGCCACTCCCCCTAATTAAGTTTATAAAGAAAGTTTCCAAGTCATCATCTTTATGATGAGCAACCAAAACATATTTTGCATCAATCTCCTTTCTCAACTCTTCAAACCAGCAGTACCTAAGTTCTCTAGCCGCCATTTGTAAAGAAATCTTATTTTTCTTAGAATAAGATTCTGTATTAAATGATTTTACATAACATTCTAACTCCATTTTTTCTGCTAAATTTTTAACAAAAACCTCATCATTATCAGACTCATTTGCTCTGAGTTTAAAATTGCAATGAGCTAGAACAAAATTATAACCAGTATCTTTTAATAAACATGCTAAAGCAACGCTATCAGCTCCACCACTTATTGCTAAAATTAACTTATCTCCTTTTGAAAATAAATCTAAATCTTTTATATTTTTTAAAAAACTATCTTTCATTCTTCAGTACGTTAATCAATGCTTGGGCCTTAATCAAACATTCCTCATATTCCTGTTCTTCATCAGAATTTATTGTAATTGCTCCTCCAACTAAAACTGAAATATAAGATGATATCCTATCATATAAAATGGAACGAATAACAACGTTAAAATCAAAATCTTGATAAGGGCTAATATATCCAAATGCCCCAGAATAAATAGATCTTTTTGTTGTTTCATACTCCTCAATTAGTTGCATTGCTTTTAATTTTGGAGCACCAGTCATTGACCCCATAGGAAAACATGATTCTATAAGATCTACAAAATCATATTTCTTATCAATTATAGAACTAATTGTTGTAATCATCTGATGTACTGTTTCAAATGAATAAACTCCAAATAACTCTTCAACTTTAACACTTGATTTCTGAGCAGTTTTAGACAAATCATTTCTAACTAAATCTGTAATCATTACATTTTCAGATTTATCTTTTTTGCTATTTTTAAGTTCGTTAAACAAAAATCTATCTTCGTCTAAATCAATCCCTCTTTTTCTTGTTCCTTTTATGGGTTGAGAAATGATTCTATTTCCACTTTTCTGTAAAAATCTTTCGGGACTACTACACAAGAGATACTTATCTTTATATTTAAAATATGCTGAAAACGGGGCCTTACTTGAATTATTTAATTCTAAAAAAACCTTTTCCGGATTAATTTCTGTTCCTTGAGAATATAACTCTTGACAATAATTCATCTCATAAATATCTCCGCGTTGAATATGTTCTTTTATCTTGCGNATTTTTTGAATGTAACTCTCTTTACCTTCAGTAAATTGTAACTCTACACTATTATCTTTTTCATCAAAATCTATCTTATTTTTGATATCATCAATTATTTTATCTATCTCATTTTTTGATAAAAAAGTTTCTACTTTCAACTCATTATTTGAAATAAATAAAATAGTTTGAGGAATAAAGAAAAATATATTAGGTACATGGAAATTATCCTTGTTTTCAGAATTTAAATTTTCTATTTCATTTTTTAAATCATATGAAAGAAAACCAAACATCCAATCTTTATATTTATCATGAAAATTTCTTAGTTTGTTTAAAGAATTTTTATCAGAAGATATTGTTTTCTTTGAACCAAGACAAACAACCGTTTGGTATTGTGAATATTTGTCTTCTATTTTATTAGAAAGCAAAATACTTGAGTATGAAAATTTTTTGCTATAACTAAGTAAGTTATTAAGATTAAAATTTTGATTTGAATATGTAAAGGTATTTCTCATACCTGTATTTTTTAAAGAGAAGTAACGTCAATCACTTCTTTTACTTCAGGAAGAGCGTTTTTAATTGCTACTTCTACTCCGTTTTTAAGTGTCATCATACTTACATTACAACTACTACAAGCGCCCATAAGTTTTACTTTTACAACCATATCTTCCGTTACCTCCACTAGAGAAATATCTCCACCGTCTGCCTCTAAGTACGGTCTGATTTTTCTTAATGCCTCTTCAATCTTATTAATTATATTTTCATCTGTAATTATAGCCATAGTAAATTATTTTGTAGAACAACCAGCTTTATTTGTTAACTCAACAGCTTTTGTTTTTTCTAGTTCATTATTTCTCTTGTCAATATTTTGGATAACTTTTTTTGCTAAATCTGAAAGTGCGTTTGCTACCTTAGTAGATCCTTGTAAAACTGCAGGTCTGCCAATATCAGCAGCTTCTCTCACAGATTGAACTAACGGAATTTCTCCCAATAAATCAATATTCATTTGTTCAGCCAACACCCTTGCACCTTCTTTACCAAAAATATAATATTTATTTTCCGGTAATTCTTCAGGAGTGAAATATGCCATATTCTCAACTACACCAAGAACAGGGACATTTATACTATCTAACTGAAACATATTAACTCCCTTTCTGGCGTCTGCAAGAGCAATAGTTTGTGGAGTAGTTACAACAACAGCTCCAGTTACTGGCAAGGATTGAACCAAAGACAAGTGTATATCACCTGTTCCAGGTGGTAAATCAATTAATAAATAATCTAAATCACCCCAATCCGCATCCCAAATAAGTTGATTTAATGCTTTTGAAGCCATAGGTCCCCTCCAAACAACAGCTTGTTGCGCTTGTGCAAAAAAGCCTATGGAAAGTAATTTGACTCCATAATTTTCTAAAGGTTTTATTTTTGATTTGCCATTTACATTAGTAGTTAATGGAGTAGCTCCTTCTAAATCAAACATTATATGCATGGAAGGGCCATAAATATCTGCATCAATAACACCAACTTTATGTCCTAAATCTGATAAAGCAACTGCTAAATTTGCAGTGATAGTAGATTTACCTACACCTCCTTTACCTGATGATATTGCAATAATGTTTTGAACCCCAGGAATTTCTTTTCCTCTTATTTGATTGGGTTTCGTTTCGGAGGGTAAAATTTTAAAATTGACTTTAACTTTTGCCTTCTGAAATACTTCCTCATGAATAATTTTTATACAATCTACCTCAACTCTTTTTTTATACTGAAGTGTAGGATTCTTTATTTCAATATCTAACTCTACCTCATCACCAAAAATCTGGATATTCTTAACCGCCCCACTTTCCCAAATGGTGATATTACCCTCGGGCATTTTTATCTGAGAAAGCGCTAATTCTATTTGATTTTTTTCTATCTTCATTCTTAAATATACTAATAGCAAATATAAGGTTTTATTGTGACTTGAGTTNAATACTGTTTAGTAAAGAAAATAGAATCTTATATCAATATCTCAATTTAAATTTTGTGTATGTTATAGGAGCTCCCTTTTCTAGATATATTTTTTCATAATGAGTTTTTATATCAATGTTCTCTCTAATTTGATGTACATTATACAAATCGTTTGTACAATCTAATAGATCATGAGATTCTGCCTGGATAACACCTAGGGTGTATCCATATAAAAATGCACTGTCTGTTTTTAAATGTATTAAGGAATCTTTCTTCAAAAATTGATTATACTTCTTAAGAAAATTTGGATGCGTTAATCTTTTAGATTGTCTTTTATGTTTAATTTGAGGATCTGGAAAAGTTATCCAGATTTCACTTATTTCATTTTTAGCAAAACATTTCAAGATGTTCTCTATTCTNATTCTTAAGAANGCTATATTCTTCATNNNNTTTTCAANAGANTCNTTNGCNCCNACCCACATTCTATTTCCTTTAATATCAATNCCTATAAANTTCTTNTNNGGANANCTNTNNGCTAANGNNACAGAATATTCNCCNTTNCCACATCCNANNTCTANNACAATTGGATTATCATTNTTAAAAAANTNNTTNTTCCAATTCCCTTTTAATGAAATATCNTCTTTTAAATCATANGNTTCTGGNTCAATTACATGAGGNAGNTCTTTCATTTCNAGAAATCTTTTTAACTTATTCTTTCCCAAATCAATTTTTTCTACAAAAATAAATTGTTTTATCTATTTTCGGCATGTGAAACAAAAAAAAAGAATTTTAGTAGCTCCACTAGATTGGGGAATAGGTCATGCATCTAGATGTATTCCAATAATTCATCATTTAATAAAATATGATTTTGAAGTAGTAATATCAACAAACGGAAGATCATATAAATTATTAAAATCTGAATTCCCTGAATTAGAGTTTTGCCATATTAAAGGATACAACATAACATATCCAAATAGTAAAAAAATGGCAATAAAAATCTTGATACAGATTCCAAAATTAGTTATAGGAATAATTACAGAATATTTTTCTCTTAGAAAAATAATTCATTCTAAAAAAATAGATGGTGTTATTTCTGACAACAGATTTGGAATGTGGAATAAATCCATACCTTGTGTTTTTATAACGCACCAAATAAATATTATATCCCCAGTATTTTCTAAATTAATTAAAAAAATTAATCATTTCTTTATTAGGAAATATAATGAATGTTGGATTCCAGATTTTTCCAACAATCTCTTATCTGGTGAACTTTCTAAGATTGATTTTAAAAATAATACATTTAAATTTATTGGTCCTTTATCACGACTTGAAAAAAATGATCTCGACATTAGATATAAATATTGTTTTCTTATTTCAGGGCCAGAACCTCAAAGAACAATTTTAGAAAATATTGCAAAGAGAGAATTAGAAAAGATAAAAGAAAAGTCTATAATAATATTAGGAAAAACCGAGGAGAATAAAATAGAAAAATATGGAATTCATACTATTTACTCACATTTAAAATCAGAAGAATTAAATATAGCTTTATTAGAATCTGAGATCATTATTTGTAGATCAGGTTACTCTACTATAATGGACTTATACAAATTAAAGAAGAAAGCAATATTAATACCCACTCCAGGACAAACTGAACAAGAATATCTTGCAAAAAATTTAGAGGAAAAGTCTGTTTTTCTTAGTCAGATTCAAGATAATTTTTGTGTTCAATCAGCTTATTTTCAAATTGAAAATTACGCTGGATTTAATAACAATGTAGAATCAGAAATTAAATGGAGAGAATTATTTAGGATTTTTGAAGGGTAAACGAAAAAGTTGAACCTTCTCCTAATGTTGATCTAATATTTAAAGTTTGGTTATGTAATTCAATAATATGTTTTACAATTGCTAGACCTAAACCTGTTCCTCCTTTAGCAATAGACCTTGCAGAATCTACTCTATAAAATCGCTCACATAATCTATCTACATCCTCCTGATCAATACCAATCCCATTATCAGAAACTTCAATTAAAAATTGTTTGTCCATATCAAAAATTTTAATCTTAGTTTCTCCTCCATCTTTTCCATAAATAATAGAATTATGAATCAAGTTCATTAGTACTTGAGAAATTTTATTTTCATTACCAACAACAAATGATGGAGCATAAATCTTATCAAAATTTAAGGTAATATTGTTCTTATCAGCCTTCTTTTCTAAAGATTCCATTACACTTAAAGAAGTAGAAACAATATCAAATCTTTCTAACTTAATTGACTCATTATTACTTTCCATGTTTGATATATTGGACAGATCCTCAACAATAGAAATCATCCTCTCAACACTCTTTTGTGTTCTCTCTAGATATTTCCTGTTTATATCCTTGTCCTCTAAAGCCCCTTCAAGTAAAGTTAAGACATATCCTTGAATATTAAAAATAGGTGTTTTTAATTCATGTGACACATTTCCTAAAAATTCTCTTCTAAATTTTTCAGTATCTTTTAGATGTTCAATTTCTGCTTGACGTTCTAAGATCCAATCTGACACTTCCTTTTCTGCTCTTTCAATATCTAATGTTGATTCATTTAGAGTCTTTTGTTTTTGTATACTTCTATAAAGAACATTTATTTTTCTTTGAATATAATTTCTAATAATAAAATAGGAAAAGACTCCAACTACTAAAAAAATGATAGATAATAAATAAAACGGAATTAAAACATCAGCAAAATAAGAGAGTATCAACAATAAAATTGTGCTTAATGATGAAATGTAAAATGATATTCTGAATGGAGTATTAAATTTCATTGTTCCTTTAACTGATATCCAATTCCTTTTATTGTATTGATTAAGTTATTTCCAAACTTTTGGCGTAATTTTCTTATATGAACATCAATAGTCCTATCACCAACAAAAGAATCATCTTTCCAAACCCTATTCATTATTTCTTCTCTTGTAAAAAGTTTTCCAGGATCTGAGAACAAAAGGACTAGTAAATCAAATTCTTTTCTAGCGAGCTTAACTTCTTTTTCTTGAAATTTAACCTTAAATTTAGATTTTTCAATTGTAATGTCATTGAAGGTAATGATATCATTTTGTTCAATACTCAACCTTCTTCGTAATAATGATTTAATTTTTGCAACAAATACTTTTGGTTGTATTGGTTTGTCAATATAATCATCTGCTCCAGCTTCAAGTCCAGCTATTTCAGAATAATCTTCATTTCTCGCCGTTAAAAAAGTTATCATAACATTTTCTAATTCAGGCAGTTCTCTTAATTTTTCGCAGCATTCTATTCCGTCCATATTTGGCATCATTACATCTAACACAATTAAATCAGGCTTGAATTTTAATGCCTTTTCAATTGCTATAATACCATTTGAAGCAGTTTCCACAATGAAATTTGATTTCCTTAAATTATATTGTAAAATTTCAAGAATATCTATATCGTCATCAACTAAAAGGATTTTGTTATTCATCTTTGCTAAATTATGATTAAGAATTAATTAATTGGCAAGCTCAACTAATTTTTTTAAAAAATTGTTTCTATCGATAATTACCTGAATAATAATTGAAATACATAAATTACAATAGATTAATTCCATTTGATTTTTTTTGTAAAAATATTTTTTTGTTCATAAAAAAATATTATCCGAATATTAATTCAATGTTAAATTTATTAATCAAAAAATCTAAATAATTTAAAAAATTAATCTTATGTAAATGTATATTTAACATTAACTTAACATTTAAACAAAATATCTCTAATTAAATTTGTCCCGAAATTAAATTATAAATTATAAATAAATAAAAATGAAAAAATTACTTAGCCTAACATTAGTGTTTGCATTTACACTTTCATTAAATGCGCAAGAAGGAAAACCTTTTGGAAAGGTATTTACAAACTTCAATCATGATAATGATAAAAATGAATTTGAATTAAAAAGAGCTTATTTAGGTTACTCTTACAA
>NZRO01000050.1 GCA_002696275.1 Flavobacteriales bacterium
GAAACATACATAATGGAGCTTATTTAGGCTTGTTTTCAGAGTATATAGCAACAAAAATTTCAAAATTTGAGAATCCTCAAGTAATTATATTTATTAGAAATCAATATGATATTATTGTATCTTCGTATTTACAATATATTAAGGAGGGAGGTAATTATTCTTTTTTAAGATATATTGAACATGAAGAATTTGATAGGAGTAATCGAACTTCTTTATTTTCTTTTTCTCATTTTGATTTTTATAATTTAATCCTTACATATGAGTCGTTATTAGGAAAGGAAAATGTTCATGTATATTTATTTGAAGATTTTTTATCAGATCAAAAATCATTTATATCCTCATTTATTAAAAATCATAACTTAGAAATTGATATTGAGAAAATTGATTTTACCAAAAATAATAACTCGTATTCATATATTAGTTTATTTCTTGCTAGGATAATAAATGCATTTACTCGAAAGAATGTATTGTATAAATATTATATTGTTAATTTACCTTTTATTTACGACTATGCTAGAGAAATGTTAAGAAGAATTAAGATATTCCCTGTTAAAAGTAAGTCATTTATAAATGAAGAATTAAAACAATTAATAAAACAAAAATACTCAGAATCAAATAAGAGTTTAATTAATGAATACAATTTAGATTTAGAAAAATATAACTATCCATTATAGATTATTTTGTTCCCAATTCCAAGCATCTATCATAGCTTGTTTTAAACTCTTTTCTGATTGCCAATCTAATTCTTTTTTTATCAGTGTTCCATCTGAGTATATTTGTTCTATATCACCATTTCTTCTTTTACCTATTGAATAGTTAATTTTGAGATTAATTGCCTTTTCAAATTCTTTAATTACTTCTAAAACACTAATTCCTTTTCCAGTTCCGACATTAAAACAATATTTACCAGAATTTTTAATTAGGTAATTTAATGCTGAAACATGAGATTTTGCTAAATCTACAACATGAATATAATCTCTAATACAGCTTCCGTCTGGTGTATTGTAATCATTGCCAAAAACAATTATTTTTTCTCTCTTTCCAATTGCAACTTCTGTGATAATAGGAATAAGATTAGCAGGTTCATCTGAAGAATAATCTCCAATTAAGCCAGAGGAATGTGTCCCGATAGGATTAAAATATCTTAAAGAAGTACTATTACAAACATCTTTTTCTAAAAGCTTTTCGCAAATTTGCTTTGTTTCTGCATACGGAGATTCTGCTTTTTTAAATGGAGCATTTTCAGTGACAGGTAAGACATCTGGATTTCCATAAACTGTGCAAGAAGATGAAAAAATTATATTTCTTATATTATATTTTTTCATGTTTTTTAGAATAACCTGTAACGAACCTATGTTATTTTTGTGGTATTTTTCAGATTTTTTTAAGGATTCTTCTACTGATTTAAAGGCAGCAAAATGTATTATTCCTTCAATATTATTCTCGTTTAAAAATATTTTTTCAATTTGCTTATAATTAGTACAATCTGCATTATACCATTTTATTTCTTTACCTAAAATTTCAGCAATTCCTTCAATATTTTTGATAGAGGTGTTACATAAATTATCTATAATAATTGGAGTGAATCCAGCGTTATGAAGTTCAACAACCGTATGAGAACCTATGTATCCAGCTCCGCCTGTTACTATAATTTTTTTTTCTTTCATTAAAAGCACCTTCCTATTCCAAGTATCCATCTGATTTGATAATATTCTTCTAGATAGGGAGGTCTATTAAGAAATAAGGGTAAGTCTAATCTAATAATTAACGGTTTTGGTTTTTCTAGAGGACCCCAATTTCTATGAGTATAAATGAAACCAACTCCAGCGTCTGCTCTTATGTCAGAAATTGCTGTTGTATAGTTTTTTCTATTAATATGTTCTATATTTATTACTCCAGCATCTGCAAATAGATAGGATCCTATTCCATTTCTTCTAATTGTGTAAGGAAGGTATGAAGAAAAATCTATTTCAGTAGTAAAAGAAGCTCCTGATGTTCCGTAATTCGTATTTCTTATTAGATTTCCACTCTCATCATATTCTGGAGCTAGGTAACCTGAATAACCTCTTAGGTTAAGTCCTCCTCCCATGTGATAATTTCCTAAGTTGTAATTAAAATCGAAATCATCTAAATTAAAAATTCCGCTTGTTCTGGTGAATTTATTATTAGACATTTCTTCAGCATTGGCACCTGCAAGTCCTAAAAGACTTTCATTTGCCCAATTTGAACCTCTCCCTAGCTGAAAATAACCTCTAGTATTAATCTTTAGTTTTGCATATTTATTATTATTAATTGCAGTTAGAGACACTAAACTATAATTGTAATCAGAACCCAAAGTAGATGTCTTTAAATCTAATTTTAGATTTCCATTTCCATAGCTATATTTGTATTTTCTTTCTAAAGCTATATCAATTCGGTTGTTAAATTTTGATTTAGTCCAATCATTTAATAGATAATTATCAGAGGAATTTTTAGATCTGTACAAAGAGATTAGATTTACGGAAATTTTATTGTTATCTTTTTTGTCTTCTTTTACCAATGATAATTTATTTGACAAAAGTCCAAAATTGTGACTGCTATATACATAAACTCGACTATTTTTATATAATTTGTCAAGATTTGTGTTATAACTTAGTCTGTAAGAAAGGTCATTAAAATCAGAATAATTTGGTTTGTCTCTATCTTGAGCAACACCTGAATTCATCCATAGGGTTGCATCAAAAAGGTGATGATGTCTTAAATATCCACCATTAATATTTAATCCCAATTTTATTCCATCTGTAGAGTTCCACCAAATATTTGGTTGATATTTAATTTCATAATTTTTCCAATCCGCGTATTCCCATAAATTATCATTAAAATCCAATGTAATATTTCCTTTAGAACTATTATTTGGCATATAGGAATCTGCTAATCTGTTGCTAGGGTCAATCTTTACCTCTTTAATACCTGAGGGTATACTTAATGTAACTTCATATTTTGGTTGTAATAAATCCCAAGCATGCCATTTTTCAAGTACGGTGGCATCTGTTTTCTTAATAAACCAATGATTTGGAATGTGATAATCATAAATTTTTCCATCATTGGCTGTTACTGTAAAATCTATTGGCATTTGCATCCTACCGTATCTTGTGAAGGTAACAGTATTATTTTTATGAGTAACACCATAGTCTATTCTTTTTTCTGTTTCTAACCACTGATCAAAAAACCAATTAAGATCGACTTTCGTAAATTGTATTATTGAATTTCTAAAATCTTCAGTGTATGGATGAGCAATTTTCCAAGTTTCAAAGTAGTGTTTCATTGCATCTAAAAATAATTCATCACCTAAGACGTATTGTAGATTATATAACATTGTTGCTGTTTTATAATAGACATGTCTGTACCCTCCTCCATGACCAAGTGCCCCATTAAAACAGTCAGAGTGTGTCGAAATTATTGGGTCATTTTGCTTTGTTGCGTCATTGATGTATGAGTAATAAACTCTACTGTCTATAGCTTTAATACGATTCAAATATTTTTTTTTGTATTTGGAATGAGGTTTACTTGTAACTAAATTCTCTCCATCTATCTTTATTAATGCCCATGCTGTTAAAAATTGAGCAAATCCTTCGTCAAGTAAAGCTCTATAAGTTTCATTATTTCCAACTTGTCCAAAAAACCAGTTATGTCCTATTTCATGAGCTAATAGACCCCTATATCCCGGATCATAACCTCTGTCAAGAGTCATCATAGGATACTCCATTCCGTCTCTAGCATCTGCAACAATCATTTTATGATATGTGTATCTGCCAAAATCTTCAGAAAATATTTGAATACATTTAGCTGAGAATTCTGCTGCATTTTGCCATCTACTACAATGTGGTTCTTGAACTAGAGAATAACTTACTTTATCTTCCCACCATTTTTCACCAATTCTGTAATTTGGATTGGCAGTAAATCCAAAGTCATGGACATTTTCGGCATGAAATTTAAATGTTTTTGTTTCTCCCTCTATGTATTTAGTGATTATTGATGGTGGACTATTCCAAGGTTTATTTTTAAAATTGTTTATATCTAATTTTTCTCTTAAATCCTTTGGATATACTTCATCTCTGTTTAACATAAATCCTGTGCCATCAACTACATAGTTAGAAGCAAAAGTTAATTCAACATCAAAACAACCAAAATCTCCGTAAAATTCTTTTCCTAAATGTTGATCTTTTGTCCAACCAAATTTAGAGTCATAAACACAAATTCTTGGATACCAATGTACTCCGTTATAGTGTCTAGATCCCCATGAATCAAATACTTTCATTCTTCTTCTAACTTCTCCATCTTCAAAATATGTTTTAAAATCCATTGAAAACTTTATATTTCCTCCAGAGATTAAAGTTTTAGGAAGGTATACTTTTAAGATGGTATTATCTAATTCACTTTTTACATCAATTCCATTAACTTTTATATTTTCAATAATAGTTCCTAAACCCTGAGATTCATATTTTCCATATTTTGGATTTACACCATTTTGTTTTTGTAAATCATCATAATAAGATCCCGGTTGAAAAGCATTTTGATACAAATGAAAATAAACAAAATCTAAATCATCTGGAGAATTATTCCAGTAAGTTAAAATTTGAGTTGCTGTGAGGATATCTGTTTTTTCATCCACTGAAGCTTTTATTTCATAGTGTACATCTTGTTGCCAATATCCCGGATGTGGCATTTTATTTTTCCAATAATTTGGATTATCTGCGTTTCTATAAGTATTTGGAAGTGATAATGGATCGTAAGAATGTTGAGCGTTAAGTACAAAAACAAACAAAACTATACATATTGTTAGTAGTTTTTTCATAATCAATAATTTAGTTAGGCAATTTACAAATCAGAATTTATTTCACAATATTTTTTGGAGGCAAATATACTAGCGTTTATTTCAAATCCTGTTAGTAAAATAATAGAGTTGAAATACATCCAAATTAAGATGATAATTAAAGTTCCAATAGATCCATAAATCTGATTGTATTGAGCAAAATTGTTAATATAGTAACTAAATAAAATAGAAGTAATAATAACAAAAAGAGATGCGAAGATTGTCCCTGGACTCAAAATTTTCCATTGTACTTTTAAGTTTGGAGCTAAATAAAATAATAAAGATATTCCAAGAAGTAAGAATGTGGATAATAAAATCCACCTACCAATTGTAAATAAATATAAATATTCTGAAGAAATTGATCCAGCAGTAAGTAGTTTTTCTAGGTAAGATTTGCTGAAAATTATTATGGTAATTGTTAATATTAGAATTAATACTAATATTAATGTTAAAAATAATGACAATAATCTTTGGTATAAAAAAGATCTGGATTCTCTTATATGGTAAGAAGAGTTAAAAGCTTCAATAAGTGCACTTACACCATTTGTAGAGAAGTATAATGCTAAGATAAAACCAACAGAAAGCAGACCTCCTCTAGGATTATTCACAATATCATCTATGGTTTTAAATGCTATTTGATTAGTTGACTCTGGAAGTACTGTTGCTAATAATTCCATTAATGTTTCTTGAAATCCTTGAATTGGGATATAAGGAATAAGTGTAAATAAAAAGATCACTGCTGGAAAGAAAGCTAAGAAAAAATTAAAAGCTAAAGAAGATGCTCTTGTTGTAATTGCTCCTTCCATCAGTCCTTTCCAGAAGAAAATAGTCACATCATAAATACTTAGTCCTTCAAAACCCCATGGTTTCATCTTTTGAGACCATCTTTTTATGATGTTTTCTTTCATTTCAATGCTTTTAGGCTTAGATCAAAGTTGTTTACAGAATGGGTAAGAGCTCCCATAGAAATATAATTTACTCCGCATTTAGCATATTCTGAGATAGTATTCTCAGTTATTCCACCGCTAGATTCTGTTTGGCATTTATTTCCGATTATTTCAACTGCTTTTCTTGTGGTTTCGTAGTCAAAATTATCTAGTAGAATTCTTTTTATACCTCCCTCTAATAAAATCTTATTTACTTCGTCAAGATTTCGTGCTTCGACAATAATATCTAGTTTTTTACTATTGTGCTTTAAGTATTGTTTAGTTTTTTGAATTGCTTGTATAATACCTCCTGCAAAATCAATATGATTGTCTTTAATCATAATCATGTCGTACAAACCAAACCTGTGATTTACACCACCACCTATTTTTACTGCCCATTTTTCTAGTTTTCTATTTAGAGGAGTAGTTTTCCGCGTATCTAATAGTTTACAATTTGTTTTTGAGATTAGAGAATTAAGATAGGAGGTTTTAGTGGCGATTGCACTCATGCGTTGCATGCAGTTTAATACCAACCGTTCTGCTGTTAATATAGAAATAGAATTTCCCTCTATTAAAAATGCTATATCTCCAAATTTTACTTTATCTCCATCTTTTAAATATGATGATAATTTTAATGAATCATCTACTTGATTAAAAATCATTTTAGCAAGTTCTATTCCCGCAATAATTCCTTGATCTTTTACAATTAAATGGGCTTTATTTGTTGCATTTGTTGGAATAGATGCTAAAGAGGAATGGTCTCCATCACCTATATCTTCTTTTAGAGAGTCTGTTATAAACTTTTTAAAATCTTTATCTGACATGAAGATACTAATTATTATTATTGCCAAAAATACAAAAAATGAAGATTGTATTCATTTCTATAGGAAAGACAAATGAAAAGTATTTAAATGAAGGAATTTCTTTGTACCAAAGAAGGTTGAAGTATTATACTTCATTTGAAATAATTGAGATTCCTAATATAAAGAAATCTCAAAATTTTTCTAAATTGGAACTTTTGAACAAGGAGGGTGATCTGATCTTAAAGAATATTAAAAATTCGGATCATTTAGTGCTTTTGGATGATAAAGGAAAAGAATATAATTCTATTAATTTTTCTGAGAAAATACAAAATTGGATGCTAATAGGAAAAAAAAGAATTGTTTTTGTTGTCGGAGGGGCTTATGGATTTTCAAAGGGTGTGTACCAAAGAGGAAACGAAAAACTATCTTTATCAAAAATGACTTTCTCTCACCAAATGGTGCGACTATTTTTTGTGGAACAATTGTACAGAGGATATAGTATTTTAAATAACGAGCCCTATCATCACGAATAATGAAACTAGTATTTGCAACTAACAACTTAAATAAATTATCTGAGATTCAATCTTTAGTTCCTGAAGAAATAGAGATTTTAAGTTTAAAAGATATAGACTGTAATGAAGAACTTCCTGAGACTAAATTTACTTTGGAAGGAAATGCTTTAGACAAAGCTACATATGTTTTTGAGAACTATGGATATAACTGTTTTGCAGATGATACTGGATTGGAAATAGACGCTCTCAACGGTGAACCAGGAGTTTATTCTGCTAGGTACGCTGGAGAGAACAGTGTAGCAGAGGATAATATGACTTTGGTACTACAAAAATTAGAAGGTATCACACAAAGAACCTGTATATTTAGAACTGTGATAGCGCTTGTAATTGATGGCAACATAACACTATTTGAAGGAAGTTGTAGTGGGGTAATAAAAGAAACTAGAAGTGGAGTAAAGGGTTTTGGTTATGACCCAATATTCATGCCAATTGGTTTTAAGAAAACCTTTGCAGAAATGAGCCAAAATGAAAAAGGATCAATAAGCCATAGAGGTAAAGCTGTTAAGAAGTTAGTTGAATTTTTAGATTCAATATGAATAAAATTAAAATAATTATAAATCTACCTCGTTAGGTAAAAACTGACTTACATCTCCACCGTTTTTTATAATATCTCTTACAATAGAAGAGGAGATATGAGATATCTCTGGAGGAGTAATGATGAAAATAGTTTCTATTCGATCATTTAAATTCTTATTTGTTTGTGCGATATTCTTTTCGTATTTAAAATCATGAGAGTCTCTTAGTCCTCTAAGAATATAATTAGCACCAACTTTTTCGCAGAGATCAACCGTAAGTCCTTCATAAAACTGTACTTCAATTTTGGAGTTATTTTTATAGATTTCATTAATCCATTGCTCTCTTTCTTCAATAGAAAAATATTCGTTTTTTTCTGAATTGATACCAATAGCAATAATAATTTTTTCAAACAAAGGTAATGCTCTGTCAACTACAGATTTATGTCCCAAAGTAAAAGGGGAAAAGGATCCTGGATAAATTGCTGTATTATTCATAACTTCAAAAATAAGTAATTAAAATGAGAAAATACTAAAATGAACTGTTCCGTATTTTCTTAGTTCAGCATTTTCTTCCTCAAAAGAAGTAGTGTTATCGTGTTCTATAATTAAACACCCATCATCCTTTACTAGATTATTTGTTCTTACAATTTTCACTAATTCTAGATGATTGTTATAGTAATAAGGAGGGTCTGCAAAAATAAAATTGAATTGTTTTTCGCATCTATTCAAATATTCTATACAATCTGATTTTGTAGTAGAAATATTTATTTTTAATTGTTCTGAGTATGAATCAATAAACCTAATACAATTGTAATTACTATCTATACAGATAATTTCTTCAATTCCTCTAGATGCAAACTCATAGCTAATATTTCCTGTACCAGAGAAAAGATCCAATACATTTTTGCCATTAAAGTAATATCTGCTTTCTAAAATGTTAAATAGTGCCTCTTTAGCTCTGTCTGTAGTGGGTCTTACAGGTAGGTTCTGTGGAGCAATTATTCTTTTTCCTTTGTGTTTGCCTGAAATTATACGCACAATAATTGAGAGAATAGAGTGAAATATTTATGATTAGATATGTTGTTTAATTCTTCATTAAATAATAAGGAGCTGCTGATTTCACCAAATTTTATATTTCTGATATAGTCATATAATAAAGAGTAATTTTCATCTCCTTTTTCTACCTCTCCAAAAAGAAATACTTCGTTTTTATTTGGATCTATATTAAGTTGATCAAAACAAAAAAGAGTGAAGTATAAAATATCTAAACTATTGGAAACTTTAAAAAAATTTTGAAAGATTAACTTTCCATTTTCAATAACAATAATTTCTATGTTATTTGTATTTATAAACAAATAACTAGTTTTCTTTTTTAGATGAGAGTATTGTCTTAGAAGCTGACTAATAGCAATATTAGTACTGTTCTTTTCTTTTATATTAGGTAAAATCTGATGGATACTATTTACTAAGTTATGGTTTATAGAATAAACTATACTGCTATCAATTTGGTGTATGACATCTGTTTTTACCGATTCAACTCCTTCTATAACAAAATCTAGATATTTATGTTTTTTTTCTTTATCAAATAACTTATTAGGTATTATTGTAGACGGAAAGTTTTTATAGGAAATAGAGCTAGAGTAGTAATTTAGTTTTAATTTATCTTCAGAACTTATGTGACTTATTAATTCAGAGATTTCAGATGTATATATAGATTTAAAAAATATATACTCTAAGTTCTCAGTATTTAAAAAACTATACCAAATATTTAAAGGTGAGATTTCAATAGAAAGATGAAATTTCTCTGTATTATGTAAATTTACATTTTCTGAGGAATAGGAGATGATATTATTCTCCCCAGTTACCATTTGTAATTGTTTTCTCTAAAGATCCAACTTGGATGTTTTCTCTTTCTCCATTTTTTCTTAACACTTCATTTTCCTTATCTAATCCATAAAAAACATCATCATAGTTAGCGGATATTTTAAAGAAGTATTTATCAATTTCTCCTTGAGCTTGTTCCATTAAATTTGGATGAAATTCTCTTGCTGCAAAATCATATTGAATAGTTGTATAAGGAATAAAGGTAATACTGTCTAATTTTAAAGGAGTTTCTGTCCTGTTCTTCATATAGATATTGTCAAAGATTATATCTTTTACCGGTTGAATAATTGTGGTTATAAGTCCTCTAGCGTAACCCTCTTCAACTGTTAAATCTCTAAAATCACCCCCAGATTCAATATACTTTTCTTTAATTTTTGACAACATCTCTTCATCAATAGTTTGTTCAACTATAAAATCTGCTTCTAATCTTGCTTGTTTCCATTTATATGGTAGTGTTGGAATAGTATAAGTACCCTTCTTAAGTGTAGTTACAATTTTCACTTCATTATTAATATTATAATAAGCTAATGAATCAAAACTAGTATTATCTATTTCATTTATGATACTGTACTGATTTTGCATCTGTTGGATATCTAAAATTGTTTGATAATTTGTCTCAATAATCTTAATTAGTTTTTCTCTTGCTTCTAATTCATTCTCAAGATCAAAAATCATATTCTTACAATTACTTACAATTTCTTTATTTACCTTTTCAGTAGAATCCTGAGAAGAGATTATAGAGAAAATAATTCCTTTTCTTCCTTTTAGAACCTTTCCTTTTTCAGCCTTCTTGCTAGCTTTTTCTCTAACTTTAACAATCATATCAGCTCCAACAGTTTCAGTATATGTGTTTCTTTGATGAATTGAAGAGCGTATCATGCCTTCCGCATTTTCTTGTCTGTCTTTTGTGTCAGAAATATTTGATTTTAGATTAGAAATCTCTTTATCGTTTGAAGAAATAATTTTCTTTAAATTTTCTACAGAAACAATTGTGTTAGAGTCTAAATCAAAAATAGAATTTAAATTAGAGTTGATGTTAAAATAAACTTTTCTTAACTCTATTTTCTCAAGTAAATTCTCATTATATGAATTAAATGAAGTTTTAAATTCAGAATATGATTTTTGTTTGTTGTAGTTTCTAGAAATATTGGTTAGATTCTTGATATCAACAATATAACTATTATTTCTTGTTTTCTTATAATCTTCGTTAAAAGAAAGTTCATGAGCCATATAATAATTAACAGCAATATACCCTCTATCAATTTTTTGTTTTTCTGTTAAAATGGTCCATTCCCCACCATTTTCTTTGTAAATTCTTTTAGCTTCTTCATTAGAGTTTTTCAAGTTTCTTACCATTTTATTCAGTATAGAATTCCATTTACTCCTGTCTGTAGCAATAGAATCTTCTTCTGCTTTTTCTGAATTTATAAATTCAATTTCAGTGTTAAATAAAAAATAAACTAAACTATCTGGATTATTTGTATATGTTCCATTTTGTCTTTTGTATTCAAGTTGAATTTCTCTTAAGTCTTTTAANCTNTGAATATTNTCNGATTTTCTCTCNTCCATNANTTTTCTTACATGAATTTCGTTAGTGATATTTCCATAAAGTCCAAAATATGCNAGAAATATAATAATAANCCAAAGAGTGAATTTTATAACAGTANTNTTCATTAACTANTTTTTTGTTTTTGGCAAATCTACAATTTTTCGTAAAAATATTAGAATTNGTTCTTTACTTTGTAAAAAATATTATTTATGAAAAAGTTATTTTCAAAATTTATATTTTGGATATTTGGGTGGAAAGTAGTAGGTAATCTGAAATATCCTAAAAAATCTCTTGTAATTGCTGCTCCGCATACTTCAAATTGGGATTTTGTNATTGGTAGATGTTATGCTTACATAATTGGAATTACTCCTAAATATTTAATTAAAAGTGAATTATTTTCACCAATAATAGGAAATTTTTTCAAATGGAATGGAGGTATTCCTGTACACAGAGATTCTAAAAATAATNTAGTTGATCAAATTACTAAAATTTATAATTCTTCTCAAGAATTTATTTTAGGAATTTCTCCAGAAGGTACCAGAAAAAGAGTAAATAAATGGAAAACAGGATTCTATCATATTGCGGTTAATTCATCCATACCTATTCTATTATTAAAATTAGATTATNAGAATAAAGAAATCGGTGTATTTTATGAGTTTTATCCTACGGGTGATTTTAATACGGATATGAAATTTATAGAGTCTCAATATAAGGATTCAGTTGGTAAAATNCCGGAAAATTATAATCCCAAAATCTTCTAAATAAAATATAGTAATCAAGTTTTATTGTTTCGATTAATTCTTAATTAATTAAATGAATATTGTTNCCTATCTTTTTAGATTAAACTAAAAAATGTATTTTTGAAAATAAAATATGTCTTCAAAAGAAATTAGTAATATTAGAGAGGATTTTACAAAATCTAAGATAGATTATNCTTCTTCACCAGAGTCACCATTTACAATGTTTGAAAATTGGTTTAATATAGCTTTGTCGGATGATAAAGAGAATGCCATCTGTTTTGTTTTGTCGACTATTAATAAAGGAAACAAACCTTCTTCTAGGGTTGTTTTGCTTAGAGGTTTAGATGAAAATGGATTTACTTTTTACACAAATTACAATAGTGATAAAGCAAAAGATATAGATCATAATAATTATGTTTCTGCTAACTTTTTCTGGCCTAATCTAGAGAAACAAGTTAGGATAACAGGCTTAGCTANCAAGANATCTCCTGAAAAATCAAATCATTACTTTAAAGGAAGACCNAGAAGAAGTCAATTAGGGGCCTGGGTTTCAGATCAAAGTTCTGNTGTCAATATTAATGAAGATTTTTCATTAAGAATTGAAGAAATAGAAAGTCAATTCAATGGAGTAGAAGTTTCAAGGCCTGAAAATTGGGGAGGATATTGCATTATGCCAGAAAAAATTGAATTTTGGCAGGGTCGACCTTCAAGATTACATGATAGGTTAGTATATNAAAAGAAAGGAGATATTTGGNTAAAANAAAGGTTGTCTCCTTAAGAAACAACCTTTAAGTATCATTTAAGAATTTTATTCTTCTTTTTTTGTTATTTTCTNTTTAGAAGAAGATTTTTTNCTNGCACTAGTTTTTTTAACTTCTATCTCATCTTTAATATGAGTCATAAAAGTTTCTTTCTTTACTTTTCTGATCCTGATTCTNCCATAAGAACCAGTAAATCTTTTTCCTTTTTTCGATTTTTTATCTCCTTTTCCCATATTTTTTTACGAATTTAATAAATTAAAATTTATTTTTATTCTTTAAGAATTTTTCCTCGATTTTTTTACATGACTTGATTGTGTTTCGTAACCAGCCTAATAAAATGTCAAGTTTCTCATCTTCTCTTAATTTCCAGTTATTATGTTTTCTTAACTTGTTACTTAGATGTTGACAACAAATAGCTGCAGAAACAGAAATGTTTAAACTTTCTGTAAAACCATACATATTGATTTTCATCTTTACATCTGCTAACTCTAGAGCTTTTTCAGATAATCCAGTGAGTTCTGATCCAAGTAATAATGCAATTTTATTATTTTTCGNATCAAAATCATTTAGATTAATATCTGACTTATGTGGAGTAGTAGCAATGATTTGATATCCCTCATTTTTTAAATATTTAATACAATCATATGTATTGTTTTCTTTCTGGTTATGTTGTATAACATTTATCCATTTTCCAGCTCCCAATGAAACAGATTCATCTNTAACATAATTGTTTTTATTCTCAATAATATGAATATCCTGAATACCAAAGCAATCAGCTGATCTTANAGCTGCACTAATGTTTCTAGATTGAAAAACATCTTCTAATACTAGAGTTATATTTCTTGTTCTTAGATTTAATTTTTCATCAAATAACTGTAACCTTTGTTCTGATACAAAAGTTTTTAGATACTCAACTAATTCTCTTTTTATGATATGATCCATTTTTCGTTTAGATTATTTCCTTGTAAAAATTGGGAAATATTAACAACATTTTTTCCAGCTATCTGAAGTTGTTCTATATAGATACTGCCTTTATTTAGGTTGATTTTAAAAAATGATTTTTGGTCTGTTTCTATAGATAAAACCTTATTATTTGTTTGTTTTGAAAATCTACTTAAAAGTAATTTTACTCTCAACACTTTTCCGTTTTCAGTTGTTAGATTAAACCAGGCAGAAGGACAAATAGATACATCCTTTAGGTTTTTCTTATTAGATAAAAAAGGTGATAGACCTCTTATTAAATTATGAATATCTTTTGCTTCATTTGTCCAATCAATTCTTGTTAATTCTTTAGTGAGTTTAGGAGCTACTTTAATAGCTAACTCGTGCTTTTGATTAATTGAATTCACTTTATTTTTTTCTATTAAATTTATAGTATTATGAAGTAAATTCGACCCTTTAACCATTAAGATATTATGAAGTTGAGCGGCAGTTGTATTTTCAGATAACTCGACCTTTTTCTGTAGAATGATCTCCCCACAGTCAATCTTTTCATCTATAAAAAAAGTAGTTATACCAGTTTCCTTTTCTCCATTAATTAATACCCTATTAATGGGTGCGGCTCCTCTATAATTTGGTAATAAAGAGGTGTGTAGGTTAATTGTCCCTAAATTAGGCATTTGCCAGATTTCTTTTGGTAACATTCTAAATGCAACTACAATAAATAAATCTGCTTCTAATGATTTTAAATAAGAGATAAATTCTTCATTTTTTAATGAGTTGGGTGTTTTTACATCTATTTTTAAATCTAATGCTTTTAATTTTACATGTGTGGGTGTTATTTTTTTTCCTCTACCTTTTTCTTTATCTGGCGAACTTATAACAGAAACTATATTATGTCCTTTCTTATCCAAAAAATCTAGATTTTTTGCAGCAAATGAAGGGGTTCCAAAAAATACAATTTTCATTTTATAATTTTTTTCTACACAAATTTAAATAATTTTAATCTTTTGTTCTGCATATATCGCATTTTCCACAATTATTTTCCTGAACTTCATCAAAGTAGGAAAGAAGAATTTTATTTCTACAAACAGAGTTTTGAGTAGTATAATTTAAAATATATTTCATTCTTTCAATCTCTGATTCTTTTCTTTTAATAAGTTTTTTTTCAGATATTTGTAAGTGTTTGTTTTCTATTCTATTTTGTAAATATGTAATTTTTGAGCCTTGTTTTTTAGAGATGTAAGAAATTACTTCTAATTTATCTAGTCGATATAGAATTTCCGTAATCTTTTTTTCTGTGGTTTTAGATCTGGCAGACAAAACATTTTCATCTATCATAATAAAATCATCAAATAATCCGCTATAGGACCTGAGGAGTAATTTTATATATGGACTTAGAAAACTATTATTTGATTGAAATTTGTATAATTCAGAGAGTTCCATTTTAATTTTTACTCTTGAGAATTTATTTTGAATTTCTATTAGTTTTAAATATTCTTCTTTTTCTAAATATTTTAACGAATTATAAACTTTGATATAATTGTATTTATATTTATTACAAAATTCAGATATATTAAAGTCAAAACTTTCTTCTTCACCACAATTTACAGCTAAATGAAAGTAATTTGCTAATTTCTGGTAAACATCCTTGATATCTGAAATTTTTGGGTAATTTAACTCTACAAATCCTTCTAGTTGATTAACATCAATATTATTATATAAAAGAATTGCATAAGACTCTTTTTCGTCTCTACCAGCTCTTCCTATCTCTTGATAATAGGACTCTACATTATATGGTATATGGAAATGAATTACTAATCGCACATTAGATTTGTCAATTCCCATTCCAAAAGCGTTTGTTGCTACCATTACTTTAGTTTCAGAATTGTTCCAACTAAATTGTCTTTTATTTCTTTCTGAAATACTCATACCACCATGATAATAGTTTGAACTAATATTATTTTTGATGAGTAATTTATTTAGTTTTTCACAATCATTTCTGCTTTTTGTATAAATAATAGCCGATCCTTTTACTTTGTTTAGAATATTTAGTAACTTTTTATTCTTATTTTCTTCTTTGTACACAAGATAAGATATATTTTTTCTAGTAAAAGAAGATTTTATTACATTTCTAGCTTTGAAATTTAAATTATTCTGAATATCTTTAACAACAGTAGCTGTAGCTGTAGCTGTAAGAGCAAGTATTGGTGCCTTAGGTTTAATTTTTCTGATTTCTGATATATTTCTGTAGGAAGGTCGAAAATTATGTCCCCATTCTGAGATACAATGAGATTCGTCAATTGCAATTAAATTAATTTTCATTTCAGATATTTTCTTCTTGACCAATTCATTTTGCAATCTTTCCGGAGATAAATAAAGAAACTTAAAATTCCCAAAAATACAATTTGTTAAAGCTATATCGATTTCTCTGTAATTCATTTCAGAAGTTAACGCAATTGCTTTTATTCCTTTCTTTTTTATCTTTTCAACCTGATCATTCATAAGAGAAATTAGTGGGGAAACTACAATACAAATTCCATCCATCATTAGAGCTGGTATTTGATAACAAATGGATTTTCCTCCTCCTGTAGGAAGGATAGCTAAAGTATCTTTGTTCTCAAGTATAGAATTTATAATTTTATCTTGTTTTTTTCTAAAATTAGAATGACCCCAGTATTTTTGTAATATTTGTAAAGCAGATTGCATTAGTACGAAAATAAAAAAAAGCCCTCTATTATAGAGGGCTTTTTAAATAAATAAAAAATATTTATTATTCTATAATAACCTTTCTTTTGATAGAAGTGTTATTGGATTTAATATCAAGTAAATAAACTCCTTTTTCTAAATCAGATATCTTGAGAATTGTATTCATAGAATTCACATATTCAGACATAACTAATTGTCCAGTAACATTGTACATGTCTATAGAATTAATTGTAAAATTAATATTTTCAATCCTAATATTATGTTTCGCTGGATTAGGATAAATTTTAGTTGAATAATCTATTACATTATGTATTGATGAAGAATTTCCTAAATTTAAAGCAACATAGATTCTTGGGTTTAGATATCCTTGAATAGTATCAATATATGTTCTCCCTTTTGTAGCGGACATGTCTGGGTTATCTAGAATTGCATTAGCTTCAAAATATCCTGGACTAGTTACTCCCGGAATTCCATTAATTGTTTCAGCAAGAAGCCCATATGTTGTATTATCCCACCAATCCCATGGACTTCCTTGTTCTTCTTCAAATTCTCCATAAGCATTAGGTGTTGTTGAAGGAGATGGAGTCTTAAAAACATACAATCCTTCGTAATTATCATTATTAATATTGGCTTGATTTGTTATCGCGTCTGTAAAACCAGCGTTTAGAAAAATATCATTATTTCCATAAAGATTTGAATAATGTTGAACAGTTCTACTTCCCATTACTTCGACAACTACTTCTCCAGTTGTTGGAACAATAACTACTCCAGTATCAATTGGTGCGTATTGATCTTTTTCACAATGAAAAGAAACTATAGGAATATCTCCTGCTTCTAACCATGATATGTCTGCTAAAGCACCTCCTACGTTGAAAGCTAGGTTAATGTCGTTAGAATATGTAGGATTATTCGGAATATTAAGTGGACTTGTGGAGTCTACTATAGGAATAATAACACCAGTTGATGTATCAATCATAGGTATACCATTAGTATCAAGCATTGGAGCATAAGTCATATCAGTTCCATCAAAATTACCCATATATACTGGTATAACATATGGGATTGGAATTTGAGGATTTGATTGATCAATAAATTTAGGTAAATATAATTTTGACTCATCATCTAAAGTAGCGTATCCTAATGAAATGTATGCACCAGTTCCTTGTCCTCCTAATACAATTTTATCAGGATCTATTCCATAAGGATTTCCATTGTCTTCAGTCATTCTCATGTATCTTACCATAGCTTTTGCGTCCTGAATTGCTCTGTAAGAAGCCTGAAGAAGTGTTGAAGTTCTCACATTTTGATCTGTAGAAAGAGGGTTCCATCCTAGTCGATTCCCCATTGCGACAGCTACATATCCTTTCTTAGCCCATCTGTTACATTGTTCTACAATAGAAGAATCTTTAATTGACCCAGTTGCTTGTCCGTTAGCTACAGGCGGTAAAAAAGAACCTGTATGAGATACAATAATAACTGGCCTATTTGTTGAAGTGTCCCCAACAGGTTCATATATATCACAATAAATAGGCATTAAAGCGGGACTTAATCCAATTAGCATCGGTTCAATACTTACATTTTGCGCGAACATAACACTATCAGTTAGTTGCACCTCTGTAAACACTTCATCTAGATATCTGTTTTGAGAATTAGCAGATATTCCTATTAAAAGTAAAGAGATTGCAATTAAATTTTGTAAATTTTTTTTCATAAATTATTTTTTTTAATTAGTGGACAAAACTAGTAAATTTATTTTAATTCAAAAAGAATAGATGCGTAAGTCATTCTTCCAATATAGGGGCCTCCATAAACTTCAAAGTGTAAATTATTTAGAACATTTGAACTTCCTAATTTTAGTGTAGCATTGTATCTTGGTATCTTCTTGCTTATTTGAACATCAACAATATCATATGAAGGTATTACTCCTGTAAATTGTGGCGACCCCTCATAAATAAAACTCTCCACCCATTTGTAATTGATGTTAAATGAAAAATTTCTAAGGTACATATATTCAGAACTTAAATGTAAATCTCTTGCTGAAACACCCAAATTATATTTGTGTTCAGGTGTATTGTATGCAGGTATTATTGGGTCATTTGTTCCCTTTTCATTTAGCTTATTCCAACTATAATTACCATTTAAAGTATATTGAGGCGAAATGTAGTAATTTATGCCTAATGAAGCTCCTTGAGTAGTTACTGTATTTTGAGAATTGGCTGCCATCCTATAAGCTTGGATTGACGGTAATGAAATTTCATATGCTCCAGTAGAAGTGTCATCTTGAAGTGTATTAAATTTTACACCAACCTTATATCCAATAAAATCAGTATATTTGGAATAATAATAATTTGCATCAATGTAAATCTTATCATATATTGTAGTTCTGTATCCAATTTCTGCAGATTTTGCTTTTTCAGGACTTATAGGATCTACACTAAAAAAAATTAAACTGTCTTTGTTTAATTGAGCTGGTAAAAAGTAATTTCTTAATGATTCCACAGTTACTAAATTTTCACCATAATTTTTTCCATGTCCTTGTAAATTCCCAATCAATATAGCTCTTCCTGCATTATAATACAAGTATTGTTCTGATAGGGTAGGGTTTCTAACAGCTGAAGAAAGTGAAAGTCTTAAAATATCTACTGTTGAAGCTTTATATACTAAAGAAGCTGCGGGAGAGAAATTAAATTCAAAATTTTCATTTTTATCCAATCTTAAAGTTGTATTTATTTTAAGATTTTCATTTAAAACCTCAAAATCAATACCAGAGTAAATACCAAATTCATTATTAGTAATTAAATTTGATGTATCCATAAAAATAGAACCTCTAGTATCAGGTTTATATTGACGAAAATTCATACCAATTTTAATGTTTGTAAAATTTGGATTAAATTGATATTCAGAATGTATATGATTTAAAGCAGATTTGTCATAGAACCCAGTTCCTCCTTCTAAATAAGATATTTTAGAAGTTATATCATTTAAAGCAGATATAAACTCTTCAGTTCCAGGTATTAATCTATTTGTTATTTGATCTGTTTGAATTCTTGTTGTTTGATGAAGTGATATGATTTCATCCATGTTAACATTCAATACAGAATCTGTTAAATTTATCCAATCAATAATATCTATTTCTTCCCCTTCAAATGTATAAATCCACTCCCAATTTGGCCATGTTCCTACTTGAGTATATTCAATATCACTCCATCCTATATTTTCTAAACTAAAATTATTACGATAATTGTTTTTATATTTAGTATACCAGTCTTGATTGTCTATTAAATTATATTCTTGAAGTTTAAATGCTGTAAAAACAGCATCATAACTTTTTCCTGCATCTTCTTCAGATCTATAAGCTCTAATAAAAAATTTATCTTCCTGTTTTAATTCT
Organism: Flavobacteriales bacterium; assembly: GCA_002696275.1. Lineage (GTDB taxonomy): Bacteria > Bacteroidota > Bacteroidia > Flavobacteriales > BACL11. Next base: position 19,642 of record NZRO01000050.1, read on the forward strand.
AGAATATTTTGATAAAACTGGATATCTTTTAAACTAAATCTGTTGTCTCCTTGATATACTGTTGTTCCTGTTCCGTAATTTAATGTATACATTAATTCAGTTTTAGAGTTTATTTTGTAATGCAATGAACTAGAAAACTTTAGATTGTCTGTATTATAATCAACAATATCTCTTTCCCAATAACCTGTTCTATGAAATAATTCTAAACCACCATAGTTTTTATAATTATCAAATGATATGTTTCGAAGATCATTTAAATTACCATCCGTATCTTCATCACCATATCTATTTACAGCATCATAACCTCCAGGGTTACTTTTGTTTGCATCGGAGCCTTCAACAGCTGAAGTGTTATTTGCTTCCCAATCTTTTGCTTCCATATAAGACAAGTTTATTTTATAAGCAAAAAGATCCTTCCCATTTTTATCTTTAAATTTTTCTGCTAGACGAATAGAATTTTCATAGAGATTTCTACTTCCAAATTTTGTTTGTACGCTTAGTCCAGTATGAATAAAAGGACTTTTAGTATTCATTTTTATTACTCCATTAAAGGCATTAGGACCAAAATAGGCAGAGCTAGCACCTTGAATGATTTCCACTTTTAAAATATCTAACTCAGTTGCACCTAAAAAGTTACCTAATGAAAAATTCATACCTGGAGCTTGATTGTCTACACCATCAATTATTTGAAGAGATCTTACCGGAGAGGTACTGTTAAATCCTCTTGTATTAATTATTTTAAATCCTAAACTAGCTGCTGAAATATCAACTCCTTTAAGCGCCCCTAATCCATCATAAAAATTAGCAGAAGGAGTTTCTTTAATAGCCAATATATCTAATGCCTCAACTGTTAAAGCGCTTTCTTTTTGTTTTTCAGTTAATCTAGAATCTACAATCTTAACTTCGTTTAGTACTTTGTTAGCAGATTTTAAATAAATATTGTAAAGTCCTTTGTTATTAATCCATTCGTCTTCTTTTATTGTAATAATTTGAGTAGAATATCCCATATAACTTACAGTAAGTTTAATAGGAAATATTATAGAAGGCAAGGATATTTCATAGTATCCATCAAAATTAGTCGTTACTCCTATATTTTGTGATTTCCATATAACATTTGCTCCTATAAGTTCCTCTTTACTTAAGTTGTCATAAACTTTTCCTTTCACCACTATTTGAGAAAAGCAGATTGAGGAAAAAAATAAAAAAATTAGGAGTAAAAGTCTATTCATAAAGATAAATTCTATTATTTCGCAAGATAATATTTTATGAATAAATACATCTTACATAATCAAGATTTGTTGAGGAGGGAGGAATTCTCTCTCCAGATAGATAATAGATCCTTTTTATATTCAGATGGGTTTTTTGAGACAATTAAAGTGATGAATTTTAAATGTTTTAATTTTTCTTATCACTTTAAAAGAATTGAAAATTCGTGTAATTTATTTAAGTTTAATTTTAATATTTCTGAAACTCATTTAAATAATTTACTTGATGAATTAGCTAAAGAAAATAATGTTATTGGAGGGAGAGTAAGAGTAGTTTTTTTTAGAGATTCTGGAGGTAAGTATTTACCTTTAAATAATTCCTCAAGTTTTGTTGCAGAAATAGAAGCTGGTGAAAATTCTTTTTCTTTTAATGAAAATGGATTACAAATTGGATTGTATAATAGAATTAAAAAAGGAATAAATTCACTTTCTAATTGTAAGTCTACATCTGCGCCTATTTCAGTCTTTGCTTCTATGTATGCTAAAGAAAATAATTTTGATGATTGTTTAATTGTTAATTCTGATAATAATATTATACAAAGTACTAACTCTAATTTATTTATTGTTAGGGACAATTGTATAATTACTCCTCCAATATTGGACGCTTGTGTAAGTGGTACAATGAGAAGTTTTATTATTCAGAATTTTGAAGTACAAGAAAGATCTATCACAGAACACGAAATATTAGTTGCGGATGAATTATTTCTAACTAATGCAATAAAAGGAGTTAGATGGGTGGGAAAATTTCTAGAAAAAAAATACCAATCTAACAAAATTGCTAAATTGGTATTTGATAAATTGATTTCGGAAACTTATTTACAGTTATAAAAAATTCGCATATCATTTACTCCATCTTCATTGTCATCAAACTCTTCAGAAAAATTTATGATATCATCTAACTCTTCATCACAGTATTCTTTATTTAAAGTGTTCAGAGAATCGTTTGAATGAAAAAATTCGTTCCATGTTGAATATCCAAATAATGATGCAGCAGCATCATAATCAGACTCTTGCGCTCCATTAATAAATTCATAATCAGCTTCACAGTCTTGACATTTTTGGCATGAGGTGAAAGTAAATCCCACCAATAAAGCAAATAAAAATAACTTAGTTTTCATTTTTTTTGTTTTGATTAATAATTTACAAATATAACTGACTTTTTAATCTCAATATAATTATACTATTTAATTTTTGAATTTGTTATTTTCATAATGTCCTCTTCTAGTTTACAACAATCATCGACTAATTGTTGTCCTTTTTTAAGAATATCCTCAACAAATTTATTGTCTTCACAATCACCACAATTAATTTTTACATTTAAGAATGCTCCAATAACTGCAGTTCTAGCACAAAGAGCCCCAACTCCAGCGTCGGTTACAGAGTTAGGGTTGCCAAAATCAGCCATTGCTCTCATGACTTCCATTGAATTATAAGCAGTTTCCATCACTTTAAATGGAGTGAGAATAGCATTTTTTGTTGCTTTCTGAATTGCTTCGGCTCTTTTTGCTTTATCATCTTCGGAATCTTTTGGTAATCTGAACGCATCCATGATTTTATTAAATGAATTTGTATCTTCATCTACTAAATCTAATAAAGTTCTTTGGTAGGCCATTCCTTTTTCTGCCCATTTTGAAAATTCTTCCCACCTATCATCCCAACCTCTTTTGTGTGCTGATAGATTAGCCACCATTGTACCAAGTGATACTCCCATAGCTCCACAATATGCAGATATTGAGCCACCTCCAGGTGCAGGACTTTCAGAAGCAGTTTCATTAGCAAAATCTGTAATAGTCATATTAACTAATGGTTTGTTTTCATCAGTATCTAGCATATATTCAATTATTCTTTCTTTAGGGTTAAAAGGAGCTAATTCATCTAATCCTAAAGTCTTTATTGCAATTTTTATGATTTCAGATTCATGAATCCCAATAGATCTTTTTTGTTTTTTAAGGAAATGTCTTCCTGCATCAATCAATACTTTTTTTGGAACTAGTCCTACTAATTCTGATCCTGTAACGCGCATTCCTCTTACATGGGCTCTTTCACAAGTTTTATCAAAAACTTCATGTAACGGTGAGATATTTATATTTGTTAAATTATAGGAGATTTGAGCTATTCCATATTCTTCAATATACCACCCGATTCCTTTAACTGCCTTAAATAATCCTGGAGTTTTTAAAGGATTTCCATTATCATCCTTGATTATTTTTCCTGTAATTTTTCCTCCTTCTCTTTTAATTCTTCCTGCTTCACGAATGTCAAATGCAACAGAGTTAGCTCTTCGAGTTGAAGTAGTATTTAAATTTACATTGTATGCAACTAAGAAATCGCGAGCAGAAATTGCAGTAACTCCAGACTTTTCTACAGATTTATTAAATTCGGCAGGTCCAAAATCTGGTTTCCATTGTGGATCGATTAACTTTTTAGAAAGTCCTTCATATTCACCGGAACGACAATTTGCAAGATTCTTTCTTTTCTCTTCTTTTGCTGCTGCTTCATAATGATAAATTGGAATACCAAGTTCTGTTCCAACTCTTTCTCCTAATTTATGTGCCCATTTTACTGTTTCTTCCATGCTAATATTTGCAATTGGAACTAACGGACAAACATCAGTAGCTCCCATTCTTGGATGTTCTCCAGTGTGTTTACTCATATCAATAAGTTCTTGAGCTTTTTGGATTAAAAGAAATGCGGCATCAATTACTTGCTTAGGCTCTCCAACAAAAGTTATAACTGTTCTATTTGTTGCTTTTCCAGGATCAACATTGAGAAGTTTTACTCCATCAATATCTTCTACTATTTGGGAGATTATTTTTATTTTTTCAGGATCTCTTCCTTCAGAGATGTTAGGAACACATTCAACAAGTTGTTTCATTTTTTCATTTTTGTTTATGCAAAGATAGAATTCTTTATATTTTACTTCATATAAAATCTTATTTTTGCTAAATATGAATTCAGAATTAGAAGAAGGGATTGTTCTTCCCTTAATGGAAGCTTTTTATACTATTCAAGGTGAAGGATTTTATACGGGAAGTTCTGCCTATTTCTTAAGAATAGGCGGATGTGATGTAGGTTGCCACTGGTGTGATGTGAAGGAAAGTTGGGATGTTGAAAAACACACTACAACGAAGGTAGAAGAGATGATTTTTCCAATACTTGAATACCCTACTGATACAGTTGTTGTTACTGGTGGAGAACCATTAATGTGGAATATGTCTTATTTAACGCGATCCTTAAAAATAAAAGGATTTAAGACACATTTAGAAACTTCTGGAAGTCATAAACTAACTGGTAAATGGGATTGGATTTGTTTGTCCCCAAAAAAATTTCAGAAGCCTATGGAAACAATAAAACCCTTAGCAAATGAGTTAAAAATAATAGTGAAAAATAAATCTGACTTTAAGTGGGCAGAGCAGCAAAGAGTAGGGGTTTCTGAAAAATGTAAACTCTATCTACAACCAGAGTGGAGTAATAAGGAAGATATGATTCCATTAATCATTGATTATGTAATGTTAAACCCAGAATGGCAAATCTCCTTACAAACACATAAATATTTACATATTCCTTAAATGAGAAATTTAATTCTATTATTTGTTTTTATTCCTTTCATCTTGTTTTCTCAAACTAAGCGAGATTTGAAAAAATACAATAAAATTGTAGATTTGATAGAAAAGAATGAATTAGAAACCGCTTTATCTGAAACTTATAAGCTTCTAGAAGCTAATAAAGAATGGAACAAACCTAATTTACTTTTGTCTAATATTTATTTTTCAAAAGGAAATTTTGAAAAAGGAGAAAAATATTTCTTAAAATATTACTCTTTACAGTCTAAGAAAAACACTTCTGCTATTTTCCAACTTTCTCAGATTTTTTATTCAAATGGAATGTATAATAAAGCCTTAAAATATCTATTAATTTCTAAAGATTTATCCGAGACCGAAGATAAGTACAAAAGAATGATAAATAATTGCAGATTTGCAATATATGCAATGGAAAACCCTGTGGAATTTGAGTATGAAAATATGGGAGAAAATATAAATACTGAATATTCTGAATATCTTCCTTTTATTTCGGTTGATGGGGAGAAGTTTATCTTCACAAGACTATTACCAAATTTTAATGGAGAATTACAGGAAGATTTTTATTTTTCTATACAAACAGATAGTAATTGGATATTGGCCAATGAAATGGAAATTAATACACAAGGAAATGAAGGGTCTGTATGTATCTCTCCAAATGGAAATTATTTGATATATACAGCATGTAATAGAATAGACTCTAGAGGAAGATGTGACTTATATATTTGTGTTAAACAAAAAGATGGTAGTTGGAGTGAGGCAGAAAATTTAAGTAGTATTAATACAAGGTATTGGGAAAGCCAAGCTTGTTTTTCTGCTGATATGAAGTATCTGTATTTTGTTAGTGATAGGCGAGGTGGTTATGGAGGGGATGATATTTGGAGATCTGAAATTACAAAATTTGGTTTTTCTGAGCCAAAAAATTTAGGACCAAAAATTAATACTGTTTACAATGAGATGTCCCCATTTTTGCATCCTGATAATTTAACATTTTATTTTGCATCGGAAGGTCATACAAGTATGGGAGATTTTGATTTATTTATTAGCAAAAGAAGTCATTCTGATACAACTTGGAATACTCCTGAGAATATGGGTTATCCTATAAATACATATAAAACTGAAAATTCATTGGCAGTATCTTCAGATGGTAAGACTGCTTATTTTGTCTCTGATAGAGAAGGATTTGGAAAAGAAGATATCTTTTCCTTTGAACTACCAAAAAATACAAGAGCAGAAGAATTATCTGATTTAGAGTTAGAAATTATAAGTAAAGAATCTGGAGACGAAATTATTTTAAATAATGTGTTGTTTGATACAGATTCTTATATGTTATTAGGACATTCCTTTATAGAATTAAATTTGTTATTATCTTATCTGAAGAATAATCCATCTGTGAAAATACATATTGAGGGTCATACAGATAATGTTGGAGAAAAAGATCATAATTTGATTTTATCTGAAAATAGAGCGAAAGAAGTTTTTTACTATTTGAAGGATAGAGGAATTTCTTCAGAGAGATTGAGTTTTAAAGGATATGGGGAGAGTAATCCAATAGAGAGTAATAATACAGAATTAGGAAGATCTAAAAATAGAAGAACTTCTTTTAGTATTGTTGAATAATATCATTCTTACTTTTAGGTTTCTCTGTCAATCTCCAATTAAAACCTTCTAAATATTTATCACTCTCTGTTATGTCTTGATACGGTATAGTAGTAGAATTTGGAATAGTTTTGTAACTTATAGTGGAAAGTTTGCCCTCATCCAAATATATAGAAATGTCTGTACAAATTGCCTTATTAATTCCTATTTTTTCTTTGGTTTTTTCATCTTCAATTAAAAACAATGATTGTCCATTTCCAAAAATATCTAATTTATTCAATTTGTTTTTAGTAAACCACGCTGTCATATACTTTCCTTTAATCTGATTGTAATGAAGACTATCCGCTTGAGAAATAATAATAGGGTATGGATAAAAATTCATACTTTCTATTTTTTGGTTATGGATATTGATTTGTATACTGTCAGAGCTGATTTGCATATCATCTGCCCACAACACAGGCTGGTAAAACAGCTCAACAAGAGAGTCAGATATACTATAAAATAGAGAATCGCATATTCCTTGAAAATCTTTTTTATAAATTTTCACCTCTGGTGAAGCTGTAATATATTCCGATTTTCCAGAAAAGCTAATAAATTTTTGAGCAGTTATAAACAAGGTGTCTTTCTCCATTATGAGATTTAATAATGCATTTTTTGTGACTTCTACTTTGTTCTCATCCTCAAAATACTCTGCTAAGTTTCCGTTTACTATAATTTTATTAATGGTATCTACAATTGAGATGTTATTAATCGCTTTTCCATAAGATTTATCCCTATTGTAGAACAAACTATCTCCTTTTACAAGTTGTTTTCCATTAGTAATGTATGCGTTATCTCTAAATTGTGATTTGTTTGTTATGTTATTATACCATCCATTTTCACAATATATTGTATTATTATCTGAGAAAATATAGGTTGGTCCTAAAAAATAACTTGTTTTATTTATAGAATTATAATTGAGAGTATCTGTTTCAACGGAATATTTTTTTGAATTCACCTTTACGTTCCTATTGAAATAAAACATATGTGATTTTGTGTTATATTTACCTCCTTCGGAAGAAAGAGTTAAATCTTTTTCACTGATTATTCCTTTAGAAGGATAATGAGCTATGTTAGACTCTAAATTGAAGAAAACTTCATCTGTCTGAAGCTTGGTGTGTTTATCCTTTAATAATACTCCTCCACTTAAATGAGCTGTATTATTGTTTCCGTCATACAAAAGTTTATTTCCTTTTACTATTAAACTATCTCCTTTGTTAATAGAAACATTATCAAAAGCGATCATCTTATTCTCTCTCATATAATGATGAGAATAATCACAATTTACTATTGTGTTGTTATGAGTAAAAGTAACATTACCGCTACATATCCAATAATCAGAACCTTCTGGTCCGTTAGATAACTTGTCTGCATGAACTAATTCAATTTTATCAGAAGTTTGAGCATAACAATTAATACTAAAAAATAGTATAAATATGTTTATGATGTATTTCAATTTTATCTAAAGAATGTTTGTTTTCTATCTGGGCCTACAGATACAATACTTATTGGTGTTTCTAATTCTTTTTCTAAGTAATCAATATAATCGTGAACTTCCTGCGGAGCTTCATTTAAACTAGAAATATTCATTAAATCTTTATTCCAACCTTTTAATTCTGTATACACAGGAGTTAAGTTCTCATTATCTTCAAACGGAAGGTAATCTATTTTATTACCATTTAACATGTAATGTGTGCAAACTTTAATCGTGTTTAATCCTGAAAGAACATCTGCTTTCATCATGTTAAGTTGTGTAACTCCATTTATGTTAATAGCATATTTAAGTGCTGGTAAATCAATCCATCCACATCTTCTAGGTCTACCTGTAGTTGCTCCAAACTCATTACCTACCCTTCCTAATCTTTCTCCAATTTCATCAAATAATTCAGAAGGGAAGGGGCCACTTCCTACTCTTGTACAATAGGCTTTAAAGATTCCAATAACTTCTCCTATTTTATTAGGAGCTATTCCTAGACCAGTACAGGCTCCAGCGGTTATAGTGTTAGAAGAAGTAACAAAAGGATAAGAACCAAAATCAATATCTAATAAGGTTCCTTGCGCTCCTTCCGCTAATATCTTTTTACCCTCTTTAATTGATTGGTGAATATAATTTTCTGAGTCTATATGAGGAAATCTATTTAGACAATCTAGACTGTCAAACCAATTAGATTCCATTTCATCTAAATCATATTCAAAATTATAAAAATTAAGAATCTGAATATGTTTCTTTTTTAATTTTTCATATTTCTCTTTGAAATTATTAGTAGAAATATCTCCAACCCTCAATCCATTTCTTCCAGTTTTATCCATATATGTTGGGCCAATTCCTTTAAGAGTAGATCCTATTTTATCTTTTCCTTTGGCTTTTTCAGAAGCCGCGTCTAAAAGTTTGTGTGTGGGTAAAATTAAATGCGCTTTTTTTGAAATTAATAGTTCTGACATTTTAACATCAAGATTATCAATTGCAATAATTTCTTTTTCAAAAATTACAGGGTCTATAACTACTCCATTTCCAATAACATTAATTGCTCCTTGATGAAATATTCCAGATGGAATTGTATGTAGAACATGTTTTATTCCATCAAATTCAAGAGTATGTCCTGCATTAGGCCCTCCTTGGAATCTTGCGATAATATCATATTTTGTTGTTAGTACATCTACAATTTTACCTTTTCCTTCATCTCCCCATTGTAGCCCTAAAAGTACATCTGCTTTCATATGTTTAAATATTTTTTTTACAATTATTAGGTTTTAAACAATCTGAATAGAAATTTAATGAATGACTATCAATATTTATTTTCATGTGTTCTATGATACTATTTTTAATATTTAATATTCTTGGATCGCAAAATTCAATAACCTCTTGGCAATTAGTACAAATAACATGATCATGTTGTCGACTATATAAACTTTTTTCGTACTGTGCTATATTTTTACCAAATTGATGTTTTCTTATTAATTTACAGTCTAAAAGAAGTTCTATAGTGTTGTATAAAGTTGCTCTACTAACTCTATAATTTTTATTTTTCATTTGAATATACATTGTTTCTATGTCAAAATGACCTTCATTTTCATAAATTTCTGATAATATAGCATATCTTTCCGGGGTTTTTCTTTGCTTGTTTTCTATCAGATATTTTGTAAAAATATCTTTGACTTCTTTTTGTATATCTTGGCTAATCATTTTACTATAATTAAGCCGTAAAAATATAAAAAATACTTAGCTAAGAATAATAATAATCAATCCTTTTATATAAATTCTATAGATGTTTATAAGTTCTGTTAATTTTAGTGACTCCATCTACATTTTGAAGTTTTTCTGTAAGAGAATTTAGTACTGAAACATTTCGAACAAAAAGAGTAATTTCTCCTTCAAAAACACCATCTTTACTGTTAATGTTAATAGCCCTCATATTTACATTCATCTGCGAAGATATAATTTTAGTTACACTATTGATAAGTCCTAATCTGTCAATACCTTTAACATTGAGTGTAGCGATAAAGTCAATTTGCTCTTTATTTACCCATTTTGCCTTAAGTATTCTATAAGCATATTTAGATCTTAATTGTATAGAATTAGGGCAATCTTCTTTATGAATTTTAATTCCATCTTCTACAGTTGTAAATCCAAAAATTGAATCTCCATCTATAGGATTGCAACAATTTGCTAATTTATATTGTAAAATCTCATCTTCTTCACCAAATACAATAATTTTACTCTTTTCATTTCTAGAGTAAATGTTTTTAGATCTCCTATATATTCTTTGTTTGATACTTTCATACCAGCCTGCATTTTTAGCTTTTACAAATTCTTTAATTTGAGAATTAACTATAGCTCCAATTCCAAAGTTGTAATATAAGTCTAATGAATTTTGAGTGTTAAAAAACTTAATTAACTCCGTTTCTGTTTTTCTGTCAATCTTAACTTTAAGGTGTCTGAGTTTTCTTTCCGCAATTTCTTTACCATTTTTAGCAATTTCCTTTTTTTCTTCTTTTAAAGAAGATTTTATTTTTGATTTTGCTCTTGCTGTAACAACAAATCTTAACCAATCTTTTTTTGGTTTTTGTTTATTTGAAGTAATAATTTCTACTTGATCTCCGCTAGTAAGAATATGGCTTAACGGTACTAGTTTTCCATTAACTTTAGCTCCTAAACAACGAGCCCCAACATCAGAATGTATTTCAAAAGCGAAATCTAATGCTGTAGCTTGTTTTGGAAGTGTTTTTAAATCTCCATTTGGAGTAAATATAAAAATTTCACTAGAGAAAAGATTTAGTTTAAAGTCATCAATAAAATCTATTGCATTTGCTTCTGGGTTTTCTAATAATTCTCTTATTTGATTTATCCAATTATCTAACGAGGACTCTTTAGAGTTGTGATCTTTATATTTCCAATGGGCAGCATATCCTTTTTCAGCAATATCATCCATTCTTTTGGATCTGATCTGAACTTCAACCCATTTTCCTTCAGGTCCCATTACAGTCGTATGTAGAGATTCATATCCATTGGATTTAGAAGTGGAAATCCAATCTCTTAATCTATCAGGATTTGGTTTGTAGAAATCTGTAACAAAGGAATATACTCTCCAACAATCGGACTTTTCTCGTTCCCTAGGAGTATTTATAATTATTCTTATGGCAAATTTGTCAAATACATTTTCATAATCAATCTTCTGATTGATCATTTTCTTTCTTATAGAATAAATAGATTTTGGTCTTCCTTTAATTTCAAAAGAGAATTCTTTCTCTTTTAAAACTGATCTTATAGGTCTAATAAATTTTCGAATATATTTATTTCTGTCTTCTTTTGTTTCTTTTAGTTTTTGTGCAATATCCTTGTATTCTTCGGTATTCGTGTGTTTTAAACCTAGGTCTTCTAGCTCTGTTTTGATAGGATATAGACCAAGTCTATGAGCTAAAGGAGCGTATAAATAAAGTGTTTCAGAAGAAATTTTTAACCTTTTATGAGTTGGCATTGAATCCAAAGTTCTCATATTGTGTAGTCTATCTGCAAGTTTTATTAGAATTACTCTAACATCATCAGATAAAGTAAGAAGCATTTTTCTGAAATTTTCTGCTTGTAATGAGATATCTTGATCAAAAACATCTGAAATTTTAGTAAGACCTTCTATTATTTTAGATACTTTAGACCCAAATAACCTTTTGATATCTTCAAGTTCATAATCTGTGTCTTCTACTACATCGTGTAATAAAGCGCATACAATTGAAGTAGATCCAAGCCCAATTTCTTTTGCTGCAATATGAGCAACGGCAATAGGATGATAAATATAGGGTTCTCCAGATTTTCTACGCATCTCTTTATGCGCGTCAACAGCAAAATTGAAAGCTTTACGAATGTTTTTTTTATCTACTTTATTAGTTTTATCCGAGCATGCTCTTAATAAGTTGCGATATTTATTTAATATCTCTTTATCTTCTTTTTCTGTGTCAATTAAGCTCATTAATTGGTATTAGTAATCAAATATTGGCAAATTACACATAAGTTTGTTTACTTTTTTTCTTATCGATAGAATCCTATTTTCATCTTCATAGTTCATGATAACCTCATCAATTAAATCAACAATATAAGGGATTTTATCTAATTTAATCCCTCTTGTTGTGATTGCAGGTGTGCCTAATCTAATTCCTGATGTTATAAACGGAGATTGAGTATCAAATGGTACCATGTTTTTGTTTACCGTAATATCTGCCTTTACTAATGAGTTTTCAGCGTCTTTTCCAGTGATATTTTTACTTCTTAGATCAATAAGCATACAATGATTTTCTGTTCCTCCTGAGATTACCTTATATCCCTTTTCGATAAAACATTCAGCCATTTTTTTAGAATTTGAAATAACTTGTTTTCCATACTCTACAAAAGAAGGTTTCAGAGCTTCTCCAAAAGCAATTGCTTTTGCAGCAATTATATGTTCAAGAGGACCTCCTTGACTTCCAGGAAATACTCCAGAATTTAAGATTCCAGACATCATTCTTGTTTTTCCTTTTAAAGTTTTTAATCCCCATGGATTTTCAAAGTCTTTACCCATCATAATCATACCTCCTCTAGGTCCTCTAAGTGTTTTGTGAGTAGTTGTAGTTAAAATATGACAATGAGGAGCCGGATTATTTAATAGTTTTGCAGCGATTAGACCAGCTGGATGAGAGATATCTGCTAATAGTAAGGCTCCTACTTTGTCTGCTATTTCTCGAAATCTTTTGTAGTCCCAATCCTGAGAATATGCTGAAGCTCCGCATATTATAAGTTTAGGTTGTTCTATTAAGGCTGTTTCTTCTATTTTATTGTAATCAACTTTTCCTGTATTTTCTTCAACATTATAGAAAGAGGTATTGTATAATTTCCCTGAAAAATTGACTGGAGATCCATGGGTCAAATGCCCCCCATGTGCAAGATTGAATCCTAAAATTTTGTCTCCTTTATTAAGACAAGACAACATAACCGAAGAATTTGCTTGTGAACCTGAATGAGGTTGAACATTTACATACTCTACTCCAAATAATTTTTTTGCTCTATCAATTGCGATTTGTTCTACTTTATCTACAACTTCACATCCTCCATAATATCTTTTTGTAGGATATCCTTCAGCATATTTATTTGTTAGACAACTTCCCGTTGCTTTCATTACCTCATTACTAACAAAGTTTTCCGAAGCAATTAGTTCAATTCCATTTTTTTGTCTGTAGTTTTCTTTTTCAATCAAATTGAAAATTTCTTTGTCTTTTATCATAATTTAATCTTATTTTGGCTCAATAAATATTTTAGCACAAATATAGAATTAAAATGAATAGAATAACACAACTTTTTGGAATTAAATATCCAATAATTCAAGGTGGTATGATTTGGTGTAGTGGATGGGAATTAGCCTCTGCAGTTAGTAATGCAGGAGGATTAGGTTTGATAGGTGCAGGCTCAATGTACCCAGAAGTACTAAGAGATCATATTCAGAAATGTAAAAATGCTACAGATAAACCTTTTGGAGTAAATATTCCTTTATTATATCCGGACATAGACGAACACATAAAAACTATCATTGATTTGGGTGTAAAGATTGTTTTTACTTCAGCAGGAAGTCCAAAAAAATTCACCCCATTACTAAAATCAAATGGTATAAAAGTGGTTCATGTGACTTCAAATTTAAAATTTGCTAAAAAATCTGAGGAATCTGGGGTGGATGCAGTTGTTTCTGAGGGGTTTGAAGCAGGAGGGCATAATGGAAGAGAAGAAATAACTACAATGTGTTTGATTCCAAATGTTTCTAATAATATTAATATTCCAGTAATTGCAGCTGGAGGTATAGGAAGTGGTAAATCAATGTTAGCTGCAATGAGTTTAGGTGCGGATGGTGTTCAGATTGGTAGTAGATTTGTTGCCTCAGTAGAGAGTTCAGCTCACATAAATTTTAAGTCTGAGGTAGTAAAAGCAAAAGAGGGAGACACAATGCTTTCGTTAAAGCAGTTAACAGCCGTAAGATTGTTAAATAATGATTTTTATCAACAGGTAAAAAAGGCTGAAGATAGAGGTGATTCTGTAAAAGAATTACAGGATTTACTCGGAAGAGGAAGATCAAAAAAAGGGATGTTTGAAGGAGATGTTATTGAAGGAGAACTTGAAATAGGTCAGGTTTCCTCAATGATTAAAGAAATAATTCCAGTTAAAAAAATTATAGATGAAATTATTTTAGAATTTAATAGTGAGAAGCAGAGAATTAATTCTATTTCATTCTAGAATTTTGAATGTATAAGATTTTTTTTCTCTTTTAGATTCTATCTTTTAAAATTTCTTGTTTTTTTAGTATATTTGAACCCAAATTATATAAAATCGTTAACTATGAAAAAAACATTTACAATTTTGTCTTTAATATTCTTTACATCGTCTATTAATGCCCAGTGGCTAGGAAGTTATTGGACAGCAGATGATATGAATGGAGTTACTCATGTAATACAAGATGATTTAAACGAGAATAAAGCAGTATTAGTTGATATATCAGCACATTGGTGTGGTCCATGTTTTACTTTACATCAGAGTCATTCAATGGCGGGAGTTTATCATGATTTTGGTCCTGATGGTACAAATGAGTTAATGGTTTATTTTACTGATGTAGATGCGGGGTCTTCTATACCAATTCTACAAGGAGGTAGTGGTTCTCAGGGTGATTGGATTACTGGGACTGAATATCCAATTATTGGCCCAAATGGTCAAGGAGCAATAGTTGATGGATATTATACTACTCCTGGAGTTCCAACACTGTATTTACATTGTGGTAGTGTTGCTCCTGAAATAGCTACAAGCTATAATTGGTGGTCACTATTTACTACTATTAAAGGAAGTTGTCCCTCTGCATTTACATTCTCCGGAGCTGATGCAACACTCTTAAAACATGATGGAGTCGCTGGTTGTCCTGATGGTTATTTTGTTGAAGTTGATTTATATAATGCTAGCTCAAATACTCCTTTAACTTCCGCGGATATAGAACTTAGAAATCCTTTGGGACAGTTAATAGCTACTCAAAATTGGACTGGAAATTTAGCTCCTTTCAATAGAACAACTGTGACAATAAATCACCCAGTTTCTGTTGCTGGAGTATATAAAGCGAAAGTTGTAAATCCTAATGGAGTTTCAGATCCTAGACCTACTGGTGACGAGGAAGAAGTAAATGTTAATTTTGGATATAGTAACGCTTATTGGGCGACACCAATATCTATTACTGTAAGCGGTAATAACACTGTCTCATGGTACTTAAAACAAAACAGTACTAATGGGATTGTTGCATCTGGATTTGGAGGGGCGTCAAACTATCCTGCAAATATTTCTCCTAATGAGTGTTATACTTTGTTAGTTCTTCAAGGAAATGGTGAAACTTATTCTATTACTGATGGTGCTTCAAATAGTGTTGTTCAGGGTGTAGTTTCTGGAGAAGAACATAAAGCAAATTTTTCAGCTGGTTCTGACCCTTGGAATTCTTTAGAAAGTATTCCCAATTCAATTTCAGTGTATCCTATTCCAACAAACGACAAATTGTATGTAGAAGGAAAATATGAATATTTTACCTTGAATGACGTATTTGGAAAGATTGTTTTAAAATCTTCTAATGTACTTTCCGTAGATGTTTCAAAATTGAATACAGGTGTTTATGTATTAGAGATTGTTGATGGAGATAAAAAATATAGTCAAAAAGTACAGATTGTTAGGTAATTACTGAAAAATATGATGTATGAAAAAGATAGTTTTATTAATATCTATTGTAGTTTGTTCACTTAGTACTTTTGCTTCTCATTTTATGGGAGGTGAAATTACTTGGGAGTGTATTAAAGACCCTACTTCCCCAGATTATGGTAGATATATTTTTGAAATGAAAGTTTATAGAGATTGTAGTGGAATTACTTTTTCTCAAATATCACAAACCTTAACACATCATAATTATCCTGCTTTAGGTCAAACTACACCAATATTA
>NZRO01000051.1 GCA_002696275.1 Flavobacteriales bacterium
CTTCAGTAACAGCTTCTTCAGTAACAGCTTCTTCAGTAACAGCTTCTTCAGTAACAGCTTCTTCAGTAACAGCTTCTTCAGAGTTTCCACAAGAAGTTAAAGTGCTAGCAAATGCAAATAAAATTACTCCAAAAATTGATGTTAGTTTTTTCATTTTTTTTTTTAGTTGGTTAATAATGTATGTTTGTTATAACGCAAATATAGATAATTAAAATATATTTGTCTCATGAAAAAGATTTATTTTCTATTTTTACTTTTTACATATTCCTGTTCAGATTCTTCGCAAATAGAATCGGCAGAACTAATAATTTCAGAGGAAAAGTTTATAATAATGTTAGAAGAGATTCACATGTTTGAGGCGAGTTATAATCTTGAAAGAATTAGTGATTTAAAAAGTGCAGAAAAAAACCTTATAATAAATTATAAAGATTTGTTTAAGAAACATAATGTATCTTCATCTGATTTTGAAAAGTGTATGAAATATTACTCGAAAAATCCAGAAAAACTAAGTCAAATATATTCTGAAATTCTAGAAAACTTGAAAAATCAATATTCTCTTATTGAATAGATCTTTTTAAAAACCAATTACAATATTTAAGTATGCTATCTTTAATTGGAGTGAATTGATAATGTATCGCTTTTTCTATTTTCTTTGTGGAATAACGAGAATTTTTCATGGCAGATTCAGCAGACTCTTTTGTAATTAAAGCTTTTTTTCCTATTATGATAGAAAGGATATATTCTGTCCTCCACGCAATTTCTTTTAAAAATGGAGTTACTTTAATACTTGCTCTTTTCTTCCCAAATCCATCAGCAATCCAGTTAAATACATCTCTATATTTTAGATTTTCCCCATTTATAATGAAGCGTTCATTTTTGATGTCAGATTGTAGAAGTAAAATTGCGCAATTTGCAACATCTACTACATCTACATATCCTGTGCTTCCTGTGGTATAAAATTTTAGGCCATTATATATTTTTTGAAAAATTTGAGAACTTCCTTTATTCCAATCACCAGGGCCTAAAATAATGGATGGATTAGAAATAACCACATCTACACCTTCTTGTGAAGCACGCCAAACTTCTTGTTCAGAAAAATATTTAGACAAGGAGTAGTTATTTTCTTTTTTACTAATTTTAAAGAAACATTCTTCATCTATTATTTCTTTTTCAATATTATTTCTTCCAAGAGCTGATATAGAACTAATATAGGAAACTTTCTTTATTCCTATTGAAATAGCAACATTCATTATATTTTTAGTTCCTTCTACATTGATTTTATTCATTAGTTCAGCATCTTCTTTATGAAAAGATACCATGGCGGCTGCGTGAATTATCTTATCACAATCTTTCATTGCATTTTCAAGAGATGGAATATCATTTACATCTCCTGTTTCCCATATAATAGATTTAAATAAATGTTCAGATTCATAATAGATAAATATATCTTTACAAACATCCAAGGAACTATTATTTCTTTTTAGTGCTTTAAAAGGTATGTTTCCCTGAGATAACTTTAACAAAATATGAGAACCTACTAATCCCGTACCACCAGTTACAAATATCATAGAGCAAAGATAAAAGATTAGATTTTAGTTAGAATATATTAAACATTAGATTTAAAAAAATTTATCTATTTTTGAAAAAAATAATCAATGAACTTTGTAAAAGAATTAAAATGGAGAGGAATGATACATGATATCATGCCAGGTACGGAAGATCAATTTGAAAAGGAAATAACTTCTGCTTATATAGGATTTGACCCAACATCTGACTCTTTACATATTGGTTCTTTGGTTCAGATTATGATTTTGGTTCATTTGCAAAGATGCGGACACAAGCCTATTGCTCTGGTTGGAGGAGCGACTGGTATGGTTGGAGATCCCTCAGGCAAAAGCAAAGAGCGTAATTTGTTAGACGAAAAAACACTGAATCATAATCTGATTTGTGTGCAAAAACAATTAGAAAGATTTTTAGATTTTGATTGCGGAGAGAACTCAGCTGAAGTAGTTAATAATTACGATTGGTTTAAAGAGTTTTCGTTCTTAGATTTTATAAGAGATGTTGGAAAACATATGTCTGTAAACTATATGATGGCTAAAGATTCAGTAAAGAGTAGATTAGAAACAGGAATGAGTTTTACTGAGTTTTCATACCAGTTAGTGCAAGGATATGATTTTTATTGGTTATGGAGAAATAAGAATTGTAAGGTTCAATTAGGAGGTTCTGATCAATGGGGAAATATCGTTACAGGTACAGAAATTGTAAGAAGGATTGGAGAGGGGAAGGCTTATGCAGTAACTACACCACTTATTAAAAAAGCAGACGGAGGTAAATTTGGAAAAACAGAAAATGGAAATATATGGCTAGATAAAACAAAGACATCTCCTTATAAGTTTTATCAATTTTGGCTTAATTCCTCAGATGAGGATGCAAAGAATTATATTAAGATATTTACGTTAAAAAGTCAGGAAGAAATATCCAAAATAATTTCAGATCATGATGACGCTCCTCATTTAAGATTATTGCAAAAATCTATTGCAGAAGAAGTAACTAAGAGGGTACATTCAGAGAAAGATTTGAAAATGGCGATAAAAGCGTCTAATATTTTATTTGGAAAATCAACTGCAGAGGATTTAAAAAGTTTAGATGAAGAAACTTTCCTTTCTGTTTTTGAAGGAGTGCCACAATTTGAGATGAAAAAGCTAGATTTAGAACTAGGAATTTTGGATGTTGTTGCAGAAAAAACTAAAATATTTGGATCAAAAGGTGAGGCGAGGCGTATGATTAAAAGCAATGCGGTTAGTATAAATAAAGATAAAATTATAGAAGATGTTCAATTGTCTGAAAACGATTTATTGAATGGAAAATATATACTTGTACAAAAAGGAAAGAAAAATTATTTTTTGATTACAGTTTCTTAGGATTAAATTAGACTATAATTCATTTAATTTTTTTATTACCCATAAAATAAGAAGTATTATTTATACTCATTTTACTTATTGATTTTTGTTTGAAATTATCTTGGTATTTTATTAGAATTAAAATAAATTTTTTTATCTGTAATCTTAATATTACATTTATTATATCTGATGTCAGCATTTTTATGCTCCCACTTCCATTCAGAGGGCATATTTGAATTTAGACTTACTTTTTTATTATCAATAATTGTTGTTGTTTTATTCAAAATTTTATTTTCATCTCTTGTTAACATAAAAACACAATCATTGAATTTTTCTAATATTTTAATTGTTTTTTTATTGTCAAACTTTTCTTTATTAATTTCTAGTATTTCTTTTCTAATTATATTTACCGGTGGATTGTGGTCAAACATAAATTCTCCTTTTACTTTTTGTAATGCTGTAGTGTGTGGTTTTGATGCTTTAGCGCTACCCCTAAATGTTTGTCTAGAAAATTTGGATTCTTTCACTGAACTTGGTATCATTATACCTGCTTTTTCTAATTTTTTATAAGCTTCAACTGAGATTCTACAGTAGTCATTCGCATTATAATATTTAGCTAAGATATTTGTAAAATTATAGTTAAAATCAGCATAACCATTTATAATCGCATCTCTTCTTTCTTTATTTCTTATCATAAATAGGATAACTTCTCTTAGTAATTTTTTATGATGTTCCGCCTTTTTTACTTTTATCATATTTATTTTAATGTTTCTATTAATTTATTTCTTTATTTGTTTTAAAGCCTTTGCCAACTCCTTGTGTTTTTGACTTCCAAACAATATGTTTCTTCCATTCTTAAGGTGTACTTTTACTCCTAAATTTCCACTTGTATTATAAGCCTTTCCTTTAAATCCGTATCGGATTCCCCATCCACCATACTCCGCTAGAGGCTTGTATTTAAGTGCCTCCACTTTTGCTATTTCTTCAATTTTTATGGTGTGAGATTTTAAGTGAAAAGGAAAAAATTGATAGTGTAATCCTTCAGAATTTACTTTTACTCTAAGTTGAAGTAAATAAAATATTAAAGGTATTGCAAATCCAATCAAAACATGATTATAATTTATGTCTTTTTCATCAAATGGGCCAAAAGCAATTATTGGAAAAGATAATAATATTACCCATAGCCACCATTGTGTAAACTTTTGATTTTCTTCAAATATGTAATTCATTTTTTTAGACTAGTATAATTATGAATGATTTAAAATTCCTTAGAAAAGTTTGTAAAGAAATATGGAATAGTTTCAATCCCTTTTAGGTAATTAAAGATTCCAAAGTGTTCATTTGGAGAATGGATTGCATCAGAATCTAAACCAAATCCCATTAAAATAGATTTTACACCTAGTTCCTTTTCAAATAAGGCAACTATAGGAATACTTCCACCACTTCTTACAGGAACAGGTTTTTTTCTATAGGTTGTTTCCATTGCTTTACTTGCCGCCTGGTAAGCTGGAATGTCAGTTGGAGAAACATAAGGCTCTCCTCCATGATGAGGAGTCACTTTTACTTTTACCGATTTTGGAGCAATACTTTTAAAGTAATCTGAGAATAGTTTTGTGATTTCTTTATCTGATTGATTGGGAACTAATCGCATAGAAATTTTAGCATATGCTTTTGATGCAATTACTGTTTTTGCTCCTTCACCAGTGTAGCCACCCCAAATTCCATTTACATCTAAAGTTGGTCGGATTCCAGTGCGTTCCATAGTAGAATAGCCTTCTTCTCCGTGTATATCTGACAAATCTAAGGCAGCTTTGTATTTATCTATTGAGAATGGTGCTCTGGCAATATCTGCTCTCTCTTCATTTGAAAGTTCAATAACATTGTCGTAAAAACCAGGTATAGCAATATGATTTTTCTCATCCTTCATTTTAGCAATCATTTCACATAATATATTGATAGGATTAGCAACTGCTCCTCCATATAAACCTGAATGTAAATCGCGATTAGGTCCAGTAACTTCTACCTCTAAATAACTCAGTCCTTTTAGTCCTGTCGTGATGGATGGTGTATCGTTTGCAATAATTCCTGTATCAGAAATTAAGATAGCATCACACTCTAATCTTTCTTTATTTGATTGAACAAAGACACCTAAATTCTCAGAACCAACCTCTTCTTCTCCTTCAATCATGAATTTAACATTACATGGCAAAGTATCTGTTTTCATCATTAATTCAAAAGACTTTACATGCATGAAAAACTGTCCTTTATCATCGCATGCCCCTCTAGCAAATATTGCTCCTTCAGGATGAATATCCGTCTTTTTAATTATAGGTTCAAAAGGTCCGCTGTTCCATAATTCTAAAGGATCAGCTGGTTGAACATCATAATGCCCATACACCAAAACAGTTGGTAAATTAGGGTCTATAATTTTTTCAGCATAAACAATAGGATATCCTGGTGTCTCACAGATTTCAATATTGTCGGCTCCTGCATTCTCCATTGATTTAGCTACTGCATCCGCGCAATTTAAAACATCCTGTTTATAATTTGGGTCAGCAGAGATAGAAGGAATTTTCAATAATTCAATCAATTCATTAATAAATCTGTCTTTATGTTTATTGATGTAGTTGTTAATATGCTCCATAGTTATTTTGTTAAAATAGTTCCAGTCATTTCTTTTGGGATTTCAATTCCCATTATATTTAAAATTGTAGGAGCAATATCTCCTAGTTTTCCGTTTTCAATGGTGTCTTTTCCAGTGTTAATAGCAAAACAAGGTACTAGGTTTTTGCTATGAGCCGTATTTGGAGTCCCATCAGGATTAATTGAGAAATCTGCATTACCATGATCTGCAATTATAATAAATGCATAATCATTTTTTATACCAGCTTTAACCACTTTTTGAGTACATTGATCTACTGTTTCCACTGCTTTTATAATTGCTTCATAATTTCCTGTATGACCGACCATGTCCGGATTAGCAAAGTTTAGACACACAAAATCAGCTTTCCTTTTTTCTAATTCTGATACAACAGTAGAAGTTATCTTATGAGCACTCATTTCGGGCTGTAAATCATATGTTGATATTTTTGGTGAATTTACCATTAATCTTATTTCACCGTCAAATTCCTCTTCTCTTCCTCCAGAAAAGAAGAAGGTGACGTGTGGATATTTCTCCGTTTCTGCAATTCGTATTTGTTGTTTATTCTTTTTTGCTAGAACCTCACCTAAAGTATTTTTGATAATTTTTTTATTGTATATGACATTTACATTTTTGTATGTATCATCATAATTAGTCATGGTAGTATAATGCAGATTTAAAGTTTTCATACCAAAATCTGGCATATTAGTTTGTGTCAATACAGTAGTGATTTCTCTACATCTATCCGTTCGGAAATTGAAACAAATTACCGCATCACCTTCTTTTATGATTGCAATTGGATTGTTATCTTCATCTATTTTAACAATAGGTTTTATAAATTCATCAGTTATTCCATTAAAGTATGAATTCTGAATGCTTTCTGAAATTTTGTTTGATTGTTTTCCAACTCCTTTAGTTAGTAAATCATATGAGATTTTTACTCTCTCCCACCTTTTATCTCTATCCATTGCGTAATATCTACCACAAACAGAAGCAATTTTTGCTCCGAACAAATTCTTCTCCAATTCTTTAATAAATCCTTTGCCGCTTGTTGGATCACAATCCCTACCGTCTGTAAATGCGTGTACAAATACATTCTTGACTCCTTCCTTTTGTGCTAATTCACACAATTTATATAAGTGATTTTGATGAGAATGAATTCCTCCATCAGAGACTAAGCCAATTAAATGAAGATCCTTATTATTTTCTTTTGAGTAAGCAAATGATTTTTGTAAATTTTTGTTTGTTGCAATGGAATTGTTTTTACAATCAATATTAATCTTTGCTAAATCTTGATATACAATCCTTCCCGCTCCAATGTTTAGGTGTCCTACTTCAGAGTTCCCCATTTGACCTTTAGGAAGACCAACATACTCTCCATATGTTTTTAATTCACTGTTAGGATGGGTCTTATAAAGTGAGTCTATATAAGGTGTATTCGCGCAGTAAATAGAGTCGGATTTAGATCTGTCTCCATGTCCCCATCCATCAAGAATAATTAAAACTGTTTTTTTTCCGGTCATTAAATTTTACCAAAATGTACTTAAGTAATTTCCCCCGTAAGCTATTATAGTACAAGAAATTAAAAGACCGATACTGATTGCGTAAAATGATCTTTTGTAGTCTGTTTTAAATATATATGCCGCTATTGTACCGATATATGCTCCTGTGAATGGAATGGGTATCATTACAAAAATCATTAATCCCCATAGTCCATATTTTTTGACTATTGTCTTAGTTTTTTTTCTAGCTCTAATAGAAAGAAGAGTAGCGTATTTTTTATAAACTTTGTTGTTTAAAAGTCTTTTGTTTGAAATCTCAATGAGTTTATAAAATAGTGGATATATTAGTAAATTTCCAAATAATCCTACTAATAGCACTATATGAATGGAAATATCTTCTTTTCCATACACTTTGAAAAAAACGGGAATTGCAACTTTAGCTTCTCCCAATGGGGAAATACTCAATAAAAAAAGGTGAATTAGTTTGCTGATCACATGTAAATGTTAGATATGCAAAAATAGTTAAAATAGTTTAACGAATGATTAAACTATATTTAATTTAATATAAAATTTATTTGAATAAAAATAGATTGTTATAATCTAATTTAAAAAAAAAACATTAAAATTGCTTAAATACAAATAAAATATCATGAAAATTAAATTTGAATACCGAGGTGGCTGGTTAGAACATTATGACTGGACAATAAGTCTAGAAGAATTGAAAGAAATGAGTGAATATGATTATGAAGAATTTGAAGAAAACATCATTGATTCAGCTGATGGAGGAGAGAGAGAATTTGGTTATGGTGAACACGATATTATTAAAGTTTATGAAGAAAAAACAAGTATTATTCCTGACCAATGGAAGGAAATTAATGGTAAAAGGATAGAAAATCCGGAATGGAAAAGTTGGAGAGATACTCAAGGAGATAGTGGGTTTAAAGTAAATTTTGCGTTAGATCAAGATCCAAACTACTCATTCTTATTAGACCTAAAATTTAAAGAAATATGCACTAAAGAAGATTGTTCTAATTTAGATGAAAATTGTGAAGATACAGATGGAGTTGGAGTTTATGTAGAAATGTTTCACTATGGAGTAGTTAGATATTTATCAGTGGAAATTCCTGATAATGAATTTAACTCTGAATTATTTACTATTAAACAACATAAGAATTCTTTACAAGATATAAACTTAAATTTCTATTACAATAATGAGCTGTTGACCGTAGATTGTGATGACATAGAATCTGATTGTAAAGCAACTGAATGGGATATTAATAGTAGAGGAAAAATTGATGATGATGAAGTCTGGAACTTAATACCTGAAGAAGAATATTAATCATTTAGATATATATAGAGTTTAATTTATTTGATTAAATAATTTTTATTGAAGATTAGTTCTTATCATTTAGTTTGTTAATTTATAATTAGAAATTTCTTTTGTGTCTATTGATACGTAATTGTTTGTGAAAACTGGATTTAATTGTTTGATAAATTTGATTTTCTTTCCCTAGTCTTTCTGGATGAAATTGAACAGCTATCATATACGGATGAAGATCTTTATCCATCACCACTGCCTCTGGAACACCATCAAATGCTCTAGCGATGACTCTGAGAAATGGAGATATTTTTTTAAGACCTTGATGATGAAAGGAATTTACAACTATTGTATCCTTCTTGCTTGAAAATATTAGAGAAGATGTGTCACATAAAACTATCTCATGATTTACCTCTCCATTAAATCTATGAATTACTTCATTGCCAATTTCGCTAGGGATGTCTCCATAAAGTGTTCCTCCGGTAGCAACATTCATCATTTGCATTCCTCTACATACACCTATTAATGGAATCTTGTTTTTAAATGCGTATTCAAATAGCTTTCTTTCTAAAGTATCTCTCTTGTAGTTGATAGGACCGCAAAGTTTTATATTTGAAGTGTCATTATACTCTAGGGGATTAATATCTTCACCTCCAGTAAGTATAATGCCGTCAGCTAAACTTAATAATGAGTCAGTATTTTTAATCGTATAAGCATCAAGTATTATGGTTTTTTCATCTGAAATCCATTTTATATATGAGTCTGAGGCTTTAGAGAGAATAATGAATTTATTATTGTCTTGATTGTTGCAGGAAAATAGAAAAATTAGTAATATAATAATAATTTTCATTTATTCTTTTTTTTAAAAAAATAATAGAGAATAAGAAACAAAATAATGGCAGTAATAAGTAAATAAGTAATTCTAATCATAATTATTTTATTTTTAATTTAATTTTTGTGTCTTTTTGTGTCTTTTTGTGTCTTTTTGTGTCTTTTTTTGTTCTTTTTGTGTCTTTTTGTGTCTTTTTGTGTCTTTTTTTGTTCTTTTTGTGTCTTTTTGTGTCTTTTTTAGTATATTTTAACTGTTAAAATAATAAAATAGTTATATTAAAATTTAAATTTTTTACATAAAAGTGCTAATTTTTACACCAAATTTAACATTTTTTGCATAATTTCGTCATTTTCCCACACATTTTCAATGTTTTTAATATTCATTATTTCTTTCATTATTTTTTCTTGTTTCATACCAATATTCCATGCTTTCTTATATGAAATGTTAGAAAAACTTACCATAGAATATAAAGGTATCCATTTTTTTGGATAAAGATTGGAGAATTTTTTTTCTATTTTCTTTTGTATTAGGAACTTTGGATCTGCAGTTTTATCTCTCATTACAATAAAGTTGTGCATTGAAAGATCTTGTAGACCATCACCATTTGGTTTTCTTATTTTTGAAAATACTTTGAAACATTTATTAATATCTTCACTATTTTTTTCTAACAATTCATCAAGAATCCTACAGTCTTCAAAACCACAATTCATCCCTTGACCATAAAACGGAACAGTTGCATGTGCTGAATCTCCTAACAGTAATGCTGAGTCGTCAACATGCCATGGATAAGTTCTAATAATTCCTAAATTAGATTTTGGATTAGATTGCCATTGCTCATATAGATTTGGAACTATTTCAAAGAAATCAGGAAATAAGTTTTTGAAATAATTTTCAACCTCTTTTTTGTTATTTAATCTTTCAAAAGAGTTTTTCCCTTTTTTTGGAGCGAATAAAGTACAAGTAAAACTACCATCTAAATTAGCAAGGGCCATGAGCATGAATTCGCCTCTTGGCCAAATGTGTAGTGCATTTTTTTCTATGAGGTAGCTTCCATCCGTGCCAGCTGGAATAAGCAATTCCTTATAGTCGTGATCTATTTCATTATACTCATAGTGATGGTTGTATTTATCAACCATTTGGCTTCTTATCTTGGAAAAAGCTCCGTCTGCACCAATGATAAAATCTGAATTAATCCTTTTATGTTTTTTCGTCAATGTATTTTCAAAGGTTACCTGTTTTTTATTAAAATCTGCATCAATACACTTTTCATTAAAATTAAGATTTGCACCATTTTTTTCAGCTAAATCCATCATTAGGAGATTCATTAACACTCTAGAAACTGAATATATGCATTGTCCCTCATTCCCATAAGGTTGATTAGTTAATTTGCCATTTTCATCATGCATAACTCTTTTGTAGACCGGAATTGCAATTTTTTTTACTTCAGATTCTACACCTGCCTTTTTTAATGCTGTCCAACCTCTTGTAGATAATGCTAGATTTATAGATTTTCCGGCAGTAATAATTTCGGATCTCAAATCTTTCCTTCTTTCGAATACATTAACCTTATAACCTCTTTTTGTCATGAATAATGAGCACAGTGATCCTACAAGTCCAGCTCCAACTATTGTTACTTCTTTTTGCATTATAACACTTCTTTTAAAATGGAATAGAAATTGAAAACATCTGTAAAACTATTATATAATGGTACAGGAGCAATACGAATAACATCTGGTTCTCTCCAATCAGCAACTATCCCTTTTTTTGTAATTTTATTAAACAAATTTTTATTTCCATTTGTAACTTGTATTGAAAGTTGACAACCTCTTTCTTTAGGAGTAATAATTTTAATTCTATCAGTTTCAATTGTATTTAACAAATACAATAAATAATCTGTCATGTTTTTTGATTTTGATACCAATTTCTCCATACCAACTTCATCAAAAATAGAGAGAGAAGCACGAATTGCAGCTAATGATAGGATAGGAGGGTTAGATAATTGCCATCCCTCTGCAGTATTAATTGGAATAAATTTATCGAGCATTTTAAATCGCTCTTCTTTTTTATGTCCCCACCAACCAGCAAATCTCGGAAGATTTTTTTGGTGGTGTTTTTCATGAATAAACGCAGCTCCTATAGATCCAGGTCCAGAATTTAAGTACTTATATGAACACCAAATTGCAAAGTCTACTCCCCATTTATTAAGATTTAACTTTATATTTCCTGCTGCATGCGCTAAATCAAAACCGACCTTTATTCCCTTTTGGTGTGCTAATTTTGTAATCTTCTCAAATTCAAAAACTTGTCCTGTATAATAATTAACCCCACCTAACATAATAAGTGCTATTTTGTCCCCTTCTTTTTCAATTATTTTTTGAATATCTTTTGTATTAATACATGTTTCACCATCTCTTGGTTTAAGTTTGACTAAGGAACTTTTAGTAGAAAACCCATGATGTTTTATTTGTGATTCAACTGCATAGATGTCAGAAGGGAAGGCGTCTCCTTCAATTATAATTTTATGCCTTTTCTCATTTGGCCTGTAAAAAGAGACCATCATTAGATGTAGATTAACAGTAAGAGTATTCATAGCAACAACTTCAGAAGATTTAGCTCCAACTATTTTAGCATAACTATCGCTTAAAAACTCATGATATGGCATCCAAGGATTTTTAGCATGAAAATGCCCCTCTACTCCAAATTTTGCCCAATCTTCTAGTTCTTGATTTAGGAACTCTTTGGTTCTTTTAGGTTGTAAACCTAAAGAGTTTCCACACATGTAAATATATTCCTCTCCATTTTTTTGTAATGGAATATGAAATTCTTTCCTATACTTTCTCAATTCATCTTTTGCATCTAGTCCTTTTGCAAATTCAATTGTATTTTTATAATTCATTTATTTTATATAAAATAGGCCTGCTAGGTGCTGCGTCTGATACAAATGCAGGGATTTGCAAATTTAATAAATACACTCCGTCCATTAGTGAATCATGAGCAAAAATCATTTCTGTTATGGTTTTGTTTTTGCTGTTTGGATTGAACACTTTTCCTTTTGTTTCCCAAAAAATATTATGTGCAGTAAGTTGTCCGTCATCAAATAATCTGTCTACAGAAGGAGTGTCAACTAATAAATGTTGTACACCGAGACTTACTAAGTACTCCATTGCTTCAATACTAAAAAATGAAGGTGTCTTTTTCATATAGTCTAGGCTCTTTTTATTTTCAGTATTAGGAAGAGTTCGAACAATAATGGCTTTTAAAAAGTCTGGATTTAAATTTTTTAATCTTTCTTTAATTTCATGTTTTGTAATTACTTTATCTTCTTCGTTTAAGAATGGAAAATAGTTTTCAGAGGTTTTTTTTGGCATAACTGAAATTAATGTTGCTGGTATTAACTCATCAGTTAAACATGTTAAAATAGAGATCCTTTCCTTAGTAATATGTCCTATACACTCTGTGTGTGTGCCATTACAATGAGGAGTAAAAGTATATGTTTCAAAATTGCAAGGACCACCTTTTCTAGTATCTCCAACAAATTGCCCGTCTTGGTAAGGATTGGAAATTGCTTTATCTACTCCGTATGTATTAGGTTGAGAACCATTAAAAATCATTGGAATTGATATATCAAATCCTTTAGAAAAGTCTATTTCATACTTATTATTTCTTAATATTATTTGACCTTTCATTTAAATGTAATTATATTTTTTTTCCTAACCAATTTATGACATTTTTATACCAAATATTATTTTTTTCTTCTTCTGTTAAAATACCTATTTCAGTAGCATAGTCTAATACTCTGCCAGGATAAGAAGTTCCAATTCCTTCTATTTCACCAAGTGGATAAGGGTCATCAAGCCCCATAATTAATTGACTAGTTCCTACTCGTTTTTTTAGAAGTTCTAGAGTATGTGAGTCATGAACTAAAGTGTCGAAAAATAAATTTTTATGACCTAATGTTTTTCTTGGGTCCTCCAACTTTTCAAATAAATCGGGACGACCGTCATAACCTTGTATTCTTCGGCCATAACTTGCAAGTCCTAACATTCCACCATGTGCAAAACTTGTCCTTAAATTAGGAAACTTATTTGGTAAATTTCTTAAAGTAAATAAGTGCAATGTGTCGGCACATTGAGCCATCATCCATACTAAATGGAATCTCCAATATTTATTTTTTAAGGATATCATTTTTTCTCCATCATAAGGATGAATTTGTATAGCCAAACTATATTTGTTTGCTAGCTCAAAAATTGGATCAACTTCATTCTCAGCTACAGATAACCATTCATTATTGGAGTTTAAAAAATGTGTAGGTAAACACAGTAATTTTAAATTCAATTTGTTAACACATCTTTCTATTTCTTTTAAAGCGTGATCTATATGTAGTGGCTGAACAACAAATCCACTTGTAAAAGTTTTTGGAAAATCATTTTGTATCGAGGCATTAAAATTATTTTGGAATGTAATACTGTCTATACAGTCATCTTTTTTCCATCCATTACAA
This sequence comes from Flavobacteriales bacterium, assembly GCA_002696275.1. GTDB lineage: Bacteria > Bacteroidota > Bacteroidia > Flavobacteriales > BACL11. Next base: position 13,698 of record NZRO01000051.1, read on the forward strand.
TATAGTTGTGAAAGACATAACATTACAGCATGATCAATGTTGTTTTTTTTCATCCAATCAATTTTTTCTTCTAAAAAAAATCCAGGACTACTAATTGGTCGAGACCAATTTCCTTGTCTCATATTCTTTTTATCTTCATCTATCCAAAAAAGTTTTTTTTCCTTCATAAATTTTGGAATTTGTGAAGGTTCGGGTAGAATATGTCCATGAGCATTTATTCTCATAAAATTAACTAATAATTTATAATCAAAAAAAATTAAATATACCTTTTGTCTACTTCCATTATTTCACCTGTTTTTGGGCAAGTTCTTAATTTTTCATCAGAGTAAAATCTTTTAAATACTGGTATAAAATCTTTTTCTATATCAGTCAAATTGAAATATTCTTCATAAAGTAATTCATTTGCAGTCTCTGAAAACCACATTAATCCATCTTTATCATTTTGAGACCTTTTTCTCTCTATCACTAGTCCTATTGAATCTTTAGATCTTATCGGAGAATGAGGGATTTTGGCTGGAAGTAGAAACATTTCTCCTTCTTTAATTTCATATTGAACTAGTTCTCCATTTTGTTGAGTTTTTACAATGATATCACCTTCGATTTGATAAAAAAGCTCTTCAGTTTCATTATAATGATAATCTTTTCTAGCATTAGGCCCGGCTACTATCATAACAATGAAGTCTCCCGCTTCTTTATACAAATTTTTATTGCCCACAGGAGGTTTTAAAAGATGTCTATTTTCATCAATCCACTGATGTAAGTTAAAAGGTTTTTTTAATTCCATATTTTTTATTTTAAATAGTTGCTATTACTTTTAATTCTATTGCTATTGGAGTTGGCAAACTCTTAATTTCAATAGTAGTTCTGCAAGGTTGATTATCTTTAAAGTACTCTGCATAGATTTTATTGTAAGTTTTAAAATCATCTTTCATGTTGGTNAGGAATACTTGAACATCTACAATATTTTCCCAANAAGAACCNGCNTCTTCCAAGATNNAACGTATATTTTCAAAAACAGAGTGACATTGTTTTTCTATGTTNTATTTTTCTATTTCTCCATTTTCGTTAAGNGTNACACCAGGNATATCTGTTTGTCCAGATTTTCTCGGACCAACNCCTGAAAGAAACAATAAGTTNCCTACNTTNCGAGCATGTGGATAAAGNCCTACAGCTTTTGGAGCTCTTTCTGAATTAATTTTTTTTCCATTCATAATCAAATTTTTTTATACATAAAATAATGTGGACCAATATCTGATATNTCAAATAAATTTCCAATTTCTTTCATNCCAACNGCANGATAGAATGATANAGCAACAAGACGAGCATTGCACCACAATAAATCACAANCACTATTTTTTAAAATCATAAATGCTTTTGACATTATCTCCATTCCAAATCCATTTCTAGAATATTTTGTGTCAGTTGCCATNCCTCTTAATCTATATGNNTTTTTAGAATAAATNCTATCTGTTTTTTCAGGATAGAATGTTCCACAACTTACAATTTCATCTCCTAAAAAAGCCGCTAAATGAAAGGTGTTTTNCTCATTATCTCTATTGTAGGAGGTAGTNGAAAANNTNTTTCCTTGTCGNAGCATTTTATGTCNNAAAGGACGNATATCTTNCGCTNCTACAAGTTTAATATTTAAATTTTTGTGAACTCGCATTTTTAAATTTTAACACANACATTTTTTGATTCTGTAAAAAACTCTAAAGATTTAAAACCTCCTTCTCTTCCTAAACCTGACTCTTTCATTCCTCCAAANGGAATTCTTAAATCTCTCAATAGCCAAGTGTTAATCCACACTACTCCNGAGTNNATTGNCGCGGCAACTCTATGACCTCTACTTAAATTTTCGGTAAAGATTGATGCAGATAATCCATATTTAGTAGAATTTGCCATTTCAATTACNTCTTCTTCAGTTTTAAAAGGAATAATGCTTACAACAGGTCCAAATATTTCTTCTTGGTTAACTTCACAATCGAAAGGAAGTCCTTCAATGATTGTAGGTTGTATATAGTANCCATCTTTTAAATTACCGTCTAAAATTTTTCTNTCTCCTCCTAAAATAATTTTTCCTCCAAGATCTTTTGNTAATTCTATTTTANTCAGAATTTTTTCCATATGTTCTTTGGAAACTACCGCTCCNAAATTTGNACTNNNNTCTNTTGGATCTCCAACTATTAGTTTTGATGCTTTTNCAACAAGAGCNTCTCTAAANCTTTCGTAAATTTCTTCTTGAATAAATAATCGAGATCCACATAAACATATTTGCCCTTGATTAGTAAATGCNGCACGTGAAGCAAAACTNACAGCCTTGTCAAAATCTGCATCTGNAAATACAATATTTGGGTTTTTACCNCCTAATTCTAAAGATAATTTNTTGAACATNGGAGAGGTAACNCTAGCAATATGTTTTCCTGTAACNGTTCCACCTGTGAACGACACAATAGGAGTNTCTGGATGTGTGGTAAGAGGATCTCCAGTTCTGCTTCCTAANCCATGAACAATATTTANTACTCCTTTAGGAAGTCCTGCTTCAATACATATTTTACTAAACAAATAAGCGGTCATAGGNGTAACTTCTGAGGGTTTTGCGACNACAGTATTTCCAGCAGCAATTGCNGGCGCAATTTTCCAGGTAAGTAAATATAGAGGNAAATTCCAAGGAGAAATACAAGCTGCTACTCCAACTGGTTGACGTAAAGTATANTTNATTGCAGTTCCGTCCATTTCGTGCATTTGTGAGCTNTTATGNAAGATTGCTCCTGCAAAAAATCGGATATTAGCNGGNGCTCTTGGAATATCCACATGTGCAGCAAGNGTCTCNGGCTTACCATTGTCTTTACTTTCTGCTTTTACCAATTCGTCAAAATGTTTTTCAATACTATCAGCTAGTTTCATTAAAATATCTGACCTCTTTTGTTTTGGGGTTTTACTCCAAGTNNTAAAGGCTTCTTTTGCGGCTTCTACCGCTAGATCGATATCTTCTTTTCNAGAATCTGGNATTAGAGAGTATGGTTTGCCNGTAGAAGGATTAAAATTATCTAAATACTTTCCATTTNTTGGTTCNACTAATTCCCCNTTTATGTAATTTAAAATCTTCTCCATNTTATAAACTNTTAGTTCTNCCNCCATCTACTGGAANATTGATTCCGTTTANATAAGAAGCTGCNGGAGTNCANAAGAAGGCTATTGCATTTGCTACTTCATTAGCTGTNCCAAATCTTGCAGCAGGAACTCCTGATTTCATNGCATCTGCAATTTCTTCTTGTGTTTTTCCTTGTGATTCAGCTTTTTTTGTAATTAGACTTTTTAGTCTGTTTGTATTTGTAAAACCTGGTAATACATTATTTACTGTTATTCCATATGCTCCTAGTTCAATAGATAGAGTTTTTGCCCAATTAGCGACTGCAGCCCTAATAGTATTAGAAACTCCTAATCCAGGAATAGGAGCTTTTACAGAAGTAGAAATGACATTTACAATTCTTCCATAACCTTCTGATTTCATGCCATCTATTACTTTCTGAACTAAAATCTGATTATTTACTAAATGCATATTGAAAGCATCTTCAAAAGATTGTGTTGTTGCATTAATAATAGGCCCTGCTGATGGCCCTCCAGTATTATTTATTAAAATATGATAAATTCCTTTTAAACGATTAACTTCTTCTTTTAATTTTCCTTTGTCAGCAAAATCAATACAGACAAATGAATGTACTTGCCCTTTTGATTTATCTAATTCATTTAAAACATTCAAAAGTTTACTTTCGTTTCTAGCAATTAGTGTAATGTTCGCTCCAAGTTTTGCTAATTCTAATGCAGTTGACTTTCCAATGCCTTGGGTGCTTCCACAGACAATTGCATTTTTATTTTTTAAGTCTAAGTTCATTTATTTTGTGTAATTAAATCCTAAAGAGTCTTTTATATTTTGAGGTAGTTGAGGTAAGTAAGAACGAGAAATCATTAAAGTGGAGATGTTTGCTAAATCAGTGAATATTTTGTGTTTGTCTACCGTTTCTTTTAAATATCCTTGTCCTGAACTACCTCCAGTTCCAATTTTTTGTCCAAGCATTTTTTCAACCATCTGTACATGACGAAAACGCCAAGAAGCTATTTTATGGTCTAATTCTATCAAACTTCTTAAAAATTGATAAGGTAAATGTAATATTGGTTCATCTCTGTATAAGTTTATTAATAAAGCGGACATTGTAGCTTTATAGGAGAGATTTGTTTCTCTATTTTCAATAGCCTTATTATGTTCCTCTTCACTTAATACTCTTTCAAAGTATTTCTTATTTTCTTCAATCATCCTTATTCTAATTTCTCTATCAGAATCAGTTAGAGTTGCTGTTTTTATACCCTCAATTTCTTTATTTAACATTTCTTTTACGGCAGAGTCGTATTTTTTTGTGAAATCAAACTCGTCAATATTTAAAAATGGAATTCTTTCTAGCCAATTTTCTACCACATTAAATAAAGAGTAATTATCTTCTAATTCTAGTATTTCCTTTTTTTTCTTCCCTTCAAATTGAGCGTGGTAAGGGCATCCTCCAAATTGATGACGTTTTTTAATTTTTAATCCAAGCATTACTTCCAACTTTCGGAATTGATGAGACTGAAATCCAGAGGCAGGAGAGAGTTGATCTCTAAAATCAAGAAAATCTAAAGAGGTCATAGTTTCTAAAATTTCTAACTGACCTATAAGAGTAGACATGATTTTATTTACTCTATCCATCCTGCTCACTACTACTCCGACATTTTTCTCATCTATTTTTTCATCTTTAAATAAATCCATTACAGAATTTATTTCATGTATAATTTGTTTAAACCATAACTCATAAGTTTGATGTATTATGATAAATAACATTTCTTCATGTGCAGCGTCTTTTCCTTCCCCACTGAGAGGGGATTGAGCGTCTAGAATTTTATCTAGGGATAGGTAATTAATATAATGAACGGATGAAATTTTTTCTGACATTTACTGATATTTATAAAGCAGTAAAAGTAAGCAATCTGAAATTAAATCAAAAGAGAAATTACTAAAAAGAGATAGAAGAAAACACTTAAGGATTCAATCCAAAATGAAAAGAAGAAATCTTCTTTTTTTTCATCAGATTTGAAAATTAGTATGCATGAAAATACACAAATAATCAAAATAGTAAAGAACAAACTTAAATTCACAATCTTTTGCGAGAGCTGAATAATAGAAATGAAACAAATTAAAAGTAATGCGAAAATTGAAAGTAGTTTTGATTTTTGAATCCCTAATAATATAGGAATTGTTTTTAGATGATTTTTGTCGTATTTTACATCTCTAATATCAAATGGAATTGTAATTGCAAAAACAAATAAAAATCTGGAAATAAGATTAAGAATCACATTGTTGTTTAATGATAGATTGTTTTCGGAGATTAAAAGATACATGCTAGCTATTGTCCATACTGATGAAATAATTAAGATTTTACAATAGGGTATACTTCTAATTCCAAAAGGGTACATTATAGACACAATTCCTGTAAGAAATATTACATTTTGTGTTTGAGTATTAAATTTTAGGAAATAATACATACTAAAACTAGCTCCGATTATTATTAGTATATAAATTAATTTAAGATGTTTTAGTATCCATTCTTTTCTTTTGTGATTTTTTCCTTTTTTAATTCTAATAATTCTTTGAATATTATAAGTAAATAAGCTTGCGAAAAAAACAAAGAAGCTTATATTATTATTTGTAGATTTTAACAATATTTCAGAGCTCAAAGCTAGAGAAAAAACACAAATTGAAACAAAAATATTTGTATTAATTAAGACTCTAAAAAAGGATGTTATTCCAATCATTTTTCAAAGGTATGATTTTTTATTAACAATGTAATTTATTAGGATTTCAATGCTTAATTTTGCCTTCTAAATTTAATAAAGATATCATGAGCAATTTTACGAATAGACACAATGGATTAAAACAATCTGATATAAATAAGATGCTTGTAAAAATAGGAGTTGATTCTATAGATCAGTTAATAGATCAAACTATTCCTTCTAACATTAGGTTAAATAAGAGTTTAGATTTGCCAGAAGCATTAAGTGAAAGCAGGTTTTTGGACCATATGTATACTTTAGCCAAAAAGAATAAAAATTACAGATCTTATATTGGAATGGGATATTTTAATACTATTCTTCCTGCTGTGATACAAAGAAATATTTTAGAAAATCCTGGATGGTATACTGCTTATACTCCATATCAGGCGGAGATCGCTCAGGGAAGATTAGAAGCTTTGTTAAATTTTCAAACAATGATTTGTGACTTGACTGGAATGCAAATTGCAAATTCATCTTTATTAGATGAGGGTACGGCTGCAGCGGAGTCTATGTGTATGTTATATAACACCATGAGTAGACCTAAGAAAAAATCAGGAGCTAATAAATTTTTTGTTTCGGAATTGTGTTATCCTCAAACTATTGATATTTTAAAAACTAGATCAGAACCATTAGGAATTGAGTTAGTCATCGGAAATTATAACACAATTGAACTTACAGATGAATTTTTTGGATTAATTTTACAATATCCAGCAAAATACGGAGAAGTTTTAGATTATTCTGAAATAGTAAAGAAGTCAAAAGATTTAGAGATTGGAGTTGCCGTAGCTGCTGATTTATTAAGTCTGTCAATTTTAACTCCCCCTGGTGAGTGGGGAGCAGATGTTGTTATAGGAACTTCACAACGATTTGGGATACCTATGGGATATGGTGGGCCTCATGCTGCCTATTTTGCAACTCATGAAAAATATAAAAGAAATATCCCAGGAAGAATTATTGGTGTTACAAAAGACGCTGATGGTAATAGAGCTTTGAGAATGGCTTTACAAACAAGAGAACAACATATAAAAAGAGAAAAAGCAACTTCAAATATTTGTACGGCACAGGTTTTGTTAGCGGTTATGGCTTCTATGTATGGAGTATATCATGGCCCAAATGGAATACGAAAAATAGGTAAAAAAATACATTCCTTAACATCTAAACTGTCTGAAGGTCTTACACAGTTAGGATATCGTCAAATCAACAAAACATATTTTGATACTATTCTTATTAATGTAGGAAATGTTTCTATGGAAAATATAAATACATATGCTGAAGATGCAAAAATAAATTTTAACTATATCGGCGAGAAAACGCTATCAATTAGTTTAGATGAAAAAGATGATTTAGATAATGTAAATGATATCTTAGAAGTTTTTGCAAAAAGTTGTAATCATTCGGATTCTAAAAATTTAATTGAAGAAGTTTTAAAAGGGAATTATGATGAGGCTTACAATAGAATTCCTGAGAATCTATACAGAACCTCAGAATATATGCAGAATGAAGTTTTTAATTTATATCATTCCGAAACAGAAATGATGAGATATATCAAAAGACTTGAAAACAAAGATTTGTCCTTAACTCATTCTATGATTTCTTTAGGAAGTTGTACTATGAAGTTAAATGCAGCTTCTGAGTTATTACCTCTTAGTTGGACAGAGTTAGGTAATATTCATCCATTTGTTCCATCTCATCAAGCTCGAGGTTATCATATTATGTTTCATGAGCTAGAGGAAATGTTGTGTGAAATTACAGGTTTTGACGCAATGAGTCTTCAGCCAAACTCTGGAGCTCAAGGAGAATATGCTGGATTAATGGTAATAAGAGAATATCATAAAAGTAGAGGAGATGACCATAGAAATGTGTGTTTAATTCCATCATCTGCTCATGGAACAAATCCTGCATCTGCGAAAATGGCCGGTATGAAAGTTATTGTTACTCCATGTGATGACAATGGTAACATTGATGTGAAGGCTTTAGAAGAAAAAGCAAAAGAACATTCTGAGAATTTATCTTGTTTAATGATTACCTATCCATCAACGCATGGGGTATTTGAAGAACGTATTATTGATATTACAAATATTATTCATGAAAATGGAGGGCAGGTTTATATGGACGGGGCTAATATGAATGCTCAAGTAGGGTTAACGAACCCCGCAATTATTGGAGCTGATGTATGTCATTTAAATTTACATAAAACATTTGCGATTCCACATGGAGGCGGAGGTCCAGGAATGGGACCAATTGGTGTTGTTAAACATTTAAAAGAATTTTTACCATCAAACCCAATTATTAGTACTGGAGGAGAGTATGCAATTCCAGCAATTTCTTCTGCACCATGGGGCTCTTCTTTAGTACTGACTATTTCATATGCATATATTAAAATGCTTGGACCTGTTGGTTTGAAAAAATCTACGGAAATAGCTATTTTAAATGCTAATTATCTAAAAAATAAATTAGAAAAGGATTATGAAATATTATATACTTCAGATTCTGGTAGAGTAGCACATGAGATGATAGTTGATTTTAGAAAATATAAAGAAATAGGAATTGAAGTTACAGATATAGCGAAAAGATTAATGGATTATGGTTTTCACGCACCTACTGTTTCTTTCCCAGTAGCTGGTACAATGATGATGGAGCCTACAGAAAGTGAATCGCTTTCAGAGCTTGATAGATTTATTGATGCTATGAAATCAATTAAAAATGAAATAAACGAAATTATAGATTTCAAATTAGATTTAGAGGACAATGTATTAAAAAACTCGCCACATACCATGTCTATGGTGATAAATTCAGACTGGCAAAGATCATATAGCGTTGAGAAGGCTGTTTTTCCTTTAGAATTTGTTAGAAAAAATAAATTTTGGCCAACAGTTAGAAGGGTAGATGATGCTTTTGGTGACAGAAATTTACATTGTACTTGTGCTCCAATTTCAGACTACATTGAATAGATAATATTTGTTTCTATACAACACTAATTAAGTGTATTTTTTTTTGTAAGTTAGCTTTATTAAAAATTAAAATAAAATAGATATGAAAAAAATTTACTCAATTATTTGTGCGATTTTCTTTTGTGGTTCGATTTTAGCACAATCAGCCAATCCGCAAATCACAAAGAAAGATTACAGCACAATATCCAAATCGATAAATTCTGTTGTTTCAAGTTCAGTTACTAGTGCTCCTGCAACAGTTATATGGTCAGATGACTGTTCTGACATTAATAACTGGAGTTTATCAAACACCTCTATTCCACCTCTAGATTGGAGTATAGAAATGGATCCTGCTGCAATTCCTGTATCGGTTCTTTCACCTTTCGCCTCAACTACTGCTTCTAATGGATATTTATTTATAAACTCAGATGCTACTGGAGGAGGTGATGGAGATGGTACTCCTGTGGAATGTACAGCTACGACTCCAATGATTGATCTATCGGGATGGCCTTATGTGCAACTTACATTCTCTCACAACTATAGATGGTGGCAAGACACAAGGGCGGTCAGAGTCTCGGGAGATGGAGGGAATACATGGACTCAGTTTGATATGACTGATGCTAATGGTTATCCAAATAATCAAAACACTAATAATCCTCAGGATGAAGTAATTAATATTTCGTCTATCGCTGGAGACAGAGATTCTGTAATGGTTCAATTTTATTATTTTGATAATGATTATTGGGCATGGTACTGGGCGGTTGATGATGTTGCTATTTCCGAGATTCCTGATAATGCAATGAATATTACTGAACCTGTTCAAGGAGGTTGGTGGGTAAATTATTTAAATACTGGTGGAGATGGATATGATTACTCAATGAAACCTTTGTCTCAGTTAACAAATAATCCTTATTCATTTGAAGCGGTATTAAGAAACGCTGGAATAGCACCACAAAATTCTTTTTTAACAGCTGAGGTTACCGACGCAGGTGGTTCGGTTCTATTTAATGATGTGTCAAATTCTCTTTTACTTGATGTAAATTACCCACAAGATACATTTGCTGTTAACAGTACATTTAGTCCTACTGCCCTAGGTACATATACTGTTAATATGTGGGGAACTGGAGATTCTACTTCTACACCAATGGTTTCTCTTGATATGACTGTTACCGAAAATATTTATGCAAGGGATTTAAATGCTCCTGACGGTGCGTGGAGAGTTGGAAGATCATGTGGAGGTCAAGTTTTAGGACTAAAATATGATATGTATGCAGATGAAACATTATATGGATTACAGGTTCATATTAATGATCAATCTATTCCTAATACTCCAGTCTTTGTAGTATTATATGAAGATAATCCATCTGGAGACCCATTGTACTTAACTCAATCAGATGATTATTATTTGACATCTGCTGACTTAGGAAATTGGATTACAATTCCTTTTGATGGTGGTTATGATCTTTACTCTGGTACTGGGTATGTTGCGGCTATTGGTGGATATGCGAATCCAGTAGATACATTTTTAGTAAGTGTTTCTGGCGAATCTCAAGGCTCTTGTTTTATACAAGACAATGGTTGTGATATTGGTACTGGAGGATTTGGATATTGGTATACTACTTCTGAAACACCAATGATTAGAATGAGCTTTGACGCTTCTGTTCTTGACTTAAATGAGAGCGCATTAAATAGAAAAATTAATATTCACCCAAATCCAACAAATGGTGTATTAAATATTGACTTAGATATTGTTTCTGAAGAGTTTGTTTTAATTGTTTCTGATATCTTAGGAAAAGAAATATATACTAAAATTGTAGATGGATCTTCTTTTGAAAAAATTGATTTGTCTGAATTTGATAAGGGTATTTATTTGTTAGAGATCTCAAATTCTGATTTTAAATTCTCAGAAAAGATAGTCTTAGAATAACTTTTTTAAAACTGATTTTAAAAGCCTGTGAGAACAGGCTTTTTTTATATCTAAAATTTTGGTAAGTTAGCAAACTAAAACAATTAAAATTTAACTATATGAAAAAACTTTACACAATTGCTTCATTAATGTTAGTTTCTGCATTTACATTCGCTCAAGTGTATGATAATTTGATGCCTGAACCAACAGACGTAAGCTCAAGAACATTAAAATCTCACTTAAACTTTGATCCGAATGGAACTAAAGCTACACCGTTTTGGTCGGAAGATTTTAGTGGAGGAATTCCAGTGACATGGACTAATGGAACAACACCAACTCCCCCGGTAATTTCAGCACCTTGGGTGTACAGAGGTCCTTCTACAAATCCAGGTGTAACTACAGGTTCGCAAGGAGCTTATGCTGGAACAAATGGACCTATTCAGTCACCAACCGCTAGTAATGGGTTTGTTATTTTTGACTCAGATTATTATGATAATGGTGGTACGGCTGGAAATTTTGGAGCTGGACAATATCCTTGTAATGACATCTTAGGAGGTACTCCAACAGGTCATATTGGTACTCTAACTACTGACTCAATTGACTGTTCAATGTACTCTGATGTTACTATGGTTTTTAACTCTTTTTATAGAGAGTACACAGGTATTGCTAAGGTTGCATTCAGTATAGATGGAGGAATAACATTTACAGATACAGTTGAAGTACATCCTGACATTGAAGTAAATGAAAGAACTGACAGTGATTATCAGGTAATGGTAAGGTTTCCATCTAACATTGCGGGAAATCCAAATGTTCAAATTCAATTTATTTACGATGGAACTGTTTTATACAGTACTTATAACGGATATTATTTTTGGATGATTGATGATATTGAATTAATTGAAACACCAGATCACTTATTAGATTTGTCAAGTGAGACCTATGGTGGTTGGTGGATTGGATATCAATCCACAGGAGATTTAGGTATCGACTATACTTTTAACCCTCTCAGTCAAGCGACTGCTAACCCATATAGATTTGAAGCTGTGGTTGCTAATAATGGTGCAGCAACACAAACAAATGTTACAATGCATATAGATATTTCGGATGTATCAGGTAATCCAGTTTGGTCAACAACTTCTACACCAATGACTTTAGATATAATGTCAAATGATACATTAACAACTCAATCATTTGCACCAACAATCACTGGTTATCATCAAGTTAATTATTGGGTAACATCAGATTCTTTCCCTTCTACAGATACAATAGGCCGAGGAACAGTAGTAACCGATACAGTATATGGAGTAGATTTTGATTGGGATTCTGACGGAGCAAATGCTGGAGGAGGATATTATTTAGGAAGAAGTTGTGGAGGCCAAGTTTTAGGTAATGCATTCGATATGTACTTTGACGATGAGGTATCTTCTATATCCTTTCATGTTGANGATCAATCANTAGCGGGCGCTGATGTTTATGTAGCTTTATATGAAATTGACCCAATGGTTACACCTTANGCACCTGTATACCTAGGTCAATCTGATGATTACACTTTAACTCAGTCAGACATAGGTTCATGGGTNACTGTAGGTTTTTCAGACCCTTTAGGTGTATATACTGGAACTACTTATATAGCTGCTGTAGGTGGATATGCTAATCCTGTTGATACATCATTAATTAGTTCCTCATCAAATGATAACACTTTAAGTTTTGTTCAGGACAATGGATGTGATATTGGTTCAGGAGGATTTGGATACTGGTATTCAATATCATCTCCATTATTAATTAGAATGAATCTTGGTGAGCCTGCTCCACCAACATCTATAGATTCTGAGATATTTAATGGGACTTTATCTATCTATCCGAATCCAAATAAAGGAGTATTTAATTTAGATCTTATAAATGTANAGGAAGGAAAGTATACTATTAGTGTAGATAATTTATTAGGTCAAGAAGTATATTCAGAAATTAGAAATGTGATTCATTCATCTTCTAGTATTGTGAATTTATCTAATTTAACCAAAGGGGTATATATGATCAATATAGAAAATAATGATACTTCAATTAATAGAAAAATTATTATTGAATAGCTAGATTAATATTGATATAAATTAAAGCCCGATTTTTTTTCGGGCTTTTTTTTTATGATAAAATTACTTATTTTTGTTTNCTAATTTTAAATTATTTGTTATGAAAAGAATTCTAGTATTAACTTCAATTTTATTGACAGGAATTGTAGTTGCACAAGATAATTATGAAGACTGCAATAATACTTCAAAGATTATTAAAAATGATATCAGTTCTGATAAATCAGCAGTAGTTATATGGGAAGAAGACTTTGGAGGTGGATTTCCTANTGGGTGGTCNTCTTACACAAACAANACAGGAGCTGGTAATAGTGGTTCCTTGCCTGGAAATACCGCTGAATGCCCATGGAAATATTCTACAGTAGGTTCTTGGGGTTATTGGAATACAAACCAAGGACAGTCAGCTGCACCAGCTATAAATTCAACAACATCATCTAATGGATTCTTAATTTCGGATATTGATTCTGCAAATCACTGGAACGCAGGACAACCTTCTGGAAATACATATTATTACTTAGAATCCTACTTTACAACTTCTGCGATTGATTTAACAGGGTTCCCAAATGTAAGTTTAGAATTTGAACACTCATTTAGATTTAATAATAGTATTAACTTAGAGGTGTCTATCAGCACAGATAGTTTAAATTGGACTACGTATAATGTTCAGGGTAATGCTACAAATAATCAAGCTTCTGCTGATCCAGAATATTTAAGTCTTAATATATCTTCAGTAGCGGGAAATTCTCCAACAGCCTATATTAAAATCGGATGGACAGCTAGATGCTATTTTTGGATGATTGATGATATGAAAATAGTTGAAACACCAGATAATAAAATAGATTTAACTGAAATAACACACGGAGGTTGGTATACGACACCAACAACAAATGGATTTGGTTTAGATTATTCTATGGTGCCATTAAATCAGGCTGTCGCTAATCCATTTACTTTTGAAGGAATTGTAACTAACTTAGGAGCTTTAGATCAGAATACTTCGATTAATGTTAATGTTTTCAATAGTGTGGGTGTGAATACATTTTCAACATCTTCAGCTGATAGCATTTTAGGTCCACAAGACACCATGATTTTCGTTGGTCAAGATAAATTTACACCCACTGTTACGGATAATTATAGTTTTGATATTTGGGCAACTTCANTAGATACAATTTCTGATACAATGTCAGGCTCATTTGAGGTTACAAATAATNTATACGCGAGAGACAATGGAAATGATATTTCGGAATATGGTTTAGGTAGAAGTTGNGGAGGTATGGTTATTGGAAATTATTTTGATATTTATGANCAAACCGATGTTTCATCATTATCAGTATATNTCAAAGATAACTCTGTTNCTGGNGCTCANATTTTTTCAGCGATGTATGAAATTGACGCTTCTAATGATAAAATATATTTANTACAATCAGATGATTATACNTTAACTAATTCTGATATAGGTTCNTGGGTNACTGTATNATTTGATGATCCTGTTACTTTGTTACCAGGTACTTANATGGCAGCTTTTGGTGCNTATGCTAACCCAGTGGANACTTCNGTAATTGGAATGTCACAATATACATATCCTACTACAAGTTATATTCAAAAAAATGGATGTTTAACTGGNACACAAACNTTTGGAAGTTGGTATTGGTTATCAAGAGNCCCTATGATTAGAATGAATTTTGCATCAGTNTCCTCNATNGAAGAAAATNTATTTTCTGGAAAAGTTTCTATTTACCCTAATCCTTCAAGCGGTATTNTAAATCTAGATATGATAGGAGTTTNTCCTGATGAATATTCTATAAAATTAATAAATATTCTTGGAGAAGTTGTNNATTTATCCTCTATNCAAACAAATGGAATATATAATGATGTAATTGATATAAGTNNACTAGAATCTTCTACTTATATTCTTCAAATAGAAAATGAGAATTANATATNTACAGATAAGATNATTATAAAATAGTTAATAAAAAAACCAACAAGANATTGTTGGTTTTTTTATGGACATGTTTTGTTAATTCCAAATACAAATTCTTCAAAAATATTTAACTCTTCTGCAAACTCANNGGCAGAGAAATCTGTAATATCTGAGTAAGATATTAGTTTTTTATAATCTTTTAATAGTTGATTTGCAATTGGCATATACGACCAATGCCATTTCTCTTCATTATATCCAGTCAACCTTCCTCCTGTTTTCTTTTCTGAGTATACTTGGCAGAATCCAAATTTAGGAGCATTCTTTGTTAACCACTTATATTCTCGATTTGCTTTCTCATTTGTTCCATCAAAGTATTTGTCAAAACCATTTATGTCTATATCCGTTCCCCAATGGTGTCTCGAGGTTGATGGCATAGAGCTCCATAGCATGATTTTCTGTATAATTTCTTTATCATTTAACCCCTCTTTTTTATAATTCTTATATTTCCGTTCCCAAATATTCTTTTGTGCATAAAAAGTCCTAGTTCCCGAAACAATAGTTAATGAGATTCCATCTTTTTCAGCAGCTTTTCTCATTTTTATAAAAGATGCAATAGTTAATTTATGTAAATACATTTCGGGTTTAGTGTGGTATTTTTTGTCTAAAACATCAAATTCAGGGTGAGATTTTGGGTCAAATTTTCCTATTAAGAAATTTTTCAGATCATTAGTTTTGTTTTCTTCTTTCATTGTAATTAACGTTTCTTCTTGTTTTAAGTTAATGACGGGTTCTTCTGTCGATTGCTTAGTTGAGCAAGATACAATTAGAATAGAGAATAAAAGATATGGGTATTTCATATATTTTAGTTAGGTAAAGATATAATTTATTTTAAATAGAGATATTTAGTTTTAGTAAAAACCTTCTTGGTGCTTGCATGTCTGTTGGTCTTGTAAGTATTTCAGAGTTTAAAACATTATTAATAATAAAATTCAGTTTTGTAAATTTATTTATTCTAAATCCTAGATTAAAATCAATTAGCACATCTCCTTTTTTATTGTTTTCTCTAGATTCATTAATTCCTGGAATAATAGGAGCTTGAATTTGAATAGTATCGTTATAATAAATTCCATCATTTACTAATTCAGTTGTAAATATATTATCAATATTTCTCATATAATCATTATACATAACAATGATTCCTGAACTTAATTTTTTGTATTGTAACTGAGCAGTACATTTAAATAAGTGTTGGTATCTATATTTTAAGATAGTTGTGTCAGAACTACTGTTGTTAAATGTTATATCTTGTAATACACCTAAATTATTTGTTTGAGCATAGACTGAATCAGGACTTAAGGAAATAGGATTCATATATGTATATCCAATTGAAATATTAGATTTTATATTGTCATTAAAATTATATGAAGCATTTAATTCAGTTTCTATTCCCTCAATTTGAGTTTTACCTATATTGACAGTTTTAAAACCAAGACCGTAGGCATGTTCTATATCATATTCAGTTCCCCATTGAGCGAAACTAAATTCCATCATATTTTCATATTTCATTAAAAAATACGCAAGATCAAAATCAATTAGTAATTTATTAATCTTTTTATTGTAATGAAATGCACTTTCAAAACTCCATCCATTTTCTGGTTTTAAAGATAGGTTTGGGTAGATATATGTTCCCCCATGAACGTTTGTAGAGGCAGACATTTCTGCTATACTTGGAAATCTTACTCCTTGTCCGAAATATGATCTTAAATTGCTATGTGTGTTAATTTTGTGTTTTATTCCAGCGTAAAATAAAGGGAATCTAGTTTTAAAGTCATTTGTTGAGTCTCCGTTCGATAGTTCAAATTCTTTTTCTGATTTAATGCGTATAAATTCATATCTATTACCAACAGAAAATGTTGTGTTATTAATTTGTTTTTCCAGGATTGCATACAAAGATTGAGAATTACTTTTATTTTCTCCGTTAAATACTTCCGAATATGAAAACACATTACTGGTAGTTGCTCCAACTGTTATATCAGAGGATAAATAATCTATCCACCCCTTAAATTTATAATCAAAATAATAGGTCTCTGAAAATAAGTCTTTACCCGTATCTTCTTTATTGGTACTATTATCAAGTCCAATTCTCATGTATCTGTTTTTTACAGAATGTTTTCCATTTTGTGTTGTGAAATTTAAGTATGGATCAATGTGAAATAAGGTTGAATTTGTTTGATATAAGTTGCTGTCTATAGGAATGTAAGCATTATTGTAACTTTCCCATAGAAGAAAATTACCTACATCTTGTTTCATAAAAGTACCACTAATGCCATATAATAAGTTTTCAATCTTTTTTGAATTATGTAACAGGTTTAAGGATAATTGATTTCTCTTATTTTCTTCTAGATATCTATATCCATAATCTTTAAAATGATTTAATCCAAGTGTTAGAGATGTATTTCTGATAATATTTGAATGTAAGATGTTAGTAGAATAAAATGATCGTGTTCCGTCCCACCATTTTAGATTTATATTTTTTGGATTGTCATATACTCCATACTCACTAATTATTTTGGTGTGACCTATGAATGGATGCTGAGAAATTAGCATTTGATTTGCAGTTTTTGTCTTTACATTAATAACTCCGTTCATTGCAGAAGATCCGTAAATTGCAGAGGCAGCTCCCTTAGTGACTTCAATCTGATCAATATTTTCAATAGGAATTAAATCCCAAGGAATTTGCCCCATATCACCAGATAATAGTGGTATATCATCTATCAGAATTAAAACTCTACTACCTGCCATAGCATTCCACCCAGATCCACCTCTTATACTGATTTGATTATCAGTAAGTGTTATTCCAGAAAATCGTTGAACTATATCAGATAAATCACTATTTGATTCCTCTTGAAATTCCTTTGAACCTATAACATTAATTGATAATACATCTGTAATGATTTTTTCAGATTTTTCTTCTATTATTTCAACATCATCTAACATATTAATCTTTCTTTCTAGAGTAATATTTAATTTTTTAGTATGATTACCTTTAAGATTTATTTCAATAGTTTTATTCTTATAATTTAGATGATTAATAGAAATAAGATGAATCCCTTCATTGAGTTTGACATTAAATTTTCCAAAATTATTAGTATAACATAGTTTCTTATTAGAAATAGATATACTTGCGTTTCTGATTGACTTTCCTTCAAAATCAATAATTTTACCTTTTAAAATTTGAGAATATATGTTGTTAGAAAGAAGAAAAAGTAAAACAAGTGTGAAAATTCTTTTCATTTATTTTGAATCAAGATAAAATTTATCAGAAACTCTTGTGTTTTGATTCTGTAGGTTAATTATATATAATCCCTCTTGTAATTTTCTGTTGAAAATAAAATTGTTTTTACCCGATTCTAATTTAATTTCTTTTACAAAAACTTTTTTGCCTATTACGTCAGTAATACTCATATGGAATCTTTCTGAAAAGTTAGATTGTATTTCAATTTGTAGATTATTGTTTTTAAGACCGATTTTTCTTATTTCAAGGTTATTATTTATATTTTCTAAAGATGAGGCTTGATTGACTGTTATCATATATCTACTCACAGTGTCGTAATGACCTACAATGTCAAAATAATTAACATTTACTGGCAATGTTAAAGGGACACCACCTACAATTACCGTAATAACTCCATGAGAATAAAGGTTTGAAATAATTTGTAAATCATACCAATCAGGAATTGTAGGCGTTCCGTTAATCTCCGCGCATGCAACTGTTCCACCAGGGAAAACACAATTAGAAGTATTACAATCTACAGACATTCCAGGAGGAGTATTTAGTACATCGATAGTTACTACACTATCAACAGGCCAATCTCCAATATAAAAAGTTTGTCCTAAAGTATCTACAGTGACAAAAGCAGTATCTCCCAGGGCTGCTTCAATTAACGTAGAAGGAATTTTCATTGTCCATATTTGTGAATAATTTAATCCTACTGTTGCGTCAGGAAATCCACTTGATGGCCAAATATTTGGTAGTGAATCTTGATAGATTGTATCTGGAACACACTGAGAGAAACTTTGTATTGAGAATACAATGTAAATAAGAGATATGATAATTTTCTTACACATTTTTAGAATGTAGACTGTTATAGCAAATCTACAAAATTTAATTATCTTATTTATAAGTTGTAAATGATATTGTATTAAAAAAAGACCCCTAAGAGTAGGGGTCTTTTTGACAAAGTGGTGCTACCAAGATTCGAACTAGGGACACAAGGATTTTCAGTCCTTTGCTCTACCAACTGAGCTATAGCACCAACTTATTTACTAATGCAAATGTAGTTTATTTTTTTATTTTGAGAAATATTTTACGGCCTTTATGTGCCAAATAAAACATTTGTAAATTTGAGGCTTTATTTTTAGCGATGAGATTAATTATTGATATAGGAAACACATTAGTAAAATATGCTTTATTTAATAATGACAAATTATTACAATTGTCAAAAAAAAATGATGTTGATTATAAATATATTGATCAAATTATCTCTGAAAATAGTGTGAATTCTGTAATAGTATCTTCAGTAAGAAAGAAAATAGATTGGAATATAAATACAAAATTAGTTGTGTTAAATCATACTACTAAATTACCAATTACTATTAATTATAAGACTCCTAAAACATTAGGGAATGATAGAATTGCAAATATGGTCGGAGCTTCTGTTTTATATCCTAATAAAAATATTTTAGTTATTGATGCAGGTACATGTATCACTTTTGATTTTATTGATTCAAACCAAGTCTATCAAGGAGGTAGAATTTCTCCCGGAATAGAAATGAGGTATAAATCATTACACGAATTTACGGATAATTTACCTAAGATAACTTCTAATTCGTATGATTATTTTATTGGTAAAAGCACTAGAGAGTCGATAATTTCTGGTGTTCAACAGGGAATTTTGTCTGAGTTAAAACTAATTATTTCCGATTTAAAGAAAGAAAATGAAGATTTAATCGTTATTGTGACAGGAGGAGATACTTTTTTCTTTGAAAAGGCCTTAAAAAATACCATATTTGCAGATCCAAACTTTGCACTTAAAGGACTTAATGAAATTTTAAAATATAATGCATAGACTAAATTACGTTTTTTTGTTTTTATTTTTGACTACTATGTCATTTTCTCAAATTTCAACAAATTCACCTTATTCACGTTTCGGATTAGGATCTTTAAGTAGTTCAGTATCAGCTCAACAATCCGCTTTAGGAGGAGCGTCAGTTGTATATTTTAATTCTAATTCAATTAACTCTGAAAATCCAGCTACTTATTCTTCCTTTGAACCAAAATCATTTTTATTTTCATCAGCACTTAATTCTTCTATACACAATTTTAAAACATCTAATCAGTCTCAAAATGAAAGTAATGCAACTTTTAGTCATGTAGCGATTGGTTTTCCAATTAACAAATATTTATCAGTCAGTTCTGGACTATTACCATATAGTTCCATTGGATATAATCTAGATTATATGGATTACGAAACTTGGTTAGAAGATTCAGTTTCTGTTTTATCTACAGGAAATGGAGGCCTTAGTAAGTATTATTTCGGGACATCTTTACAATTACATAAGACACTTTCTATTGGTATCAATGCTTATTATTTATTTGGTGGATTAAGTAGGAATAAAACAGCTGATTTTAACAATCCTGATATATTTAATGTAAGTTCGGTGGATAGAACTAACATTACAGGATTGTCTTATGAGACGGGTTTATTATTTAACACAGAAATTAGTAAGGATAAATACGTTGCATTTGCTTTAAGTTTTCAAAACAGCACTAATTTGGATGCAAAGCAAACTTTATTAGGAACAACATACGATTTTACAACTTCTCTTGTAATTAAAGACACTTTTCAAAATGTTATTCAAAAAGCTACTATTGTTATGCCTTCTAAGATATCTGCTGGAGCATCTTACAATTCAGAGAAATTATTTTTAGTAGCTAACTATTCTTCTCAAAATTGGTCTGATTATCAATTTTTAATTGATGGAGTTGCTGTAGAAGAAGATAATCTTAAAAACAGCAAGTGTTACTCTGGAGGAATTCAATTCACACCAGATTATAATGCTCATAATAAATATTGGAAGAAAATACAATATAGAATAGGAGGAAGGTATAATAAAACTTATTTGAGCTTAAGAAATAATCAACTTACTGAAACTTCTTTAACTATGGGTCTTGGACTTCCGGTTAAAAGAACAAATACATTTTACAATTTTAGTGTGGAAATTGGAGATAAAGGAACAATAGAAAATAACTTAATTAAAGAACAATTTATCAAATTCACATTTGGAGTTACTTTTAAAGGAATTTGGTTTGTAAAAAGAAAATACGATTAAAAAAATATAAAGATGATAAAAAAAATTGGAACTTTTGCGGCTCTTTTAGGAGTGGTTTTTAATTTAAATGCTCAATCGGAATGTGAAACAGATTATGCAATTTACAGAAATGAATACAAGCAAAAAAATTATGATGAAGCTATAAAATCTTGGAGAAAAGTATTTAAAAATTGTCCTTCATTTAACCAGAACACATTTGCAAATGGACCAAAGATGTATCATCATAAGATAAAACAGGACAACGCAAATAAAGAATTTTATTTAGACACATTAATGTTGATATATGATACGAGAATTCAATATTTCGGCAATAAAGAAAAGGTATTTGGTAGTAAAGGTTCAGATTTATTGAAATATGATCCTAGTAGATTTATTGAAGCATATGAAATGATGAAGATATCTGTAGAGTCTACAGGTAATTCTAGTATGCCTACTGTTTTAGTCTCGTATTTTAAATCTTTAGTAAAATATGAAAGAAGTGATGAGTCTATTACAAAACAAGATGTACTAGATACTTATGTGCTAGTTTCAGACATAATTGCATATAATATTGCTAATAATGAGAAGTTTATAAAATATTATGAAACAGCCCAAAAGAATATTGAAAATATGTTTGCCCCATACGCTTCTTGTGATGACTTAATATTGGTGTTTAATTCTAGATTAGAAGAAGGAAGTCCTAGTTTGAGCTTGTTAAAGAAGGTAACATCATTATTAGATATTAAGGATTGTACAGATAATGAAGTGTTTTTTACTGCCGCAGCCAAACTACATGATTTAGAGCCTACCGCATCTTCTGCATATGATATGGGGAATACTAGTTTGTCAAAGAAAAATTATACAGAAGCAGTTTATTATTTTAATCAATCTATTGAAATGACGGAAGATGTATCTATTAAAGCCTCTTATTATTTGAAATTAGCCTATGCTTATCAAATGACAAAATCCTATTCAAAAGCTAGGGCTGCAGCTAACAGTGCAGCTGAGATAAAACCAGGGTGGGGAGAGCCATACATAATAATTGGTGATATCTACGCCGCTTCTGCTAGTAGCTGTGGATCCTCAAGTTTAGAACAAAGGTCAGTGTATTGGGTTGCGGTAGACTCCTATAGAAAAGCTAAGAGTATTGATAATTTACTTACTGAAAAGGCAAATAAGAGAATTTCAACATGGTCTAAGCAGTTTCCTTCTAAAGAGGATTGTATTTGGGAGGATTTAGAAGAGGGTTCTTTTTACAAAGTAGGATGTTGGATAGATAGATCTACTAAAGTTAGAACTAGAGACTAGTAATTGAAAAGGTTAGTAATACTATTCTTTTTATTTGTATTGTTTATGTCTTGCGAGAATAATCAAGCAAATATTAATCATTTTATTTCTTTAGAAGAATTACCAGTTGAAGAGTTGTTTCATACCGAAATTCAATATACAGAAAATGGATTCATAAAAGTTCGAGTTTTCTCAAATAATATGAAGAGATTTGTAAACGATGAAGATAAATTAGAATTATATGGTGGAGTACATTTTGATTTTTATAAATTAGACAATAAAAACGAAAAGTCAGTTTTAACATCTGAGAATGCAATAATAAATAATACTACTAATATTATGATGGCATTAAATAATGTTGTGTTAAAGAGTTCCGATAACAATATTCTACAAACAGAGCAGTTAATTTGGGATAAAAATCTAGATTTGATTTACACAGATCTTGAAGTGAAGATACAAACAAAGGATGAAATTATATCTGGTGTTGGTTTCAAATCGACTCCGGATTTTAAGGATTATGAGATAACAAAAGCAAAAGGATCCTTTATGATAGATAAATAAATATGTCTCTAACAATTGTTATAATAACTTTATTTCTTTCTGCTTTCTTTTCTGGAATTGAAATTGCTTTTGTCTCTTCCAATAGACTAAAGTTGGAGTTAGATAAGAAATCAGGATCTTTTTTTTCTAAAATTTTATCTATTTTTTCTAAAGATGAGTCTAATTTTATAGCAGCAATGCTAATTGGTAATAATATTGCATTAGTTATTTTTAGTATTTCTATGACAGATTTACTTATCCCTCATTTAGATTTCATTAAATCTGATTTGTTATTATTATTAGTTCAAACTATTATTTCCACCATAATTGTTCTGGTTTCAGCAGAGTTTATCCCAAAAGCGATTTTTAGAATTAATCCAAATTATATGCTTAATTTCTTTTCTATACCATTGTTGATTTTCTACTTTTTATTATATCCAGTAGTGTTTATAATGATAGGAATATCAGAATTTGTTTTAAAGTATATATTTAGGTTAAAAACAGAACAAGTAAATCAGGTTTTTAGTAAAGTTGATCTTGATGAATATTTAGATAGCCTTACTCAAAATATTGTAGGAGAAACACCTCAGAATACAGAGGTTGAAATGTTGCAGAACGTCTTAGAACTTTCCAATATAAAAGTTAGAGAGTGTATGGTTCCAAGAACGGATGTGTCCGCTATAAATATTAAATCTAGTATAAAAGATTTAACAGATTTGTTTGTGGACACAAAATTTACTAAAATTCCAGTTTTTAAAGAGAATATTGATAATATTATAGGATATGTGCACTCTTCAGATTTGTTTAAAAAGCCGCTAACAATAAGATCTATAATGTTACCAATACCAATAGTAACAGAGAGTTTTCCTGCTAATGAAATGTTAAATGCTTTTATTAATAAAAATAAAAGTATAGCTTTAGTTGTTGATGAGTTTGGAGGAACATCCGGATTAGTTACTATAGAAGATGTCACAGAAGAAATTGTGGGAGATATAGAAGATGAACATGATAATGATGATATTATTGATGAAAAGATCAGTGAAAAGGAATATTTATTTTCAGCGAGAATGGAGGTCGACCAGATAAATGATAAGTATAATTTAAATTTACCAGAATCTGAAGAATACGAGACAATTGCAGGTCTTTTTCTTTCTTTAAATGAGGATATACCTAAACAAGGAGAAAGAATTGAATTTGAAGATAAGTCCATTCTAATTGATTCAGTGGATAAAAAGAGTATTAAGTTAATTAGAATTTTTATAGATTAAATCGCTATTTGATCTATTTTCATAACTCAAATAACAATTGTATATTCGCAAACTAATTTTTTAATTTAACAAAAAAGAAAATGGCGGTATTAGGAAAAATAAGAGAAAGAGGTCTATTATTAGTAATAGTAGTTGGGGGAGCTTTAGTAGCATTTATATTTACAGAATTTGATTCTCCTGGAAGTTCAGGAGATAGAGGAGTAGGGACTGTAGGAAGTATTTATGATGAAGATATAAAACCCAATGAGTTTTCTGAAGCATTAAACCTAATAAAGAATACTCAACAATATCAAAATTATCAAGAGGGTCAACAAATAGGTCTTGCTTGGGACAAGTTAACTCAAGATAGAATTATAGATGTTTCTTCAGAGAAAATAGGACTAAATGTTTGCAATAAAGAGGTTTATGAATTCGAAACAGGAAATATTAATATAAATAATGTTTCTCCACATTTTTCAAATGTATTTATAAATCAAGAAACACGAATATTTGATAGAAATCTAGTAGATGATTGGTTAGAAAATTTTGATAATCTTAATGCTGAACAACGATCGTTCTTCTTAAATGTAGAAAATGAAGCTATTAAAACTAGGTATACTCAAAAATATCAAAACCTGATAGAGAAAGGGATGTACATTACTAATCAGGAAGCTAAATTTATAGTGAATACTAGTAAAAAGAACGCAAATGTAAATTATGTCTCTATCCCATTCTCTTCTATTGAGGATTTTGAGATAAAAGACGAAGAAATTCAAGAATATTACAATAATAATATTGAAGATTACCAGAATGAGAAAGAGACAAGAAATATAGAATATGTAACATTTACAGTTGTTCCTTCATCTGAAGATGATATAAATGTTAGGCAAGAATTAACTAATCTTTCAATACAATTTAAAGATTCTGACAATGATGAGTTATTTGCATCACGATACACATCTCAGTTATTAGATGTTTTTCCTTATTTAAAGAAAGAAGATGTTACAGACCCAAAATTTTCAGAATTAATTGAAATGGATTTAGGTACTGTTATAGGTCCATATAAATTAACAAATGGAAGATATAGATTGTCTAAACTTTCTGAAATTGTAGATAGGGCTGATTCTGTAGAAGCTAGCCATATCTTATTAACTTCAGAAAACTATACCGTAGACTCAGCTAAAACAATACTTAGGGATATTAAAAAACAAGTGAAATCAGGAATAGATTTTGGACAACTTGCAGCACAATATTCAGAAGATAAAGGGTCCGCTATTAAAGGGGGAGATTTAGGATGGTTTCAGGAAGGTCAGATGGTAACTGAGTTTAATAATGTTTGTTTCTCATCTAAAGTAGGAGATCTTAAAATTGTAAGTACACAGTTTGGAGTACATTTAATAAAAATGACTGGAGTTAGTAAACAAATTACAAAATATAAGATTGTTCATTTAGATAAAGATGTCCTTCCAAGTTCAGAAACTAAAGATTATTATTATGCTTTAGCTAATGATTTTATTACAGCTTTAAACAATAAGCCTGTAGACACTTCTTTTTCTTCTTTCGCTGAAGATCAGAATCAATTGGTTAGAGAAGATGTTAATGTAGATAATATGAAATTTAATGTTTCTGCTTTAGAAAATTCTAGAGACATAGTTAAGTGGATGTTTGATGCGAATATTGGAGATTTTTCAAATTCAATTTATACTTGTGGTAATAATTATGTTGTGGTTAGTCTCTCTGGAATTAATAAAGTTGGAGATAAAGATTTAGAATTGGTAAGAGAACAAATCATTCAGAAGATTCAATTAGATAAGAAGTTTGAATCTATTCAATCTAAAATTACGGAAGGGTCTAGTTTAGAAAATATAGCTAAGACTTTCAACACCGATATTAAAACTGTTGGAGGAGTTAATTTTGATAATACTAATTTAAATGGAATTGGAAATAATCCTAATTTTGTTGGCGTAGTTAATTCTATTGATTTGAATACAGTTTCATCTGTTATTAAGGGTGTTAATTCAGCTTATATACTTTCTGTAAATAATAAAACTGAATCATCAGATATTCAGGTTAACTCTAATCAAAGATTAGAAATTCAGAATTCTAAATCTTCTGGATCTTTCTTTAATGAAGCAATGAAAGTACTAAAAGATCATGCAAATATCATAGATGATAGAATAAGATATTACTAAGAAAAATAAGTATCAATAAAAAACTCCTTTCTTATGTAGGGGTTTTTTATGCTTTATCTCAAAATATTCATTCTATAAGAGTTAAGATTTAAAAAAATAAATAGTAGAATGGTAAAAGAGAGTAACGAAGACCCACCATAGCTCATGAATGGAAGAGGAATTCCTATAGTTGGAGCTAAACCGATTGTCATTCCTAGATTGATAAGTAGATGAATAAATAAAATACATGCAACACTATATCCATAAACTCTACAGAATTGAGACTTTTGTTTTTCCGATAAATAAATGATTCTTAAAAGTAGGGTTCCAAAAACAAATAAGAAAAATAAGCTCCCTAAAAACCCCCATTCTTCTCCAACTGTACAAAATATAAAGTCAGTACTTTGTTCTGGTACAAAATCAAATCTTGTTTGAGTTCCGTTTAGAAATCCTTTTCCAAAGAATCCACCAGATCCAATAGCTATTTTGGATTGAATTAAGTTGTAACCTGCTCCTAGAGGGTCAAATTCTTTTCCTAAAAGTATATTTACTCTTTCTATGTGGTGAGGAGATAAAACATTGTTAAAAATATAATCTGTACTAAAAATTAAACAATTAGATATTATAGTAATTATACTAGAGATTTTTACACTTCTTACTCTTTTAGATGATAAGAAAAATATAATGATTATAATACTAGTAACAATTAAGGATAAGATTATTGGTTTAATTAGTAAAGAAAATAAGGCAATAGTAAATAAAACTAATCCAATTATAAGAATATTACCAGACAAACCTTCTCTATAAAAAACTAAGATAAAAGATGTGAAGACCAATGCGGTTCCTAAATCATTTTGCAGAATAATTAAAATGAATGGAATTAATATAATTATATAGCTCCTTAGCATAGACTGGAAAGAGTACTTATTTTGCTTATTTATACTAAACATTTTAGCTAATGCTAAAGCAGTGGTGAATTTCGAAAATTCTGATGGTTGGATTTTAAAACTACCAAGGCTGAACCATGATGTAGCTCCACCTGCGGAATTAGAACTAAACAAGACAAGAATTAATAACAAAATAGTTACAGTATAGAACAAGAAGGCTAGAGAATCAAAAAAACTCCAATCAATAATCAAAATTACAAATCCTATAAAAATGGACGCTCCAATAAATAGTAATTGTTTTCCATGTTTTGTATTTAAATCATATATTGTATGTACTACATCATCATTGTACATGGAAGCATATATATTTATCCAACCAAAAAAGACAAGTATAAGGTAAAGAAAAATAGTTAACACGTCTATTTCCCCAAATATTTTAGAAGTTTTTCTCATTCAAAATTTAATAGGTTCCCATTAATCATTTTATATTCTAATCCTTTATTTGTAATAGTATTTTTCATATATTTTTCGATCATTAATGTAGCAATTGGTGCTGCCCAAGAAGATCCCCACCCTCCATTTTCAACGATTACCGATATAGCAATTTTAGGGTTTTCTTTAGGTGCAAAGGCGATAAAGATAGAGTGATCTTCACCATGAGGATTTTGAGCGGTTCCTGTTTTTCCACATATATTAATTCCTTCTATTTTAGATAACACGGCGGTTCCATCTAT
This sequence comes from Flavobacteriales bacterium, assembly GCA_002696275.1. Classification (GTDB taxonomy): domain Bacteria; phylum Bacteroidota; class Bacteroidia; order Flavobacteriales; family BACL11. Next base: position 41,633 of record NZRO01000051.1, read on the forward strand.
ATGGGTGAGAGCTAATTCCATCCCATCAATTATAATTTCAAAATGTTTAGGAGCAATAGTGGTATAGTTTTTCTTTTGATATTTAGATGGAACAGTATCACCATCAATCTCTTTAATTATATGCGGAATATAATAAAATCCTCGATTTGCGACGGTTGCTGCTAAATTTGCCATTTGAATAGGTGTAGATAAAAGTTCTCCTTGACCTATAGACATTGATAAAATTGTACTGGATTTCCATTTATTTTCTCTGTAATATCTATCGTAATAGTCAGAATTGGGAACAAAACCTTTTGTACCTGAAATAAAATCGTTACCTAAATAATCTCCAAAACCAAAGCTCTCTACATGATTTTTCCATTTATTGTATCCTTGATAGATGTCATTAAAAGAATTAAAGTAATTTTCCCATACATTACAAAAATAAGGATTGCAAGATGTAGCGAGAGAAGTTTTTAAATTCACATATGGATTATGTTCATGACATTTAACATGTTTGTTATTCCCATATTCATACATACCATCACAATAGTAATTTTTATTATGATCTAAAATACCTTCTTGTAAAAATATAAGACTATTTATTATCTTTAAAGGAGAGGCTGGGGGGTAACTTCCATTTAAAGCCCGATTAAAAAGAGGCTTATTCGGGTTGTTATATAGATTAGTATAGTTTTTTGACCTCCCTCTTCCTTTCATGAAGTTAGGGTCATAATTTGGAGCTGTAATTAAACTAAGTATTTCACCTGAACTTGGTTCTATTGCAACAATAGCTCCTTTTTTATTACTCATTAATTTCTCTCCGTATTCTTGTAAATCTATATCAAGTGTTGTGATTAAATTTTTACCATGTATTGCTAAAGTATCATGTTTTCCATTTTTAAAACTACCTTGGGGAGTATTATGAGCATCTACTAAAACTAATTTCATTCCTTTTTCTCCTCTAAGGTGCTTTTCGTAGGACGCCTCAATTCCTGTTATACCCCTTAAGTCTCCTTTAGTATAGTATTTTTCTTTGATCTTTTCTTCACTTACCTCCCCTAGGAATCCAATTACATGTGCAGCTACTGATACAGGATAGTCTCGTGTAGTATTTACTCTTATATAAAATCCGCTAAACTCATTTAAAGACTCCTGTATTTTATGAGCAGAGGATGTTTTTAATTGTTTTGAAAATACACTTTCTTTATATTTAGAATAATTTATAGCTGAATTTAATTTTTCTTTGAAATCTTGAATACTCATATCCGATAATGAGCACAATTTTAAAGTATCTAATTCCTCCACTTCTTTTGGTATGACCATGAGGTCATAGGAAGCGATATTTGACACTAATAATCTTCCATTTCTATCATAAATTAAGCCTCTTGCAGCTTGTTGAACTTCAAATCTGATAGCATTGTTTTGTGCAGAATACTTATAACTTGAGTTGATTATTTGTATATAAAATAGTTTTAATAGAAAGATAAGAATAATAATAATGAAAATTCCTTGTATAATTCTTTGTCTTGCCTTTAATTGTATCATTTATTCTTTTACTTTAAAAGTAAACAACTGAAAAATTATAATTATGATAAATGTAATTATAGAGCTTAGTAATACTTTAAATAATAAAAATATGATACCATTAATTGAAAAATTTTCTAGTGCAAATAAGAAAGTATGATGAAGGAATATAACTGACAAGGCATAAATACTAAATATTTTTAATCCTAAAACTTGTAGGTTTAATTTATCTTTTCCATCAATAGAGTTTCTTGGTATAAGAAACTTATGCAAATAAGGTATTACGAACGCAATAAATACTAGTGAAGAACTATTTAAACCCATATTGCCTTCAAAAAGATCTAATAAAATACCAATGAAGAAAGCATATAAAATAATAAACCATTTTTCCGTATCTTGGGGAAGTGTGATAATTAAGATAAGATATACTAATGGATTTATATATCGGAAAAATTGTATGTTGTTAAATAAAAGAATCTGAATTAAAACAAATATAGGAGCTAGCCATAAATATGTAGTTAATTTTTGCATATTATAAGTCTTTTATTTCTTTCTTATATAGTGAATTTATTATATAAACATTTGTAATACTATTCATATCATTAAGAAATTTAACTTTTATGTTATATAATCCATTTTCGTTCCCTTTTTTATAGGATGTGATTGTTCCAATATTTATTTGCTCTGGGAATATAGAGCTGTACCCATTTGTCTGTATAGTATCGCCAATACAAATATCAGCATGATTAGGTATGTCGTTAATTTCAGCTTCCATATAATGGTTATTTTTCCATTTTAGAGATCCATTTTGATTACTTTTAACATGTTTAATGCTTATTGAAGATTTACTATTTAAAATGGATGTTGCTTTAGAGTAATTGTCAGAGGTCGAGTTGATTATACCGATAACCCCATTCTGTGTTATTATTCCCATTCCATTCTTTACTCCGTCAAGTTTCCCTTTATTTATAACAATAAAGTTATCTTTCTTAAAAATAGAATTATTTATAATCCTTGCAGGAATAAAGTTATGTAAATGAGGATTTTCATTTAGTTTTTCTTTACTTAATATTGAATGCAATTTGGAATTTTCTGTCTTTAAATATTTATTTTCTTCTCTAAGATATAAATATTCATTAATATTAGAATAATAATCATAAATAGCCCCGGTATATTGTTGTGTAAAAGATAAAAATTTACTTTGTTGAAATTTATGATTTGAGATATACAGATATAATGAGAAAGATTCTATTATAATAAATAATAGAATAAAATAGTATTTCTTAATAAATAGAAATAAATTTCTCATTATTTAGTCTTACTGTATAAGGAAAGAGAATCCAGAAGTATTTTTCAATGCTATCCCGGTTCCTCTTGCTACCGCTCTTAAAGGGTCCTCAGCTACATATACAGGAAGTTTGGTTTTTTGAGAGATTCTTTTGTCAAGACCCCTCAACATTCCCCCTCCTCCTGTTAGGTATAAACCTGTGTTGTAAATATCGGCTGAAAGCGCGGGTGGAGTAGTAAATAAAGCGTTCATAATTGCTGCTTCGATTGCTTCAATAGAATTATTTAACGCATTCGCAATCTCTTTATAAGTCACTACAACTTCTTTTGGAATTCCATTCATTAGATCTCTTCCATGTACAGCAAAGTTTGGTGGAGGATCGTCTAATTCAGTAAGTGCAGACCCAACATTTATCTTGATTTTTTCAGCCATATTGTCACCAATAGCAATGTTGTATCTTGTTTTCATATAGTTTTTTATGTTATTAGTAAATTCATCTCCAGCAACTTTTATAGATTTGTCTGTAACAATTCCGCCTAAAGAGATTACAGCAATTTCTGTAGTACCCCCTCCAATATCAATAACCATATTTCCCTCAGGCTCCATAACATCAATGCCAATACCAATTGCTGCTGCCATTGGTTCATGTATTAGCCACACCTCCTTTGCTCCTGCATGTTCTGCAGAATCCATTACAGCTCTTTTTTCAACTTCTGTAATTCCAGAGGGAATACATATAACCATTTTTAAAGCTTGAGGAAATAATGTTTTTTTTCTATTAATCATTTTAATAAAACCTCTAATCATTTGTTCTGCTGAATGAAAGTCAGCTATAACCCCATCTTTTAAAGGACGAATAGTTGTAATTCCTTTATGGGCTTTTCCGTGCATTTGTCTAGCTCTTTTGCCTATTGCAATAACTTCATCGGATCTTAACTCCTTGGCGACAATCGATGGTTCATCTACTACAACTTTGTCATTGTGAATAATTAAAGTGTTCGCAGTTCCTAGATCGATAGCTATTGCTTCTGTCATGAAGTCGAAAAATCCCATAGTTCCTTATTTTTAATGTTTAAAATGTCTATGTCCTGTAGTAACCATTTTCATATTGTTATTATTGCAGAACTCAATTGATAAATTATCATTTATTGAACCTCCTGGTTGAATTACACATTTCACCCCTTCATTATTTGCTAATTCTACACAGTCAGGAAATGGGAAAAATGCATCAGATGCCATAACGGCTCCATTTAAATCAAAATTAAAACTTTTCGCTTTTATAACCGCTTGTTTCAGAGCGTCTACTCTAGAAGTTTGTCCTACTCCACTTGCTAAAAGTTGTTTGTTTTTTGCAAATACAATTGTATTAGATTTCGTGTGTTTACATACTTTAGACGCAAATTCTAAGTCAGAAATTTCTCTATTATTTGGAGATAGTTCTGTTACGATTTTCATGTCAGAAAGATTATCTGTTTTTAAATCTTTATCTTGATGTAACACACCATTTAAAACAGTTCTAAATTGTGTTTTGGGAAGTTTAATATCTTTCTGTATTAATATTACTCTATTTTTCTTTCTTTTTAAAATTTCTAACGCTTTATTATTGTATGAAGGAGCGATAATTACCTCAAAAAAGATTTTATTTATTTCCTCAGAAGTTTCGAAATCTATTTCTTTGTTAGTGATTAAAACTCCACCAAATGCAGACACAGGATCTGCTGCAAGTGCATCTTTCCAACTATCTACTAGCGAATCTCTACTTGCAATACCACAAGCGTTGTTGTGTTTTAAGACTGCAAATGTAGTGTCTTCAAACTCTGATATTAGATTAACTGCTGCGTCAACATCTAATAAATTATTGTAAGATAATTCCTTACCATGTAACTGATGAAACATATCTTCTAAGTCTCCAAAGAAAACTCCCTTTTGATGAGGGTTTTCACCGTATCTTAAAGATTTGCTATTTCTTATACTTTGTTTGAAACAAATTTCATCTTCATTAAAATAATTAAATATTGCTGTATCATAATGAGAGGAGATGTTAAATGCTTTTTCTGCAAATTTCTTTCTTGTTTCTAATCTAGTTGACCCATTTTCGTTTTCTAAAACTGATAGAACTTCGTTGTATTGACTCATCTCTGAAACAATAAATACATCTTTATAGTTCTTAGCTGCAGCTCTTATTAATGATATCCCCCCAATATCTATTTTCTCAATAATATCTTGTTCTGAAGCCCTAGAATTAACTGTTTTTTCAAATGGATATAAATCTACGATTACTAAGTCAAACTCTGGAATGTTATATTTTTCAAGTTGTTCTTTATCTGAATTAAGTTCTCTTCTTGAAAGAATCCCTGCAAAAACATTAGGGTGTAGAGTCTTTACTCTTCCACCTAATATAGATGGATAAGTAGTTAAATCTTCTACTTTGTTTACTTTTACTCCCTCTCCTTCAATAAAATTCTGGGTACCTCCTGTAGAATAAATATTTATTCCAAGATCATTTAATTTATGAACTATAGGTATTAAACCATCTTTGTTAAATACTGAAATGAGTGCGTTTTTGATTTTTCTTTCCTGAACCATCTAGCTTTTTTAATTAGTAATGCAATTTTACTCAAATACGAGCTGTTTTTCAAGTTAATAAAAGACTAATATAATTTCTGTTAATAACTTTTTAGATTGTTAATTTCTAAGGCAAATATTAGATATATTGTTACATATTTCAATTGCTTTATTAGGAGAATTAATATCTTTAATAATTAATACTAGTTTGCCTTTTTTTTCCTTCATTTCAGCTTTATTAAAATTTTGTTTTAGGAACTCTAAGATCTTGCTGAATGATTCAGATTCAAAATAAAGAGAATCTTTTTTTGTAGTGAAATAGGTTCTCATCTCCCCATTTTTTAATAGTAACCTCTCGAATCCTAATTCTTTTGCAACCCATTTCAGCTTCATAGATGATATTAGATCTTCTACAGATTTTGGTATTTCTCCAAATCGATCTTCTAAATTATTTTGTAATATTTCTAACTCCTTTTCTTCTTTAATGGAGTTAAGTTCTTTGTAAATGTTTAACCTCTCTTCAATATTAGAGATGTAAGTATCAGGTATTAGAATTTCTAAATCAGTATCTATCTGGCAATCTTTTAAAAAATATTTTATCTTGGAATCCGAGAAGATTTCCTTAAATTTCTCTTGTTTTAATTCCTCTACCGCCTCATTTAATATTTTTTGATACATATCAAAACCAATTTCATTGATAAATCCACTTTGGTCAGCTCCAAGTAGATCTCCCGCTCCTCTAATATCTAAATCTCTCATGGCTATACTAAATCCGCTTCCTAAATTTGAAAATTGTTCCAATGCATTTAATCTTCTTCTAGCATCTTCTGAAAGCTGATAGGAGGGTGGACTGATTAAATAACAGAATGCTTTTTTGTTAGACCTGCCTACTCTCCCTCTCATTTGATGGAGATCAGAGAGTCCAAAATTATTTGCATTATTTATTATAATTGTATTTGCGTTCGGAACATCAACTCCATTTTCGACAATGGTTGTAGATACTAGAATATCATACTCTCCTTCTATAAATCCAATTATTAAATCTTCTAGAGCTTTTCCATCTAATTGTCCATGTCCAATTTTAATCTTTGCATTTGGAACTAGACGTTGTATAATAGTAGCTACTTCGTTTATATTTTCTATTCTGTTATGAATAAAAAATACTTGCCCGTTTCTTGAAATTTCGTATTGAATGGCATCTCTTATTACTTCCTCATTAAATGAAATGATTTCGGTATTTATTGCAATTCTGTTTGGAGGAGGAGTGTTGATTACGGATAAATCTCGAGCGCCCAATAAAGAAAATTGTAATGTTCTTGGTATTGGTGTTGCGGATAACGTAAGGATGTCTACATTAGATTTAATATTCTTTAGTTTGTCTTTAATGTTTACTCCAAATTTTTGCTCTTCATCAATAATTAACAAACCTAAATCTTTAAATTTTATATCTTTTCCAACTATTCTATGAGTTCCAATCAAAATATCAACCTTTCCTTTTGCTAGATCTTTAATGGTTTGATTTTGTTGTTTAATAGTTTTGAATCGATTAATGTAATCTACTGTACAAGGGAATTCTTTTAATCTATTTTTAAATGTTTTATAATGTTGTAGTGCTAATATAGTAGTTGGAACTAAAATAGCTACTTGTTTATTGTCTGTTACAGCTTTAAATGCCGCTCGAATTGCAAGTTCAGTTTTTCCAAAACCAACATCTCCACAAACTAACCTATCCATCGGAGTATCTTTTTCCATATCTTTTTTTATAGCGATGGTAGCAGAGGTTTGGTCTGGTGTATCTTCCCACATGAAAGAAGCTTCTAACTCATGCTGTAGATAGGTGTCAGGAGAATAAGAGAAACCATCTATGTTTTTTCTTTTTGCGTAAAGTTGAATAAGGTTAAATGCAATTTTCTTGATTCTGGTTTTTGTTTTATTTTTTGTTGTTTGCCATTTAGAACTTCCAAGTTGATTAATGTTTGGACGGTGCCCTTCTTTACCAGAATATTTAGAGATTTTATGTAAAGAATGAACACTAATATACAATATATCCCCTTCCTTATATATTAATTTTATACTTTCTTGTTTCTTTCCATTGTTATCAATTTTATGAAGACCCGCAAATTCACCTATACCATGATCTATATGTGTTACAAAATCGCCAATTTGTAGATTAGTTAGTTGTTTTAGAGTAATAGATTGTTTGTCCGCAAACCTTGTTTTACTCCTAAACTTGTGATGTCTGTTAAAAATTTGATGATCGGTATAAATTGATATTTTATTATCATGATCTATAAATCCTTCGCTCAAATTCCCAACAATTGTAGAGATATGAATTTCTCTTGATTCATTTTCTAAAATCTGCTGAAACCTATCTTTTTGTTCTTCTGAAGAACATATAATAATATTTTTATATCCTTTCTCTTGAAAATTTATAAGTTCATTGAAAAGAATATCAAACTTTTTATTAATTGGTGTAAGTGGTGTTGTATTTGATTGAATATCAAAATCTGCTTCAAAAATATTATTAGAACTAAAATTTATTGTCTTAAACTTTTCTATTAGATTTTTGAATTCATTTGCGTTAGTAAAAATTTCATATGGACTAATTTGACATTTTTTAGATTCTGTAGATAATTTTTTAAATTCCTCTTCAGCTTTATCAAAATTTTGTTGTACAATTCCTAAGGCATGCTGTATGTTTTCTATCCAAATGGTTGAACTCTTAGGAAGATATTCTAAGAAACTTACTTGTTTTTCCAACAGCTTTTTTGTTTCTGTATTAGGTATGATAGATATTTTCTCTCTTTTTTTTACAGATAACTGAGTATTGATATTGAATGTCCTTATACTTTCAATTTCATCATCGAAGAATTCTATACGAAAAGGATATTCATCCGCATAAGAATAGACATCTATAATTCCACCTCTTACAGAAAATTGACCTGGATCGGTAACAAAATCTGATTGTATAAAATTATTTTCTAATAAAAGTTCTTTCAATAAAAGAGGATGATGTGTGTCGGAGACCGAAAGTGTAATAGTTTTTTTCTTTAAAACACTTCTTTTTACTACTCTTTCAGAAATTGCCTCAGGATAACTAACAATTATTGAATTATGTTTGTTGTTAAGTTTGTTTAAGACTTCTGCTCTTAATAAAACATTAGAATTATCTAATTCTTTAAACTGATAAGATCTTCTGTGTGTTGCGGGATAGAAAAATAATTCATGATTCATTAAGCTTTCTAAATCATTAATAAAGTAGTTTGCAGATTCTTTATCATTTAATATAAAGAGTTGAGGAGATTTAGACTCCTTAATTATGGATGATGCTAAAATAGATTTTGAGGAACCAACAAAGTTATTTAATTGTATTTTTCTGTTTCCTTGTTTTAGTTTTTCAGAAATAGTGTCTCTAAAAATAGAGATTGGTAAAAGTTTAAGTAACGATTTATTTTTCAATTTGTTTTATTTCCTTCATCATTTTAATGTACCAATCTTGATTGGTGTCAAAAGGTTTTCCTCCTTTAATTCTGTCAAATTCAATACAATTTAATTTATTTTTTTTCTCTTCATCCCAGCCTACAACACCGCTAACACCGTTAATTGCACTAGTGACAGCGTAATCGGATAACTCAAAAATCAAATCTAAATCTTTGTAATTTGCTTTAGATGATCGTGAAAAATATCCACTTTTTTGGACAAGAACTTTATTAGCTTTTAGTCTTTTTGAAAATTGTTTTGCAAACCATTGTCCCGGATTTAGATCATCTAATCTTACATGTCCAAAAGCATCTCTCAATATTTCTTCTCCTTCTTTTTCTGTCTCTTTTATAATAGTCTCAAGGCCTGCTCCCTCACATAGAAATATATTTACACAATCTTGAGTATCCATAATTCTATTAAGCCTCTCACATTCTTTATCAAAATCTAAATTTTCTTCAGGGAGTATTATTGAGTGAATTTCCCACTTTTGTTTAGTAATACCAATTTTAGGAATGAAATTAAGATTTTGTAATCTTTTTCTATATTCATATGCTGTTGCAGCTGTTAGCCATCCACAATGTCTACCCATTACCTCATGTATAATTAGTTGTCTATCGGATGTTGTATTTTCATTAATAATATTTTCAAAAAATATAGCTCCTTGTTCTGCAGCTGTCCAAGCTCCAAGAGTTTGAGCAATTGGGAATACATCATTATCAATTGTTTTAGGTAAACCAACAACGGTCAAGTTATAATTATTTTCTTTGAGATAATTTGATAAATCTGCAGCAGTAGTGTTGGTGTCATCTCCTCCAATAGTATGTAAAATATTCACCTCATCTTTCACAAGTTGTTTTGCAGCAACTTCTAGCGGAATTTCTCCTTGTTCTATGTACCCCTTAGAGACACAGTCCTCAATATTAGTTAACTTTACTCTACTATTTCCAATGGGACTCCCTCCAAAATTATAAATATTTTGAATATCATTTAAAATATCTTTTGGAAAAGAAATAGAATTACCCAGCAACAATCCTTTGTATCCATTCAGGTATCCTATTATTTCAACTCCTGCATAGTTCTTTAAATAATTTTCGGTTAGTCTTCCTAATGAAGCAGATAAACATGGGGCTATCCCTCCTGAAGTTAAGAATGCAATTTTCATAATACTTAAATTTATTTTGCAAATATCGTATTTTTTATTTATGGAATTCAGAGAGTATTTTTTTAGCAAGAATCATAGATATCTTTAAACTACTTTCGTGCGTCCATCCTGCAATATGTGGAGATAAAATAACATTTTTGCTTTCCAAAAGAAATCTTAATACTTGATTATCTCCACTATCAGAAAGTTTTTCAAATGATAATTTTTCATATTCTAAAACATCCAAACAGGCTCCTAAAATCTTATTATCTTTAATTTTTATCATAAGATCTTTCGTATTAACACATTTCCCTCTTGCTGTATTTATGAGAAAAATATTCTTCTCAAATTTTTCTATAAAATCTTTATTTACTAAGTACTTTGTTTCTTCAGTCAGAGGAATATGAAGACTTAAAATATCTGCATGTTTATAAATTTTTTCCATAGAACTTTGGTATTTGTAAGACTCCAAATACTTATCGTAGGCAAGAATGTTTACCCTAAATCCTGATAAAGCTTCAGCAAATGCTGAACCATTATTTCCAAAACCAATAATTCCAATTGTTTTACCAGATAATTCAATGCCTCTGTTTTTCTCTCTATTCCATTTTCCTTTTCTTACTTCTAGGTCAGAAACATTAAGATTATTAAATAATGAAAGAATCATTCCAATCGCATGCTCCGCAACAGCTTGTCTGTTCCCTTCAGCAGCATTAAAGCATATTATTTTTTTTGATTTTGCGTAACTTACGTCAATGTTTTCCAAGCCACTGCCAGCACGTGCAATAAATTTTAAATTTCTAGCCTTGTCAATAAATTGCGAGTCAATTTCAAAACGACTTCTGATTAATATTCCCTCATAATCAGATATTTTTTCTTCAATTTCGGATTTAGATAATGATAAAGCATTATGACAAACAAAATTATTTCTTTCTAATGTATTTTGTAAATGAGGGTGTGTATTATCAATAAATAGAACTTTCATTATAATATAGATTGACCTATTAAAAAATAAATATACAATCCAAGAATATCATTTATTGTTGTGATAAAAGGTCCCGTAGCTAATGCAGGATCAATTTTGTATTTCTCTAAAGTTAGAGGTATAAATGTCCCGAAGAGTGCTGCAAAAACTATAACTGATAATAAAGAAATGCTTACTGTAATACTTAGTTGAATTGAGTATTGTAATACTATAGTTGACCCAAAAATAATTAGGGAGCAAATTAGACCGTTTAATAAAGCAACTCCTAATTCTTTTGTGAGTTTGCTAAAAATAGTATTTAGTTTTATGGATTCATTTGCTAACCCTTGAACAACAATTGCGGCAGATTGGACACCAACATTTCCTCCCATTGCAGCAATTAAAGGAATGAAAAATGCAAGTTGTATATTTTCTTCAATATCAAATAATCCAATTACTTTAGCTCCTAATAAACCTCCAGCTAGTCCTATTAAAAGCCATGGTAATCTAGCTCTAGTCAGGTGCCAAATACTATCTGAAGATTCAACATCTTCTGTTATTCCTGAAGCCATTTGATAATCTTTCTCGGCTTCATCTTTAACAACATCCATAACATCATCAATAGTAATCCTACCTACTAAAATATTTTCTTCATTTACAACAGGAATTACAATCAAGTCATATTTATTCATAATATTAGCTACACTAGCATTATCTTCATTAACGTGTACAGAGATTATCTCTGTATTTGCAATTTCTTTGATGAATATTTTACTTTCAGTAATTAACAACCTCCTCAAAGATAAGGTTCCTGTAAGTTTGTTATTGTCATCAACAACATAAATTGTATGAACCTTTTTTACAGAAGATGCTTGTTTTCTCATTTCCTTTAGGCATTGAAGAGTGCTCCAGTTTTCATTTACTTTTATAAGTTCTTTAGCCATTAATCCTCCTGCTGTATCTTCTGGGTAGTTTAAAAGATCCGTAATATCTGAGGCATGTACATCATCTTCAATTAACGAAAGCACTTCTTCTTTTAACTCCTGGGGAAGTTCCAAAATCACATCAGTTGCATCATCTGATTCTAGATTTTCAATTACTTCCGTTGCAATTTCTTTAGACGATAAATTGGATAATAAGTGTTCTCTTATTTCCTCCTCTAATTCCATTAATACTAATGCAGACTTTTCCTCATCAATTAATTGGTAGAGGTAATTTGCTTCTTTCACAGACAGATTATTTATTATCTCTGCAATGTCTGCTACATGAAGATCTTCAATTAATTTTTGAATATTTTTATTAGAGTATTCTGAAATTAAATCAGAAATTTGTTTAAGGAAGTTAGAATTTATTTCGTTATTGTTGGACATTTTTAGTGATTGTAATAAAATCCTCTACATCTAATTGTTCTGCTCTTTTTTGTAATAATTCGTCAATCTCAAGATTAATGTTCAAAGAAAAGGATTTTAATGCGTTCCTCAAAGTTTTTCTTCTCTGATTATATCCAGCTTTTACAATTTGAATAAATTTTTTTTCATCACATTCAAGTTCCTTTCTCTCGTTTCTAATCATCTTTATAACTCCAGATTTTACTTTTGGTGCAGGTGTAAAAACATATTCATTTACTGTAAAACAATAATCAATATTGTAAAAAGCTTGTAGAAAAACACTTAAAATTCCTTTTTTTTTGCCTTTCGTACAAGCCACTCTTTCAGCAACTTCTTTCTGAAACATCCCAATAACCTCTGTTATCTTATCTCGGTTTTCGAAAACTTTGAAAAGTATTTGGGAGGATATGTTATAAGGGAAGTTTCCTATTAAGGAAAGCTTATTTTTTGTAATTTCTTCTAGGTTTAGTTTTAGGAAGTCTCCTTCAATTATATTTAACTCTGGGTAATTTAATCTTAAATAAAAAACAGATTCACTGTCAATCTCTATTACTTTAAAATTAATATTTTTATTATATAAAAACTGAGTTAGAATGCCCATTCCAGGTCCAATTTCTAATAGATCTTTATTCTTATATTCAAGTTGGTTTACAATGTTTTTAGCAATAGATGGTTCATTCAGGAAGTGTTGTCCTAAGTGTTTTTTTGCACTTACCTTTTTCATTATGATTTTTTCAATCTCTTAAACAGTTCTGAAGCAAATACAAATTCATTCAGCTCCATATTATTTGAGTTAATTAATTCTTCTTTGTTTCCTTCCCACCAGATCGATCCCTCATATATAAAGGCAATTTTCTCACCAATTTGCATTACAGAATTCATGTCGTGAGTATTTACAATGGTTGTAATGTTATATTCTTCAGTAATTTCTTTAATCAGATTATCAATTAAGATTGCAGTCTTTGGATCTAAGCCTGAGTTAGGTTCATCACATAAAAGATATCTTGGATTCATAGATATAGCTCTTGCAATTGCAACTCTTTTTAGCATTCCTCCACTTAATTCTGCAGGAAGCAACTCATTTTTGTTCTCTAGATTTACCCTCTTCAAACAGAAATTTACTCGATCCAATTTCTCTTCAGTAGATTGATCAGTAAACATAGTAAGAGGGAACATAATATTTTCCTCAACCGTCATATAGTCAAATAAAGCTCCTCCTTGAAACAACATTCCAATTTCCTGTCTTATTTGTCTTTTCTCTTTTAATTTCATCTGATTAAATACTCTTCCATCATAAATAATATTTCCACTGTCAAGTTCATGTAGTCCTATTAATATTTTTAAAAGAGTAGTTTTACCTGATCCACTTTCTCCTATTATTAAATTTGTTTTACCTTGCTCAAAGGTGAATGATACATCATTTAGAACTTTATTTCCTCCAAATTGTTTATATATGTTCTCAACTACAATCATGACAGTATTAAATCTGTTAAGATGAAATTAAAAATTAAAATAAAGATACTACTATATACTACTGCTTTGGTGCTAGAAATTCCAACATTTATTGCACCTCCTTGGGTGTGATATCCAAAATATGACGAAACCGAAGTGATTAAAAATGCAAATACAACAGTTTTAATAATAGAATAGCTAACATAAAATGGAATGAACTCATATTGTAGACCTTGAATAAAATCAGATGTTAGGACCCCTACAGATTGCCCCCCAAAAAGTCCTCCAATAATTCCAATGGAAACACTTAGAATTATTAGAATTGGGAACGAAATTATTGATGCAATTATCTTAGGAAGCACTAAAAATGAAGCAGAATTAATTCCCATAATTTCCAGGGCGTCAATTTGTTCTGTTACTCTCATTGTACCTATTTCAGATGATATATTAGATCCTATTTTACCCGCTAAAATTAATCCAATCATTGTAGGGGAGAATTCAAGAATTAAAGCGTCTCTCGTTACAAGTCCAATTAAATATTTCGGAATCAAAGGATCCTCAATATTTAGGTATTGTTGTATAGTAATTACAGCTCCAATAAAAAACGATATTATTATAACTATTCCAACAGAATCTAGCCCAATCTTGTGAATTTCTAACTTTAATTGTCTGAAAAACATACTGTATTTTTCGGGTTTACTCATTACTTTTTTCATCATAATGAAATAGTCTCCAAGATTTTTTAGTGATTTTATCATTGAGGCTAAAAGTAAGAAGATTTTTCAAAAGAATATTGTCATTCATGTTTGATATTTTACTTATTTTTGAACCTATATATGAAAACTAATTTTTTTTTTCTAATTTTTTTCTTAATAATAATTACTTTGTCATCTTGTAAAGTTTTAAAAAAGAATGATTGTGATTGTCCTAATTTTGGTATGAAGGAAAATGCATCTGTAAAAACTAATTCTTAAATTCACCTAATTTATTCTAAAAAATTAAATTTGCACTTTTAAGAATTTATTTATTATAAAGTTTGTATAAATTAATGATTGTTTGATGTTACTGCAACTATTTTTGAAAAAAAATAATTATAATTGATATAAAAATATGGAATTTGATTTTTGGTCATTTACTTTAGAAAATTTTAAAGCAGCGGGATCTATTGGAGGATATGTATCTATTTCAATAATTGGTTTCGCTTTAATTAGTTTAATAGCTAAAAAAAGATACAATAGAGAAACTAGACATATTGGGCCTAAATGGACACATCCTATTATTGGGTCTTTATTAGGAGCAATTCCAGGGTGCGGCGCAACAATTGTTGTATCTTCATTGTATAAAAATAGAAAAATATCCTTTGGAGGTTTATTTGCTACTTTTATAAGTACTTTAGGTGAAGGTTCATTTGTTTTATTAGGAGCCTCAGGCGAGGCCCCTGATGTTGAGGCTAATTTTTATGCTTATTTAACAATTACTGTTGTTGGATTCATTGCAGGTATTGTATTTGGTTATATATGCGATATATTTGGATATAGTGCTGATTTTAAAAATAATCAACAGAATATAGAAAAGAATGAAAATACTCAAACGCAAAAATATACTTTTGCGCGAATATTTATTGAAAAAATAGGATTTTATTCCATAATAATAATGTCTATCTTTTTAGCTCCAACTTCAATATTGGCATTATGGGGAAGTGAGATTGCATCCATCTCAAGTATAACTGATTGGGTTACGTTATCTCTTACAGTTACTTGTATAATTTTTTATTGTGTAAGTAGATTTATTCATCAACACCTGGACCTTTGTGGTGGTGATGATTTTAAATCAACTACATTACACGCGATTATAGATGTTGCAATGGTAGTAACATATGTATTTATTGGTTTGTTTGTAGCTAATTATATTATTGATGTATTGGTTGGTGAGAAGACATTTATTTCATGGATGAAATCTTCAAGCTATTATTTAATATTAATAGCTGCTTTAATAGGAGTTATGCCTGGATGTGGAGGATTGATTGTAGTAGCTGTTACTTACATGGGAAACCCTGAAATTTTTCCAATGGCTGCATTAATATCAGCTGCAATTGCAAGTAGTGGTGATGGAATTTTTCCATTAATAGCAGATAATAGAAAAGACGGGTTAATTGTTTCTGCGGGAGGATTAATAGTTGCTCTGATTGTAGGATACATAGCTCTATTTCTAGGGTTCAATTAAATAAAGATTACATATAATTGTATTTAAAGTATTTAAATAGAAAATCGGAAGATCAGATTCTTAAGTGGGAAAAAGATTTTTGTGTAACAATAGAAGTTTCTAGGCCATGTAGAACTAGATTAGGTGTTTTTATTCCTAAAAATAATGGTAAAAATTTAATAAAAATAAATCAAGATTTAAATCAATATTCTTTTTTGATAACATTAGTTCATGAGTTGGCTCATGCAAGTATTTGGACTAAGTTTGGTAGTATGGTAAAACCTCACGGTGATGAATGGAAGAAAGAATTCCAGAAAATGATGCTTAGATTTCTTAATCCTGAATATTTTCCGGAAGATATTCTTAAAGCTCTTTCACGTCATATGATAAATCCTAAGGCTACAACAGTTAGAGATATTAAATTAACAGAAATTCTAATGAGTTATAATGATCAAGAAGTTATTACAATTAACTCCTTAGAGAATGGTGTTTGTTTTAAGACCTCAGACGGAAGAGAATTTAGGAAAATAAAAAAGATGCGTAAGAATTATAAGTGTATAGAATTAAAATCTGATAAGATCTATCGATTCTCTCCGTTGGCAGTGGTATTCCCTTTGTAAACAATTTTTATATCTTTGCTTTCTGATGAGAAAGAAAGAGAAATTTAGTTTATTTCATTCTATTAAGAGAAGGATATATTTCTTTGTTATTAGAATTCTACGTTTTTTTACTTATCTAAAAAACGCTCATAAATCACCACAATATTTATTTATTTTAAGTCCACCTTATTGCGGGTCTACAATGTTGAATCAACTTTTGTCATCATCAAAAAATGTAAGTTGCAATAATTACTTAGGAACAAGAGAAGGTCAATTATTACCTGGAGTAAAACATTTTATGTTTAAAAAAGATAGGTGGAGACCAGAAGTTAAATATCCTTGGGAAGAAGTAAAAAAAATATGGTTAAGATATTGGGATTATTCAAAGCCAATTTTCATGGACAAAAGTATTCCTAATATTATGAGAGCAGATGAAATTCAGAAAGTTTTTCAACCTATTAAATATATGTGTATGGTTCGTAATCCTTATGCTCAGGTAGAAGGAATTATGAGAAGAAATCGACAGGATGCAAAATCTGCTGCAGAATTTGCGATAAAATGTTTAAGGTTTCAAAGTAAGAATAAGTCTAGAAATAATTCTTTATTCTTTACTTATGAAGATCTTTGTGACAATGGAGAGGAAGTACTTCAAAGAATGATTGAATTTATTCCAGAGTTAAGTGACATTAATATCAATATTGAGTATACTTCACATAATTTTAAAACAAAAGGTAAGATGAGAATGACAAATCTGAATTGTGAAAAAATTTCTAAAATTTCGGATGGTGATATGAGAATAATAAACACTGTTTTTAAACAAGAAAAAGCTCTTTTGAGCTTATTTAATTATAAAATTATTGAAAGATGATAAATAATAATTATGCTGTAATAATGGCCGGAGGAGTCGGTAGTAGATTTTGGCCAATGAGTACCTCTAAAATGCCAAAACAATTTCTCGATGTATTAGGAACAGGAGAAAGCCTGCTTCAACAAACTTTTAGAAGATTAAGTAAAATATGTCCAAATTCTCAGATTCTCATTTTAACGAATAATGATTATAAAGATATTTGTATTGATCAGTTGTCAGGAATAAAAAAGGAGAATATTTTATGTGAACCAGCAAGGAGAAATACCGCTCCTTGTATAGCTTACGCTAGTTTTAAGATTCAGAAAATGAACCCTAATGCAAATATTATTGTTGCTCCCTCAGACCATTTGATAACGAATGAAGCAGAATTCGAACGAATAGTGAAAGAATGTTTAGATGTTAGTGCTATGAAAGATTGTTTAATTACATTGGGGATTAAACCAAGTCGTGCTGAAACTGGATATGGTTACATACAGTTTTCTGAGGAAAATGACGCTATTAATAATGTTATTAAGAAGGTAAAAACATTTACTGAGAAGCCGACTCTCGAATTAGCAGAACAATTTTTGGAAAGTGGAGATTTTCTATGGAATTCCGGAATGTTTATTTGGTCTGTTGGTACTATTGTTAGGTCTTTTAAGAACCTTTTACCTGAAATGTATGATATGTTTATAGAAGGTGATGGTGTTTGGAATACAATTAAAGAGTCAGAATTTATTAATAATATTTTTCCAAGTTGTAAAAATATAAGCATTGATTATGGAATAATGGAAAAGAGTAAGAGTGTATATGTTTATCCATCAGAATTTGGTTGGAGTGACTTGGGGACTTGGGGCTCTTTGACAAGTCATGTTGATTCAGACATAGCTAATAATTGCTTAATATCAAAGAATGTTTTATTATATAATTCAGAAAGTAATATTGTAAGAATTTCGGATAAAAAAATTGGTGTTATTCAAGGACTGGAAGGATATATTATTGTGGACACAGAACACGCATTACTTATTTGTAAGAAAGAAGAAGAACAAAAGATAAAACAAATAGTAGCTGATGTCAAATTTAATTTAGGAGATGAATTTGTTTAGAGTAAATAGAATAGATATAGTATTCAATAGATTTTGTATAAAAGGGAAATTTTAAAACATATCTTACAAAAAATATTATAAAAAATTTTTATATTTTGTTTTTTTTTATATAATTGTACTCATGAAAAGGTTAATGATTATTACCTTAAATATAATCAAATTTTAAATATTTTTTATGAAAAGAATTTTATATTTTTTATCAGCTGTTCTTTTGTATTCATGTGGTACTACAACTGAAACACTTTCTGTATTAGAAATTAAAGGATGTACTGATAAAAATGCGATTAATTATAATCCCAATGCAAATAAAAATGACGGGACTTGTAAATTCGATAAGGTAATTACAGATTACAACATTTCTGTTAATGATTTAATGAGTCTTAAGAAAGGTATGACTAAAAATGAGGTTTTGGTAGTAACAAAGCTTTTTCCATATGAAATATATCATAATGTAGACAATTGTGAAATCCATGTTTATAATTATAGTACTTTGTTAAGAGAATTTGAGTCGGATTTACAACACAAAAAGGCAGGATTAAAAACTGGTGAAGATATATATAGTAATGAAAGGAAACAAGTATTATTATATTATAGAGGAGGATTATTAGATAATGTAATTACAGAACAAGCAAAATCTTCTATTGTTAACGATGTTTTATGTTTTAATAAAACTATTTCTGAATCTTGTAATACAGATGAAACATATATAAAATGTTTAGGTTGTACAGATGATGAGGCTTTAAATTATAACGAATCTGCAAATTTAGATGATGGTAGTTGTGAATACCCTGTTATACTTGGCTGTACAGATCCAGAAGCGTTGAATTATAATCCAGATGCTGTTGAAGATAATTTAAGTTGTGAATATTGTCCTTGTGATTATAAGCCAAATCCAAATTATGATCCAAAAAGAAATTGTGAAAAAAGATGTATCCCAGAGTTTGACTTTGTTGGTGGGTGTATGGATGCATCAGCATTAAATTATAACCCTGAAGCGAATAAAGATGATGGTTCTTGTGCATATTGTCCTTGTGATACAGAAGAATATTATTATGTTGTTAATGAAGGCAATTGTGAAGGGGATCCATGTATAAAGATTATGAGAGATTCAGAAGAAAAGGTTGAGATATCTGTGAAAGACTGTACTCTTTGTGATGTTCTAGATTTAAATGGGAAAATAGGCATAGAATTGAAAACTACTGGTGAGATAATTGATAATAAATAAAAATAAAACAATGAAAAAAATTAAGAATATATTATTACTAATAGGAGTGTTTGTTGTGTCAATTACTAGCGCACAAAAAATACAAAAGGAACATTTTACTACAATTGATAAATTATTTTATGTAGAGTTAGGTATGACTTCAAATGAAGTACAATCAACTCTTGGTGTTGATCCGTTTGATTTTTATCAAAATTTGTCAGAAGGAGAAATGATTGTAGAATACAGGTATTTACATAAAAAGTTAGAGATTAAATCAAAAGATAATAACTATGTTAAATCTAAAGGAGAGGACTATTACACAGAGCCTTCATCAATTTATTGTACATATGACAAAGAAGGAAAGTTAATTGCTTATTATACTGATGCAGGTAAAAATAATAGTGAAGATGCTTATATTTGGGAAAATACTATAATTAAATATAATTCAAATCCTGATTGTAGTAGTACTTGTATTGTTTTAAAGGAGGATGTAACTTCCCGGGAAGTTTCAATTGAGAATAAAGATAAAGACAATAAAAAGAAAAATAAATTCTTGAGAAAATAAATTTCAAGAAAAAATCTTCAATAAAAAACCGAGATTAATCTCGGTTTTTTTTTATTTTAAATTTCCACACATGTCTTCTGGTTTTACCCATTCTTCAAATTCTTTTTCAGTTAGATAGCCTAAATTAACACTTTCTTCTTTTAATGTTGTTCCATTCTTATGAGCAGTTTTTGCAATCTTTGCGGCCTTTTCGTAACCAATTTTAGTATTTAATGCGGTAACAAGCATGAGAGAGGTTTCTAGGTTCTTTTTAATATTAACATAATTAGGTTCTATTCCTATAGCACAGTTTATCTCAAATGAAATACATGCATCACCAATTAATCTAGCGGATATAAGAAGATTAGATGCCATTACAGGTTTAAATACATTTAACTCATAATGACCTTGCATGCCTCCTACAGAGATAGCAGCATCGTTTCCAATAACTTGTGAGCAAACCATAGTCATTGCTTCACACTGAGTTGGGTTAACTTTACCTGGCATAATAGAAGATCCAGGTTCATTAGATGGTATTATTATTTCACCTATTCCGCTTCTAGGTCCAGAAGAAAGTAGACGGATGTCGTTAGTAATTTTATTTAAAGAGATGGCAATTTGTTTTAATGCACCATGAGATTCTACAATTGCATCGTGAGCAGCGAGTGCCTCAAATTTATTTTCAGCAGTAATAAAAGGTAGTTCTGTAAAATCCGCAATATATCCTGCTACTTTTTCTGAATACCCTTTAGGCGTATTAATCCCAGTTCCTACAGCAGTTCCTCCCAGAGCTAATTCTGATAGATGAGATAATGTATTTTCTAATGCTTTTAATCCATGATCAAGTTGAGATACATATCCAGAAAATTCCTGACCCAATGTAAGTGGAGTAGCATCCATCAAATGTGTTCTTCCAATTTTTACCACCTTCATAAACTCTTCTGACTTTTTTGCTAGTGTATTTCTAAGTTTCTTAACACCAGGAATTGTAGTTTCTACAATAATTTTATAAGAAGCAATATGCATTGCTGTAGGAAATGTATCATTCGAACTTTGTGATTTATTTACATCATCATTAGGATGAATTACTTTTTCATCATCCTCCAAACTACCTCCGTTTATTACATGAGCTCTATTTGCAATTACCTCATTACAATTCATATTAGATTGTGTTCCACTTCCAGTTTGCCATATAACAAGAGGAAATTGATTATCATGTTTTCCATCTAAAATTTCATCGCATACCTTCGAAATTAAATCTCTTTTTTTTTTCAGAAAGAACACCTAACTCACAATTAGTATGTGCAGCTGCCTTTTTTAGATAAGCAAACCCATAAATGATTTCAAGTGGCATTGAGCCTTCATCTCCAATCTTAAAATTGTTTTTACTCCTCTCCGTTTGAGCTCCCCAGTACTTATCTGCAGGAACTTTTACATCACCCATTGTGTCTTTTTCTATTCTATAATTCATCTCAAAAATGTTTTGATAGTTTTAATTGTTGTTGTTTATTTGCAGTACAAAATTAATAATTATGAAATTTCTGGGCTTCCTTATCTTTGTATTTGTTTTTTTAATGGCATTTTGGTGTATTATTTTCTTAGCATCTGTCATTCCTTACTTTATTTATGTTTGGTTTAGAGAAGGGAAATTAGAAAAAGATCAAATTCCCGATTAATTTATAATTTTCAATACATTTTCAGGAGGTCTTCCTAAGACAGCTTTTTTTCTATTTGTAACAATTGGTCGTTGTATAATTTTAGGGTTCTCAACCATTGCTTGAAATATTTCTTCATCTGAAAGATTTTTACCTTTATACTTTTCTTTCCAAATCGATTCATTCTTTCTGACTAATTCAATAGGATTTATTTCTAGTTTTTCAATGATTATTTTTAGATCTGATATACTAAAGTTGTCTTTTAAGTATTCCACTATTTCAAACTTAATGTTTTTCTCATTTAGTATAGCAAGTGTTTGTCTACTTTTCCTACATCTAGGATTGTGATAAATTTTCATGGTTTTATTTTTGTCCAAATTCCATTAGGTATGATTTAATAAATGGATTTAAATCTCCATCTAAAACAGCATCAGGATTTGTGGATTCGTGATTTGTTCTTAAGTCTTTTACAATTTTATATGGGTGCAAAACATAGTTTCGTATTTGCGACCCCCATTCAATTTTCTTTTTATTTCCTTCGAGCTTATCTTTTTCTTCTTGAATTTTTCTTATTTCTAATTCGTAAAGTTGAGATTTTAGAAGTTGAATCGCTTTTGCTTTATTCTCAAGTTGCGATCTTGATTCAGAATTTTCTATTGTAATTCCTGTTGGTGCGTGTTTTAATCTGACAGCAGATTCTGTTTTATTTACTCCTTGACCACCCGCGCCGCTTGCTCTAAAAGTGTCCCAACTAACTTCTGATGGGTCAACTATTATTTCAATAGAATCATCAGCTAAAGGATACACAAAAACAGAAGCAAAAGAGGTGTGTCTTTTTGCGTTAGAATCAAATGGAGAAATCCTGACTAATCGGTGTACACCATTTTCACCTTTTAAATTTCCAAATGCAAATTCTCCTTCAAATTCTAAAGTTACAGATTTAATTCCTGCAGGTTCTGCTTTATGAAAATCTAACTCTTTTATTTTAAATCCGTTTTTCTCTCCCCACATCAGATACATCCTCATTATCATTTCTGCCCAATCCTGACTTTCTGTGCCTCCCGCTCCAGGGTTTATTGTCATAACCGCGGACATGCTATCTTCTTCTGCGCTTAGCATGTTTTTAAACTCTAAATCTTCTAAAGATCTAATAGTTTTTTTGAGTTGATAATTTATTTCTTCTTCTGAACATTCTCCTTCATTAGCAAACTCCTCTAATACTATAAGTTCATCAATATTATTTTTAACTTTACTATAACTAGTTACCCATATTTTTAATTTACTTAATTGTTTTAAAGTTTTTTGTGCTTCTTCAGGATTGTCCCAAAAATTATTTGATTGGGTAATGTTTTCTAACTCCATCACTTCTTTCTCTTTCTTTTCTATAGAAAGATATTTAAAAAGATCGTCTAACCTTTTATTAAGTTCTGATATTTTTTCTGAAGAAACCATCTTTCAATAATATTTATTTATCACTGTTAATTAGCTCCAAAATTAAGTTGTTTTCAAATCCTTTTTGCTGTAGGTATTTTACAATTTTTATATTTCTAACAAATTGATTTTCTTCTTTAAGTGAATTCTTCTTTTTTTTATGCAATTCTTTTAATACAGAATAATATTCTTTATCATCAATCTGCTCTAAGCCTTTGTTGATACAGGAAACAGAGATTTTCCTTAGTCTTAGTTCGTTTTTTATTTTTATTTTCCCCCATCTCTTTATTCTGAACTTACCCCTACAAAAGGATTCAGCAAACCTCTGTTCATCTATAAATTTTTCTAGAATCAAATCTGAGAGGATGTTTTCAATGATATCTTCTTTTACTCCCCATTCTTTCATTTTCTTTTCTACTTCCCAACGACATCTATCTTGTAATGCGCAGTAGGATTGTATCCTTTCTATAGCTTCTTTTAAATTATATGTTTTGTTCTTTTGCACTTTTCAAAAATACATATTATTAGTTTATTAATTCTATTTTTGCAAGAATGAAAAATAAACAAGCAATAACTCTTTTATTTATCTCAAATATTATTTCTGGATTTGCTCAGGGTATTAGTATGATGGCAATACCCTGGTATTTTGTAGATGTTGTTGCTCGTCCTTCTATTTTCGCATACTTCTACTTAATTATTACTTTTCTTACTCTTTTTTGGGGCTTGTACGCAGGTACTATTATTGATAGGTACTCTAGAAAAAAAGTTTTTATCTATACCAATTTAGTATGTGGATCTGTAATAGCTCTGGTTTCTTATTATGGATTTAGATTTGATAATGTGCCAGATTTTTTTGTACTATTAGTATTTGGATTAACCATCTTTAATTATAATATTCATTATCCTAACTTATACGCTTTTGGACAAGAAATAACAGAAAAGAAAAATTATGGAAAACTTAATTCCTACATAGAGGTTCAAGGTCAAGTAACATCAATGTTTGCAGGTGCATTTGCTGCAATTTTACTATCCGGAACTTCTTCAGAAAGTTTTAGTATTGCTGGAATACACATTTCACTACCTTTTACTATTGAGGCTTGGTCAATTCAGAAGGTTTTCCTTATGGATGCAGTCACTTATTTTATTGGTATAGCTTTATTTTTATTGATTAAATATACACCTATCGTAAAAGATGAAATTCATTTGGGTTCTTTATTTTCTAGATTAAAATTAGGTTTTAAATATTTAAAATCTAATCCGTCCATTTTTGCTTTTGGAACTTTGTCGTATATGTTATTTGCATTTACCATAGTAGAAATTCATATGTTACTACCATCATATGTTGAACGGTTTATGAATGAGTCTGCAAATGTTTATGCTTCAGCTGAAGTATATTACTCTATAGGAGCAATATTGTCTGGAGTATTAGTATATAGATTCTTGAGTAAATATAATGATTATTTGAGTATTGTTTCATTAATGTTTATTGTGAGTATTGCTTTTATATGTATGAGTTTTAGTGATAATATTATTCTATTTTTTACTGCTAATTTGATCTTAGGAATTACAAATGCTGGTGTTCGAATTCTCAGAACTACTTATTTGTTTTCTAATATTCCAAATAATTTAATTGGAAGGGCTAGTAGTGTTTTTAGTTCTATAAATGTAACTATAAGAATGATTCTAATCTTTATATTTTCTATGCCCTTTTTCCTAATTGAAGATAATATAAGATGGGGATATTTTGCAGGAGCATCTTTAATTTTGATTACTGTATCGCTGTTACTATACTGTTACAAAAAAGAGAAGTCCTAATTGATGATGCTATATTGTAATAAATGTAATCTTTCATCTCCTTTAATGGTAATTTTCCTACTAAATTTCTTTCTCCATTTATGTCTGATAGATGTAAAGAAAATCCCTTTGTTAATATGAGAAGCAACAAATGGATGTGCTGCAATTTTTATTTCTCCTTTTTGTGTTTGAGTAAGGTTGTGAATCTTATTTTCTATTGTTTCTATTAAAAGTAAACTAGAGTCTATTTTTCCTTTTCCTGTACACATTGGACATTTCTCCATTGTATCTATTTTCATTTCTGGTCTAACTCTTTGTCTAGTGATTTGCATCAAACCAAACTTAGTTAGTGGTAAAATATGATGTTTTGCTTTGTCTTCTTTCATTACTTCTACCATTTTATCGTAAACCGCTTTTCTGTTTAGAGTGTTATTAAGGTCAATAAAATCAACCACTATAATTCCTCCCATATCTCTTAATCGTAGCTGACGAGCGACCTCTTCGACCGCAATCATATTTACAGATAGAGCATTCGCTTCCTGATTTTTATTAGAGTCTACTTTTTTACCGCTATTTACATCTATAACATGTAATGCTTCAGTATGTTCAATTACAAGGTAGGTTCCATTTTTCATATTAGCAGTTTTTCCAAATGAACTTTTTACTTGTTGAGTTATTCCCATTTTTTGAAATATTGGAGTTTCTCCTTTGTATAATCTTACTATTTTCTCATGTTCAGGAGAAATCCTAGATAAATATTCTTTCAATTCGGATTGTAAATCAGCATTGTTTACATGTATTTTGCTAAACTCAGAATTTAATAAATCTCTTAAAATTGCAGAAGAACGATTTAGTTCTCCATGAATTCTGTCTGTCAGATTGCTTGTTTTCAGTTTTTTATAAATAGACTGCCATTTTTTGTATAGATTTTTTAGATCTTTATCTAACTCAGCAACTTTTTTATTCTCCGCAACAGTTCTAATAATTACACCAAATCCCTTAGGTTTTATACTGTGGATTAATTTTTTTAAGCGAGTCCTTTCTTCACTACTTTTGATTTTTTGAGATACAGAAACTCTATCTGAAAATGGTATAAGAACCATGTATCTTCCTGCAAAGGAAAGTTCTGTAGAGAGTCTAGGTCCC
This sequence comes from Flavobacteriales bacterium, assembly GCA_002696275.1. Taxonomy (GTDB): domain Bacteria; phylum Bacteroidota; class Bacteroidia; order Flavobacteriales; family BACL11. The sequence continues at coordinate 67,948 of NZRO01000051.1, forward strand.
TTAGATGATATAGGCTCTTTAGAAACTTGTACTAGAATATGATCCCCAGACTTTAGGATATCTTGTATTTTCCCTTCTTTAAGAGTGTCTTTTTCTCTTCTAAAGTTCTTTAAGGAAGCTGTATTAAGTTTCTTATTTCTTGTTTTATCTGTAAATTTCTTGAAAGAGTTTACTTGAGATCCTAAGTCTAAATAATGAAGAAACCCATCTTTATCGTGTCCAACATTTACAAATGATGCATTTAGACCAGGAACTATTTTTTTAACTTTTCCTAGGTAGATATCTCCAACAGAATAATTGTTATCGTGTTTTTCTTTGTGTAGCTCTACAAGTTTACCTTCTTTTAATAAGGCTATAACAACTTCAGTTGTTCTGGAATCAATTACAAGCTCGAATTTCATGATTGAAATTACTTAATTAAATAAAACAAATTAATGTTTATTTGTTTTTGTGCCTGTTCTTTCTCAAACGTTTTTTTCGTTTGTGAGTTGAAATCTTTTTTGCTTTTTTCTTTTTTGCTCCTCCCATGATTATATTTTTGTTACTAGATTCTAGTATATTATTTTACATTATTTTTTACATCTTCTTTAAAAACCTTTGCGGGTTTAAAAGCAGGAATATGATGTGCTGGAATTACAATAGTTGTGTTTTTCGAAATATTTCTACCAGTTTTTTCTTTTCTTTCTTTCGCTAAAAACGTTCCAAATCCTCTTAAAAAAACTGATTCATTTTTTTTTATTGATTCTTTTATTTCTAACATTAACGACTCTACAACTGTTGACGCTGTTGTTTTTTCTACTCCAGTTCTTTCAGATATTTTGCTTATAATCTCTGCTTTTGTCATTTCTAAATAAAAATTTATTTTGTTTGGTTTATTATTATATTTTTGAATTTACAAATATATTAATTTTACTAATAAAACAGCTTTGTAATATTTTTTTATTTGTAGAACCCTAACTTTCAATAGATTATGATTTTCCAAAAGAAAATTACAGAGTGGTACCATAAAAATAAAAGGGATTTGCCTTGGAGAAATACGACAGATCCGTATAAAGTTTGGATTTCCGAGATAATTTTACAGCAAACAAAGGTGTCTCAGGGATTGCCGTATTATAACAGATTTATAATGGAGTTTCCTACAATAACAGATTTAGCAAATGCAAAAGAAGATCATGTTTTGAAAATATGGCAAGGGTTAGGTTATTATTCAAGAGCAAGAAATCTTCACTTTACAGCAAGATTAATAAGAGATAAATATCATTCGATTTTCCCATCAGATTATAAAAGTATAAAAGAGTTAAAGGGAGTAGGAGACTATACATCAGCAGCAATATCGTCCTTTTGTTTCAAACTTCCATATGCAGTATTAGATGGAAATGTATTTAGGCTTCTTAGTAGATATTTTGCTATTGACACTCCAATTGATTCAAGTGATGGAAAAAAAACATTTAAGAAAATATCTCAAGAGTTAATCTGTCATAAAAATCCTGATATTTATAATCAAGCAATAATGGAATTCGGAGCTATACAATGCATTCCTAAAAATCCATCTTGTTCAGTTTGTGTTTTAAATTCTTCGTGCAAGTCGTATGGTACAGAATTAGTAGAATTACTTCCAATAAAGAGCAAGTCATTGAAAGTATCAAATAAGTATTTTAATTACATAATTTTTAACTTAGGAGATAACACATTTATACACAAAAGGAACATGGGAATTTGGAAATCGTTATATCAGTTCCCATTAATCGAAGGGGAGTTTTCATTTCATGAAATACAGAATTTAAATGTATGGAAAGAGTTAGTTAAGCAAGCAACTGTAAGATTGAAATTTTCTTCTTTACCAATTAAACATAAGTTGTCTCACCAATTAATCAATGCTGTTTTTCATCATGTAGAAGTAAAAGATGTTATTTCTGAAAAATATTTAAAGATAAGGTGGTCTAAACTAGATGATTATCCCCTCCCTAGATTGATTGATAAATACTTGGAAAGCTTGAAAAAGTAAAAAATAAAAATGTATATTTGTAAAAATAATCATTATGGCAGGAGTAAATAAAGTAATTTTATTAGGAAATCTTGGGAAAGACCCTGAAGTTAGACATTTAGACAATGGAGTTGCTGTTGCAAATTTTTCTTTAGCTACAACAGAATCCTATACTAATAAGCAAGGAGATAGAGTAAATCAAACAGAATGGCATAATATAGTTTTGTGGAGAGGATTAGCTGATATTGCTGAGAAATATCTAAAAAAAGGAAATTCTGTATATATTGAAGGAAAGATTTCTACTAGAAAATGGGAGGATAAAGAAGGTAATTCTAAATATTCTACAGATATCATTGCTGATAAGATGACTATGTTAGGTTCAAAACAAGGAAATACTTCTTCTACACCTAATCAAGATTCAGAAACGCCTTCACTAGAAACTCTAGAGGAATCAGGTAATGATGATTTACCATTTTAATGTATAAATTTTGGTAGCAGACCCCTTTCCCATACTTTTAAACACAATAATTTCAGTTGAAATAAAAGATTTAACTATTGGGTTAGTTATTGGAATAATAATTGTATTTATCCTTATTTTTCTATCCGCTTTAGTTTCAGGTTCTGAGGTTTCTTTCTTTTCACTAAGTTCTAAAAATTTAGAGGATCTATCTGAAATTGATGAGAAAAAAGAAGATCAGATTAGAAGTTTGTTATCTAATCCAAACAAATTGTTAGCTACTATACTTATAACAAATAATTTTATAAATGTTGCTATTATTATACTTTCATCTTATTTAACAGCAAATATCTTTGATTTTTCTTCGTCTAAAACTTTTCAGTTTATTGTTCAAGTAATAGTTATTACATTTGTATTAGTGTTGTTAGGAGAGATTACTCCCAAAGTATACGCAAAACAGAATGCAGTTTTGTTTAGTAAAAGAATGTCTTCTATAATAAAGTTTTTTGAAACTATATTTTCACCATTTTCCTCAATTTTAATTAAAACGAGTTCTTTTATAGATAAAAGATTAAAACAAAAATCTATAGATATTTCAATGGAAGAAATATCTCAGGCAATAGAATTAGCTAGTGATGGAGATCAACTAGAAGAAGAAAAAAAGATTTTAAAGAGTATTGTAGAGTTTGGAAATATTGATGTTAGAGAAATTATGAAGCCTAGGATAGATGTTGTTTCTTTAGAAAAAAATGTTTCTTTTGATCAAGTTTTGAATCTAATTGTGTCCTCTTCATATTCTAGGATACCTGTGTATGAAGGTTCATTTGACAATATTCATGGAGTATTATACATTAAAGATTTAATACCTCATATATCCTCAAAAAATGTTGACTGGAATTCAATGTGTCATGAGGCTTTATTTGTACCTGAAACAAAAAAAATTAATGATCTATTAAAAGAATTTCAGGAAAAGAAAATACATTTAGCAATTGTTGTTGATGAATATGGAGGTACATCAGGGATTGTTACTTTAGAAGATGTATTAGAAGAAATTGTTGGAGAAATAAATGATGAGTTTGATGATGATGGAAATCAATATTCAAAATTAGATAGAGATAACTTTGTTTTTGAGGCAAAAATATCCATAAATGATTTTCTTAAAGTTGTTGAAGGAGAAACAGATTATTTTGATGAAATTAAGGGTGATGCGGATACTCTTGCGGGTTTGATAATTGAACGAACTGGTATTATTCCTAAAATTTCTGACAAGGTTGATTTTCCTCCTTATACTTTTTTTATTGAATCTGCTGATGAGAGAAAGATTAATAGAGTAAAAGTACATATACATAGATGAAAAAACTAATTGTTGTCTTATTTATACTGATTTTAGTTTTAAGTCTCTTTTTCTATAAAAAAAAATATGAGTATTATATTCCAAAGCCAGAAGCGCTTGTTAAAATAGAACTGCCCGATAGTAGAATTTCTCTATTTAAAGATGAAAAAATATCTTTTAATTACTCTAATTCATCAGTTGTTAGTGTAAAAGATAATTTTTATTCAATTGAATACCCAGATTATTCATCATCTATTTCATTTAGGATAAGCCCTCTTCTAGATTTTGATTTAGAACTTTATAATTTTGAAAATTCTATTTCAATACATGAAAAGCAGGGTGCAAATATAAATGCTAATATTATACAAGATACTTCAGAAAATATTTATGGAGTTTTATGTTATTTAGTAGGTAATAATATAGCGACTTCTTCTCAATTCTTTGTTACGGATAGTGCGGACTTTTTTGTTAGAGGAGGATTAGATTTTGAATGTGCAATCTCTTCTGAAATTGAGGTTCAGAATATTATAATGAAACAAGAGATTCTCAAATTTATCCAATCCCTTAGGTGGGTAGACTAATAAAATTAAACTTACGGAATGAGTTCATATTATAAAAATTATTTTATTTTATTAATACTATCTGTTATTTGGGGTAGTTCCTTTATACTAATGAAAAGAGGTTTAGAGGAGTATACAGACATGCAAGTAGCTGCCCTTAGAATATTTATTGCATTTATATCATTAGTTCCATTTTTGTATACAGCTTTAAAGAAACTGAAAAAAAAACACACTATTCCTCTATTTATTACTGGTGTAATTGGTAATGGGGTTCCAGCTTTCTTATTTACAAAAGCACAAACCACATTAGAAAGTTCATTTGTAGGTATGTTAAATTCCTTAACTCCCATATTCACCTTATTTTTAGGTATATATTTTTTTAAGATAAAACCCTCTACTCTAAATATAGCTGGCGTGTTGCTTGGATTTTTAGGAGCTATTTTACTTTATTTTTCCGAGATGTCGAACTTACATACAATTAATTTTAGTGTGCTTTTGGTTGTTGTTGCATGTTTGTTTTATGGTGTCTCTGTGAATGTTATCCGAAAATATTTAGCAGAAATGAATCCTATTGATATTTCCGCTATGGCTTTTTTATATGTTGGTCCATTTGCTGGCTATTATGTATTTTCAACAGATTTTGTGGAAATAGCTTCAACTAAGAATGGTCTATCTTCATTAGGATATGTCACAATTTTAGCTATTTTGGGGACATCTTTCTCAGTGGTGTTATTTAACAAACTAATAAAGGATACTTCTGCAATATTCGCTGCTTCTGTAACTTATCTTATACCAATTGTTGCAATTCTATGGGGTGTATTAGAAAATGAGCCTATTAAGTATGAACACTATATTGGTGTTTGTATTATTCTTTGCGGAGTGTATTTAGTAAATAAAAAGAAAACTACTCCAGAATGATTCTTTTTTCCACTTTTCCATCCTCATAAATATAAAAGAGGGGTGTATTTTTATTCTCTCTTGATTCTCGTCCAAGTACATCAACAATTTTAATTAATTTCTTTTTTGATGACATGTTATTAATATTTGTAATAGTTGTATTTATATTTAAATTGTCAATAAATAAATTATTTTCATATTGATTGACATTCCTGAATTTTAAAACAATGTCATCTTGATTTAGATAATTCAATAATGAAATGCTCTCAAATTTCCAGTCATTTGTTGCGGTAGGTATCCAGTTATATCCGTGATAAACAGGAGTAGTTGTTACTAAATTAGTTCCAGCTTTTTCCCAAATTTTTGCCCATGTTACCCCACAGTCCTGAGAGATATAAATAATTAAAGTATCTGACCAATTTTGAGATAAATTAGGATTTGTCCATAATGTGTAAGCGTAATGAAAATTAAGATGTGCTGAATTTACATTAGATAAATTTACAGCTGGCAGTATAAATTCATCATATGTTCCATTTGCAGCATATTCTGCATTATTGATGTATATAGATTTAGAACTATTATATCCAGCTAATTCATTGATTTCCCATGTTTTGTCTCCGTCATCATTTATTATTGTCCAGTTATTAGGAATTGAATTAATTTGAAAATCTTCAATTATTGGGATGTTAATTGATCCACAATCACAATTAGCTAAGCAGTTATTTAAATCAGTATAAGTTCCATTTCCATTATTTGGATCAACACAGTTTCCATTAACGCAATTCCATGATGGGGTTGGAGGTGTATTGGAACATAAATTGTGATTTAATAAATTTGGTCTATATTGATTAATTGCTGAAATCATTCTATTTTTTTGTCCATTTGTAAACATATTCATACACGCATCGTTTGTATAGTCCATATAGTTCATAAACATATCTCCATTAGAGTTTGTTGTGTTACAACTGTTTGCATTATGAGGAAATGATGGGCAACTATAATTAGCTTCTTCTTGAATCGGTGTGTCATTTACATTATCGTTTCCACAGTTACCAAATGAACCCCAAACATGATCTAAATTTAACCAATGTCCAACTTCATGTGTGGTTGTTCTGCCTTTGTTGTAAGGAGCTTGAACAACACCTGTATTACCAAAATATCGATAACCAACAACTACACCATCATTTGGGTTATTAAAACCTGAAGGTGGTGTAGCGTATCCTAATATACCTCCACCTAAATCACAAACCCAAATATTAAGATAATCATCTTGTGGCCATGGGTCTATACCACCGCTTGCGCTAGATTTCATCCCATCATTTTGAATAGAAAAAGATGTTTGTGATGTTTGAGTTCTAGTAATACCAGTGGTAAAATTTCCATTTGGATCTGTATTTGCAAGACAAAACTCAATTTCAGTATCAGCAGCTATAGAGTTCCAAACAGCTGGTGTATTGATTGCATCAACATTAGTTCTTCTATAATCTTGATTTAATATATCAATTTGTGAAAAAATTTGGGCGTCTGATATGTTTTCTTGATTGGTGTTCCAGACAACATGTACCACTACCGGAATTGTTATGATAGAATTCTGTTTGTTGGAATTATTTAATAGCCAATGGTCAGTTTGATTGTTTACTTTAGATCTTTGTTTTTTGTATTCCGGATATTTTTTCTCAATACTTTTGGTAATTATTTCAGTACCACATTTTTCATTTGATATATGAGTGTGTAACTGTGAGTAAGATAAGAATGGTGTTAACATACTTATAAAAATTATAATAAAATTTTTCATTATATTAGTTTTTTATTGTCACAAAAGTAATAAGAATTTTAATATATAAAATATTTGTGTTTTTAGTTTCTATTTAATCAGAATTTATTAGTTTTGCAATCCGAATTTTAAAAATTATTAACAATGTACGCAATAGTTGAGATAGCAGGGCAACAATTCAAGGTTGAAAAAGATCAACAGATATTTGTACACAGATTAGAAGTAAAAGAAGGTTCAAAGGTAGATTTTGAGAAAGTTCTTTTAATTGATAATGGAGGAAAAGTAAATGTTGGCGCCCCAGTTATAAAAGGAGCCACGGTGACGGCTAAAGTACTAGAACACTTAAAAGGTGATAAAGTAATTGTATTTAAAAAGAAAAGAAGAAAGGGATACAGAGTAAAAAATGGTCACAGACAATATTTATCAAAATTAGAAATTGTAAAGATAAATGAAAAAACAGTATCAAAAGCTACTAAAAAGAAATCTGAAACAAAACCTGAATTAAAACCTAAAACTGCTAAAAAAGCTACAGTAAAAAAGAAAACAACAACAAAAAAGACTACAGCTAAAAAAGCTGAGTAATTTAATATAAAATTTTAATACAATGGCACATAAAAAAGGAGCTGGTAGTTCAAAAAACGGAAGAGAGTCAGAAAGTAAAAGACTAGGAGTAAAAATATTTGGTGGACAGCAAATTATTGCTGGAAATATCATTGTACGTCAGAGAGGAACCAAGCATAATCCTGGAGAAAATGTAGGTATGGGTAAAGATCATACACTTTTTGCACTTACTAATGGAGTTGTAAAATTTACTAAGAAAAGAAATAATAGATCTTATGTGTCTGTTGTAACAGAGTGATTCAATTTCTATAATACAATACTATAAAAACTCTTGAGAAATCAAGAGTTTTTTTGTTTACTTTTGTATCCTAATTAAAAACAGAAAATGTTACAAGTACAATTTTTAAGAGATAATAGAAATGAAATAATTGAAAGATTAAAGATCAAAAACTTTAATGAATCTTTAGTTATAAATCAGGTTATTTCTTTAGATGATAAAAGAAAATCTATTCAATCTGAATCCGATGAATTACTTGCAAGATCAAATACTATTGCAAAAGAAATAGGTATTTTGTTTAAATCAGATAAAAGAGAGGAAGCGAATTGCTTAAAAGAAGAATCTTTGCGTATAAAAGAAAAAACAAAAGCACTTCAATCTTCTCTTTTAGAAATACAAAATGAACTAAGAGAATTATTGGTTAAAATTCCTAATGTTCCACATCATTTAGTTCCTTCAGGAAAATCAGATGCAGATAATGTAATAGTTAAAGAGCATGGAAAGATTCCGGAATTAAGTGAATATAAAAAACCTCATTGGGATTTGTGCTCTCAGTATAATCTGATTGATTTTGAACTAGGAAATAAAATTACTGGGGCTGGTTTTCCAGTATATACTAACAAAGGAGCAAAACTGCAAAGAGCATTAATTTCTTACTTTTTAGATAAAAATACAGAAGCTGGATATATAGAGTATCAACCTCCTCATTTAGTAAATGAGGATTCTGGATTTGGGACAGGACAACTACCAGACAAAGAGGGGCAAATGTATCATATTAAAGAAGATAATTTATATTTAATTCCAACTGCTGAAGTACCAGTCACAAATTTCTTTAGAAATGTTATTCTTAACAAAGAAGATTTCCCAATAAAATGTACTGCTTTTACACCATGTTTTAGAAGAGAAGCTGGATCTTATGGAAAAGATGTCAGAGGATTGAATAGACTTCATCAGTTTGATAAGGTTGAGATTGTACAAATACAACACCCTGACAAATCTTACGAAACTTTAAATGTAATGGTAGATCATGTTTCTTCTATATTAGAAGAGTTAGAATTGCCCTACAGAATATTGAGACTTTGTGGAGGGGATTTAAGTTTCACATCTGCCTTAACATATGATTTTGAAGTTTATTCTGCAGGACAAGATAGGTGGTTAGAAGTTAGTTCGGTTTCTAATTTTGAATCATATCAATCAAATAGATTAAAACTAAGATTTAAAAACTTAAATGGCAAGACTCAATTATGTCATACTTTAAATGGAAGCGCCTTAGCTCTCCCAAGAATTTTTGCTGCATTAGTTGAGAATAATCAGACTGAGAGCGGTATTAAGATTCCTAAAGCACTTCAAGAATATACACGATTTAATATTATAGATTAGATGAAACTAATTGTTGCATTGTTATTTTGTGTGTCTTTTGCTTATTCACAATCAAACGATTCTCAATTAGCATATCAGTTTTATCAGAAAGGAGAGTATGAGAAAGCAATAGAAATTTATAAAGAATTATCAAAAGGATTTTCTTTTACTCAATATTATCATCCTTATTTCCAGAGTTTACTTTTGTCAGAAAAATTTTTGGAGGCTAAGAAATTATCTGAAAAAATAATAAAAAGAAATCCTCATTATCTTCCTTATCATATAGATTTATATATGATTTATAGAAAGATGAATGAAAATAAGAATGCGATTAGAGTTTATAAAAATATTCAAGAGAAACTAAAGAAACAATTTACTCAAATTGTAAATGTTTCGAATACACTTATTAGGTATTCCTTGTATCAAGAAGCTCTAGATTTATATTTGTTAGTAGAGGATTTTTCTGATAATAAAAAATATCCAATTCAAAAAGCTCAATTATATCAGTTTTTATCTGAAGATGAGAAGATGGTTAATGAGTATTTAGAATATTTAGAAACAAATCCATCTCAGAAGATTGCTGTAATAAATTACTTACAGAGATATCTGGATAATAATGGAATAGAAAATGATAAAAATTATAATTATGTAAAGAAAGGATTATTGAGATTTAGTCAAAAAGAAAAGAATACTTATGTTTTTTCAGAATTACTAGTTTGGTTTTTTATGCAGAATAATGAATTTAATTTGGCTTATCTCCAGGCAAAAGCATTGGACAAGAGATTAAATGAAGATGGAGAACGACTATATGATTTAGCAGAGACATTTTTAGATAATAACTATTTTGATTTAGCTGTTAAATGTTATCAATATATAATTGATAAAGGATCTGATAATTATTATTTCATTGATGCTCATATTAATTTATTATTTGCTTTAGGAGAGAAGGAAAATATTGATTTAGAAGAGTTAGATTTAATGTATGCCAAAACAATAGATAAATTGGGTGAGGACTATACAACTGTATTGTTGTTGAATAATTACGCTCATTTTAAAGCTTTTTCAATGTCCGATTTATCTTCTGCACAATTAATTTTAGAAAGGATTATGGATATACCTGGAGTCAGTAAGAATGACATGGCAGAGTGTAAATTAGTTTATGCGGATGTGATGTTACTATCTGGAAATATTTGGACATCATTATTATATTATTCTCAAGTAGAGAAAGATAATAAAGAAAGTCCTATAGGCCATGAGGCTAAACTAAGAAGAGCAAAGATTTCATATTTTCAGGGTGATTTTAATTGGGCGCAATCTCAGTTAGATATTTTGAAGTCATCTACATCTAAGTTGATTTCTAATGACGCTATGGATTTATCTTTATTGATTACAGATAATTTAAATTTAGACACTACTACTATTCCTATGGAAATTTATGCAAGAGCAGATTTATTATTTTATCAGAATAAATTTGAAGAATCAATAATTACTTTAGATTCTATCTGTGATTTATACTTGGGACATACATTATTAGATGAGATATATTATAGAAAATATCAGATATATAATAAGAAAGGAGAAATTGATAAAGCAATTGAGATGCTTGAAGTGATAGTTTCGGACTTCTCCTATGATATTTTAAAAGATGACGCCATGTTTCATTTAGCTCAGCTTTATGAGCTAAAAAAGAAAGATCCTGAAAAGGCTATTTATTACTATGAAGCTATTTTATTGGAATGCGCTGGAAGTATTTATACATCCGAATCAAGAAAAAAATATAGACAATTAAGAGGAGACGACTTATGATAATTTATAATGTTACATGTAATGTAGAAAATGAAATCTTACAAGACTGGCTTCAATGGATGGTAGAGATTCATATTCCGGATGTGATGCAGACAGGTTTTTTTTTAGAAGCAAATATAAATAAGGTTATATCAAGTAATGATGATGGAACTACTTACGCAATAGCATATAGTTGTGAAAGTATGAAAAAGCTACATGAATATCAACTTAAATTTTCTGCTGAATTACAGAAAAAACACTTAGATCGTTACGGAGAAAAAGTTGTAGCTTTTAGAACAATATTAGAATTAATCAGAAAATTTTAAGTTGAAAAAGATCGGATTTCGTAAACAATAAATAAATTAATACACTCTCACAAACCATTTATTTTTTAGAACAAGTAAAAAATTCTTTATACTGAAAGATTCAGAAAATTTTTTAAATGAAAAGAATTATAGAATCTATCTGAGGAAAGGGTTGCTTTGTTTTTCTTTACCAATAGTTGTTGAAGGGCCATGACCACAATAAACTATAGTTTCCTCATCTAAACTCATTAGCTTATTTTGAATACTTTGAATAAGAGTATCGAAATCTCCTCCAGGTAAATCAGTTCTTCCAATACTACCATTAAACAATACATCTCCTGAAATAATGAAGTTATCCAATTTACTTAACAAACAAATATGTCCAGGAGCATGTCCAGGAGTAAATATAATATCTAGTATACTGTTTCCAAATTCAATTTGATCTCCTTCATCTATTAAGTGTTTTGGATTTGGACTAGGTTCATAATGTTTAAATCCGTATGCGCTAGCTATATTTTCCGAATCTTTAAGAAGAATTAGATCTAATTTATTCATATATAAATCTATGTTCCAAGATTCAATTGAAAATTTATTACCAAAAATATGATCAATATGACAATGAGTATTAATTAGTTTTACAGGTTTCAATCTATTTTCTTCTATAAAATTTTTAAGAATTTCCTTTTCATTTTTTTCGTAACATCCTGGATCAATAATTAAACATTCTTTTGTTTCATCCCAAATCAGAAATGTATTTTCTTGGAAAGGGTTAAAAGTAAATTGTTTGACTTTCATTTTAATTTTTTTTCAAAGATACATTTCTTTACATTTGCACAAAATAGTGATCATGGATTTATCTACTTTTTTTATCCTAATTATAATTGGTCTACTTGCCGGAACATTGTCCGGAATTGTAGGGGTAGGTGGAGGTATAATAATTATTCCACTTTTAATGTTATTGTTAGGAATGGATCAAGTTTCTGCTCAGGGGACTTCAATTGCAATTTTATTACCCCCAGTAGGAATATTAGCTGCATTTAATTATTATCAGAGTGGAAATATAAGCATCAATTATGCTGTTGTAATTGCTTTGTCTTTTGTTCTTGGCGGATATTTTGGGTCAAAAATAGCTTTAAATATTAGCCCTCAAACTTTGAGAAAAATATTTGCAATAATTATGTTAATTACTTCAATTAAAATGTTTTTTTTTGATGATTAGTTGAATTAAATTTTTCAAAAGAATTTTTAAATGAAATTCTTGTTGTGAGTTTAGGAAATTAATTTAGATCCAATTTTGTAAAATTCTTCAGAAAAGACATCTATTCTTTCGATAACATCTTTATTTACTAGTCTGTCTCCCTCAAAATCTTTGCTAGTAGCATATACAACCCTGGGAAGTTGAATCATTCTCCATTCATTCATGCAAATTTGTGTTAGGTGTTGCGTGGATAAGTAACTTTTTTCACCTCCTGCTGCACATGCTATACCAAAAAATTTAGAGATTGCTTTACCAAAACAAGTATCTAGTATTATTTTTAGTGCATCATTGATGCTATAGCAATGAACTCCCATTCCTATAATTATATTGTCAGTTTCTGCTACTTTGAGAATTAAATCTTTCATACAATCGGTGATCTGAATATGACAAGGTTTTATGTCTAAATTTCTAGCATCAACAAATTCAATTTCTATATCTTTTTCAGTTAATCTTTTAGAGATTTCTTTGCAAAGAATAAAGGATCTAGAATTTTTAGACAAAGAGCTAGATATTATAAGTGTTTTCATTAGTTACCAATCTTAGAGATAAATTGTATTCTTGCAATTCTAAGTTCTTCATCAGAATATTCTTCTTCTGTAAATTCTTCTCTAGCTTCTTCTAATGAAAAGTTTACAGAATCTTTGAAAAAATCAAATAATTCTTCTTGTTCGTAGTCATCTATTATCTCGTCTAGCATATATTGTAAATCTAGTTTAGTTCCAGACTCCACAATAGTTTCAATTTCTTTAATTAATTCATCAGAAGTTAATCCTATTGCTCTCGCAATATCTTCTATTGATAACTTCTTGTCTAAGCTTTGAATGATATTTACTTTATTTGAAGATTTTTTTACAATTGTTTTTATGACCATTTCAGAGGGACGCTCAATGTTATTTTCTTTTACGTATTTGTCAATTAGAGTAATAAACTCATCTCCAAATTTTTTAGCTTTTCCTATTCCAACACCCTGTATTTGGGACATTTCTTCTAATGTTATAGGATAGTTGTTAGCCATGTCTAACAAAGAGGATTCCTGAAAAATGATTGCTGGAGGTAATGATTTTTCTTTAGCAATATTTTTTCTTAATTTCTTAAGCATATTAAACAATATATCATCCATTGCAGATCCTTTTTGAATAGAAGATCCACTACTTGTTTTTTCATAATCATGATCTTCAGTTATCATAAAACTATGCGGATTTTTTAGAAAATCTTTTCCTGTTTCAGTTAATTTTATGGTTCCATAAGATTCTATTTCTTTTGTAATAATTTCTTTTACATAGGTTTGTCGAATAACAGCATGCCAAAATTCTACTCCCTTTTCTTTCCCTGATCCAAAAACTTCTGTAATATTCCCCAAGTGTTGATTTATTAGGCTATTAGTTTCTCCAACCATAATTTTTGCAAGTTCTTTAGCTTTGAATGTTTCCTTACTTATGTCAATTGCTTTTAATAATTTACTTACATATTCCTTACCTTCAAATGTAGGTTTAGGATTTCTACAATTATCACACATATTATTGCAGTTCTCACTTTCAAAATCTTCCCCAAAATAATGCAGAAGATATTTCCTTCTACACATAGCCGTTTCTGCAAAAGAAATAGTCTCCATAATAAGTTGTCTTCCTATTTCTTGCTCACTAACTGGTTTGCCGCTCAAGAATTTCTCTAATTTTTCAATATCTTTATAACTATAAAATGTAACTAAAATTCCCTCTCCATCATCTCTTCCTGCTCTTCCAGTTTCTTGGTAATATCCCTCTAAGCTTTTTGGTATGTCGTGATGAATTACAAATCTAATATCAGGTTTGTCAATCCCCATTCCAAATGCAATTGTAGCAACAATAACATCACAATCATCCATGATAAAAGCATCTTGGTTCGCAACTCTTGTTTTTGCATCTAAACCTGCGTGATATGGTAGTGCGTTTATCCCGTTTACCTGTAAAGTTTCTGATACCTCCTCTACTTTTTTTCTGCTTAAACAATAAACAATACCTGACTTACCTGGATGTTGTCGTATAAATTTAATCATTTCTTTCTCAACATCATGTTTTGGTCTGATGTCGTAAAAAAGATTCTTTCTGTTAAAGGAATCTATAAATAAAGTAGCCTCTAAGATCTTTAAATTTTTTTGTATATCATAACGAACTTTAGGCGTTGCTGTAGCTGTTAAAGCAATTATAGGTCTTCTTCCAATATTATCTATAATTTCTCGAAGTCTTCTATATTCGGGCCTGAAATCATGTCCCCACTCAGATATACAATGAGCTTCATCAATTGCGAAAAATGAAATTTTAACAGATCTTAGAAACTCTACATATTCTTCTTTAATTAAAGATTCTGGAGCTACATATAGTAGTTTTGTTTCTCTAGACTTAATATCATTCATAACAATATTAATCTGTGTTTTAGAAAGAGAAGAATTTAATACATGAGCAATACTTTCTTGTTCGTTAAAAGTTCTAATAGCGTCTACTTGGTTTTTCATTAAAGCAATCAGTGGAGAGATAACAATAGCAAGACCATCTGATAGAAGCGCAGGTAATTGATAACACATAGATTTGCCACCTCCAGTAGGCATGATTACCATTCCGTCTTTATCTTCTAATAAATTTTTTATAATTTGCTCTTGTCTACCTTTGAAACTGTTAAATCCAAAGATTTTTTTTAGATTTTTATGTAATGATTCAGAAGAAAAGCTCATCTTTATTTATTAATACATCTAAATATTTTATTTTTGTATAGAAATATCAAACGAATATACGCATAAATTTCATGCCAAATAACAAAAAGATTTTAAAAATTGCAAAATCTGTAATATCTACAGAGTTAGAAGCTATCTCTCAATTAGAGAGCAAATTAAGCAATAGTTTTTCAGAGGCAGTACAGATAATTTTAAAATCAAAAGGAAGAGTAATTGTAGCGGGTGTTGGCAAAAGTGCAAATATTGCTAATAAGATAGTTGCAACATTAAATTCTACAGGACAACCATCTGTTTTTTTACATGCGGCAGATGCTTTACATGGAGATTTAGGAAATATTCAAGAAAATGATGTTGTAATTTGTATTTCAAAGAGTGGAAATACCGAAGAATTAATATCTTTAATTCGCTTGATAAAAAACCTAGGAAATAAAATTATTTCTATTTGTGGTAATAAAAATTCTTTTTTATATAATAATTCTGATTTTTTTATTGATAGCACTGTAGATAAAGAAGCCTGTCCTAATAATCTTGCGCCAACTAGTTCTACTACAGCACAACTTGTTTTAGGTGATGCTTTGGCAGTCTCACTTTTAGAATTAAGAAATTTCACAGATACTGATTTTGCTCGATATCATCCTGGAGGGTCGTTAGGTAAAAGTATGTATCTGAAAGTGTCAGATATTATTTCAGAGGATTCATTAGCAAAAGTATTAGTATCAGATTCAATCCAAAAAGTAATTATTGAAATTTCAAATAAAAGAGTAGGAGCAACCTCTGTGTTTGATAACGATAAACTTGTAGGAATTATAACAGATGGTGATTTAAGAAGAATGTTAGAAAAGAATACGGATTTTATTTCAATACATGCCTCTGATATTATGTGTTCTAATCCAAAAACAATATCATCAGATTTACTAGCAAAAGAAGCTTTAAATATTATGGAAAAAAATAATATTAGTCAGTTGTTAGTTTTAGATAGAGATAATTATTTAGGAATAATTCATATTCATGATATTTTAAAAGAAGGTATTTAATGGAGAAAACAGAGAAAGAAATGTCCTTTTTAGAACATTTAGAGGTCTTGAGATGGCATCTAGTTAGAGCCTTTTCATCTGTTCTGATATTTGCAATCTTAGCTTTTGTTTATAAAGACTTTGTTTTCGATGAGGTACTTCTCGCTCCAAAAAACCCAGATTTTGCTACATATCGATTTTTCTGTAATTTATCTGAATGGATGGGATTGGGTGACTTGTTGTGTTTTGGAGATCACAAATGGAATCTTCATAGTTTTACAATGTCTGGTCAGTTCTCTGCTCATATAATAGTTTCTCTATTTTTTGGGCTAGTAATTGCATTTCCTTATGTGTTTTGGGAGTTGTGGAGATTTATTAAACCCGCTCTTTATACTAAAGAAACAAAAATAGCTAGAGGAGTTGTCTTTTTTACTTCCATTTTATTTACTGTAGGAGTATTGTTTGGATATTATTTAGTAGCGCCGTTGTCTGTTAATTTCTTAGGTTCCTATCAAGTAAGTTCTTATGTTTCTAATTCAATTGGTTTAAGTTCATTTATTTCTACAGTAACAACTATAAGTTTTGCAAATGGTTTAATCTTTGAATTACCAATGCTTGTATATTTTCTTACTAAAATAGGTTTGTTGACCCCTGAATTTATGAGAAAGTATAGGAAACATGCTATTGTACTTACTCTAATTTTATCCGCAATTATTACTCCACCAGATGTTACTAGTCAGATTTTAGTTTCGCTTCCTCTATTAGTTCTTTATGAAATTAGTATTAACATATCAAAAAAAGTTTTAAAAAATCAAGAAAAAAATGAAGCTTAAATCAGAGAATATTGTAAAAATATATGCAGAAAGAAAAGTTGTTAAGGGTATTTCATTAGAAGTTAAAAAAGGAGAAATTGTTGGTTTACTAGGTCCAAATGGCGCGGGTAAAACTACATCTTTTTATATGATTGTAGGTTTGATAAAACCCAATGAAGGTAAAGTGTTTTTAGATGATAAGGATATTTCTACTATGCCAATGTATAAAAGAGCTCAGTTAGGTATAGGATATTTAGCACAAGAAGCTTCTATATTTAGAAGGATGACAGTAGAAGATAATTTACTTTCTGTATTGGAGATGACAAATTTATCTATAGAAGAGCAAAAACACAAATGTGAAGAGTTGTTATCAGAATTTGGATTGCAAAATATTAGAAAAAATATAGGAGCTTTGTTGTCAGGAGGAGAAAGAAGAAGAACAGAAATAGCAAGATGTCTAGCGACGGAGCCTTCTTTTATATTATTAGATGAACCATTTGCCGGTGTTGACCCTATAGCGGTAGAAGATATACAGCAAATTGTATCTGACTTGAGAAAACGAGATATTGGCATTCTTATTACTGATCATAATGTTCATGAAACCTTGTCTATAACGGATAGGTCATACCTGCTTTATGAGGGTAAGATTCTAAAATCAGGGACATCAGAAGAGCTTGTTTCTGATGAATTAGTTAGAAAATTATATCTAGGAAAAAATTTTGAATTGAGATAGTCTATATCTCTGATAGAATAAATTCATATCCTTCCATAATCTGATTGGCAAGTAATTTAGTACAAGCTTCAGTTACTTTTTCGCGTGCTATTTCTTTATTTTCTGCATCAATTTCAAGTGTAATATGTTTTCCTATTCTTACATTAGTAATTTCAGAAAGCCCTATATTTCCCATGCTTGCACTCACGGCTTTACCTTGAGGGTCTAATAAATTTTTTAATGGCATGATGTTGATTTCGGCTCTAAATTTCATTTTAGTAGATTATTTAAGATTGATAAAAAGATGTACAAAATTACAATAAATGGAATTGCTGCAATATGAAATATGAATAATAAAATTATAGATTTTATTAAAAATAGTAATCTAATAATATTTTTAGTTGATTTTAATTTTTCTTCACTTTTAATCTTAATAGAAAATAGTGGTAATTCTGCAACAAGTAATAAAGATAATATTATTGTAATAGCTAGTAGTATTTCTAATGAAATTTCAGTATTGTACTTGTTGACAATTATTGGTAAAGATGCAATAAATATAGCCACAGCTGGAGTTGGGAGCCCAATAAATGAAGATGTTTGTCTAGTATCTATATTAAATTTTGCTAAGCGAATTGATGAAAAAATGGGTAATAAAAAAGCAATATAAGATATCTCAAAAAAAATCTCAAAATTAGATATATGATTTAAAGGTTGTAATAGTATTAGATGATACATTATAATTCCTGGAGCAAGACCAAAAGTTATCATATCTGCTAAACTATCTAATTGCTTTCCAATTTCTGAATATACATTAAGCAGTCTTGCTAAGAATCCATCTAAGAAATCCAAAAAAGATCCCGCAAAAATAAATAGTCCAGAATATATTAATTTTCCTTTAAATGCCATAGTTATAGCTAAGATGCCGCAAACAAGATTTGATAATGTAATAAGGTTAGGAATATTTCTCTTAATTGCGTTCATAAATTTGCAATAATGTGCTATTTTTTATGTTATTTTGAAATACAAATATACAACAATGTATAACAAACCTAAATATCTGTTTTTCTTTTTTACGTTTCTCACTTTTTCAGCATTTACTCAGAAATATAGTAATGAGTTCTTGCAAATTGGAGCAGGAGCAAGATCTCTATCTTTGTCAAAAGCTGTAGTAGCTTCGACAGTAAATTCTTCATCAGTTTATTGGAATCCTTCCTCTTTGGTTGATTTAAGTAATTCTGAGATAGAGTTAATGCATGCTTCTTATTTTGCTGGAATAGCAAATTTTGATCAAATTTCTTATGCTCAAAAAGTTAATGAATCAGATGCTGTCGGTTTTATGATGTTGAGGTTTGGAGTGGATGATATAATGAATACTGCTAATTTGATAGATAACGAAGGAAATGTAGATTATAATAGAATTGAATTATTTTCTACAGCTGATTATGCATTTTTATTTTCTTATGCAAAAAAAGATTTTTTTAAAGGTTTTGATGTTGGAGGAAATACAAAGATTATTTATAGACAAATAGGTAGTTTTGCAAAATCATGGGGTTTTGGATTTGATATATCTACTCAAAAAGAATTAGGTAGATGGAAGATTGCGGCAATTGTGAGGGACGCTACTTCAACTTATAATTCATGGGTATTTAATATGGAACAGTTTGAAGAGATCTATAATCAGACTGAAAATGAACTTCCAGAGAACTCGACAGAGTTAACTTTACCTTCTGTTCAAACAGGAATAGCTAGAGTTTTTAAGATAAATAATAATTTTTCAACTCTTTCCGAATTGGATTTAGAGTTTCACATAGATGGTAAAAGAAATACTTTGATAAGATCTAATGTTTTAAGTATTAATCCAAATTTTGGAACCGAAATTAAATATAAAAATTTAATTGATTTTAGATTTGGAATAGGAGATATTTCCAGAGAAAAAAATTTTGACAATACAGAATTTATATCTCTACAACCAAATATAGGACTTGGGTTTCATTTTGAAAACATAAGAATTGACTATGCTTTAACTAATTTAGGAAATCAATCTACAGGTCTTTATTCAAATTTATTTTCACTTAGATATAGTTTATAATGAATAAATTAATTTTATCTATTATCAGTGGATTATTACTTGCTTTCTCTTGGGTGGAAACAGGATTTTTTCCATTGGTGTTTTTTGCTTTTGTTCCCTTGTTAATTTTAGAAAAAAATCTTTCACTAAAAAGAAAGAACAGTTCATTATATATGTTTGGTTATTCATTTTTGAGTTTCTTTTTATTTAATGTAATCACAACTTACTGGATTTGGAATGCTACAATAGTTGGAGCATTTACTGCTTTTATTATCAATGCGATACTTATGAGTTTGGTGATGGTATTATTTCATAATGTGAGATGTGTTTTGGGAAATAAGAAAGGATATTTATTCTTAGTTTTCTTATGGATAAGTATGGAGTACCTACATTTGAATTGGGAGTTGGCATGGCCATGGTTAACATTAGGAAATGTGTTTGCTTCTTGTCCAAATTTAGTGCAATGGTATGAGTACACAGGGGTTTTGGGTGGTTCACTTTGGATTCTTATTATTAATTTGCTCTTGTACAGACTTTTAGTTTCAAAACACATGAAAGATATTTTAATTCCGTGTGTAGTCTTCTTAATACCTATTGCTATTTCTCAAATAATAAAATTGAGTATAGAAAAAAATCCACAAATACATGAAGAGGTTGTAATAGTACAGCCAAATGTAGATCCTTACACGGATAAATTTAATAGAGACGCACAACAGCAGTTAGATGATTTTATAAAAATATCAAGAACAAAAATAACTCCTAAAACTAATTTATTAGTAGGACCTGAAACTACTTTACAAGAAATAATTTGGGAGAATAAAATTACAAATACTGAAAGTATTAAAAAATTAAGAAATTTACAGAAAGATTTTCCTAATCTTAATATTATTATAGGGTCCACTACATTTAAATATTTGGGAGGTATGAAAGAAACAAACTCAAGAAAGTTGAGAGATAATACCTGGTACAATGTCTATAATACAGCAATATTTTTAACTTCTGATTCTGCTATTTCACTTTATCATAAAACTAAATTAGTTCCAGGTGTAGAACAAATACCATATTCATTTATCTTGAATAAAATAGGCGATTTTACAGTTGATTTAGGAGGGGCTTCAGGAAGTCTCTCTGTAGATAATTCTATAGATAGATTTGAATATAAAGAATTAAAAATTCTCCCTTTAATATGTTACGAAAGTATATTTGGTGATATTATTACCTCTAGAGAATCAAATGTCATAGTAATTATCACAAATGATGGCTGGTGGAAGAATACTTCAGGATATAAACAACATTTTCAGTATGCTAGATTGAGAGCTATAGAACAAAGAAAGACTATTATTCGCTCCGCTAACACTGGAATATCAGCTGTTATATCTCCAAGTGGAAAAATTGAACTACAAACAAATTGGGATGAAGAGATTGCGACAAACTCTCTTGTTTCAATTAATGATACAATTACCTTTTACAATAAATTTGGAGATTTTATTGGAAGAATATTTTCTTTTGTTTCACTTTTATTATTATTTACCGCGATTGTAAAAAACAAAACAAAAAAAATACCAACTAGCTAGTTGGTATTTTTAAAAGATTAAAACTTTTTCATTCCTCTGAATTTTCATTCTCTTCAATAGCACCAGAATCAATTTCAATTCCTTCACTAATTAAATTACCTTGAACTTCATCTAATAAGGAATCTATATTTGATGTAGAATCAGTGGATACAACTACAGTTTCATCAATCTCTTCAGTATTCGATTTACATTCAGGAGACTTTTCCTCTGTAGAACATTTTGGTTCCTTATTTGTGTCACATTTATTCTCACAAGATTTTATATAGAATTGATATCCTAAAAACAAGATAATTAATAAAGTTGTAACAATGTTTAATACAGTTTTCATAATTTATAGGTATTGGTAATTTGTGCTAATATATACAAATTATTTTATTTCAATGATTTGGGAATTTTACAAACTGGAATTTGATTCATTTTATGTTGGTTTTTTCTGTTTAAAGTTTTATATATTGTTAATACTTCTTTTTCCCGTTTAGAAATAGATTTTATATCTCCATTAAATCTCATTGCCCATTCTAGTTCAGGATACGTAGCTCCTAACTGATCTTCATCAGTTTTGTCATCCCCCCATAATCCATCAGTAGGATTAGCTTCTAATATTTCTGGGTCAATTTCTAAATGTCTAGAGAGAGAATAAACCTCTGTTTTCAGTAAATCAGCAATTGGACTTATGTCCACTCCGCCATCTCCATATTTTGTAAAAAACCCTACGCCAAAATCTTCAACTTTGTTTCCAGTTCCTAATACTAAGTAATTGTTTAACTGAGCGTAGTAATATAAGGATGTCATTCTTAATCGTGCTCTTACATTTACTAGACATAACTCATTTTTCTCGCTGTGTTTTTCTAGCAGCTTTGATGTGAAATTATCAAAAACATTGGTGAGATCTAATTCAACTGATTGTACATTTTTATATTTTTCTTTCAACCAATTAATATGTTTTCTGGCTCTGTTTCTTTGATCCTTATTTTGGTGAATAGGCATCTCAATACATAAAGTGCTTTTCCCGCTAAGTGCAGATAAAGTAGAGGTTAAGGCTGAATCAATTCCTCCAGAGATTCCTATAACGAATCCATTCGTTCCAGACTTTTCAGAGTATTCCTGAATCCAATTTTTAATATGATTTATTACTTTCTCTTCTTTCATTTTATAATTTACAAATTTATACATTTGCACTAATGAAAATTATAAAAATACTATTATTATTTTTATTTCCTAAATTTTGTGTTTATCATGGGCAAAAATAAATCAACTCAAAGGCCTAGGCTTTTAATAATTATTTTTATTATTGGTATTTTTGTATACATTACCATTAATACTCAATACAATTGGGTTAGCGAACTCATATTTGATCAAGAAAAGATAGAGATTAAATCTGAACGATTTGATTTGGGTCTATTTTTATTAGACTCTTCTAATTATGAAAAAAAATTGCTAGAATGGGAAGAGGAAAATAAAGGTTTTTTAAATTATTATTTACAAAATCA
Organism: Flavobacteriales bacterium; assembly: GCA_002696275.1. GTDB lineage: Bacteria > Bacteroidota > Bacteroidia > Flavobacteriales > BACL11. The sequence goes on from NZRO01000051.1 coordinate 90,874, forward strand.
TATTGGAATGTATTACGATAGGGATTCTATGAAGAAGTCACATGTTCTTTCATTTGTTTCTCATCCTGATGCATTATTATATCAGAAAAGTATTCAAGAAAATTTTGTGGATTTGGATGTTTATACTGAAAAAATTAAAGAAGCGTTTGTGGAATATTTATCCATTTTTCCAGATTCAACAATTCCAAAAAAAATTATATATAGTAATTCGTTTAATTCATATGGAGTAGATGTTTACAATCAGAATTTGATTGTTGGTTTAGATTTTTATCTTGGAGAATTTCATCCTGACTCAAATATCTGGGAGTATCTTAAATTAAGATATCATGAAAAATACATGATAGCAGACATAATGGAATATTGGATAACAAGCTCATTTATTCATGAAAATTCTATGGAGAGATTTCAGAATGAGCTAATTTTTAAAGGAAAGATAATCTATCTAATGGATCTAATTTTAGAGGAAGATAAGCATGTTTTGTTTAGATTTTCAGAAAAAGATTTAGAGTGGTGTAATATTCATGAATCTAACATTTGGAATGAGATAATATCTTTAGATTTAATGTATAGTAAAGATTATAATTCTTATGCTACATTTTTCTCAGACGCTCCTTTCACTAAAGGAATGCCTAAAGAATCTCCTGCCAGATTAGGGTATTGGGTAGGTTACAAAATTATAGATTCTTATATGAGTAATAATAATGTCAGCACACAAGAGTTAATGAGTAATACTAATTATCAAGATATACTTTTAAAATCAAAATACAGACCATAATATGAGTAACTCAAAATTAATTTTCGACCTTGAACTAGATGTCAATAGTGTACCAGAAAGAATTATTATGAATTCTTCAGACAAGCAAGCAAAGGATGTCCATTTAAAATCTTTAATGGTAGCGGGTTGGGATTCAAAAACTAAAGAAACATTACGAGTCGATCTTTGGACTAAAGATATGATGGTGAATGAAATGTTTATAATGTATCATCAAACATTAATGTCTATGGCGAACACTTTAGAAAAATCTACCGGTCATGATAAACTCGCTGGAGCATTAAGAGATTATTGTGATTTCTTTGCTGAACAAACTAAAATTATTGACAAAAAGTAGGGTCAAACGATTTATTGTGTGTTTCAATAAAGTTTAAGATATCCTTTATTCCAGTTTTCTTTTCAGATGATGTTATAAAGATGTCTGGAGTAAATTCCCATTTTTTCAACATTTCTATTTTATATTTTTTTAGATTCTTCCAAACCTGAGTTTGAGATAATTTATCTGTCTTTGTGAAGACCATTACAAAAGGAATTTGTTCTTTTCCCATTTTTTGCATAAATTCTAAATCAATAGTTTGTGGTTTATGTCGAATGTCTAATAATACAAACAAACACATTAGGTTCTTTCTATTGGTTAGATACTTGTTTATCATACTCTTGAACTCTTCTCTTTTTATCTTAGAAGTTGCGGCATATCCATATCCAGGTAAATCAACTAAGAACCAGTTGTTATTAATTTTAAAATGATTTATCAGTTGAGTTTTGCCTGGTTTACCTGAAGTTTTTGCTAACTCTTTTTGATTTGCTATAGCATTGATAAGTGATGATTTCCCTACATTAGATCTGCCGATAAAGGCGTATTCAGCCAGAGTTTCTTTTGGACATAATTTATAGTCTGTATTACTAACTATAAATTCCGCAGTTTTAATTTTCATAATTGGAAATCTATTAAAGATTATGATCTTTTAACCATTTTAAAACGATTTCGCTAAATCTTTTTGGGTGTTCCCACATAGCTGCATGTCCACAAAGAGGAATCCAATGAAGTTCTGATTTTTTCATTAATTTATGAAACTCTTCAGCTACATGTGGAGGAGTTACTATATCTTTTTCTCCCCAAATTAGGCAAGTTTCAATATCTAAATTTGGTAAATCATTTGACATATTATGTCTAATGGCAGACTTAGCATAACCTAATAATTTTAGTGTAGAAGTTCTTTTGTTTGCAATAGCATAAACTCTATCCACTAGTTCGTCTGTAGCTACTTTGGGATCGTAAAATACTTCTTGTGTCTTTTTTCTTATGTATTCTTTATCTCCTCTTCTAGGAAAAGTATTTCCAAGTGAGTTTTCAAATAATCCAGAACTTCCGGTTAAGACCATTCCATCAACCATTTCTGGGTATTCTTTCGCAAAAATCAATGCTATATGTCCCCCCATAGAATTCCCAATCAAAACCGCACTTTTTATTCCTAAATGCTTCATAAAATCAAATAGGTAGTCACTTAGGTTTTTTACAGAAACTTTCAAGATGTTTCCTTCAAATAGTTTTAAATCTAATCCATATACATGATATTCTTCTGAGATAAAATCAACCATTTCTCCAAAGTTATCCGCTCCACCCATAAGTCCGTGTAATAGAATTATTGGTTTTTCTCCGTCACCTTTATCAATCCATTTAAATTTTCCTGATTCTTTTATCATAAAGTACAACTTTGATTCTATATGCAAAAGTAAACAAATTTATTTTAATCAATTATTACTAGAATGTTCATTTTAACCCTCTAGCAATGCTCTTAAAGTGGCAAAAGTTATTAACAAAGTGGTAGAATGTGGTAAAATGTGGGGCAAATTTGTATCTTTACACCAAAATAAATAAGAGAAAATGATGAATTTAATAGGTACATACGAATGTAAAGCAGACTCAAAGGGACGTTTTATGATGCCTTCATCATTAAAAAAACAATTGAGCTCAGTAATAAATGGTGGGTTTGTTTTGAAAAGGAGTGTGTTTAATAACTGTTTGGAATTGTATCCAATGAATGAGTGGAAATTAATGGTTTCACAGGTAGATAAGTTAAATAGGTTTGTGAAGAAGAATAATGACTTTATAAGGTCCTATATGTCTGGTCTAAAAATGTTGGAAATTGATTCAACAGGAAGAATTCTAATTCCAAAAGATCTGATATCATTTGCTGGAATTACTAAAAATTTAGTTTTGGCATCTTCAGTAAATATGATTGAAATTTGGGATAAGTTAAAATACGAAGAAGTGGTGAAAAAATCATTAGAAGATTTTGGATCATTAGCTGAGGATGTTATGGGTAATCAAACTCATTCGGATGGCCTATCATAATCCGGTATTATTAGAAGAATGTATTGAGGGATTGAAAATAAATCCCAACGGAATTTATGTGGATGTTACTTTTGGAGGAGGAGGTCATTCTAATGAAATATTAAAGAATCTAGAAAATGGTAAGTTGTATGCATTTGATAGAGATTCAGATGTAGTGAAAAATTTACCCAAAGATAAAAATTTCAAGTTGATCCAATCAAATTATAAAAACATAAAAAGATTTTTGAGAATGGAAGGCGTAAGAAAGGTAGATGGGATTTTAGCAGATTTAGGTGTTTCTTCTCATCAGTTTGATGTAAAGGAAAGAGGCTTCTCTTTTCGATTTGATTCAGTCCTTGATATGAGAATGGACTTTTCGTCATCATTAACTGCAAGACAAGTAATAAATGAATATTCAGAAGAAGATTTAACGGATATTTTTTTTCGTTATGGAGAATTACGACAATCTAGAATTTTGTCTAGAATTATAGTACAACAAAGAGAAATAAATAAGATAGAGACTACAACTGAATTGGTCAATATGCTTAATCATTTAGTACCAGAAAAGAAAAGAAATCAATTTTTGTCTCAGGTGTTTCAATCTATTAGAATAGAGGTTAACAATGAAATAGAATCTTTAAAACAAATGTTAGAGGATGGGGTTGGTTTGTTAAATATAGGGGGAAGATTTGTTGTTATATCTTATCATTCTTTAGAAGACAGATTAGTGAAGAATTTATTTAAAAGAGGTAGTCTTTCAGGTGAAATAGAGAAAGATTTTTATGGTAACATCCTAAAAGATTTAATAGAGGTGAATAGTAAAGTAATTGTAGCTTCGGAGAAAGAGAGGTTAGAAAATAGTAGATCAAGGAGTGCGAAATTGAGAATAGCTGAAAAAATAGAAAATTGACAAACAAATCTAAAATATTAAAAGTGAGTTTTTTTGAGAAGGGAGGTGTGTCGAATTATTTTCTATTCATCCTTTTTTTTGTTTTTCTTATTGTGATTCAGATTGGAGTTTCTTTTAAATCTGAAGATACGATTATTAGAATTAGGCAGAGTGAAAAAGAAATTTTTGATCTTGGTATGAAATCTATGTCTTTGAAGACTGATATGATGGGGATGTATAAAAGATCTGTCATTGAAGAGAGAATTAAGGGTTCCGGATTAAAGACTTCTGATAAGTTACCTTATATAATTGAGTTGAAATAATGAAGCAGAAAAAATCAAATAGAAATTGGACACTCATCCTAACCTTTATGACTTTGTTAGTTGTATTTATGTTTATAGGGTATAAACTATTTGATATTCAGTATAACGATACGAATATTGTAATAACTCATGATCCTACTATTCAAATTGTAGATGCTCCTAGGGGAAATATCTTGTCTGAAGATGGAAGAATATTATCTGTTACTATGCCGGTTTATGATATTAGGCTGGACTTATTTACAATAAATAAAAAATTATTTGAGAAGGAGGTTTCGAAGCTGTCAATTGAAATCAACAAGATGTTTCCAGATAAGTCAGCTTCCTCATATGAAAGTTTATTAAGAAGAAATAAACATAAAAGATATTTTTTATTAAAAAGAAATGTGACCTATGTTCAATTACAAGAGATGAAGAAATTTCCAATTTTCAGATTAGGAAGGAATAGAGGAGGTTTTATTCAAGAAATGAAGAGTACTAGAGATTATCCTTTTGGATCTCTTGGAAAAATAACTGTAGGAAAAGTAAAAATATTAAAAACCTCCTCCGGTAGAGACTCGATAGTTCCTGTAAATGGTATAGAACTTGCATTTAATAAATATTTACAGGGTGTTCCAGGAAAAGAAATGAATCAAGAGATTTCTGGAAAAGTTTTAGTCCCCAAAAAATCAGATCAAAATATTCTTCCTCAACAAGGAAAGAATGTTATTACTACTATAAATATTGAGTTTCAAGATGCGGCAGAACTAGCTTTGAAAAAGAAGTTACATGAAACAAAGGCTAAGTGGGGATGTGCTGTTTTAATGGATGTTGAAACTGGAGATATTAAGGCGATTGCAAATCTACACAGAGGAGAGGATTTTAATTATTATGATTCTAAAAACCATGCAATAGTTTCTGAGATTGCTCCTGGATCAACATTTAAATTAGCTTCTTTTATGTCAATTCTAGAAGATAAGATTTTAGATATTACAGACACTGTAAAAACAGGTGATGGCAAGATAAAGTTTTATACGACTACTATTTCAGATACAAGAAAAGGAGGTTATGGAGATCTAACATTTGGAGATGCTTTTGTTGTTTCTTCAAATGTCGCTATTTCTAAATTAATAAACGAAAGCTATAAAGAAAATCCGGAGCAATTTATTTCAAATTTAAAAAGGTTTAGATTAACTGAACCTCTACAATTGCAACTTCCATACAGAAGCGAAATGATAATGAGAAGTCCTAAGGACAAAATGTGGTCTGGAACTAGTTTACCATCTATGTCAATAGGCTATGAGATGAGTATATCTCCACTCCAGATTCTTACTTTTTATAATGCTTTTGCTAACAAAGGCAAGATGGTTTTACCAAGATTAGTTACCTCTGTAAAAATTGATGGTAATATTATAGAAAAATTCCCTGTAGAAGAGATAGAGGAGAGAATTTTTTCTGAAGAAAGTGTAAATAAACTACTTCCGTATATGGAACAGGTGGTAAGTAATCAAAGAGAAAATTGGACTTCAGATATTGTAAATGGAACAGCAAATAATATCTATACAAATAAATATAAAATAGCAGGAAAAACAGGTACTTGTAAAAATGAATATTGGAACTGGTCTAAACAAACAAAATATGAAAGATCTTATACTTCTTCATTTGCAGGATTTTTTCCTGCAGACAATCCTAAATACTCTTGTATAGTAGTCATAAATGATTTTATAGACACAACTGATTTAAATCATTATGGAGGAGATATTGCCGCTCCAGTTTTTAGAGAGATTTCTGATAAAGTATTTGCATTTGACTCAGAAATGGAATTATTCTCCAACACAAGTACTAATTCTGAAAACAAAATAGAAAGAGTTTCGGTACAGAGATTAACAAGACTTGAAGAAAATATAAAAAATCGTATTCTCCAGATTATTAATGAATTAGATAAAGGTCTAATGCCAAATCTAAAAGGCATGGAATTAATGGATGTGTTGTATGTTCTGGAAAACTCTAATCTTAAATTTGAGTATGAAGGAAAAGGGAAAGTAAGTTATCAATCTATAAAGAAAGGATCAAATATTAAGAATCAAGATAAGTTAAAAATTAAATTGTTCTAATGAGATTAAGTGATTTGTTATTTGGTGTTAGTATTAAAGCTGTTATAGGGGATATCTCTTCAGTCGAGGTAAATAAAATAGAGTTTGACTCAAGAAATATTAATGATTCAGATTTATTTATTGCGATAAAAGGTATGGTTGCGGATGGTCATGACTATATATCAAAATCTATTGAATTAGGGGCTAAAAGTATCATTGTAGAAAATATCCCAAAGGAAATTATAGATGGAATATGTTATGTAATGGTAGATAATTCCTCTTATTCAATGTCTGTTATTGCATCTAATTATTTTGACAACCCTTCCTCAAAAATTAAGTTAGTTGGTGTAACGGGTACTAACGGAAAAACTACTATTGCAACTTTATTATATCAGTTATTTTCCGATTTAGGATATGTAGCAGGACTTCTATCTACCATAGAAAATAAAATAGGAAACTATTCTGTGAAAAGTACTCATACCACTGGAGATTCTTTGCAGATTAATAAGATCTTAAATGAAATGATAGATGCAGGTTGTGAATATTGTTTCATGGAAGTGAGTTCTCACGCTATTCATCAAAATAGGGTGTCGAATCTAAATTTTGTCGGTGGAATTTTCACCAATATTACACATGAACATTTAGATTATCATAAGAATTTTAAAGAGTATATCTCAATAAAGAAGAAATTTTTTGATGACTTAGAGTTCACATCATTTGCAATAACAAATAAAGATGATAAGAATGGCAGAATTATGTTGTCAAATACTAAAGCAAGAAAACTTACTTATAGTTTAAAATCTATGGCGGATTATAAGTGTAAACTTTTAGAAAGTAGATTAGATGGTATGATGCTTAACATTCAAAATGTTGATGTTTGGGTAAATCTTATAGGAGAATTTAATGCTTATAATCTATTAGCTATTTATGCTACTTCAGTTGAATTAGGCTTAGATTCTTCTGATGTTTTAGAAAGGATTAGTGTTTTAACTCCAGCAGAAGGAAGATTTCATACTGTTAGAAATACAGAAAATATTATTGGTATTGTAGATTATATGCACACGCCAGATGCTTATAAAAATGTTCTTTCTACTATTAATAAAATTAGGAATAATACTGAGAAACTAATAATGGTTTTTGGTTGTGGAGGAGATCGAGATCCTGAAAAAAGACCCAAAATGACATCTATTGCGTGCAATCATTCTGATCAAGTCATAATAACATCAGACAACCCTAGAACTGAAGATATAGAAACAATTATTAAGGATATGACTTCAGATTTAGATCCAATTCAAAAGAAGAAAGTACTTGTAATTACTGATAGAAGTCAGGCGATAAAAACAGCTTGTGCTCTAGCAAAGAGTGGAGATATAGTGCTTTTAGCAGGAAAGGGTCATGAAAAATATCAAGATATAAATGGAGAAAAATATCCATTTGATGATGTAGGGGAATTAATAGAATCTTTAAATATAAATACAGAAAATGTTATATAACTTATTTGAATACTTGAAAGAAGTATATGATTTTCCGGGAGCGGGAGTATTTCAATATATATCCTTCAGATCAGCAATGGCTCTTATTACATCATTAATAGTGTCACTACTATTTGGAGGTAAAATAATCAATCTTATTAGAAATAGACAAATTGGGGAAGAGGTTAGGCAATTAGGATTAGAAGGGGAAGAGTCAAAAAAAGGAACCCCAACTATGGGAGGTTTAATTATACTGGCTGCGATTATAATACCAACACTATTATTTGCTCAATTAAAAAATATTTATGTGATAATTCTTTTAATTTCAACAATCTGGTTAGGGTTTATAGGATTTCTTGACGATTATATAAAGGTTTATAAAAAAGACAAAGAGGGTCTAGCGGGTAGGTTTAAAATTCTTGGTCAAGTTGGTATTGGAATCATTGTTGCATTGTTTATGGTATTTCATCAGGATATTGTTGTTAAAGAACAAATTGATTTAAATGCTGAAAATATAATTAGTATATCAGATAAGTTGGAAAAAAGCGCAAAAACTACAATTCCATTTATGAAAGATAATGAATTTGATTATCAGGTATTAACACAATGGTTAGGATCAACTGCCGCAGATTATTGGTGGATTGTTTTTGTGATGATTGTTGTATTTATTATTACTGCGGTATCTAATGGAGCAAACCTCACAGACGGAGTAGATGGTTTAGCTACCGGTACTTCAGCTATTATTGGAGGAACACTTGCTGTGTTTGCATATGTTTCTGGAAATATTTTAGCTGCAGATTATTTAAATATTATGTATATCCCAAATATTGGAGAGATTGTAATTTTCATGTCTGCATTTGTAGGTTCTTGTGTTGGTTTTTTATGGTATAATTCATATCCAGCTCAAGTATTTATGGGAGATACAGGTAGTTTGTCCTTAGGTGGGATAATAGCGGTAGTTGCAATTTTAATTCGAAAGGAATTACTTCTTCCAATTTTGTGTGGAATATTTCTTATAGAGAATTTATCAGTTGTATTGCAAGTAGGATGGTTCAAATATACTAAGAAGAAATATGGTGAAGGCAGAAGAATATTTAAGATGTCTCCCTTACATCATCATTATCAAAAACTAGGATATCATGAAAGTAAAATTGTTACACGTTTCTGGATTGTAGGAATCATGTTGGCAGTGCTTACTATAGTAACACTAAAGTTAAGATAATGAAAAAGTTAGTAGTACTTGGAGCGGGAGAAAGTGGTATAGGAGCAGCCTTATTGGCTAAAAAGAATAAATATGATGTGTTTGTTTCTGATAATGGAATAATCACAGAAAAGTTAGTTCTTTCAAATAATAAAATTAGATGGGAAGAAGGAGGTCATACAAAAAATGAAATCTTATCTGCAACTGAAGTAGTAAAAAGTCCAGGTATTTCAGATTCTATTGGTCTTATTCAAGATTTGAAATCACAAGGAATTCCTGTATTATCAGAAGTGGAGTTTGCTTACAGATATACTAAAGCAAAGATTATAGCGATTACAGGAACTAACGGTAAAACAACTACCACTCTGTTACTTGGACATATACTAAAGAAAGCTGGATATGATGTGTTAGTAGCGGGAAATATTGGTACCGGTTTTGCTAGATCGATTGTAGATAGAGATTATGACTTTATTGTTTTAGAATTGAGTAGTTTTCAATTAGATGGAATAAAGAAATTTAAAGCAGATATATCAATTCTTTTAAATATTGTACCAGATCATTTGTATAGATATGGAAATGATTTTGAAAAGTATATACAATCTAAATTCAGAATAACAGAGAATCAAAAATCGGAAGATGTTCTAATCTACAACTATGATGATGAAAACATAAGAAATAAGATAGAGACTCAAGCAAAAAAGCTTCCATTTAGTTTGTATAAAACATTTGATGAGGGAGCATTTTATAAAGATACACAAATAAATATTAACATAAATAAAAACAAAATGACAATTCAGGAATTAGCTTTACAAGGTAAACATAATGTTTACAATTCAATGGCAGCAGCAGTAGCTTCTAGAGTTTTAGAGGTGAAAGATTTTATTACAAGACAAAGTTTGTTAGATTTCCAAAATGTAGAACATCGATTAGAACATGTAATTAATGTACATGGAATCGAATTTATAAATGATTCTAAAGCAACAAATATAAATTCTGTCTGGTACGCATTGGAAAGTATGCATAAAAATACCGTTTGGATTGTTGGAGGTGTAGACAAGGGTAACAATTATAGTGAGTTATTAAATCTTGTAAAGACTAAGGTTAAGGCTATAGTTTGTATTGGAGAAAATACAAAGAAAATCCATGACGCATTTGCTGATCATGTAGATAAAATAGTTGATGCTAAATCAATGAATGAAGCCGTTGGTTTTTCATATCAGTTAGCACAAAAAGGTGATGCAGTTTTATTATCTCCAGCTTGTGCAAGTTTTGATATGTTTTCCAATTTTGAACATAGAGGATTAGAATTTAAAAAATCGGTTAGAAGTTTATAAGTAAAAATGTCAAACCTTTCAAAATATATAAAATTAGAGGGAGACAAAACTATCTGGACAGTAGTATTTCTGTTATTGATAATTTCTATACTAGTTGTATATAGTGTTGAAGGATTATCTTCTACAAAATCTCATTTTAGAAATATTTTAATGGGATTAATAGCAATGTATTTTGTACATAAATTAAAGTTTAAATACTTCTCAAAATTAAGTGTTGTTGGGATTATAATAAGTATATTTTTATTAGTCTTTGTATTTTTTATAGGAATGGAGATTAATGGAGCTAAGAGATGGATTTCTATAGGAAGTTTGTCTTTTCAACCCTCTGATTTTGCTAAGATTGCTATTTTAGTTTTTATGTCAAGGCAAATAAGTAAGTATCGAGATTATATAAATAATTGGAAAGACTTTTGTTGGTACTTATTATTGCCTCTAATTATTACTTGCTCTCTAATTTTACCATCCAATTTTTCTACTGCAACATTAGTATTAATAAATGGATTTATGTTGATGATTTTTGCTAGAATTAAATTCAAATTTCTTTTATCAATTGTTATGGTTTCGGTTTTTGGAGCTTCTTTGGTATATTTTGCTGGCAAATATATTCCATCTTTTCAGGAATTAATACCACGTTCTGTTACTTGGGTTAATAGAATAGACGCATTTATTTCTCCTAAGGATGATTATATTAAAGATGAAGGACATCAATTAAACGAGTCAAAGATTGCAATAAAGAATGGAGGTATTTTAGGTAAGGGCCCAGGAAAAGGTATTCAACGACATTTTTTATATGCAGGATCTTCTGATTTTGTATATGCTATTACTGTTGAACAGTATGGAATATTATTAGGAGGTGTTTTTCCAATGTTTTTGTATTTACTATTTTTTTATAGGTGCATTATAATTTCTCAGAATACAGAAAGTGTTTTTGGATCCTTAATGGTTGCTTCATTGTCATTTGCATTATCGTTACAGGCAGCGATTAATATGGGTGTTAATGTGGGATTGTTTCCAGTTACCGGTCAAACTCTTCCTCTTATTAGTAAAGGTGGGACATCCATCATTTTTTCTTGTATTGCTATTGGTATTATTTTAAGTGTTAGTAGAGATTCAAACGATAGAGAATATGAAAAAGCTTAAGGTCATAATTAGTGGAGGAGGTACTGGAGGACATATTTTTCCAGCAATAGCTATTGCAAAATCCTTAGAAAAGAAATTAAAAGATATAGATTTATTATTTGTAGGAGCAAAAGATAAAATGGAGATGATAAAAATTCCAGAAGCTGGATATACTATTAAAGGTTTGTGGATCAGTGGGTTTCAAAGGAGTCTTAGTAAGAAGAATCTGTTATTTCCCTTTAAATTAATAAGTAGTGTATTAAGGTCTAGAAAAATCATAAGAGATTTTAATCCCGATTTAGTTATTGGTACAGGGGGTTTTGCAAGTGGGCCATTGTTATATGTTGCATCTAAGAAAGGAATTCCATCAGTAATACAAGAGCAGAATTCATTTCCGGGAATAACAAATAGATTACTAGCTAGTCATGTTGATAAAATTTGCACCGCTTTTAGTGAGATGGAGCGTTTCTTTCCAAAAAATAAATTGGTGTTCACTGGAAACCCAATCAGAGAATCTATAATAAAATTTAAAGATAAAATAGAAGATGGAAAGAAATTATTTGATGTAGATAATAACAATATAACAGTGCTTGTGGTCGGAGGAAGTTTAGGTTCAAAAACTATAAATGAATCTATAGCTCAAAACTTAAATTTATTTAAGAAACATAACCTAAATCTAATTTGGCAAACAGGTATATCCTTCAAGGAGGAATCGAATAAATTTATAGATAATTTGAAGGTAAAAGGTATTAGTTCTCATGTTTTTATAAAAGAAATGGATTTAGCTTATGCGGCGGCAGATATTATTGTTTCTAGAGCAGGTGCTATTGCTATTTCAGAGTTATGTTTCGTAGGCAAACCAATTATTTTAGTTCCTTCTCCTAATGTTGCAGAAGATCATCAAACAAAAAATGCACAATCGTTAGTTAATAAGAATTCTGCACTCATGGTAAAAGATGTCGATAGTAAGCGTAAACTTGTAGAAATGTTGATATCTCTTTCTAGTGATAAAAAATTACAGGAAGAATTAAGTAGCAATATTAAAAAATTGTCAGTTACAGATGCAGCTAAAAGGATAGCGGATTTATCTATAGATTTAGTAAAACAATGAATTTGAATCAGTATAAAAATATGTATTTTGTTGGAATTGGAGGTATCGGAATGAGTGCATTAGCAAGATATTTTAATTTTAGAAATGTAAATATATTTGGGTATGATAAAAACAGGTCTAATCTATGCTTAGATCTTGAATCTGAAAATATTAATATTAATTATTCTGATAATATAGATTTAATTCCTTCAGAAGTTAAGGAAAACAAAAAAGAAACCTTAGTAATTTATACTCCAGCTATACCGAAAATTAATCAGCAATTTTCCTATTTTAAATATAATAGATATAAAATTTTGAAAAGGGCAGAATTATTAGCAAAGGTTACTGAGGAACATTTTACTATTGCTGTTGCTGGTACTCATGGAAAAACAACAACTTCTTCAATACTCGCTCATATTTTATATAATTCAGATGTAGATTGTACAGCATTTTTAGGTGGTATTTGTTCTAATTATAATTCTAATCTACTGCTAGGATCTACAAATAGTTTAGTCGTAGTTGAGGCTGATGAATTTGATAGATCATTCTTAACACTGAGTCCAGATATTGCAGTAATAACATCAATTGCTTTAGATCATCTAGATATTTATAAGAATAAAGAAAATCTTAAGATTGCATTTGCCGAATTTATAAATAATATTAAAAGTGGAGGAACATTATTTTTAGAAGAAAGCATTGATACTACAATTATAGAAAGAGATGATATTTCCGTTTTAAAATACAGCACTTCAACTATTACTGATGTTTCATCCAAAAATATTTTTATTGAAGATGAAATCATGCATTTTGATGTCCTATTTAAAGACGAGATAGTTACGGATTTTAAGTTAAAAATGGGAGGAGAATATAATGTCTCTAATGCTCTAGCGGCTATCACTATTTCTAAAAAATTAAATGTTTCTAATGATAATATTGTTAAATCAATTAACTCTTTTGAAGGTATAGAAAGAAGATTTGAAACACATATCTCTAATAATGAAGTAGTTTTTATTGATGATTATGCTCATCATCCGGAGGAGGTTGAAAAAAGTATCTTGGCGGTTAGGAATATGTATTCTGATAGAGAGATAACTGTAATTTTTCAACCTCATTTGTATAGCAGAACCAAGGACTTTATGGAGGAGTTTGCAACTTCTCTTTCTTTATCAGATAAATTAATATTATTAGAAATATATGCAGCAAGGGAATGTAAGATAGAAGGTGTAACTTCAGATATTTTGTTACAAAAATGTAAGGTAAAGGATAAAAAATTATGTACCAAAAAAGAGGTTTTGTCATTAATTGAAAAGAATGAAGTAGATGTTTTATTAACCTTAGGGGCAGGAGATATTAGCACAATTATAAAGCCTCTTAAAGATAAATTATTATGAAGAATATTTTTAACATAATAAGATTTTTTACTGCCATATCTTTAATTATTTCTATGATATATCTATCGCTTAATTCTTTGGATAATAAATATTGTAGTTTATCAGATGTAACAATTGAGTTAGATGACAATTCATTTGTCACTCCCGATATAATTGTGAGTTATTTAGATGAGAATATGTTATATCCAGATTCAATAAAATTAGATAAGTGTTCTTTTTCCCAAATCGAGAATTTATTGATAAGTCACCCGTCAATAAAAAAGGCAACAGTTTATTCAGATTGGAATGGAAATGTAAGTATTCATGTTGAGCAACGGAAGCCAATTATACGTATTCAAAATGAAAAAGAAGGATATTACCTAGATGCAGATGGTTTAAGAATGCCATTATCGAATTATTTTACAGCTAGAATGCTTTTAGTTACAGGTAATGTAAATAGTTTGATTGAAGATGAGTTGTTTTTCATTGCAAATAAAATTTATAATGATGTGTTTTTAAAACAACTTATTGTTCAGATTGATGTAATAAATTCTGAATTATTAATGTTAACTAGAGTTGGAGAGCAGATTGAATTCGGAAAAATTATCGATATAAATGAGAAGTTTAATAAATTAATGTTGTATTACGAGAAAGGAAACACTCAAAAGAAAGAATACAAAACACTAAACCTAAAATTTAAAAATCAAATAGTTTGTACTAAAAAATAGTAATATGGAAAAAACAGAACAGAATAATGAAGTGACTAATACTAAATCTGAAATTGTCGTAGGTTTAGATATTGGCACCACTAAAATAACAGTTTTGGTTGGTAAAAAAGATCAATATGGGAAGTTAGACATTTTGGGTACAGGGAAAGCTGTATCTAATGGGGTCATGAGGGGTGTTGTAGCAAATATTGATAAAACAGTAGCTTCAATTAAGATTGCAGTGGAACAAGCAGAGTTAGAATCAGGAATTAAAATAGATGAGGTTTATGTTGGTATTGCTGGACAGCACATAAAGAGTTTGCAGCACAGAGGAGAAATGGTTAGAGATGAAATTACACATGAAATCTCAAAAGATGATTTAGATAAGCTTAAGGAGAATATGTTTAAGTTAGTTACTATTCCGGGAGAAGAAGTGATCCATGTTATTCCTCAAGAATATACAGTAGATGGTGAAGATTTTATACAAGATCCGAAAGGAATGGCGGGTGTAAAGATAGAAGCGAATTTTCACATAATTACTGCTAAAGTTGCTGCAGTAAAAAATATTATGAGATGTGTTCAGAAGGCGGGATTAACACCAAAGAATTTAATTTTAGAACCTTTTGCGTCTGCACTTGCGGTGTTAGATAAAGATGAGTTACAAGAAGGAGTTTGTTTAGTTGACATTGGTGGTGGAACAACTGATGTGGCTATATTTTTAGATGGAATTATACGACATACAGCAGTCATTCCATTCGGAGGAAATGTTATAACAAAAGATATTAAGCAAGGTATTCAGATTTTAGAAAAGCAAGCAGAGATGTTAAAAATTAAGTTTGGTTCAGCAATGTCCTCTTCTACCAAAGAAAATGTAATTGTTTCAATTCCTGGGTTGAGAGGTAAAGATCCTAAGGAGGTTTCTGTTAGAAATCTTTCAGCTGTTATTGAATCTAGAATGAAAGAAATTATAGATTTAGTTAATTTCCAAATAAAATCCTCTGGTTATCAAGATAAATTAATGACCGGAATTGTAATTACTGGAGGAGGTTCACAGCTTAGAAATCTTCCTCAACTTGTATCCTATGTTACAGGAAAAGAAGTTAGAATTGGTTATCCAAATGAACACTTATGTAGTGATTCAAAATCTATGATAAAGAGTCCAATTTTTTCTACTGGAGTTGGATTAGTTCAGAAAGGTTTTGAAGAAGTTGTATGGAAAGAAGTGCAACCAGTAATAGAAGAACAAGATACAGTCTCTGAAGAGCCTTCAACAGTAGGAATAGGAGGTAAATTAAAAGAAATGCTTGAGAATTGGTTCTCAGACGATATAAATTAAAATTAGTAATAATCAAATAAATCAATAAATTATGGGCGAAAATGAAAATATAATTGATTTCAACCTCCCAAAAAATCAATCATCTGTTATCAAGGTAATAGGTATTGGGGGCGGAGGGGGAAATGCAATCAATTACATGTACAAAAATGGTATAAAGGGTGTAGATTTTGCAGTTTGTAATACAGACACACAAGCACTGGAAGCTAGTCCAATACCAGTAAAGATTCAGCTTGGAGAAAGTTTAACAAATGGTCTTGGAGCAGGTTCTAACCCACAAGTAGGTAAAGAAGCAGCAATGGAAAGTATTGATAGAATTAATGAGCTGTTAGATTCAAATACAAATATGCTATTTATTACTGCTGGAATGGGTGGAGGGACTGGTACAGGAGCCGCTCCTGTAATAGCTAAAGCTGCTAGGGATAAAGGAATCCTAACTGTTGGTGTAGTCACTATGCCTTTCGAAACTGAAGGAGGTAGGAGACACGATCATGCTAAATTAGGTTTAGAAGAATTAAGAGCTAATGTTGATACTCTTCTAGTAATTAATAATCAGAAATTATTAGAGGTTCATGGGGATTTAAAACTTAGACAAGCGTTTAGTAAGGCGAATGAGGTTTTAAATACTGCAACAAAAGGTATTGCTGAAGTTATTACACAGCATTTAACAGTAAATATTGATTTGAGTGATGCTAGATTAGTTCTTCAGGATAGTGGAACTGCAATAATGGGACAGGCAGAAGCTGAGGGGGAAAATAGAGCAGTGGAGGCAGTAAAAAACGCCTTAGATTCTCCACTATTAAATGATAATGATATTTTTGGATCGAAGCACGTGTTGTTAAAAATTGTAACTGGTGATTCTGAAGAGGATGAAATCTCTATGAATGAATTAAAGTTAATTACTGACACCATCCAAAAACAAGCAGGAAATAATGTTAATATTATTAATGGTGTTGGAACGGATCCCGCTTTAGGATCCAAACTTTCTGTTACTGTTATTGCAACTGGTTTTGATGTAAAAGAAGAAGAAGTAGAAGTTGTTATTAGCATTGGAGAGGACGAAACGTTAGATTCAATTAGTAAGCCAAAGAAAAAGCAAGATAGTAATCCAAAATCGTTATCAGAAGATTTTTCACAACAATCTATGTTTGACTTTGAAGAAGATTTTCAGATAAACTTTACAGAAGAAGAAATTACTGAAGAGGAAATTATAGAGAGGGATGTTGAAGATGATATTCCTTCTACTCATGAAGAGAATAGAGTTGTTCTTTTATTAGATGATGAGATAGATGAAGATCTAGAACCCATGGATACATCAATTGATGATGAGGAGGAAAATTCTCAGGAAGTTGACCTTAGTTTTAATACCGATCAAATAGAAGAAGAAGTGGAAGAGGAATTTGTTTTTCGGGATAGAGTTAAGATTAATCCCGAAGAGCTTGAGGAGAATGAAATTGCTTCTAGAAAAAGAGAGGAAAAGTTGAAAAATATTTCTAATATTTTAAGAACTCCTTCAGGCTTAACTAACCTGATTGAAGAGCCTGCGTTTAAGAGAAATGGAATTGACTTAGATGATGTACCACATTCTTCAGAGTCTGATATTTCAAGCCAAACATTATCTTTGGGAGAAGATAATGTAATACAATTAAAACAGAATAATTCTTTTTTACATGATAA
The DNA here is from genome assembly GCA_002696275.1 of Flavobacteriales bacterium. Lineage (GTDB taxonomy): Bacteria > Bacteroidota > Bacteroidia > Flavobacteriales > BACL11. Next base: position 108,565 of record NZRO01000051.1, read on the forward strand.
TGTTGACTAAATATCAACAATCTATCATTTTAAAATCCCGTGTGAATACATGGGATTTTTTATATTAGTTATCTTTTATTAAAGAGTTTGCTGTACTTGAATAATAAAAAACCCCTACCAAACTGGTAGGGGTTTTTTATAAAATTTATTATAATCAAATTACATCATCCCTGGCATTCCTCCGCCTGGCATTGGTGGCATAGCAGGAGTTTCCTCAGGAATATCTGAAATAACGCATTCAGTAGTAAGTAACATTCCTGCAACAGAAGATGCGTGTTGTAAAGCAACTCTAACTACTTTAGCGGGATCTATAATTCCAGCTTTCATCATGTTTTCAAACTCTTCTGTTTTTGCATTATACCCGAAATCATTTTTTCCATCTTTTACCTTACTTACAATTACAGATCCTTCCATTCCGGCATTTATTACAATTTGTCTTAGAGGCTCTTCAATTGCTCTTTCTATAATGTTGATTCCTGTTTGCTCATCATCATTTTCTCCCGAAAGTTTTTCCAATTTCTTCGCAGCTCTTACAATAGCAACTCCTCCTCCAGCTACAATTCCTTCTTCTACAGCGGCTCTAGTTGCGGCTAGGGCATCATCAACTCTGTCTTTCTTTTCTTTCATTTCCATTTCAGATGCCGCTCCTACATACAATACTGCAACACCCCCCGCAAGTTTTGCTAGTCTTTCCTGAAGTTTTTCCCTATCATAGTCAGATGTTGTATTTTCTATCTGTGCTTTAATCTGATTAACTCTTGCTTTTATAGAATTTGAATCGCCTTCTCCATTTATTATAGTTGTATTGTCTTTATCTGTAACAATTTTTTCACAACTCCCCAACATATCAACAGTAGCTGTTTCTAAAGTGAAACCTCTCTCTTCTGATATTACTGTTCCGTTTGTAAGAATTGCAATATCTTCTAGCATTGCTTTTCTTCTATCTCCAAACCCTGGGGCTTTTACTGCAGAAACTTTAAGTGCTCCTCTAATTTTATTTACTACAAGTGTTGATAGAGCTTCTCCATCCACATCTTCTGCTATAATCATAAGAGGTCTTCCGGCTTTCGCGGTCTGTTCTAGTATTGGAAGTAAATCTTTCATTGTAGAGATCTTTTTATCATAAATTAAGATATAAGGATTATCTAATTCAGTTTCCATTTTATCTGCATCTGTAATAAAATAAGGAGAAAGATACCCTCTGTCAAACTGCATACCTTCTACAACTTCTACAGTGGTATCCGTTCCCTTTGCTTCCTCTACAGTAATAACGCCTTCGGTTTTTACTTTTTCCATCGCTTTCGCAATTAAACTTCCAATTACATTATCGTTATTAGCAGAAATAGTAGCTACTTGTTCAATCATTTCGTAACTGTTTCCAACCGTTTTGGATTGTTTCTGTATATCATCTACCAAGGTATCGACAGCTTTGTCTATTCCTCTCTTTAAGTCCATAGGATTTGCTCCCGCAGCTACATTTTTTAGTCCAGCAGTAATAATAGCTTGTGCTAAAACTGTGGCTGTTGTAGTTCCATCTCCTGCAATATCTGCAGTTTTAGATGCAACTTCTTTTACCATCTGAGCTCCCATATTTTCTAAAGCGTCTTCCAACTCAATCTCTTTTGCTACAGAAACTCCATCTTTAGTGATAGAAGGACCTCCAAATTTCTTTTCTATTACTACATTTCTTCCTTTTGGGCCTAATGTTACTTTTACTGCATTAGCTAAAGCGTCTACACCTTTTTTTAGTGAATCTCTAGCGTTAGTATCAAATGTTATCTTTTTTGCCATTGTATTATATTTTAATTAATAATTGCGAAAATGTCCGATTCTCTCATAATGATAAATTCCTCACCATCATGTTTTAATTCTGTTCCAGCATATTTCCCATACAGTACTATATCTCCAGAAGTTACGGTAGTAGGATTGTCTTTTGTTCCTTTACCTACTGCAACAACAGTACCTTTTTGAGGTTTTTCTTGTGCATTATCAGGAATAATTATCCCAGATGCAGTTGTAGTTTCAGCGTCAGATACTTTAATAAGTACTCTGTCTGCTAAGGGTTTAATTTTTGTGCTCATTTTTATAATTTTAATTAATATTTATCTTTCAGTTTCATTAAGTTCAATTATTATGCCAAATTAAAACTACTTCTCTTGAATCTGAAAATATGTCAGTGTATTATAATGAATCAGAATTCTCTTCTGAAACTGTAGTAAATTCTTCGGTAGTAAAAGTAGATTCAGAACTATCACCTTTAGTAGTTTGTAAGTTGTCTTCAGGCCTGTCAATAGCAAAATTAGAGGCAAGAATTAATACAATTAATGAAATTGCTAATGTCCAAGTTGCTTTTTCTAAGAAGTCAGTAGTTTTCTTAACTCCCATCATTTGACTAGCTCCCCCGCCGAAAGAAGAAGATAACCCTCCCCCTTTAGGGTTCTGAATAAGTATAATTAATACTAGTAGTATAGAGCAAATAATAATTAGGGTTGCGAATAGTGAGTACATATTTTATTTCTTTTTTAAGTCTTCAATCAATTTAATTTGCTCTGCAAATAAACTACTTTTTTTCGGATATTTCAAACTTAATTTTTTATAAGCTTCAATTGCCTTGTCAAGATGTCCCTGTTCCAAATAAACTCTAGCTAATGTTTCAGTTACTAGCTCATCTTTTTCTATTAATGATGTTTTAGCTGTTTCATTAGGAGAGAAGAATTTATTTTTCTCTGCTTTTATAATAGGATTACTCTCAATAAAATTATCAATTAAATCTATTTCTTCTTTTTTTTCTTCGTCTCTATCTATTTTTTTTAACTTAGTTAGTGCTAACCATTGTGAAAATGAATGCTCTTCATTTTCATTAAATTCAAGTGGAGTGCCTATATTGAGTTTGTCCTCAATTTCTTGATTGACAGGACTGTCTTCTAAATTAATGATATCAATTTGACTTTCTTTATTTTCAACTTTAACTACTGTATTTTGAGTAATTAATTTAAAAAGTTGTGTTCTGTCTATACTGTGTAAAGCTGCTTTCTTCAACTTTCTGTTGTATCTTACACTTTCTGTGTTGAGCAATCCCTTTGATAACAGAATATGAGAAATCGAGAAGTATGGATATTGCTGAGTAATATCGTTTAAAACTAAGTTGTCCTCTTTGTCAATTAAGTTAGGATTAGAAATAAGCGATATTAACTTTTCTTTATTCATTACCAATTTACTAATGATTTATTAAAAATATCTTCGATTAGTTCATCACAAATTTCTTCCATATAAATATCTTCTACAGAGCTTAAATCTTCAGTGGATGGAAAGTCCTTAAACCTGCTGAAATTTGAATTGAAATTCAATTTTTCATCATATTTATTTGTAAAAGATATATTGACTTTTATGGTTAATCTATTTTTTCTTGCAGTTTCATTTGCTCTAATAGCAATAGGTTTTATATTGTAAGAAATTATCTCACCTGAAAAGGATAAATCACCTCTCTGATCAATCTGACGCAGATTTGTTTGAGAAGTTAAATAATCTTTTAATTTTTCTGTGAATGTATTGCTTAACGAGGCATTTACAGTATTTGCTTTATTCTTAAAAAAAGATACGGAAAAAGTGTTTACTTCAGGTGAAATAGATGCTCCAGTAAAAGAATAGAATCTACATGAAGTTAATAGTAAAATAAATAAAATATAATATAAATTCTTCATACTAAAGTTTAAATTCTTTAATCTTTCTGTATAAGGTTCGCTCAGATATACCAAGTTCTTCAGCCGCAAGTTTTCTTTTTCCTTTATGTTTTTCTAAAGATTTCTTTATCAGATTTTTTTCATGGTTCGCTAAAGTATATACTTTATCTAGAAAATCAGACTCTTCTTGTTTTGGAAGTAGGGTAATTTCATTTTCATTCACATCGTTAAAGATCTCTTTATTAAAATCTGAATTGTCTTCATTTTGAATAAGATCAAAAGTGATTTTTTTAAGTTCTGTTAAATCTCTTTTCATGTCGAATAGAACTTTGTAAAGAATTTCTCTTTCTGAGAGGTCGGCTTTAGATTTGTCTTTAAATAAAATAGGACTATTGTTTTCATTTCGATTTTCAGGCAAAGCCTGTAAAACGGTTGTTGAGGAAATATTTCGTTCTTTTTCAATTACCGAAAGTTGTGCAACAAAATTTCTTAGTTGTCGAATATTTCCTGGCCAATTATATTCTGTTATTAACTTCAAAGCATCTTCTTCTAATCTTATAGAAGGTGTGTTGTATTTATCTGCAAAATCAGAAGCAAATTTTCTAAACAACAGAGATATATCTTCTTTTCTATCTCTTAATGCTGGAATAAAAATACTTATGGTGTTTAGTCGGTAGTACAAGTCCTCTCGGAATTTCCCCTCTAAAATAGCATTAGGAATATTTACATTTGTAGCGGCAATAACTCTTACATCAGTTTTAATAACTTTAGAGGACCCAACTTTCATGAATTCCCCACTCTCTAATACTCTAAGTAATCTTACCTGAGTTGACAGTGGTAGCTCTGCAACTTCATCAAGAAAGATTGTACCTCCATCCGCAACTTCAAAATATCCTTTTCTGCTATCATGTGCTCCCGTAAAGGATCCCTTTTCATGACCAAAAAGTTCACTGTCTATTGTTCCTTCAGGTATAGCTCCGCAATTAACCGCAATATAGTTGTTATGTTTTCTGTTACTATTTTGGTGTATAATTTTAGGGATATTTTCTTTTCCAGTACCACTTTCTCCAGAAACGAAAACAGAAATATCTGTAGGTGCTACTTGTAGTGAAATGTCAATAGCTCTCTCTAAGAGTGGGCTATTGCCTATAATCCCAAATCTTTGTTTTGCTTGTTGTTTATTCATGTTAAATAATCTTTCCTAGTAATGTAGCTGCAGTACAATTTTCTATATTTACCATTACAAGATCTCCTTTCTTATGATTTTCTTTCGGAAAAACAACTGTTGAATTATGTGTTGTTCTTCCATAAAAATAATCTTCAGATCTTTTAGATGTTCCTTCAATTAAAACCTCATAGCTATGGCCAATTTTTTCTTTATTCCTAAACAAGGAATGATTCATTTGTTTTTCTATAACTTCAGATAATCTCCTTTGTTTTATTTTATCAGTAATATCATCTTCCATCCTAGCCGCTGGAGTATTCGGTCTTTCAGAATATTTAAACATGTATCCATAGTCATATTTTACATAATCCATAAGACTTAAAGTGTCTTGGTGATCCTTTTCTGTTTCTGTACAAAAGCCTGTAATCATATCCATTGATATAGCACAATCAGGCATTTCCCTTTTAATAATATCAATTAATGAGATATACTCCTCTCTATTATATCCTCTATTCATCAATTTTAAAATCCTGCTACTTCCTGATTGGACAGGTAAGTGTATGTATTTACAGATATTATTATGTTTTGCCATTGTTTGAATAACTGTTAAGGTCATATCTTGTGGATTAGAAGTGGAGAATCTAATCCTTAATTCTGGACAGTTTATAGCAACATTTTCAAGTAGTTTTGCAAAGTCAGTGCTATTTTGTTGTGTTTCTTTGTCAGCTTTTTTAAAGTCTTTTTTAGGCCCTCCTCCATACCATAAATAAGAATCGACATTTTGACCTAGCAAGGTTACTTCTTTATATCCATCATTTACAAGTTGTTTGCATTCATTTACAATACTTTCTGGATCTCTACTTCTTTCTCTTCCTCTAGTAAATGGAACTACACAAAAGGTACACATATTATCACATCCTCTAGTAATTGACACAAAAGCTGTTACACCATTTCCTCCGAGCCTTACAGGACTTATGTCTGCATATGTTTCTTCTTTAGATAAAATTACGTTTACCGCTTTTCTTCCATCGTCAACTTTTTGTATTAGATTAGGTAAATCTCTATAGGCGTCAGGACCAATTACGATATCCACTAATTTCTCTTCCTCTAGAAATTTTTCTTTTAATCTTTCGGCCATACATCCTAAAACCCCTACGATCATACTAGGATTTTCCTTTTTCTTGATGGAGTTATAAAACTCCAATCTCTTACGAACTGTTTGTTCTGCTTTTTCTCGAATAGAACAAGTATTTACAAATACTAAATCAGCTTCATTAATACTCTGAGTAGTAGAAAACCCCTCTTTAGTTAAAATAGAAGCTACAATTTCTGAATCTGAAAAATTCATTTGACAACCATAACTTTCTATGTACATCTTTCTGCCTCCCGAAATGTTATTAGATATATTTAAGATTGTTCCCTGCTTACTTTCATCTATGTTCTTGTCTATCAATTTTTCTAAATTCATAAAATTATTTTGTTTTAATCTACTGCAAAACTATAAAAAAAAACTGACATTTTGTGACAATATGTCACTTGTAATTTTAATTATATTATTTATAATATACTGATACTGACATGAAAATTTATATTTGGCAGTTTAAAAATTCCTCATTTTCTTTGCAAAATAATTTTTTAATTTAGTATTTAGTTATGGCAAAAAACTTAGTTATTGTAGAATCTCCAGCAAAAGCAAAGACAATTGAAGGTTATTTAGGAAAAGATTTTCTAGTTAAATCTAGCATTGGTCACATACGAGATCTTCCAAAAAAAGGAGGTATGGGGATTGATATTGATAACGGTTTTGTTCCAAAATATGAGGTTTCTGAGGACAAGAAACATGTTGTTGCAGAATTAAAGAAGAATGTGAAAAATGCCGAAACAGTATGGATTGCAACGGATGAGGACAGAGAGGGAGAAGCTATAGCGTGGCATCTACAAGAAGTTTTAGATTTGGAAAAGAAAGATACTAAAAGAATAGTTTTTCATGAAATTACAAAAAAAGCAATTACTAATGCTGTGCAAAACCCAAGAGATATTGATGAGAATTTAGTGAATGCTCAACAAGCTAGAAGAGTATTAGATAGATTGGTAGGTTTTAAGTTGTCTCCAGTGTTATGGAGAAAGGTAAAACAAGGTCTATCCGCCGGTAGAGTCCAGTCTGTAGCAGTAAGATTAATTGTTGAAAGAGAAAAAGAAATTGAATCTTTTATATCTGTTTCTTCATATAGGGTAGTTGCAATTTTTGAAAATAGAGATCGGAGAATATTTAAAGCAGAAATTCCACATAGATTTGAAAAGAAAGAAGACGCTGAAGAGTTTTTAAATAAATGTGTTTCAGCAGAATTTACAATTTCAGATTTAGAAAAAAATCCAGCTAAAAAATCCCCATCAGCTCCTTTTACAACTTCAACTTTACAGCAAGAAGCATCAAGAAAGTTAGGATATTCTGTTTCTCAAACTATGTCAATTGCTCAAAGATTATATGAGTCGGGTAGGATAACTTATATGAGAACAGATAGTGTTAATTTATCTCAAGACGCATTGGAGTCTTCAAGAAAGGAAATAATTAATTCTTATGGAAAAAATTATTCTTTTAAAAGAAGTTTTTCTAATAAGTCAAAGAGTGCTCAAGAAGCTCATGAAGCAATACGACCAACAGACATGAGTAAACATACAATAGAGACAGAAAGTTCTCATAGGAAACTATATGAACTTATTTGGAAAAGAACTATAGCTTCACAAATGTCTGATGCTCTTTTAGAAAGGACAACTGTTAGGATAGGTGTTTCTACCGCTGATGAAAATTTTGTTGCAAAGGGGGAAATGATTAAGTTTGATGGTTTTATGAAAGTTTACATGGAAGATAAAGATGAGGAATCAGAGGAACAAAAAGGTATGTTGCCTCAACTGAATATAAATGAATTATTAAATCTTAATGAAATGTCTGCTGTAGAACGATTTTCTAAGCACCCCCCTAGATATGCTGAGGCAAGCCTTGTTAAGAAATTAGAGGATCTAGGAATTGGTCGTCCTTCAACATATGCATCCATTATAACTACTATTCAAAAAAGAGGTTATGTGGTAAAAGAAACGAGGGTAGGAATTAAAAGAGAGTATAAATACTTACAACTTAAAGATGGAAATGTTTTAAGTGAGATAAAAACAGAAAATACAGGAGCAGAAAAAAACAAAATGTTTCCTACTGATATTGGTGTTGTTGTAAATGAATTTTTAGTAGGACATTTTGATAATATATTGGATTATGGATTTACCGCTGGTGTAGAAAAGGAGTTTGATGAAGTGGCAGAAGGTAAAAAGAAATGGAATGAGATGATTCAGAACTTTTATGGAGATTTTCATTTAAAAGTAGAAAATGTAATAGGTACAGCCCAAAAGGCTTTAGGAGAAAGGAATTTAGGAGTAGACCCTGTCTCTGGAAAAAATGTTTTTGTGAGAATTGGGCCTTTTGGTCCTATGGTACAACTTGGAGAAAAACAGGATGATGAAAATGCTCCAAAACCTAAATTTGCTAGCTTATTAAAAAATCAATCAATTCAATCAATAACAATTGATGAAGCTTTAGACTTGTTTAAGTTGCCAAGAGTAGTAGGTAGTTTTGATGGTGAAGAAGTTGTGGCCTCTGTAGGAAGGTTTGGACCTTATTTACGATACAAAGGAAATTTCACATCCATAAATAAGGATGATGGAGATGAACCTCTAACTATTAAAATTGACAGAGCTATTGAGTTAATAAAATTAAAGATTCAAGCTGATAAAGACAGATTAATTCTTAATTTTGAAGGAGATCCTTTAGTTCAAGTTTTAAATGGCAGATACGGTCCTTTTATTCAAGTTTCCCCTTCAAAAGGAAAAAAAATTAATGTGAAGATCCCTAAGGATAAAGATCCCAAAGAATTGACTAGAGAGAAATGTTTAGATTTAATGCAAAATCAACCAAAGTCAAGAAGAAAGAAAAAATAATATGCAGATATCTTCAAATTTTATCCCTTTAAATCGAGAATTATATTTGTTGAAAGAAAGATGGAATCCTTCTCAAATAGGATTTCAAATTGACTCTCATACACATGAATCATTTCCTAATGTAGATTATGCGGAAATTGCAATATTTAATGTTCCTGAGTATGAGGGAACAGAAAATATTTCTTCTTTCAGTGATTGCAAGGTTAGAGATTCTTTATACAGATTATATTTCGAAGGTTTGCCTAAAATAGTTGATTTAGGAACATTAAATCTAATATCCTCTAGAAAAGAAAATTTTGATATAATTATGGAGGTTTGTGCAGATTTAATAGAAAAAGGTATTATTCCTTTAATTATTGGAGGAGGACAAGATATATCTTATGCTATTTATAAAGCCTATGCATTCCTAGAAAAAAACATTACTTTTTGCTCTGTAGATTCTACTTTTGATATAGGACTAAAAGATGATAAATTAAAATCTAGTTCATATCTTAGTAAAATTTTATCACATAAACCAAATCATTTGTTTAATTTCATTAATATAGGTTATCAAAGTTTCTTTGTAAAACCTGAGGAAATAAAATTATTAGAAGAATTAAATTTTGAATTAAATAGATTAGGTAAAATTAAAGGGAAAATTCACGAAATAGAACCTTTGTTCAGAAATACAGACTTCTTAAGTTTTGACATGTCCTGTGTTCGAAGTTCTTCTTTTCTATCGAATGTTTATTCGACTCCAAATGGATTTGATGGAGAAGAAGTATGTAAAATCGCAAGATATGCGGGTATTAGTGATAAAATATCTTCTTTTGGTATTTTTGAATATAATCAAAACTTAGACAAGTTGAACCAAGGCTCTCAATTAATTGCTCAAATGCTTTGGTATTTTATCGAAGGATTTAAATCGAGAAAAAATGAGCTAAATCCTAATACAGATAATTGTATAAAATATACTGTAGCCTTTGAAGATCAGCACACTGAAATTGAATTTTATAAGAGTCAAACAAGTGGAAGATGGTGGATGGGGGTACCTTTTAAAAATCCTGAAACTAATAATTTTAATAATTATTTTGTAGCTTGTTCTTATGATGATTATCAGTATGCAAATAAAGGTCAACTTCCCAAAAGGTGGATAAAAACATATAACAGATTCCTATAATATTATTTTCTTCTTACTAAGAAAATATTGTGATTTATTCTATTTTACTCTTAACTAAAAAAAAATACTTATATTAGCAACCGAAAAAAAAGGTTGAAACATTAAATTTAACATGAAAAAAACCATTCTCATCATATCTATATTTTCCCTGTTTTTCGGGGTCTCTAAAGCTCAACAGGTCCCACAGTTCAGTCAAAATATGTTTAACAAGTTAGCTAATAATCCAGGATCTGCTGGAAGCTCTGATGCCATAAACGCAACTGTATTGCATCGTTCTCAATGGCTAGGATTTGAAGGAGCTCCTAAAACCTTTAACCTAGCAGTAGATGCTCCTTTTGAAGTTCTACATGGGGGTTTAGGTTTAAACATAGTCTCTGACGATATAGGAGAGTATAGTAATTTAGGACTACAGTTTTCATACGCATTTAGAACAGATTTGGGACAGGGTCAATTAGGAATAGGTGCTTCTGCAGGAATGTATCAAAGCGGATTAAATGGCGGTGGATTAATTCCTTCAGATCTTGGAGACCTTTCTATACCTACCGCAGAGATAAGTGGGTCAGCTATAGATTTTGGAGGAGGTATATATTTTAACACTCAGGATGTTTATTTAGGCTTGTCTACCTTACATTTCACTGAACCTTCCATAGAAAAGGATGACGGAGATATAGTTAGTTTATCTCGTCATTATTTCTTGTTGGCAGGATATTATCATGAGATAAACCCTTTATTATCATTAAATCCTTCTGTATATTTAAAATCTGATGGTTCTACATCACAGTTAGATGTTAATGCGAATCTTTTATACAATAAAAGAATATGGGGAGGCGTTAGTTATAGGTTAGATGAGGGAATTGTATTACTAACAGGAATGAATATTAACAATGACTTAAGATTTGGACTTGCATATGATGTAGTTCTTAATCAAATACAAAATAATAGTTTAGAATTTATGTTAGGTTATAGTTTTAAGGTGGATTATGATAAACCGCTTAAGAGCTATAAAAATCCAAGATATTTATAATAAAAACCTTTCACGAAAGTGAATTAAATTAAAAATAAGATGAAGAAAATATTACTTTTATGTTCAGTGGTCGCCTTGATGAGTGGTTGCGTAGGATCTGGAAATGGAGAGCTTATTGGAGGTGCAGATAGATTAGTATGGAACCCTACAGATCCTTATGGAATGGTGTTCATTCCTCAAGGAAGTTTTGTTATGGGTCCTTCAGATCAAGATGTCCCTTTTGCTAATGTTTCTACTAACCAGAGAGTTTCTGTAGGTGCTTTTTATATGGATGAAACAGAAATTACAAATAACGAGTACCGTCAATTTGAAAGATGGGTTGTGGATTCTATGATTAGAACAGAGATGAAATTGTTTAAAAATCGTAGAGGAGATACTTTGTTAAGTAATAATATTGTAAATGGAGATACATTAAAGGTCATTGACTGGTCTGTTAGATTGAATGAAAATTCAGATGAGTATAAATTTTTATATGATTCTATGTTTGTAAAAACTTATGTTGATGGACAACCAATAAAAGAAGAGAATAACTTTATTTATAGATATGAAGAACTTGATATAAGAGCTCTTTCAAAATCTAATAAATTAAATGAGGAAACTATAGATAATATGGACGCAACAACTTACAGAGATAATTTTGTAATTGAGAGAGAGGTAAAGATTTATCCATCTACTTTAGATTATCAATCTGATTATGCTTATTCTAATAACGAAACGGATGCTACCTTTAATTACGAGCATGTAGCCCATGATGACTATCCAGTTGTTGGTATTACATGGGAACAAGCTAATGCTTTTTGTCACTGGAGGACTCATATTATGAATTCTTACTTAAGGTCACAGAATGAACCCTTATTACCAGATTTTAGATTACCCACAGAAACAGAATGGGAATACGCAGCTAGAGGTGGTTTGGGAATGTCTCCATATCCTTGGGGAGGACCTTATACTAGAAATATGAAAGGTTGTTTCTTGGCGAACTTTAAACCATTGAGAGGAAATTATGTAGCGGATGGGGGTTTAAAGGCTATTAAGGTTAGACAGTATAATCCTAACAACTATGGATTGTATGATATGGCTGGAAATGTAGCGGAATGGACTTCTACAGTGTTTGATGAGACTTCTACTTCATATTCTCATGATATGAATTCAGATAATTCTTATATTTCTGAACAATCAGATCAAGATGTTTTAAAGAGAAAGGTTGTAAGAGGAGGTTCTTGGAAAGATATTTCATACTTTATTCAGACGTCGACAAGAACTTATGAATATGATGATGTCTCTACTTCTTATATTGGATTCAGATGTGTTATGGATTTCTTGGGAAGAGACAAGAAAGATTTTCAATAAAAAATTAAATTAATAAAAAACTAAATAAAAAAAAATGGGATTAGGAAATATTACAGAAGCTAAATGGTACAAAAAAATGATGCCGAAACTTTATGGTTGGGGAGCAGCGTTAGTAATTATTGGAGCATTATTTAAAATCGAGCATTGGCCTTTCGCAAGTTTATTTCTAATTATAGGTTTGAGTACAGAAGCAATAATTTTCTTTTTTTCGGCTTTTGAAAAAACTCATGAAGATTACCAATGGGAAAAAGTATATCCTGTATTAGGAAACGATCATATGACTGATCCTGCTAATATGACTCCAGCTCAACAACTAGACAACGCGTTAGAGAAAGCAAAGATTGATAATGAGTTAGTAGATAGTTTAAACGAAGGACTAAGAGTATTTGGAGAATCTGCTGCAAAATTAAATGAAACAATATCAGCAGCTTCTGCAATATCAGAATATAATAGTCAGATCCAAGAAGGTGTCAAGAATATGAATGCTTTAAATTCATTATACGAATTACAATTGCAAGCTTCAAATCAACAGATGGAAGCAACAACAGTTTTTTTACAAAACTTACAATCATCATTAGAAGATTCTAAGAAGTTTCAAGAACAGGTTTCTCAACTTGCAGTTAATCTTGAACAAATGAACAAAGTTTATGGAAACATGTTAACCGCAATGAATCCTAATAAGTAATCATCTATTTTAATTTTTAAATAACTAAAAAATATGGCTGGAGGAAAATTGTCGCCAAGACAAAAGATGATAAATATGATGTACTTAGTACTAACAGCACTACTTGCATTAAATGTTTCTAAAGAGGTATTAAATTCCTTTTTTGAAGTAAATTTAGGAATAGTAAAATCAACCGAGGGTTTACAAAAGAAAAATTTAGATACATATAGTGATTTTGAAAATGCAGCAAACCAAGAAAAGGTTAAAAATTATAAGGAACTAGCTAATAAAGTAAAACCTGAATCAGAATTTCTTGTTGATTTTATTCAGTCAATGAAATATGATTTAGTTTTAAAATCTGATGGAAAGGTCTATTTAGATTCTTATAAGGATGAAAATGGAGATGAAATTGATGAAAATATTAGAGAGGTTGCTTACTCCGAACTCTCTAGTAATGATAAGACAAAACATATAGCTCATTTAGGTAGTAAGGATAAAAGAAATGTATCAGGTGATTTATTTAATCCAAAAAATGTTCCTAATGGTCCTAATGTTAATGGAGATGGAATGGCGACACAGTTAAGGAAAAAAATTGATAGTTACAGAGAGTTTTTAATAGAGATACTAGAATTAGCTGAAGATTCATCATGGATAGTTCCAGGAAGCCCAAACAAACTAATTCAGAAACTTAATGATAATTTATTAATTGATGACGGTAGATCTTATGGTGAAAAAAATGTCACATGGGAGGAATATAATTTTTATGACATGCCATCTGTTGGGGCCTTAACTCTTCTTTCAAAGTGGCAAGCTGATATAAAAAATATGGAATCTGAGGTGATTTCCTTTTTCGCAAATAATATAGATGCTACCTCTTTAAAGTTTTCTTCGGCTATGGCTACAACAATTCCCTCTAGTAACTTTGTATTAGTTGGTGATGAATTTAAATCTAAAATATTTTTAACAGCATTTGATGAAACATCAAATCCAGAAATATTAATTGGAGATTACGATTCTTTACAAGATGGAACTTATCAGTTTAAGGAAGATCCTTTAGTAGTGCCTGTAGTTAAAGGTCAGGGTATGTATTCTGTAAAAGGAAGTAGAGTTGGCCCTCAAACATATAAGGGGTTAATTAAAATATTACAAGATGATGGGGATCAATATTACCCATTTGAAGGTGAATACATTGTCGCTGATAAATCTTACACAGTTACACCTACACAGATGAATGTTCTTTATGCAAATGAGGTTGAAAATATTGTTAAGGTATCTGTAGCTGGTTATCAACCTGAAGATATAGAAATTTCTTTTAATAAATTCGGGAAATCTCTAACAAACATAAATACAGAGGTCTATATGGTTGATGATAAACCAGTATTTGTCAGTAAGAAAAAAGGAGAATATATATTGAAACCAGATCAATCTTTTGTAGGGAAAAATGTTAAAGTATCAGTATCAGTAAAGAATAAAGATGGTAAGAAGCAATTACTAGGAACCTACGATTTTAGAGTTAAAAATGTCCCAGGGCAAACCATTATTCCTAGATATGTTTCGGGTAAGTATGGAAAAAATAAAATTCTTGCAAACACTTTTTCAAGTAAGATTAAGGACTTTGATTTTCCTATTAAATTCTCTGTATCAGAGTTTACAGTTGTATGTATAGGAACTAAGAGGATAGAGAAAAAAGTTAAAGGTTTTAAGTTGTCTGAGGCAGCTAAAGTTGAGATTAATAAATTAGAAAAAGGTCAAACAGTATTGTTTAAAGATTTTGTAGTAAGACAAAAAGGTGTTAAAGATTATATTGATAGACCTAAAGATATGTTTGAATTAATAATTGAATAAAATTATAGTTATGAAGATAATAAATAAATTAATATGGTTAATAATGTTGTTTCCTGTTGTTTCTGTATCTCAGGTTTTAGAGCCACTTAAAGATCAACCAAATGATATTATTAATGGAGCTTATAAGAAAGAACATAATCAACAAAAAGAAGAGGCATACACATATCCAGTTATAGATGAAAAAGACATTGTTTGGTCTAGAACTATATGGAGGGAAATTGATTTAAGACAAAAAATTAATCACCATTTTTATTTTCCTGCAATTACGGATAGAAATCATTTGAACCCAGAGAAAATGAGTTTAATTGATGTTATAATGGAAGCAATTCAGAGTGATATGAGTTATAGAGTGTTTAAAGCAGAGCAGAACGCGAAAGCAGGAAATGAGTTTAAATATGGAGAACTTACTATGCAGGAAAAATTAGCTCTTGGAAAAAGTGATGATTTAATTGAAACTAGATTTGATGAATATGGAGATCCTGTTTTTGATGAATCTGGAAATGTTGTATATGATACAATTAAAGGAAAGGATTTTGATAGAACAAATGTAAAAAAATGGAAAATAAAAGAAGAGTGGTTTTTTGATAAGCATAGGTCTAAAATGTCCACAAGAATTATTGGAATGTGCCCAGTAATGGAGATTCCGGATGAGGATTACAGAGAGGAGGATATGTTTTGGATTTATTTTCCAGATTACAGAAGCTTACTCGTTCAAACTAAAGTAGCAAATTTCACTAAAAATAATGCACAACAAAGATCTTATTTAGGAATCTTAGAGAAAAGAATGTTTGGAAGTAGAATTCTTCAGGAATCTAATATAATGAATAGAGCGGTTACAGACTATATGATAGGTCTTGATGCTTTATTAGAGTCTGATAGAATAAAAGAAGAGATATTTAATATTGAACATGATATGTGGGAATATTAATGTTTAAATATAGTTAATTTTTAAAAACCCCATTTAAATGGGGTTTTTGTTTTATAAAATATATAAATAGATATAGAAAATATGGATAAAGAACTTAGCTTAGAAAAATTATTCTCTGAAATAATTTTATTTTTTATACGAAATAAATATCTGATAGCCTCAATTACAATTGCAGGAGTTCTCTCAGTTATTTTATTCCAAAAGTTAAAACCGGCCTTCTTTAAAACAAATGCAATAGCAACTTCAGGAATCGCAGCTTACGAGAGGTTTGAAGATGATGATATCTTAAATCAAAGAACAGCTATAAATATGATTAATAATCTCCAATTAGATGTCAGGAAAGAAGATTTTTACGCTATTTCCAAAAAGTTAAATATTTCTTTCGAGGAATCTGCTGGAATAAAATATATAGAAGCAGAACAAATATTTAGGGAGGATCAAGATGAAAAGAAACATAACACACCTAAGTTTCAAATAGATTTAATAGTAAGGGATAATTCTTTAATTACTGTTGTTCAGAATGGTTTGATTAGTTATTTTAATAATAATGAATACATTAAAACTTATCAGAAAATTTACAATGAGACAAATAATGATATAATAAACTCAATTGATGAAGAGATTAAAGAATTAAAATCTTTAAGAAATACTCAGAACTCTACAATTGATTTTAGTACACATACTATTCTGTCCTCTAGAGATGAGATGGACATTCAAAATCAGATTGTAGATTTAAAACATAAAAAATCAATAATAATAACAAATAATGTAATGTTAAAACCAATTACATTTGTAGAAGATTTTTCATATACAACAATTGAAGAGAGAGAAGTAATTGTTTGGGGTTCTGCAGTTGGGTTTTTGTCTTTTATATTGTCTATTATTATTTCGATTATTTTGGAAATTAAACGAAAAGCATTAAAACAAGAAAGTTAAATGAAAGTAGGAGTTATTGGTTCTGGTTATGTTGGTCTAGTGGCAGCGGCATGTTTTGCAGAGATGGGCAATAAAGTAATCTGCGTAGATGTAGATGATAAGAAAATTAGTGACTTAAAATTAGGTAAGGTCCCTATCTATGAGCCAGGTATAGAGACTATTGTATTTGACAATCTGAAGAAAGAAACTTTATTTTTTACTACTAATATTAAAGAAGCTTTAGATGAATCTAATATTGTTTTCATTGCAGTTGGTACTCCTATGGGAGATGATGGAAGCGCAGATCTAAAATATGTTTTAAAGGTTGCGGAAGATATAGGAAATAATATGTCTCACCATTTAATTGTCGTTGATAAAAGTACTGTTCCTGTAGGAACAGCAGATTTGGTTAGAGACAAAATACAAGAATCATTAAATAATAGAGATTCTGATTTAAGTTTTGATGTTGTGTCTAATCCTGAGTTTTTAAAAGAAGGAGCAGCTATTGATGATTTTATGAGACCTGATAGAGTAGTTGTTGGAGCAGATAATGAAGATTCCTTAGAAGCTATGAGACAATTATATGCTCCTTTTACATTTAATCATGATAGATTTATTGGAATGGATATTCGTTCTGCTGAAATGACTAAATATGCGGCAAATGCTATGTTAGCAACAAAAATTTCATTTATAAATGAGATGGCTAATATTTGTGAGCATGTTGGTGCGGACATTAATCAAGTAAGAATTGGTATTGGAAGTGATAAAAGAATTGGTTATCAATTTATTTATCCAGGTTGTGGATATGGTGGTAGCTGTTTCCCAAAAGATGTTAAGGCTTTAATAAATATAGCTGATAATAGTGGGTATAAGGCAGAATTAATTTCATCTGTTGAAAAAGTTAATAATAGACAGAAAAATATTTTATTCAAGAAAATTGTTGATAGATTTGGTACGGATTTAAAAGATATGAAGTTTGCCGTTTGGGGACTTTCATTTAAACCAGGTACGGATGATATGAGAGAAGCTCCATCTATTAACCTTATCAAATCTATTACAGAAAGTGGAGGTAAAGTTGCAGCTTATGATCCTAAAGCAATAGATCAGGCAAAGTTTTATCTAGAAGCTGTAGATATTGAATATCATTCTGATAAATATTCTGTTTTAAAAAGTGTAGATGCAGTAATACTTGTTACTGAATGGAAAGAGTTTAGATCACCTGACTTTTATAAAATGTCTCAGTTAATGAAGTCAAAAGTTTTAATCGATGGAAGAAATCAATTCTCTTCAGATCAAATTAAAATACATGGATTTGAGTATTATCAAATTGGTGTAAAGTAATATCATGAAATTCCGAAAAGCCCTTAAGTCTGATTCGGTAAAAGATTTTTTAAGTTTATTTTTTTCCAATATTCTTCAGAAAATATTTGGTTTAGTAAGAGAGCCCGTAGTTGCATTCTTTTTTGGTTCCTCTTTACTATATGCAAATTATTTATTACTTAGAACAATTGCAGATTTCTTTTCTCAATTTACTGTAGGAAATGCTTTAAAAGCAAATTTACTTCCAAAATTTACAAAAGTATTTGAGAAATATCATGATGTTTCTTTTAAAAAAATAAAAATTTTTTCAAAAAAGACTATGATATTATTGTTTATCTTAAGTCAGATTATACAGTTTATAATTATTTGGTATTTAGATTGTGATTATACAACTAAATTAAAATTAGTCATAGTGTCTATTTTACTTAGTATAAGTATTTGTTTTAACTTTTTAAATACAATTTATTTAACAATAATGCAGGCTGAAGCAAAATTCTATTCTTATTCATTAGCAACAACACTAAATTCTTTCTTAGTTGCAGTATTTATATATCCATTAACCTTCTTTTTTAAGGTATTTGGTTTAGTGGTTAGTAGATTAATAGGGATTCTCTCTTTAACAATTGTTTACGTAATTCCTATGAATAAAAAGAAAGATGGATATGAGATTCCGATCTCTAGAGAAGATTTAAATTTTCCAACTTTAATACTAGGGAATTTTGCAAATATCATTATTATTTCATCTCGTCTAGTTTCTGGCTTAGATGGGGGAGTCTCTATTACATATTATACATATTCCGTCTTTATTCTAAATGCCGTATTAACTGCAATTATTGGAAATATTAGCACTCTTCTACTAAGAAAGGTTTCTATAAGAAAGAATAGTATGTTTATGTTATATTCTTTGTTAATCTCTGTTTTTGTAGGTATTGGATTAATATTTTGTTTAGAATTCTATGGATATGAATTAATAAAGATGATTTATATGAGAGGAAAATTTAATTTAGAAGATGTTCAGAAAACAACTCAGTATATTCAACATTTAAGCTATGCTTTTGTTTTAATCTTTATTTCTACCACGCTATTTCAGCCATTTTTCTCTTTACCTATTGAATCAAGTAGAAAAGTCAGAAGGAACATCTCTTTTATATTTATATTTTCTATTTTATTTGGTTTTATATGTTCTTTATTTACGCATTATTCAGTAATTACAGAATCTCTAATAATGATATATTCTACTACTTTGGTAAGTTTGATTTTATCTGTATTTTCGTATAATTATTATTTAAAAAACAATAAGTAATTGGAATTATCTGCTTATATATTTTTGATTTGTTTGTCTTCATTAACAATATTGACAGAAAGCAGAAGGATTTATAAGTGGATATTTATTCCATGTGCTTTTGTTTTTCTGTATATTGTAAGAAACGAAGGATTTGACACTGATATAATAGATTATGCTAGACAAATGCGTGCTACAGGAATGGATCTGTATTATCTTAGAGAATTTATTTTTTGGTTAGGAAGTAGATTTGTTTATTTTGTGATTCAAAATGAATTCTATTCATTTTTGTTGATGGATCTTATATGGATCCTTGTAATGATAAGAACAGGTAATATGATGTCTTCTAATAATATAGAAAATATTAATAATGCATTATTAGTTGTACTACTAACATCTTTTCCATTTGTATTTGGTTATGAAAATATATATAGACAATTTTATGCTACTGTTTTTGCTCTTTACTCCTACTCTTTAATAGAAAAGAGACACTATAATTATATCTATGTATTTATCATTTCATTTTTCATGCATAATATAGTTGCTCTATTATTGCCATTATTTTTTATAAAAAGATTTTATAAGTTTAACTTTTCTGACAGAATATTGATATCATTAATTGTTTCATTGTTATTTGTTGCTAGTTTAAGTATCTTATCAAAGTTAAAATCAGCAGAACAGACAGGTTTAAATATGGGGGTGTTTTATTTATTAATATTTGTATTCTTGTTGTTAATAGGATTGTTGTTTTTTAGAAAAAATATTTATACTTTCTTTGAAAAAGTTCCTTCGTTATTGTTTATTGTAGTTTTGATGACAGGGCTTGTATCCTTAAATGTAGATATGGTAGCTGAAAGGTTAGGTATGATGTTTATTTGCTTTATTACATATGATCTTTATGTATATTCATCTCAGATAACAACTAAAAGCATCAGAAGGTTAGTTCGATTGTCTTTAATGTTATTATTTACATTACCAACACTTTTTTTTGAGAGTTCAAAAAAATTCTTAATTTAAATGGAGTTATTTTTGTATATATTTTTGATTTTATTAGGAGTAATTACTATTCTCTCAGAAAATAAATATGTAATGTGGTTGTTTTATATTCCTTGCCTTTTATTTTTTATGATAATTGTTAGAGCTTCAGGTTTTGATACAGATATGATTACTTATGCAAAAGAGATGTCTTCTAATACGCATAATTTATATTATTTGAGGGAATTTGTATTTTGGTATAGTTTAAGATTTTTCTATAATATTCTTAATAATGAAATAGCTGTTTTTCTTCTAATGGATTTAATTTGGATAATTACTTTAATCAGAACTTCTGTTAATTTATCAAAAGAATCTTTAAATTCTAATAACTTATCAATAGGACTTATTGTAGTATTATCTACTAGTTTTCCATTATTTTTTGGTTATCAAAATATATATAGACAACTTTTCGCAACATTAGTTGCTTTATATTCTTACTCCATAATAAATAGTAGTTATAAAAAGTCTATTTTTTATTTTTTAATTTCTGTTTTCATACATAATATCTCTTTAGTTTTACTTCCCATTTTTTTCGTTAATAAACTATTAAATTTAAATATATATCTCAGAGTTATCTTATCTCTAATCTTATCTATAGCATTTATTATGCTTTTTAGTTTTGCTTCTCAATTTAAATCAGCAAAATCTACAGGTATTGATATGAGTTTAGTTTATTTAATTATGTTTGTTTTCTTTCTTATTTTGTATTTAATAAAATTTAAATTTAGAATTCTTGATTTATTTAGAAAAACTCCATCATTACTTATTGTTGTTATTCTAATGAGTAGTCTTTTTTCATTTAAATTTGATATGATCTCAGAAAGATTAGGGATGATGTTTCTAGTGTTTTTTATATTTGATTTATACAAGTACTCTAATTCAATCGAAAAATATAGCAATCGGATGTACTTTCGATTATCTTTACTTTTAATGTTTAGTGTTCCTGTTTTATTGTTTAATAGTTCAAGATTATTTTTAAATATAAATGTTAATAGTTTGTAATGGAATATTTAAATCAGGTTCTACCTGGTTGCACGCAATTGTCTTAGAGATTTTAAAAATTAAAGAAGTTAGAGTGTCTAAGATTGATAAAAAATATACAAATAATGTGAAATCTCCTACCCCAATTATAGAAAGTAAATTTGAAGAATTTCTAAGAAATGAAGACTACAAAAACAGAACTTTTGTCAACAAATCTCATTTTTTTCAAGTTAGTACACTTAATAAAAATTATAATGAATCAGTTGTATTTCTCTTTTCCGAAAGAGATCTAAAAGATTCTATTGTTTCTCAC
The DNA here is from genome assembly GCA_002696275.1 of Flavobacteriales bacterium. Lineage (GTDB taxonomy): Bacteria > Bacteroidota > Bacteroidia > Flavobacteriales > BACL11. Next base: position 130,210 of record NZRO01000051.1, read on the forward strand.
TATTTTCACGTGAAAAAGAAATATAATTATATTTCTAGTTTTAGTATATATTATTGGACTATTGGAAGATTAAAGGCTTATGAAATAGTAAGATTTAATCAGATGTATAGAAACTATTTTAATGATGATAATTTTATTCATTATTCAACTTTAATAAATAATTTTAGCTCTGCTGTACAAAAAATTGCTAATTTGATTGGATTTTCTTCTTTATCTAAAGAAGAGATAAATAATTTGAAAGAAAATACTTCATTAAGCAATATGAGAAACAAAATTTTAATTGGAGATTCAAATTATTATTCTACAGTAACTAAAGGGAGAGAGGATCTAATTAGAACAGGAAAAGAGAGAGAATATTTAACTTTTTTCTCACTTAAGAAGATTCAGGATATCAATAAAATTGAAAAATTAAATACATCTATTTGTTTTAAATTTTTGTATTATTTTGCATTCACATTAAGAAGAAAAATTTTACAAATAGAATAGTGTCAATATGGAGAAAATATAATGGAGCTTTAATCCCTACCACTCCTCCTCATATAGAGGTGAATACAGATAATATTACTCAAAAACTGAAAGATGAAAAAGCTTTTTTTGCTCGTTGGACTTCAGATTTTGATCAAGAAGAGAAGTCAGAATTTTGGTATGTTATTTGTGATAAAAAAATGTCGCTAAGCGGTTACAGTAGAAATACTAGAAGTAAAATCAATAGAGGTAATAAAAAACTATATGTAAAGAAAATTTCAAAAACATTTATAATTGAAAATGCATATAATGTATATAAAAAAGCTTTTAAAAGATATGAAGCTATTTCTTCCCCTAAAAGAAAAGAAGTTTTTAAAAATTCTTTAAAGAATTTAGAGGGAACATGGGATTTTTGGGCAGTTTTCCTTAAAGAAAATAATCAGATTGTTGGATATAGTCAAAATAAAATTATTGATAATTATTGTGATTACTCCACAATTAAATTTGACCCTGATTTTCTTAAATTTTATTCAAGTTATGTTTTATATTTTCAAATGAATCAATATTATTTAAACCAAAATTCATTCAAATATGTCAATATTGGAGCAAGAAGTTTACTTCATAAAACTAATACTCAACAGTATTTAATTGAAAAATTTAATTTTAGAAAAGCTTATTGTAATTTACATTTAGAGTATAGATCTTCTTTAAAAATTATAGTAAAAATTTTATATAGATGTAAATACTTATTTAAATTTTTAAAATGGAATTTTTTATTCAATAAAATTTATGGATTATTGTTGCATGAGGAAATTAAAAGAACTTTTTCGTTAAGATTATTAAAAAATATTAAACCTGTAATCGTTATAGGAGCAGCTAGATCTGGAACACATTTAATTGCTTCTACAATCAGAGAAAATATTGATTGTATATATTTAAATGAGATAAATGATTTATGGAAAAAAAGATTTCCATTTTTAACTCTTGATGAAATCGAGAAAGATAAAATAACTCAATCCAAATTAATTAAGATAAGAAAAGATTTCTCTAATCTTTTAAAAAATAAAGAATTTCATCCATTTTTATTAGAAAAAACAGCCTCTAATTGTTTGAGATTAGATTTAGTTCAAAAGGTATTTCCAAATGCAAAGTTTATACATATTCTTAGAGATGGTAGAGATGTAGCTGTTTCAACTAGAAAAAAATATTTTGGTGATATTAGGAAAATATCAAGTCAAGATACCTCTACAATCTCATCTAAAAATAGATTTATTAATTTCTTTGAAGAAATTTCTCATAAAATTAGAAATGGATTAACACCTCTGATGTTTATTTCAAATTCCATCAGATATTTAAGAATGAGTTTAGTTATTTTAGGTTTTAAAAAAAGAGATTTCTGGGGACCAAGATTTAAGGGGTATAGAAAATTATATAAATCTATTTCTCTAATTGAGTTGGCTTCTGAACAGTGGAGATATAGTGTGCTGTCAATATTAGAATTTATAAAAAAGAATCCTGAAAATACAATTCTTACAATCAAATATGAGGATTTAGTTAAAGATCCAGACAAACAAATTTTGAAAATAATTAATTTTATTTTAGAGAATAATATTAGTACTCATAAATCTGTAAATCATAATATACAAACTAGAGGTTTTAAAAACTGGAAAGATGTTTTGACAACAAAAGAAGTTCGTATTGTTGAAAAAAGAATATATAGTTTATTGAAAGATTTGAAATATGAATAAATTAGTTTCAATTATTACACCCTCTTATAATTCTTCAAAATTTATTGAGGATTGTATTAATTCAGTGATCTCACAAACTTATTTAGAATGGGAAATGATAATAGTGGATGATTGTTCTAATGATGACTCTAAGACACTCATTGAAAAATATAGTAAAAAAGATAATAGAATAAAAACGATTTTTTTAGAAGAAAATGTAGGTGCGGCTGAAGCTAGAAATATTGCAATAAAAGAGTCAAAAGGAAAGTATATTGCTTTTCTAGATTCAGATGATTTATGGAAAAACAATAAGTTAGAAAAACAACTTGATTTTATGAGTAAGAATGATATTGCATTTTCTTTCACCTCATACCAACCTATTTCTGAAAATAGAGATGAAAAATATTCAGTAATAGTGGTTCCTAAAGAAATTAATTATAATTCTTATTTAAGAAATACAATTATTGGTTGTTTGACTGTTATAATAGATAGAGAAAAAACGGGAGAATTTTACATGTCAAATATTAGATCTTCTCATGATATGGCACTTTGGTTATTAATAATGAAAAGAGGTTTTTCTGCTTATGGTTTAAATGAAAACTTAGCGTATTATAGAGTTGTTTCTACTTCAAACACCTCTAAAAAATGGAAAGCTGCAAAAGATGTTTGGCATGTGTATAGAAAGGTGGAAAAATTAAACTTGATATATAGCGTAATATGTTTTGTTAGTTATGTTTATAATGCTATTAAAAAAAGAATTTAGATGACTAAACGATTATTTGATTTTTTTTCTTCTGTAATAGGACTTATTGTATTGACTCCTGTATTAATATTAATTTCTATTGCAATAAAAATAAGTTCATCAGGTCCAGTGTTATTTTATCAAAAGAGAGTAGGGAAGGATGGTAAACTTTTTACCTTAATTAAGTTTAGATCAATGACAGTACAACAGCAGTCAAAAAGTACCGCAACTGCTCGTGGTGATGTAAGAATAACTAAGATAGGAGCATTCTTAAGAAAATATAAATTAGATGAGTTACCTGAACTATGGAATGTTATAAAAGGTGAAATGAGTTTAGTTGGTCCAAGGCCTGATGTTCCTGGTTATGCAGATAAATTAGTAGGAAATGATAGAAATATTCTAAAACTTAGGCCGGGAATAACTGGAGCAGCAAGTTTAAAATATGTAAATGAAGAAGAGATTTTAGCTGCTCAACAGAATCCTCAAAAATATAATGACGAGGTTATTTTTCCTGATAAAGTAAAAGTAAATTTAGATTATTATGAAAATCAATCACTTTGGTTAGACATTAAAATTATATTTGCAACAATATTTAGATCATCCTATTAAATGAAAAACAAAAAAATATGGTTATCGTCTCCTCATATGGGGGAGAATGAATTTAAATATGTTACTCAGGCATTTGATTTAAATTGGATTGCCCCTGTAGGTCCTCATTTAAATGACTTTGAAAAAAATCTATCTAAGATTTCTGATAATAAATATGTAGCCGCTCTTGGGTCTGGTACTTCAGCCATACATCTAGCTTTAATTTTATTAGATGTAGAAAGAGATGATGAAGTCATTTGTTCTTCTTTTACTTTCTCTGCTTCTGCAAATCCAATAATTTATCAAGGAGCTAAACCAGTTTTTATAGATTCAGAGATGGATACTTGGAATATGTGTCCTGAATCTTTAGAACTAGCTATAATAGATAGGATTGAAAACAGAATCAAGCCAAAAGCAATTATTGTAGTTCATTTATATGGGATGCCAGCAAAGATGAATGAGATAATAGAAGTTGCAAGTAGGTATAATATTCCTATTATTGAAGATGCTGCAGAAGGACTTGGTTCTACTTATTATAATAAACCTTTGGGTTCGCTCACGGAGTTCGGAATTTATTCTTTTAATGGAAATAAAATCATAACAACTTCTGGAGGTGGAGCATTAATATCTTCTAATGAAGATTCTATTAAAAAGGCAAAGTTTTTAGCTACTCAAGCCAGAGATCATGCTCCTCATTATGAACATTCTCAAATAGGTTATAACTACAGGTTGAGTAATGTTTCGGCAGCTATTGGTCTAGGACAGTTAGAAGTTTTACAAGATAGAGTAGAAAGAAGAAGGGAAATATTTGAACATTATCAGAAAGAATTATCAGATATTAATGAAATATCTTTTGTAGAAGAACCTGATGGTTTCTATTCGAATAGATGGTTAACGACAGTACTTATTTCAGCAAACTCAAAAGTGAGTAGAGAGGATTTAAGATTAAATTTAGAGTTAAATAATATAGAGTCTCGACCACTTTGGAAACCAATGCATTTACAACCTATTTTTTCTTCCTGTAAATATTTTGGTTCTAATAATGCAGAATATTTGTTTAAATATGGATTATGTTTACCCTCAGGTTCTAATATGACAGAAAATGATATAGCAAGAATAATTACTAATATAAAAAGATCTTTTGAAAAGTAGATTACTTACATTAAGCAGATTATACAAGCAAATAATTACATTAAGCTTTGATATAGTTATTTTAATTTTCTCATTATGGTTATCCTTTGCATTGCGTTTTGGTGAACCTTTGAATTCATATCTAAATGAGAATTTTTGGCTATTTATACTTATTCCTATTGTTGCAACTCCTTTATTTATTAAATTAGGCTTATATCGTTCTGTTTTACAATATACTGGGATTAAAGTAATAACAACTTCTTTTAAGGCAATAACTATTGCATGTTTTGCTATTACATTTTTCATGTATTTTTTTCAAGAAAATGATTTACCAAGATCTATTATGCCTATATTTTGGTTTGTATCTAATACCTTTATTATTACTTCAAGATTTTTACTAAAAGGATTTATGTATTCTTGGGATACTCAAGTTAATAAAAGAAAACAGATTATTGTATATGGAGCCGGAAGTGCGGGAGTGCAAATAGTCGAAAGTTTAAAAAAAAGCATGGATTATGCACCGGTTGCATTTATAGATGATGATAAACAAAAGCATGGTACTATTATAAATTTTATTCAGATTTTTTCCTTTTCAAAATTGGATAAAGTAATTAAGAAGTTTGATGCTAAATTAATATTACTAGCTATTCCTTCTGCAACACAAAATAGAAGAAAAGAGATCATAGAAAAACTTTCTAAATTTCCAATAGAGGTAAAAGTCTTACCCTCAGTTGATAGTATTGTAAATGGGGAGGTAACAATTGATAGTATAAAACATGTTCAAGTTGAAGATATATTAGGAAGAACTCCTGTAACTCCGCAGGTAAGTTTGTTAAAGAAGAATATAAAAGGAAAAAGTGTTTTAGTTACAGGAGCTGGAGGAAGTATAGGTTCAGAGTTATGTAGACAGATTTTAGAGTTAAGTCCAAAAAAGATTATCTTATTTGACAACTCAGAATATAATTTATACTCAGTTCATCAAGAGCTTTTAACAAGTAAGAAGAGAGCAGAAATCATACCAAAACTTGCAACAGTTACTAATTTCCATCAGGTAAATAAGATCATCTTATATTATAATATTGATACTATTTATCATGCTGCGGCATATAAACATGTTCCTTTGGTGGAAATGAATATATCAGAAGGAGTTTATAATAATGTTATTGGAACCTATAATCTAGCAAAATCTGCAAAAGAAAATAAGGTTCAAAATATGCTTTTAATTAGTACAGATAAGGCGGTCAGACCTACTAATGTTATGGGTGCTTCTAAAAGATTTTCAGAACTAATTTTACAAGCTTATGCTGAAGAAGAAAATTCCACCTGTTTTTCTATGGTTAGATTTGGAAATGTATTAGATTCAGCGGGTTCTGTTGTTCCTCTCTTCCGAAGACAGATAAAAAATGGTGGTCCTGTTACGGTAACTCATAGAAATATTACTAGATATTTTATGTCAATTCCTGAGGCAGTACAATTGGTATTGCAAGCAGGAGCTATGGCAAAAGGTGGNGATGTNTTTGTTTTAGATATGGGNGATCCNNTTAANATTTTAGATTTAGCTTANNGNATGATTCANTTAAGTGGNTTNAANCCAATTGANACTTCGAACCCTGATGGNGATATAAAAGTAAAGTTTACAGGNTTNAGACCNGGAGAAAANNTNTATGANGAATTNNTNATTGGNGATGATGTAATACANTCNGAACATCCAAGAATAATGCANGCNNGNGAAGAAAAACTTNCTNTAGATGTNATTGAANANNAGGTNNAAGAAATANCNANNNTTAGAGAANANCAANATGATTCTTCAATAAAAGATATNCTNNTNAAAAATGTAAATGGATNNAANCCNCNGNACTNATGAANNTNGCAATNTTAGGAACTAGNGGNGTGCCNAATNANTATGGNGGNTTTGANCANTTTGCNCAATATTTATCNNAAGAATTTGTAAANAANGGNCATNAGGTNTATGTATATAATTCTCATAATCATCTTTATCAACAACCAGAATGGAATGGNGTAAAAATTATACATTGTAAAGATCCNGAACACATTATTGGGACAGTTGGTCAGTTTATTTATGATTTAAATTGTATTCTAGATTCTAGAAAAAGAGATTTTGATGTAATACTACAATTAGGTTATACATCTTCAAGTATCTGGAANTGGTTATTGCCTAGAAGACCTAAAATTGTAACAAATATGGATGGATTAGAATGGAAAAGAAGTAAATATTCTAAACTGGTTCAGAAGTTTTTATTGTTCGCTGAAAGATTAGCAGTTAAATCTAGTGATTATCTTATTTCAGATTCAACAGGAATTCAATCTTATTTACAAGATAAATATTCTGTAGAGTCTAAGTATATCCCCTATGGAGCAAATTTAGTCTCNAACACTGACGATTCTTTTTTAACTAATCTAAATTTAGAAAAAGGATCTTATAATATACTCATTGCTAGAATGGAACCAGAGAACAGTATAGAAACAATCTTAGAAGGCTTTTTAAATTCAGATACTAACAGAAAGTTCTTAGTAGTTGGTAATACTGAAAATAGATACGGAAAAAATATTAAAAATAAGTTTACAGATGATAGAATAGTTTATTTAGGTTATATTTCTGAAATTGAAAAATTAAATATTCTTAGAAAACATTCTCATTTATATTTCCATGGACATACAGTTGGCGGAACAAATCCATCATTGTTAGAAGCAATGAGTTCTGCCTCTTTAATTTGTGCACATAATAATGATTTCAATAAAGCTATACTAGAAAAAGATGCATTCTACTTTAATTGTAATAAATGTATAACATCATTACTTAATAGAAAAAAAATAGAAGAAAGAGATTTATTTGTATCTAATAATAAAGAAAAAATAAAAAATCAATATTCTTGGGAAAAAGTTGTAAAAGAGTATGAAGATTTTCTAAAATCTATGTTTTAAAAATCAATTTTATCTCCATCCTTATATGCGACTATGAATGCTTCCCTATAACCTTTTTTAATCATCTCTTTTTGGTATGCAATAGCATCCTCCAAGCTGTAATACATACCAGCAAGATATGCGGTCATTCTTTCATTTATAGGTACAGTAATAAGATATTCTTCATCAAACATATCAGCTGGAGCTTCGTACTCCCCATAAGTACCAAGATTTACTCTAAATACATACTCATTTGCAACTCCCATTTTTATTTGCTCCTCTCTGTCAAATGAACGAATTAACTCATCTCTTCTTTTATTGTATAATTTCTGGTATTTCTCAGCCTTATTTATGTCTCCAAGTTCCTGATATAAATATACTAGGTTTTGATAAGGGTTTAAATAAAGTTTATCGTGTTTTATAGTAAGTTTAAATAATTTAATCGCATCTTTTATAAAAGAAGATTGTTTTGCTTTAGATTTCCATTTATCTGTTGATTTATCTCCTCTAACTATTCTTACCCCATAAGTGTAGTTTACAACCGCCATATTATAGGTCCAATCTCTAGTTTCGTAAAGTCTGTTAGAAATATTTCTAAGATTTCTTTTTACTTGTCCTAATTTATTGTTCTCTTCAGTACATAAGTAGGCAATAGTTAATTGTGCTCTAGAAAAATTTAGTCCATGGTTTTTTATTTTTCCTCTTTTTAATTTTTTCTCAGCAATTTTTAATTCTTCAATTGCTCTTTCATAGTTTCCATTACTTAACTCTTTTACACCACTATTATAAGACCCTACTCCTTCTTGAACTANTGTCATGGATCTTTCTTTAATCTGAGATACTTTGTTGAATTGCAAATTATCATCATTTTTCACAATATTTAAGATTGTTACATCTGGTTCAACTCCTTCAATTGATAAGATATCTTTTGATTTTTCAGATTTAGGTTCTTTTTTAGAATTTTTTTGTTCCTTTTTTATCAATTTGGCTTCAGCAGTTTCCATTCGATCTCTTACCTTGTCNGCATTATTTTTATTATCAGTATTTCTATAAATTGCTTCTAAAGTGATATAAGCTTGAAAGTAATTGATNTCTAATCTAATTGCTTGACTCAAGTTAGAAGTTGCTGAAGTATAATTTCCAATAAGGTTATAAGCAATCGATAGATTGTAGAGCCATTTTTTTTCTTTTTCAATTTTGTTTGTAACCAAACTTAAATATCTGCTGGCTACAGCAAAATCTTTTTCTTTTCCAGAATTAGCATAACATAAAGCCTGATTTATGTTAATATAGTTATAATCGTGAGGAGTGATTTTTGCTCTTTTATAACTTTTTCTTGCCAACATAAATTGTTCTATGGCACCTGTATAATTTTTAGATTTCATTAATTCTACACCTTTAGAATAGAGTATGTTAGCTTCCTCTAATTTCTTAATGGAATTCTTTGACATATCTTTATTAGGAACTAATTTTTCAACCCCAGAAATTACTTGCCAGTCAAAAGCTTTTAAGTTTTCTGACCTATTTAAACTATCCATAGGTGAATTTGCGTAAGTTGAACTTGTCATTAAGAATAACGACATTACTAGTAGTAAATTNAATTTAATTATTTTCTTGAACATAATCTTTTTGTTTCAAATTTTATATTGCCAAATTAAGTATTTATTTTTAACTTATTGTATAATGATTCTATGGTTAATAATAGTGTTATTGTTAATAAGTTGAATAATGTACATTCCTTTCGAAATGTTTTCTAGGTTAATTCTTTCATTATTGTCTAATAAATCATTACTTGATATTGTATAAACAATCTCTCCAAAAACATTAATTATTGTAATATCTGAATCAATATTTATATTTGTTTTAATAGTAATCCAATCTGTAGTCGGATTTGGATAAATAGAAAAAATATTGTTTTCAGAATTCATGGATTCAACAATAAAGTTTACAGAATTTGAAATTCCAACACATCCATCTTGATCGGTCACTTCTACAGAATATACNCCTCCACTAGTTGGAGTAAAGTTTTGATTAGTAGCTCCTAGTATATTAGATCCATTACCATCTAACCATTGATAAGACAAGAATCCTTGAGTAGCTTCAAGACTAATTCCATTTACTGAAATCATTACTACGACCGGATTAGGTTCAGATATTATAATAGAGTTTGTTGCTAAACAGTTATTATCATCTTCTATAATTACATTTACTAAACCAGCGCATAAATTATTTGGATCTAGCCCGCCCCAATCTTCTGTATAATTACCTGTTCCTCCAGAAATTATTGTATTAGCTGTTCCATCACATTCTCCGAAACAACTAGTAGAACTTGTATTAAGTGATACAATTAACTCATTTGGTTCTGTAATAAGAACTGTGATTGAGTTTGTGCATCCATTTGCATCTCTTACGATATATGTAGAATTTCCTGCAGATAATCCGTTAAATATATTTGAATTTTGGAAGGATTGTCCATTATTATCAGAATATTCAAATGGAGCAAGTCCTCCAGAAAAAACATCTATTTGAACAGATCCATCTAAAAGACCATAACAACTAATATTGGTTTCTGTAGATGAAATACTCATAGAATCATTCTGTACTATTAAAACCGAATCAGTAGCGGAGCAACCATTCGCATCAATTACATTTACATAGTGCATTCCAGCATTTAAATATGTAGTAATAGAACTAGACCCAACATCCCAGGATGTAATATATGGATATTGACCTCCATATGAAAAGGCAGATGCTTGAGCTAATCCTCCGTAACATAAAGCAGTGTCCGCATTAGTTATTATTTGTAATTGTGAAGGCTGAGTCACTGTAAATGTTGTTGAAACAGAACTTGTAGAATCAGAAAGTATAAGTTCGTAGTTTCCAGCACATAGACTATCTAAATCTTCTTCTGTGGATGTGAATCCATTAGGTCCAATCCATAGATATGTGTATACTGAATCTCCTCCATCAGCTGAAATCATAATTTGTCCATTACATTCTTCAAAACATAATAAATTAGTTATAGAATCTAAGTGTATAGAAAGCGATGATGGTTCATCGATATAAATTAAATCAGTTGAAGAACAACCTGTCGAATCTGTAACAGTTATACTATAATTTCCTGAGTTAATTCCGATAATATCTTCATTTGTTGAACCAAATCCATTCGGTCCTGTCCAGCTATAAGAATAATTTAACATTCCCCCACCTGGTGTAATGTAGATTTCTCCATCATTTCCATTATATACACTGACATCAAAAATTGAATCAATATTAATGATGATTTCAGTAGGTTGGGTTAAAATGCTACTATCAGATATAGTACATCCGTTATTATCTGTTACTGTAATATTGTATATTCCGCTACATAAATTAGTATTACTATCTAATGAGGATCCATCACTCCAGGAGTAGCTATATGATGAAACCCCGCCATTAATCTGAGTTAAGATTATACCATCACAAGAATTATAACAACTTAAATTTGTTGTAATTAAATTTAAAGACAGTGCAGATGGCTCATTAATTGTAATAGATTGTGAATAGGAACATCCATTTGCGTCTAATAAAGAATCAATATACATTCCTGCAGATAAGTTACTTTGTATAGTATCTGTGGTTGTAGATCCATCAAACCAATTCTGATATGGAGATGTCCCTCCGGTCCATTGAAGTTCTATACTTGCGTCGTTAGCACCATTACAAGAGATATTATATCCATTATAATTTGTAATAGTGTATGATGAACTTATAGGATTAGGTTGGTTGATAGTTATTGTGTCAAAATACATACATCCATTATTATCTGTAACAGAATACGGGTAAATTCCGGCGGGCACTCCGATAGGCGTAACAAAAGTATTTAACCCGTTAGCAAGTGGGTAGTTATATCCTGTCCAACTTAATAAGTAGTCTGTAACTCCCCCGTTAAATGTTACGGAAGCAGTTCCTGTACTGTCTCCATTACATAGAACATCTGAGGTGACAAAAGAGGAGGTGATTTCAGTTGGTTGATTTAATGTTATATTATCAAATAATGAGCATCCTACAGAATCTGTCATGGTGACTGAATAAGAGCCCGCACTCAGATTTGAAAGATTTTGTGTAGTATCTCCATTACTCCAAACAAAGCTTAAACTTCCTAAACCGCCGGCAGCTGTAGTAGTTATATTTCCATTAAAACCTCCATAACATGAAACCTCATAACCATTATAAGTAGGAGAGATTAAAGATAGTGTTAAACCATTTGAAGGTTGACTAACAGTTGTGTTGTTAGTTGTTGTACATCCGTTAATATCTGTAATAGTTACAGAATAATTACCAGCAGATAAATTATTTAAATCTTCACTAGTATCAGAATTATTCCACGAATAAACATAAGGAGAAGTACCTCCAAATACATTTAAATCAATAGAACCATTTGAAACTAAACAAGATGTTAAATCAGTCGCATTAATTGTTGAAGATAACATAATAGGTTCAGTAATAGTAATGTTATCATTGTAGTTACAACCATTTGTATCAGTAACAGTATAGTTGTAAGTTCCAGCAGATAATGAGTTAGGATTATTAGTNCCCCAATCTTGAGAGTATCCAGGTGTACCTCCAGAAATTGTTAGTGAAACACTACCATCTGAAAGTCCATTACAACTNACATTTGTAGTANTCNGAGACACAGATATTGAATCTGGTTCTGTGATAGTAATAGTATCTGTAAANGTACATCCATTATTATCTGTAATACCAAATGGATAGACTCCANCAGGAACNCCAATTGGAGTACTAAANACATTNACNCCTNCCAGTAATGGATAACTTAANGTGTCCCATGTTAGANTATAATTNGTAGTTCCTCCAGAAATATTAACCAATGCGGCTCCATCTATAAATCCATTACAACTTACATTAGTTTGAGAGTAAGTAGCGTTTAATATTTGAGGTTCANTAATTGTTACAGAATCGTTATAGTTACAACCATTTGTATCAGTAATAGTATAGTTGTAGGTTCCAGCAGTTAAAGAGTTAGGATTATTAGTTCCCCAGTCCTCTGAGTATCCAGGTGTTCCTCCAGAAATTGTTAGTGAAGCACTTCCGTCTGAAAATCCATTACAACTTACATTTGTTATATTATGTACAGTAGAAATTATATTTGGCTCATTTATAAGAACNGAATTTGTATAAACACATGAGTTATTGTCTNNAATAGTGTAGTTGTAGNTTCCAGCNGATAATGNGTTAGGATTATTAGTNCCCCAGTCNTCTGAGTATCCAGGTGTNCCTCCAGAAATTGTTAGNGAAGCATTCCCATCTGAAAGTCCATTGCAAGTAGCGTCNNTGGTNGTAGATAAAACAGTGATAACAGATGGTTCTGTAATAACAAATGTGTCTAANAATATACAAGAGTTTGCATCTGATACCTGAAGATAATATGTTCCTGCNAGAGCATTTGATAAATCTTCANTTGTANTTCCATTACTCCATAAGAAAGAGTAAGAACTTACACCTCCACTAATTGTAATGTCAATAGATCCTGTTGCGTTTCCATTACAAAGAACATTTGNNGTTATTGANTTTATACTAAGTTCATTAGGTTCANTAATAGTTACAGAATCATTATAGTTGCAACCATTTGTNTCTGNTATAGTATAGNAGTAAGTTCCAGCNGATAATGNGTTAGGNTTATTAGTTCCCCAATCTTGNGAGTATCCNGGTGTNCCTCCAGAAATTGTGAGTANAGCNNTTCCATTTGANAGTCCATTACAACTTACATTTGTAATATTTTCTGTNGTNGATATTAATGAAGGTTCAACAATTGTTACAGTATCTATCGATGTNCAGTTATTCGTATCGGTTACTTCNCAATAGTAGTTTCCTGGTNNAAGGTTNGATATAGAAGCTGTTGTATCNCCAGTATTCCATAANTAAGTAGCTGGTATTGTTCCATTAATTACAATAGAATAATCTTCAGTTGCTCCATACCATGGTTGGGAATATGTTCCGTTTTGACCAAAATCACCGACTATNCAAGGATTNACAGGNCCATCAGGAAATCCNNAGTTATTAAATTGAGCATGTGNTATGATTCTCATTCTGGTAGCTCCATACCCAATAGTTTGGAACAACAANAGTAATTACTTCATTTANNGGAGANANTGTTCCTCCAAANCTTGTAATNNTTTCTTCAGGATCATCGAAATCTCCATCAATATTCCAATCTATAAATACAGCAACTGAATCAATATTGTATTGGTTACTTACGCAAGATCCTGTAAGAATTTCNAAATTATAAGNNTTTCCNGGNGTAAGTGTTGTGAATTGTGTTGTGTANTCNTCATACATATCGCANGATCCAGATGTNTTGTTAGANATGGAATCATTNTCTCCAATAATTCTTACTAATTCAATGTTGCTATAATTATTTGTTCCTGGAGATGAAGAGCAATATGTTAAGTTAGATNTNTTTCCTCCAGTTGTGTTTGAACCNCTGNNAATCATAGCTTCNGCNTGTCCATCATTTAAACCAAAGCAACTNATATTTGTNGAGGTTANTANNGNAGATGGTGTAAATGAACTATCATAAACTANTACATTTTCTATAAATGTATTACATNAATTTATGTCTGTTGCAGTTATGGAAAAANTACCAGANCATAAATTAGTTTGAGAACTGACAGTATCTCCATTTCCCCANGNNTAAATATAAGGNGTTGTTCCTCCAGANAGTGTTATTCCAAATGAACCATTNCAAATTGAAGTGTCACATGANGTGTTNTTTGAGTTAAANCTAGTATANGTTAATAAATCTGGTTCTGTNATNGTAAATGACAATCCAGAAATATTATTGTTACAAACCAAATCAATTATTGTTAAATTATAAGTNCCAGCAGAAAGATTATTTATGTTTGCATTTTGCCCAATAGTCGGATTCCATGTATATTTGTAATTTGAAGATCCTCCACTTGCAAGTGCTGTTAAAGTACCATCTGAAAGTCCATTACATGAAATATTTGTTCCTGTTAGAGTTCCTGACANTGGAGCAGGGTCTGTTATGTTAACAGAATCGGTAGTTATACATCCAGTATTATTGTCTGTAACAGTTAAAGTGTAAGTTCCTGCACTTAAACCACTTATNTTNGCTTGAGTACTNCCATTAGACCAANTAAAAGAAAAGTTTCCNCTTCCATTAGNAATNTTGTTAATATTTATTGNNCCNTCANCNCCACCAACACAGTTTGGGTTTGTNGAGNTAAATCCATCAATTGTTAAAGTTGAACAATCAACTAAGGATAGTGAAACCGTNTTTGGTCCAGCNAATAANCCAAGTTTATTGCCNAAANNATCAACTTTATATGTTTCCCAAGTAGCGTTNTAAGTTCCANATTGAGCAGGATTAACAAACTTNACTTGAATTACTACATCTTGNATTTGCCCAAAANTNANNTCAGTTCCTGTNGAATCATTTGCTGTAAAACTCCAATATCCAAATGCATTTCCGTTTGCATCAATATCATAATTTATGGTTTGATTAAAACCTAATGGATTTTGCCATTTTAATACAATGTCTCCTTGTTGGATAGGTCCATTAGTACAATTGATTGTAAATTCTGGACGAATTCTAACATCGCAACCAGTGTTGGTTATTCTCAATGTATCATAAGACCATTGATGGTAAGCTGTCACAGGATTTGGTGAAAATTGTGTTAGTTGTTGATTTATAGATTGAGTTCCAGCAGCTCCAATTATAGCGGTGTCTGATGTTGTACATCCCGAGTTATCGTTTATTTGNACAATNTAGGTNCCNGANCTTACNCCGTTTAAATTTTGTGTAGTTGTCCCATTGTCCCANNNAAATGAGTANGGTGAATTTCCATTACTTACTGAAAGNGTAGCAGATCCATCTAGGGTGTTATTACAAGAAGCGTCTGTAACAGATATGGAAGATNTCAAATTACAANCTGTTGTGGTAGTAAAAGCCTGTATTGGATTTGCCCATCCTCCAGTACCATTACATTTAACCGTCCATTCGTATGTTGTATTAGGGTTTAAGTTATTGAGTGTATATGGNGATGTAACATTAGAAATTCCAGAATTTGATGGTTGCCAATTACCTCCATTTGCTTCTCTGAATCTTAATTTATAAAATGTATTACATCCATTGTCAGTCCAACTCAGATCTACTGAGTTAGAAGTAACATTTGATGAGTTAAGATTTACTGGGTGTTGCGCAAAGGTTAAAAGTCCACTAAATAAAATTATTAAAGAAAGTAAAGGTTTTTTCATGTTATNCGACTTGTTTTTATCTACAATTGGCAAATATAATAAAATNCTTACATCTTTACTAATATCATGATCTCTAACTAATTTGTTATTTTTAATTGAAATTATTATATTTGTCAACTTTAATTAAAATTCACTAAAATGAATAAATTATTTACACTATTAATATTTATTTTTTTTCTTTTTTTCTCTGAAAATGTCTTTTCTCAATCAATTAAAATTTCTGAAAAAAGAGCAAAAAACCAAATTGTAAATGGGATAAAAGTTTCTCCAGTTTTAAAAAGGGTGAAGGCGATTCCTGTATCTATAATTTCACATTCTTCTAATAATAAGTTGATTGAAAAAAAGAAACCACTCAAAGAAAAGCAGGTGAAGAAATCAAAATATAACATCAATAAAAAAAGGGATGAGAAATAAGATTATTGCCTTTATTTCTTTATTTTTTATTTCCTTTCAAGCACTTTCTCAATGTGCTTCAAATGAAGTTGAGATATCTGTAGTTATTACTACAGATAATTATCCTTCGGAAACCTCTTGGAGTCTAACAGATCAAAATGGAGGATCTTTTTTTGCTAGTCCTGGAGACTTAAATCAAACTAATACTACCTATACTTACACGTTCTGCGTTCCAGATACCAACTGCTATGTGTTTACCATAAGTGATACATATGGAGATGGAATTTGTTGTGGCTATGGTAATGGTTCTTATTCCGTATTAGTAGATGGGAATACCATTGTTTCAGGAGGTTCATTTCAATTTTCTGAAACCTCATATAATATTGGTGGTTGTCAGTTACCCCCCTCCAGTTGTGCTACAAACGAACAAGAGTTTTTTATAAGTATAACAACAGATAATTATCCTTCGGAAACATCATGGCAATTAGTAGATCAAAATGGAGCAGGTTGGTTTATAAATCCTGGAGATTTGCCACAGTCTAATACTACATATACTTGGAGTATCTGTGTTCCAGATACAAACTGTTATACTTTTACAATATTAGATTCCTATGGAGATGGAATTTGTTGTGGTTGGGGAAGTGGATCTTATTTTGTTAATTACGGAGGTTCGCAAATAGCTTCTGGAGGTTCATTTCTTAGCTCAGAAACTACTTCATCAATTGGTTCATGTTCTTTTTCCAATTGTGCAAGTGGAGAGGCTGAAATTGTTATAACAATTAATACTGATAATTACCCAACAGAAACTTCTTGGTTTTTAATGGATCAATATGGTGGAGGCTGGACAAATGTGCCTTTAACAACTTCTGATGCTAATTCTGTTTTAACTTGGTCTATATGTGTTCCAGATACAAACTGTTATACTTTTACAATATTAGATTCCTATGGTGATGGAATTTGTTGTGCATCGGGTAATGGCTCTTATAATGTTAGTTATAATGGGGTAAATATTGCAAACGGTAGTAGTTTTACTTTTGCTCAGGAACATTGTGGAATAGGTAGTTGTAATCCTATGTGCCAGATTAGTATACCAAATAATGCAATTTCTGAGGGGGAGTCATGTGGTTCAGATGTAAATAACGGATGTGATGATAACTTTAAACTTTCAAATTTTACTATTAACGGAATTGAGGATCCTTGGTCTTTTGGAGCTAGTATAACATATGTAGGATGGCCGATTAATGGATATGTAAACATAGGACCAGATTTCTCTCCTGACTTTTATATTTACATGCAGGAAAATAATGCATTCTATCATTATACAGATTATTATTTGGATACATGGTGTCCCAATTCTTATGGTCAGACACCAGCTCAACCATTAAGTTATTCAATGTTTGCCAATTCAAGTATTACAAACCCTTTAGAATTAAAGTCTAATTCAATTTTCACAACTCCTACTGTTACAGGTCTATCCTATACTTATGATTTTGGAGTATATGATGATGATGATGGAACATTTAGTTTGTTAGGAGCGGATGATTTTATAGGCTCATATGTAATACCAACACCTTATGTTTCAGGAACTTATTCTATAACTACAAGTGGAGGTCCTGATGGAAATGCTTATGTAAATTATACTATTGACCCTCCTGTGTCTAATTATACTCCATTGGCAAATAACTCTGTTGTTCATGGAACATTTTTTGCAGAGAACAATTATAGAGATACAGATTGGTACGAAATTATATTATCTGATAGTAGTGATTTAACTTTACATTCTATTTCAGAGGTTCCTTACTATATTTATTTGCTAGACGGAAATTCTGGATGTGGACCTCAGAACATTTTAGATTCAAGTTTTGTAATGCAGTGCGATAGCTTTAGCTTACAACAAACTATTCCTCCAGGAACTTATTGGTTGATTATAATGCCTTCTGCATATTCATGTATACCGTGTTCTGATTCTGCAGATTATTTATTAGATATTAGTTGGAGTGTAAATTGCTCTATGACTGCTAGCGCGAATATTATTCCTGCAAACTGTATTTCATCTAATGGAAGTATTAATATAAGTGTGAATGGAGGTGTTGATCCATATATTTTTGATTGGAGTGATGGTTCTTCTTTCCAAGATTTGACTAATGCATTCGTAGGCACTTATTCTGTAATAGTAACAGATTCTAATTTGTGTAAGGATACATTAACTAATTTACAGATTATAGATTATGCTTCTCCTTTGAGTATAAGTTCTGTAGTAGTTCCAGAAAGTATGTCAAATGCTTTTGATGGGAGTATAGACATCACTATTAATGGCGGGGTATTGCCACTTTCTTATAATTGGTCTGGTCCTAATTTATTCACATCAAACATTCAGGATGTTTTTGGATTAGAATCTGGATTATATGTAGTTGAGGTTATAGATGCGAATGGATGTACAGCTATAGATACTATTGAAATTGAAGAGTTTAGTATAGATGTAGGGGTGTCTTCTATAATATCCCCATCTAATTCATGTATTTTAGATTCTGCAGAACAAGTAGTTGTCTTGATTAAAAACTTTAATGTAATAGACGCTTCTAATTTTATAGTATCGTTTGAGTGGAACGGTCAAATCTATACTGATAGTGTGCTTACAACTATTCCATCTGGTGATAGTATTATATATACTTTTTCAAATACTATTAATGCAAATATTGGAGGTATGTACACTCTAAATGCATTCACATCTCACCCACTTGATTTAGATATTGGTAATGATACTTCATCCACTGTTTTTACAAATTATTTACATGACTTTTATAGCTCAGATTATGTAATGGGATTTGAACCTTTTCATGATTTTAGTGGATGGATGATTGAAGATGCTAACAATGATTCTTATTCATGGAATATTAATCAATATACTGGTTTTAATCAGTCTTATGGTGTATTTTATAATTATAATTTTAATGGAACTACTTCAGCAGATGATTGGTTAATTTCTCAATGTTTAAAGTTAGAGTCCAATAAGACTTATAAATTAGAATTTAAATACAGAGTTGCATCGGCTGCATATCCAGAAAGAATGAATGTTTGTATAGGTACTAATCAACAAGCTTCTTCTCTTACAACAGTTCTACTACAGATGAATAACATTATCAACATTTCTTACGACTCAACTTCTGTTAACTTCAGTGTTCCTAACGATGGGTTATATTACATTGGATGGCATGCTAATAGTCCAGCAAACATGTGGAGAATTGATTTGGATGATATAAATATTTCAATGAATATACCAAACTTGTATGGGTGTACAGATTCTTTAGCTATTAATTTTAATCCGAATGCAAATATTGACGATGGAAGCTGTACATATTGTATATATGGATGTATGGATAGTACAGCATTTAATTATGATAGTACAGCAACTTGCCCAGATTTAAGTTGTGTTTCAATAATGTATGGTTGTACAGATCCTTTAGCCCTTAATTATTATATGGGTGCAAATGTAGATGATGGTAGTTGTATCTATTCAATTTATGGATGTACAGATTCAATTGCTCTAAATTATGATCCAGCAGTATTGATAGATGATGGAAGTTGTATTTATCCTCTGTTAGGATGTACTGATTCAACAGCTTATAATTTTGATTCACTTGCTAACACAGATGATGGTAGTTGTCAGCCTTATATTTATGGATGTACAGATTCATTAGCGTTAAATTACTATGCTGCTGCAAATTCGGATGATAGTTCTTGTTTGTATTACATTTACGGATGCACAGATTCAGTTTCATGTAACTACAACCCTCTAGCTAACATAGATGACGGGAGTTGTTTTGGGGTGGTAGGATGTATAGACTCTGCCGCTTTAAATTATAATCCTTTTGCTTGTATTGATGATGGATCTTGTCAGTATCCAATAAACTGTGGAGAAGTGACAGGGATCTATGTTAGTAATATTATTCATGATAGAGCGACTTTTAATTGGGACAATATGAATACTTCTAATTGTCAAGTAGATCAAATCAGAATACGATATAGATCTGTAGGAAGTTCATCATGGCAAACTAAAACCATGGGAGTTCCAGTTGGAAGTGGATGTAACACATCTAATATTAGCAAAACCGTATTAAATCTTAGCCCATCTACTTTTTACGAATATGAGTTTAAGATATGGTACTGTAACTCTGGTGTTGTTAATTGGCATGCTTTAGACACATTCTCCACTAAAGATTCTTGTATTAATATGATTAATGTTTCTGTAAATTCACTTTCATCTACTAAAGTTGAGGTTTGTTGGGATTCTGTATATAGCTATTCTTTTGTTCGTTTTAAGTATAGGGTTGATTCTATAGGTTCTACATATTATAATATTGGTGGTTCTGGAGTATTTTCTCCTTTGTTATGTAAGCAAAAGAATGGTCTAGTTCCTAATACTTCTTATCGCTTAATTTACAGAACGTGGTGTAATTCTATGGGAGGAGCGTACCGATCACCAGCTTGGGATGGGCCTGTATTTTTCTCTACACCTTCCAACATTAGGGAATCGAATAACAATAGCAGGAAAATATATGATATTTTTCCTAATCCATCTAAAGGTAAATTTAGAGTCTTAATTGATGATCAATTAATTGAAAATAGTTCACTCAATATTTATAATTTGTTAGGAGAATTAGTTTTAGAAATAGATTTAAATAATGATCAGTTAGTATATAATATTGATCTATCAACTTATTCAAAAGGAATTTATACAGTAGTATTTAAATCCGAATCGAATCAATATCAAGAAAAGATTATTGTTCAATAAGAACTTTGTCTATTTAATGTAACTTTATATTTGCCATTTCGTTATAACTCATGAAAGAAAGGGTAGTTTCAGAGTTTTCAAGATTTAAATGTTAATAAAGTCTATTTTTTTTCGATTTTTCGATTTTTAATGGAATATTTTTCCTAAATTTGGAGTCTGATTTTTTTTGAAATTAAAAAGTTTATATGGTAAATTTTTACAACTATCAGGTATGGAAAGCTGAATTGAATACGTGTAACACGTGTTCTGCAACTCCATATACAATATCGATAAATAGACCTTTACGTCCCAGCGTAAAGGTTTTTTTATATATAATTAACCTTATTTATTAACTAAAACTTGTATTATGAAAAACAAATTTAGTAAACTGATGTTTTCTGTAGTTACAGCGTTAGCGTTCACGGTGTCCACCGCATTTGCTACTACTGTAAACATCACTGTAAATACCGCTAACTGGGGAGCTGAAGTTTCTTGGGACCTAACTGATGGTTCTGGAACAATTTTAGCTTCTGGAAGTGGTTACGGTAACTATGCTACATCTGTTACTACTATTACAGCGCCTAACGGTTGTTACAATATGAATATGTATGATTCATTTGGTGATGGCTGGAACGGGGGAACTTACAGTATCGCGGATTCTGCTTCAGGGCAGATTTATGCTTCTGGAGGTCTAACTGGTGGCGCTTATGGTACAGATGTTGTATGTTGGGGGCCTTTAGGATGTACTGATCCTAACGCTACTAACTACGACGCTAATGCAATTGTTGATGACGGAAGTTGTACATATGCTTCTTCAACATCTGTAACATTAACAATGTATGACTCATTTGGTGATGGTTGGAATGGAAACACTTTTGTGCTGACTAATTCCGCTGGTATCGCTGTAATGACTTCAACTTTAGCAACTGGTGCTATAGGTACTGATGTTGGTTCTCTTCCTGATGATTGTTATTCAATCACTTGCGGTGGTGGATCATGGCCTGCTGAAGTTTCTTGGACACTAACTGATGATGCTACAGGTAACACACTAGCTTCTGGAGGTTCTCCTTACACAGGACCATCTCCTGCTTTTTGTTTACCAGCAGTATTCGGATGTACTGACGTAAATGCGTCAAATTATGATCCATTAGCAACTGTTGATGATGGATCTTGTACTTACCCATGTATCGCAAGTGATACTACCGAGAGTTTTGAAGGTGGTTCATTAGGAGCTTGGGCGAATGCATCAACTAACACACTTGATTGGATTATTAATACTGGAGGTACAACTTCAGGAAATACTGGTCCATCAGCTGCTTTTGATGGTTCATATTATATTTACACTGAAACATCTGGAGCTGGTAGTAACTCTACTGCTGACATCACTGTTGATTGTGTAGATTTAAGTACATGGACTAACCCAGCTTTTGTTTTTGCTTACCATATGTTTGGTGCAACAATGGGTACTGTTAATGTAGATGTATCTACAGATGGCGGTGCTACTTGGACTAACGAATGGACTCTTTCTGGAAACCAGGGAGATGTGTGGAATCAAGCTGTTGTTCCTTTATCTGCTTACTCAGGACAGATTTCTGTTAGAGTACAAGCACTAACTGGAACATCTTTTACTTCTGATATGGCTGTAGATTTATTA
Source organism: Flavobacteriales bacterium (assembly GCA_002696275.1). Taxonomy (GTDB): domain Bacteria; phylum Bacteroidota; class Bacteroidia; order Flavobacteriales; family BACL11. The sequence goes on from NZRO01000051.1 coordinate 152,883, forward strand.
CAGTTTATGGAAGCACCAACAACTGGATGTACGGATCCTTTTGCAGACAACTATAATGCTGCAGCATCTATTGATGATGGATCTTGTTTATACACAGGTTGTATGGATCCTAATGCAACTAATTACTGTGCGACTTGTAACGTAAATGATAGTACTTTATGTATTTATCCTGTATGTAATGCATTAGATTTTTCTGATAATTTTGAAGCTGCTAACCTAGCTGGGAACGGGTGGACTACATTGACTGGTACACAGTCTGATGTTGTATTAAGTACTTCAAATGTTATTTCTGATACTGTATCTTTAGTTCATACTGGAGGTTCGGCTTCTTGGGGTGCAACTCCACTTACTGAGGCTGATGCTTTTGGTCCACTATATGCTGACTACGTGTCAAGTTCTCAGATTTGTTTAGATTTATCGGGTTCTTCATCAATTGTTAACATGACATTTGATGCTGACTTACAATCTTACTATAGTTCAGCTTATACTTGGTTTAGAGTATCTGCTAATGGAGTACAGTTAACTGATGTAAACGGTGCTGGTGTATGGAATAATACTACTGTTACTGGTGGTGCTAACACATATACATTTGATTTATCAGCATATGCTGGACAATCACAAGTTTACATTAAATTTGAAGCATCTTGTAAATATGGTCCTACATTCTCTACTGGAATATATGGAAACTATTTAGTACTTGATGATATCAATGTATTTAATGTTACACCGTGTACTTATTATAGTATTGCTGAAGATTACTCATTTGATGCTTCTTGTAATGGAGGTGCTGATGGTTCTGCTTCTGCAACTGTAGTTAATTCAAATGGTTCAGATGTTTACTCATGGACTGATGCTGCTGGTACTGTTGTTTCAACTGCTACTTCAGCTTCAGGATTATCTGCTGGAACTTACACTTGTACAGTATCTGATACTGTAAATGGTTGTTCAGCTTCTGTAGCTGTAACTATCGGTGAACCTACTGCAATTTCTGCTTCTGCAGTTGTTGTTGATGCTACATCGCCAATAAATACAGACGGTGCGGTAAGTTTATCTGTTTCTGGTGGTTCTCCATGTTTCAATGGTGCTGCTGATACTTTAAACACTTGGGATGGAACTACAGAATATATTTATTCTTCAGTTGCTACAGGAACAACAACTTATTTTGATGTATCTGCTTCAACAAGTGCTGTTGGTATTACAGGTATCACTCAAAATGGTGTTTACATAGGAACTGGAAATATAGAGATTTGGACTAGAGTTGGTTCAGCTGCAGGTAATACAACAAGTTCTAATGGATGGACATTGAATACTTCAATTCCAAATTCTGTTGCTCTTAATGGTGACCCTGTATATGTACCATTAATGTCTCCAATTGCTGTTCAGCCTGGTGATGTTGTTGGTATTGCGATACATACACCAACTACACATTTCTTTACATTAGGTTCAACTGCACCATTTGTTAATACACATGCAACGGACGGTAATTTATCAGTATCAACAGGTGAGTTATGTGCTAACGGACCTGCATTTGGAGGTGCTGCATACTTAGGAGGTACTACTTCTTACGACCCTAGTGTATTATTACACACAAGTGGAGGAACATACACTTATGCTTGGTCTAATGGAGCTACTACACAAGATGTTTCTAATTTAGGAATGGGTCCAATTGCTGTAACTATTACTGACTGTAATGGATGTACTTCTACGTGGAGTGGATTCGTTGCTGCAAATGTAGTTAATGGTTGTACTGATCCTAATGCATCTAACTTTGATCCATTAGCTAATACTGATGATGGTTCATGTACTTATCCTGGTTGTACTGACTCTTTAGCTACAAACTTTGATCCAACTGCAAACTTGGATGACAGTTCTTGTACTTATAGTTGTGCGTACTACGGTTTCGACGATGAAATAAATATTGAAGTATTTACTGATTTATATGGTGCTGAAGCTGGATGGGAATTAATTAATGTAGCTACTGGTGATACAATGGCTGGAGTTCCTGTTGGTGGATACGCTGCTTCGTCTACTACATATAACTATCAAGTTTGTGCTAATACTGGATGTTATATAATTAATTGGTACGATTCATTCGGAGATGGATGGGCAGACTTTAATGGTACACAAGGATATATATTAGCTACTGATGCTAATGGAGATACTCTTGGATACGCTGCTCCAAACGCTGCGTCATCTGGATCGTATGGAATTTCTATTGGTGGTGCTGTATGTATTTCTGGTTGTATGGATTCAACTGCTATCAATTATGATGCTACGGCAACAATTGATGATGGATCTTGTGCATACTGTACTGATAACTTCTTAACACTTAACATGTATGATTCATTTGGAGACGGATGGAATGGTAATACACTTACTATGACTAATTCTTCAGGTGCTATGATGGTTTCTCAAACTTTACTTGGTGGTTCAGCTGGTACAGCATCACTATGTCTAGTAGATGACTGTTATATAGTTGATGTTGGTGGAGGTGCATGGCAAGGTGAGGTTTCTTGGGAGATAATTGACCTAAGTGGTACAATTGTACTTTCTGGTGGAGCTCCTTACTCTGGTACTTTATGTTTTCCACAAATATTTGGATGTACTGATCCTGTAGCTAATAACTACGACTCATTAGCTAACACTGATGATGGTTCATGTATATACAATTATGGATGTACAGACCCAACAGCTCAGAACTATGACTCGACTGCTACATTTGATGATGGTTCTTGTTTATATCCATGTTTTGATGCCTTAACATACTCAACTTCTTTCGAAGATGGTATTGCTCAAATAGGATTAAATCCATCTGATTGGACTAATAACACTGATGACAATACGAATGGTAGTACAATTTATGGAGACTGGATCTGGGATAATCTTGGAACAGGTTCTGTAAATACTGGACCTAACTATTCTACAAATTATCTTGGAACTGGTTACGCATATGACGGAGCTTACTACATGTATGTAGAAACTTCTGGAAACTATGGTAATGACGTTTCTATGACATCTCATTGTGTAGATATTTCATCACTTACAAATCCATTCTTTAGTGCTTGGATTAATATGTATGGATCATCTATGGGATCACTAGATGTATTAGTATCTAACGATAATGGTGCAACTTGGAATTTAGAAACTACTGTTTCTGGAGATCAAGGTCCTGAGTGGTTTAACTTACTAGTAAATTTATCAGCATACGCTGGACAATCTGTAAATGTTAAGATAACTGCTAACACAGGAACTTCTTATACTTCAGATATGTGTGTTGACTTAGCAAGTTTTGTTGATGCTATCACTGGTTGTACTGATACAACAGCTGATAACTACAACCCAGCTGCTTCATTAGATGATGGTTCATGTATATACTCTGGATGTACAAATCCATTTGCAACTAATTACAACGCTCTAGCGTCAGTAGACGATGGTTCTTGTACATTTAGTTCTTCAACAATTTGTGATGTTCCTTCATTTACTGAAGACTGGTCATCAGCATCTTGGGATTCTACAAGTGGATATAACTTTGGTACTAATGGTTGGATAGTTACAGATACTACTCAAGCATCTGCTACTTCAACATACCCAGGTTCATATACTACTATATCTACTACAATGAATGGATCAAATGCTATAGAATTCACTGGAGGGAACGGATC